>NZ_AZUY01000011.1:0-2500 GCF_000513935.1 Mesorhizobium sp. WSM3626 | reverse complement strand
AGTAGAGGAGGGTGGCACAGACCAGGGGGTAGCGACTGTTTATCAAAAACACAGGGCTCTGCGAAGTCGCAAGACGACGTATAGGGTCTGACGCCTGCCCGGTGCTGGAAGGTTAAGAGGAGGGGTGCAAGCTCTGAATCGAAGCCCCAGTAAACGGCGGCCGTAACTATAACGGTCCTAAGGTAGCGAAATTCCTTGTCGGGTAAGTTCCGACCTGCACGAATGGCGTAACGACTTCCCCGCTGTCTCCAGCATAGACTCAGTGAAATTGAATTCCCCGTGAAGATGCGGGGTTCCTGCGGTTAGACGGAAAGACCCCGTGCACCTTTACTATAGCTTTACATTGGCATTCGTAGTGGCATGTGTAGGATAGGTGGTAGGCTTTGAAACCTGGGCGCCAGCTCAGGTGGAGCCACCCTTGAAATACCACCCTTATTACTATGGATGTCTAACCGCGGCCCGTTATCCGGGTCCGGGACAATGTATGGTGGGTAGTTTGACTGGGGCGGTCGCCTCCTAAAGAGTAACGGAGGCGCGCGATGGTGGGCTCAGAACGGTCGGAAATCGTTCGCTGAGTGCAATGGCATAAGCCTGCCTGACTGCGAGACTGACAAGTCGAGCAGAGACGAAAGTCGGTCATAGTGATCCGGTGGTCCCGCGTGGAAGGGCCATCGCTCAACGGATAAAAGGTACGCCGGGGATAACAGGCTGATGACCCCCAAGAGTCCATATCGACGGGGTTGTTTGGCACCTCGATGTCGACTCATCGCATCCTGGGGCTGGAGCAGGTCCCAAGGGTATGGCTGTTCGCCATTTAAAGCGGTACGTGAGTTGGGTTCAGAACGTCGTGAGACAGTTCGGTCCCTATCTGCCGTGGGTGTAGGAATATTGAAAGGATCTGTCCCTAGTACGAGAGGACCGGGATGGACGGATCTCTGGTGGACCTGTTGTGGCGCCAGCCGCATAGCAGGGTAGCTATATCCGGACGGGATAACCGCTGAAGGCATCTAAGCGGGAAACCCACCTTAAAACGAGTATTCCCTGAGAACCGTGGAAGACGACCACGTTGATAGGCCGGGTGTGGAAGAGCGGCAACGCTTGAAGCTTACCGGTACTAATAGTTCGATCGGCTTGATCGTTCTCATTCCTAATGTCCATTTGACGAAGTCAAATGGTTTGTTCTCACTCACGCTTGTTCCGCCCTTCGGGCGGCGCTACGTGGGTGCGGCGCATCGGCGCCGACGGTCGGTCGACCTTGCGAAGCTTCGCTTCGAAGGGCCAGACCCAAGGACGGCCAGGCACAAAAAAGACCAGCGAAAAGCTCCGAGAAAGCACAAAATAGGTCCCCTATTCGCTCCTCTCTATGGCTATTCGCTCAAACCAGCTTCTCGAATAACGTGCGTTTTGCCGACCTGGTGGTTATGGCGGAGCGGCTGCACCCGATCCCATTCCGAACTCGGCCGTGAAACGCTCCAGCGCTGATGGTACTTCGTCTCAAGACGCGGGAGAGTAGGTCGCTGCCAGGTCTGCTAAACGCACGTTCAAACTCACATCCAACCGGATGACAGAGAAATCTTCTCATTGCTTTGTTCGATGCATGTCGTTGCCCCAAAACCGCTAACACTTTTGGGCGACATGCATAAAAGCCCGCCAAGGGATCCCGGGCCGCTCTAAGCGGCCCTTTCATTTGGTGGATACAGGAATGCCGCAGTCGCCAAAGTAGAGCGGCGATCGCGGTGGTGGCGCGGGGTGGAGCAGCCCGGTAGCTCGTCAGGCTCATAACCTGAAGGTCACAGGTTCAAATCCTGTCCCCGCAACCAAACTTACCAAAACGGCCCGCCAGGCTCAAAGCCGGCGGGCCGCTTTGCGTTCGGATAAGCGCCGCCTTGGATCCGGCCTGACCGCCCCAAGCAGACCAAGCCGGCGACCCGCACAAAAATCAAATCCTCCCCCCAAAACCAAATCAAAAAGACAGCCGCCAAGGCTCCAAGCCGGCGGGCCGTTGCGTATGCGAATCACCGTGGAGTGTCGATCCAATCCTGTCCAGGCCCGCAAAAGAGGCGACGCCGATGCCGCGGACAAAAATCAAATCAGTGAAGACCATGGAGGGATGGCCAGGTTCAAGATTGATTGGCCGCCAAGCATGAACAGATTAGCCGGTTGGGCTTTAACTCAGCCGGCTTCCTCACACGCTATTGGATGGTGGATAGCAGGATCTGCGGCCTCCGCTCGCACCGAGACCCTCGATCGCGTGGTGCTGCCCCAATCGGTAGTCCAATTCCGTCGAATCGGGACCGAGGCGATGCCGCTTGGCGGGTCATGATGATGAAGCGTCGCCGAATCGGCAGTGGATTGCCAGCTATCGCTATCTATTGTCATCAATGACGCTCAAGCCATGATCTCCACCAGGAGGTCGCCATACCCAACTGCGCTTTGAACGAGCACTGTGAGAGCTTCATCAGGAAACAGCTCGAGTTCGGCCGCTACAACAATGCCAGTG
>NZ_AZUY01000002.1 GCF_000513935.1 Mesorhizobium sp. WSM3626 | reverse complement strand
GTGGTTTTGGCTTCGACCAGGCGCCGCGCGATGGTCTTGCGCATGTTGTCATGCGGAATGAGTTCGTAGGAGCCTTCCTCGAACAGCTTCAGCACCTGGTCGTCCGACATTGGCTTCACCGCCGGCGCGGCGGCTGGTGCGCCAGCCGGAGCCTTGGCGGCGGGCGCTGCCTTGGCACCACCACCGGCGATCGCGGCATCCACGTCTGCTTTCACCACCCGGCCATGCGGGCCGGTGCCGGATATGGCTGAAAGGGTGAGGCCCGCCTCGCGCGCCAGACGGCGAGCCAGCGGTGTCGCGCGTCCGCCCGACGGCGATTGGCCAATCTCCCCCCCTGTGGGGGAGATGCCCGGCAGGGCAGAGGGGGGCGTGACGGAATGAGGCGTTGGCGGGACAGCGCCCCTCTCTGTCGGCTCCGCCGACATCTCCCCCACGAGGGGGGAGATTGGCGCCTTGTCCCCATACGTCTCATTCTCCGCATAGATCCACGCAACCGGCGCGCCGACCGGAATGTCGACACCTTCCTTGCCCGTCACGTCGCGCAACACGCCACTGGCCGGTGCATCGATTTCCATCGCCGCCTTGTCGGTCTCGATCTCGAACAGCACGTCGCCCTTCTTGACGTGCGCGCCTTCCTCGGCGAACCAGCGCGAGATCTGTCCGGTTGCCATGTCCATGTCGACCTTGGGAAGAATGACTTCGGTCGGCATGTCTCAGCGAACCCCTTTCACGAGGTCGCGCGCGGCGGTGGTGATGTCGGGAACCTGCGGCACCGTGGCCTTTTCCAGCTCCGGATTGTACGGGATCGGCGTTTCCGCGCCACCCAGCCGCACGATCGGTGCATCGAGGTAGTCGAACGCATCGCTCTCGGCGATCATGGCGCTGACCTCGGCGCCGATGCCCAGCGTTTTGACTGCTTCATAGACGCACATCAGCCGCGACGTCTTCTTGACGCTATCGATGACCGTCTGCTTGTCCATCGGCCGGATGGTCCGGAGATCGACGACTTCGACGTCGATGCCTTCGGCCTCCAGCGTGGCGGCGGCGTCGAGCGCCTTCTGCACCATGATCGAGGTGGCGACGATCGTGAGGTCGCGGCCCTCGCGGCGGATATCGGCCCTGCCGATCGGTACGGTGTAATAGCCCTCCGGCACCGGCCCCTTCATCTTGTAGAGCAGCTTGTGCTCGAAGATCATCACCGGATCGGGATCGGCGACGGCAGCCAGAAGCATGCCCTTGGCATCATAGGGTGTCGCCGGCTGGATGACCTTCAGCCCCGGCACATGGCCGAGCCAGGCTTCAAGGCTCTGGCTGTGCTGCGCCGCCGCACCCGTGCCGGAGCCGGCGGGGAAGCGCATCACGACGGGCACTGAAATCTCGCCGCCCAGCATGAAGCGCATCTTCGCGGCCTGGTTGACGATCTGCTCCATGGCGAGCGTGGCGAAGTCGGAAAACTGGAATTCGAAGATCGGCCGCATGCCCGTTAGCGCGGCGCCGACAGCGACGCCCGCGCCGCCCAGTTCAGAGATCGGTGTGTCCAGCACCCGCTCAGCGCCATAGCGCTCGACCAGATCGCCGGTCACCTGGAAGGCGCCGCCGTAGACGCCGATATCCTCGCCCATCAGGAAGACGCGGTCGTCCATGTCCATGGCAATCGCCATGGCCTCCTGGATCGCCTGGGCGTAGCTCAGTTCACGCACCATCGCGTCCATCACGCCTGCTCCGTATATACGTAATTTCCGGTCTCGCTGACATCGGGCGAAGGGCTCGCCTTGGCGAACTCGATGCCGTCGGCGATCTCCCGCACCACCGCCTCGCGGATGGCCTCGATGCCCTTGTCGTCGATGAAACCGAATTCCCGCAGTTCGTTCTCGAAGAGCGTGATCGGATCGCGGTTCGACATCCAGTCCTCGATCTCTTCCTTGGTCCGGTAGCGATTGCGGTCGCTCTTGGAATGGCCGCGATGGCGATAGGTCTTGGATTCGATCAGCGTCGGCCCCTCGCCCGCACGTGCCCGCTCGACCGCCTTGTACGAAGCCTCGGCAACCTCGGAGAAGATGTTGCCGTTGACGATAACGCCCGGCATCGAATACGCGGCGGCGCGGTCGGCGATGTTCTTGACAGCGGTGGAGCGGGCCGTCGACGTCGACATGCCGTAGCCATTGTTCTCGCAGACGAAAATCACCGGCAACTTCCAGACTGCCGCCATGTTGAGCGCCTCATGGAAGGCGCCTTCATTGTTGGCGCCGTCGCCGAAGAAGGAGACCACGACCTTGCCGGTCTTCATCATCTTGGAGGAGAGCGCGGCACCGACGGCGATCGGGATGCCGCCGCCGACAATGCCGTTAGCGCCGAGATTGCCCTTGGCGACATCGGCGATGTGCATCGAACCGCCACGGCCCTTGCAGTAGCCGGTGGTCTTGCCAAAGAACTCGGCGAACATGCGCTTGACCTCGGCGCCCTTGGCGATGCAGTGGCCATGCCCGCGATGGGTAGAGGTGATCTGGTCATCCTCGCCAAGCGGCATGCATATGCCCATGGCGCTGGCCTCCTGGCCGATCGACAGATGCATGGTGCCGTGAATGAGGCCCCGCGTGTAGCTTTCCTCCGCGCCCTCTTCGAAGCGGCGGATGAGATACATCTTGTAGAGCACCTGCTTCAGTTGCTCGGCGCTGTATTGGCGATAGACGAAGGGCAGGTTGGCGCGGCTGTCCGCGACGGCTTTGCTGGCTTCGGCCATGATCAGGCCTCCACGGTTCCGTAGACGAGCTTGTCCTGGCGGGCGCGCAGTTCGGCGATCTTGGAGCCCGCTGCCGGGGCGGCATTGGCGTAGGTGATCAACTCGCCCTTCTTGATCGGCGCCGTCACCGAACCGCCCTGCAGCAGGCCGCAGGGAATGGCCCTGGCGCCATGCGCTTCCGGCGCCGTCATGATCCAGGCGCGATAGCAATATTCGCCGATCGCATCGAGCTTTTCGCCCGGCTGCATGTCTTTCTTGGCCACCGCGCAGACTTCGGCCACCGGCTTTGCCAGCGGCACCATGTCGGCCTTGCCGTAGAGCACGACGCGGGCGCAGGTCAGCGGCACTTCGAGCGACGTCAGGTGATAGGGGCGGTGGAAGGTGAAGTACGGACCCTTGCCCATCTTCAAATCTTCCATGCGTTCCGAGATGCGCGGATGCGACATGTCGGCGACGACGAAGACGCCGGGCGCGACACCCTTGCCGATCGAATAGTCGACGACGCCGACCCTGGACAACACGCCGCCGTCCTTCTGCGGCACCAGCACCTTGTTCAATTCGCCGAGCGTCGCGGCCGGGCCATGCATGCCGGCCTTGTCGGGCACCAGACCGGTGGCGTTGGCGATCGCCGCCATCTCGACCATGGTCTTGGAGCCGTCGACGAACTCGACCAGCATGCGCACATTCATGTGCCGGCGCCTGGCCTCTTCCTCATAGGCGGGCGGCGTGGCGTCGATGTTGAGCGGGTTGTTCTTGCCCTTGCCGGCGGCGACGATCGGGTGGCCCATGGCCGAAACGAATTCGATCAGCTCCATGCAGGAGGACGGCTCGTCGCCGGCGCCCAGCGAATAGGTGACGCCGAGCCGGTCGGCCTCGCTCTTGAGATAAGCGCCGATGGTGACGTCGGCCTCGACATTCATCATCACCAGATGCTTGCCATGCTCCATGGCGCGCAAACCGATCTCTGCGCCGACGGCGGGAACACCGGTCGCATCGATGACGACGTCGATAAGATCGTTGTTGATGACCAGGCTGGCGTCGTTGGTCACCGCCACCTTGCCGGCCTCCATGGCAGCCGTCATCGCCGAAGCGTTCGAAACTTCGCGCGCATGGCCGGTTTCCTGGAAGGCGATGTCCACCGCCTTGCTGGCGGCGGGCAGGTTCAGCTCGGAGATGGCACCGATCTCGATGCCCGACATATGGGCGACGCGGGTGACGATGTCGGTTCCCATCTCGCCCGACCCGATCAGACCGATGCGGATCGGCTTGCCCGATTTGCCGCGTTCCTCGAGGTCGCGGGCAAGGCCCGTCAACGAAACATTGGAAGCCATACCGCTCATTCCTCCCATAATGCAGGCCTGTTCAATTGTCTGACGGGTATTGAACATCTGTATTTCTGTCAAGACTAATGTCCAAATCCGTGTGCTTTTGCAGCACTTTCCCGGCGTCCACCGCAGGGTGGAAAAGAGGTCGGGAAAGCTGGCAAATCGCGGAATTCATCGGCCCACGCGGGCTCACGGTTGAGCGGTTGGCGTCCTGATCCTGTTGGCGGCGTTATCCGGCGACAGGAAAATCGTGGAAATGGACGATCACTCCATCGGCATCGATGAAGATGACGGCATAGGCGGGTGGCTCGTGGCCCAGTTGCCAGCTGTCCGAAAAATCGAGGGCGCTCTGATGGTTGGTGCTGCGCAGCGTGCTGACCGGTATGCCGCGCCAGCTGCCGGCGATCAGCCTGTGGACGTGGCCGGCAAAGATGTGGCCGACATTGCCGTGGCGCAGGAGAACGTCATGGAAGGTATCGGCGTCGGCGAGCTTGACATCGTCAAGCACCGGCATGTGGATCCGGAACGGCGGATGGTGCATGAAGAGGAAGACCGGCCGGTCGCGGGCTTCCTGCAACTTCTCGTCCAGCCAGCCCAACCGTGCCGGGCACAGCCTGCCCTCGACATGTCCGCTGTCCAGCGTATCGAGCAGGATCAGGCGGCCATCGCTGCCATCGAAAACGCTCTGGACGAACCCGCGCTCGGCTGGCGTTTGCGGGAACATCTCGACAAAAAGCGCCCTGTCGTCGTGGTTGCCGAGCATCAGCCGGCAAACCGGCACGAACCCCGACAGCGCCTCCCTCAATGCAGCATAGGCGGCGCGCTCGCCATCATTGGTCAGGTCGCCTGATATCACCACCAGATCGGCATCGGCATGGTTCCTGCCGATGTCCGCCAGGCAGGCCTCCAGCCGGTCGAGCGGATCGGAGCCATGGAGACGACCACCCGGCGCCATCAGATGCGGATCGGAGAGCTGGATGATTTTCATGGGCCCGCGCACTGCTTCCTGCCGGCGCCCCTGGCGTCGGCCTGAAGGCGTTATCTCTCGACCAGCTCTACTGTGCCGTCCAGCCGCCGTCCATCGGCAAGGTCGTGCCGGTGATCTGCTTGGCCGCATCCGAGCACAGGAACAGCGTCAGCGCCGCAAGCTCTTCCACTGTGACGAATTCCTTGGTCGGCTGCGCGGCCAAGAGCACGTCGTGCTTGACCTGTTCCTCGGTCATGCCGCGCGCCTTCATCGTGTCGGGGATCTGCTTCTCGACCAGCGGCGTCCAGACATAGCCGGGCGCGATCGCATTGACGGTGATGCCGTCCTGCGCGACTTCCAGCGCCACCGTCTTGGTCAGGCCCGATATGCCATGCTTGGCCGAGACATAGGCCGACTTGAACGGCGAGGCGACCAGCGCATGCGCCGAGGCCGTGTTGATGATGCGGCCCCATTTGCGGCTCTTCATGCCTGGCACCACCGCCTTGATGGCGTAGAAGGCGGCAAGCAGATTGATGCGGATGATGGCTTCCCACTTGTCGTCGGGAAACGCCTCGATCGGCGCCACATGCTGGATGCCGGCATTGTTGACTAGGATGTCCAGGCTGCCGAATGCCTCTTCGGCGTCATGGACCATGGCGGTGACGGCGGCACCATCCATCATGTTGGCATCGGAGTAGCGGCACTTGACGCCGAAATGCTTCTCGATGCCGGCGCGCTCCTGCTCGATGGCGGCGGCGTCGCCCAGGCCATTGATGGTGACGTTGGCGCCCTCGGCGGCAAACGCGCGGGCGATTGCCAAGCCGATGCCGCTGGTCGAGCCGGTAACAAGCGCACTCTTCGAAGACAGGGAACCCATGGGAGATCTCGCAAGAGGTGGGAGGAACTGATGAGAATAGTTTGTGCGACGCAACACGACAATGCCACGGCCATGTGTCGGCTCGATTACAGCTCCACGACGGCCTTTGCCAGCTCCGGGAGAAGGCGTCTTCGAGGTGACACGGCATTGTCATGGTGCCGTGCAACATATTTGCCAGCGCATTCGCGCGGGGTCATTTTCGAACCGTTGGGGGCACCTGGATGGAAATCGCCGATGTCGTGAAGCGCGCCTATGCGATGCCGCTCACCAATCCCTCCTTCCCGCCGGGTCCTTATCGTTTCTTCGACCGCGAATACGTCATCATCACCTACCGCACGACACGCGAGGCGCTCGAGGCCGTCGTGCCGGCGCCGTTGGAGATCGACGAGCCGCTGGTCAAGTACGAGTTCATCCGCATGCCGGATTCTACCGGCTTCGGCGACTACACCGAGACCGGCCAGGTCATCCCGGTACGCTACAAGGGCCAACATGGCGGCTATGTCCATTCGATGTATCTCGACGACGATGCGCCGATCGCCGGCGGGCGTGAACTGTGGGGTTTCCCGAAAAAGCTCGCCAATCCCAAGATCGTTCATGAAGGCGAGGTGATCGTCGGCACGCTGCACTATGGTAGCGTGCTCTGCGCTACCGGCACGATGGGTTACAAGCACCGTGAGGCTGATCATGACCAGGTGCTCGCTTCGCTCGCCGCCCCCAATTTCCTGATCAAGATCATCCCGCATGTCGACGGCACGCCGCGCATCTGCGAGCTGGTCCGCTACTACCTCACCGATATCACGCTGAAGGAAGCCTGGACGGCGCCGGCCGCGCTCGATCTGCGGCCTCACGTCATGGCCGACGTGGCGAAGCTGCCTGTGCTCGACATCGTGTCGGCGGTTCACTTCAAGGCCGATCTGACGCTCGGCCTGGGCGAAGTCGTGCATGATTACCTCGCTGACCACAGCCGATCCGCTGCCAGCGCAACCGAGCTGGAGAAAGTCAGTGCTTGAGCGTAACCGCAACAAGGCAGCCGCCGCCACCATCGAGGAAATCACGGCGCAGTATGACCGTATTGCGCTGGTCTTTCAGGGCGGCGGCGCGCTCGGCGCCTATCAGGCAGGGGTCTACCAGGCGCTGGCCGACGCCGGCTGCGAGCCGAGCTGGCTATCAGGCGTCTCGATCGGCGCCATCAACGCCGCGATCATCGCCGGCAATGAACCGAGCCGCCGGCTGCAACGGCTGGAACAGTTCTGGCAGACGATTTCCGGCCGCAAGATCTGGTCCTACACGCCCGAAGGTGACATCTACCGCGACATCCGCAACCAGACCTCGTCGTTGATGACGATGACGATGGGCCAGCCCGGCTTCTTCAAGCCGCGCAATCCCAATCCCTGGTTCCAGCTGTCGGGAGCGGAAGGCGCCACCAGCTTCTACGACACCGCCGAGTTGAAGGACACGCTGGAGAGCCTGATCGATTTCGACGTGCTAAACGACGGCAAGAAGCGGCTGAGCGTCGGCGCGGTCAATGTCAGGACCGGTAACTTCGTCTATTTCGACACCGAGAACGTGCGTATCGAGCCGGAGCACATCATGGCGAGCGGCGCGCTGCCGCCTGCCTTTCCCTCGATCCGCATCGAGGGCGAATATTACTGGGATGGTGGCATCGTGTCCAACACGCCGCTGCAATATCTGCTCGACCAGGAAGAGGACCGTTCCTCGCTGGTCTTCCAGGTCGATCTGTTCAGCGCCCGCGGCGTGCTTCCGCGCGGCATGGCCGACGTGCTGTCGCGCCACAAGGACATCATGTATTCGAGCCGTACGCGGCAGAACACCGACAATTTCGAGCGCATCCATGCGCTGAAGATGAAGCTGCTCGATGCGCTGAAGCGCGTGCCGCCGGAGCAGCTCAAGGACGGCGAGAAGGAGCTGATCGCCGATTATTCCAACGCCGGCGTCGTCAACATCGTCCACCTGATCTACCAGCACAAAGGCTACGAGGGCCACGCCAAGGATTACGAGTTTTCGGGCACCTCGATGCGCGAGCATTGGGAGATGGGCCTCGAGGACACCGAGCGCACGCTGCGTCACAAGAAGTGGCTGATGCTGCCGACCAATGCCGACGGCGTCACCATCCACGACCTGCATCGCGAAGATCCGACCTGAGTTTCAGGCGGGACGCCTGGCGCGGAATACTGAGCCGGGCTCAGAATCTGAGATTGGCGCCGGCTCTCAGCAAGAGCCAATAGAACAGGCCGGTCGCCCCCGCCGCGATCGACAGCGCCAGCTCGAAGCCGCCAGGTGTTTGCGTGAGCGGCAGCCCGGCGGTGTTCATGCCGAACATGCCGACGATCAGCGAGCCCGGCAAAAGCAGCGCGCTCATCACCGCCAGCGCCTTCAGGCTGCGGTTGGATTCGTCCGCGAGCTCGGCGGCGACTTCCTCCTGCAACAGCCGCGCCCGGTCGTTGACCATGACGACCTCCCGGTCGAGCCGTTCAAGACGCGTGGTGAGCCGGCGCAACGTCTCGTGTGCGCCTTCCGACAGTTTCCAGTTCGAGCGGTCCTCGTTCCGGAAAAGTGCCGCCAGCGCCGAGATCGGCCGGTGCAGGGAGACCGCGAGACGGCGCACATCCTTCAGCCTCCGCCTTTCGTCGGCAAGCCGCTCGGTCACCAGATGGTCCTCCACCTCATCGAGCCGCTTGGTGGCGGCCGCGAGCCGCAGGCTGGTGCTGCCGCAGAAGGCCAGCACGATCGCCTCGAAAAGTTGGAAGGCGGTGGCGGGTCGCAGCCCCGCGGCCAGCGCCTCGTGCACCTCCTCGACCGCTGCGAGCGAATGGCGGCGGCCGGTTACCAAGAGCCGCTCCGAAACCGCGAAGCGCAACCTGCCGATGGTGGTCGACTGACGCGCGATTCGCTGTGCAGGTCGGCGGAAATGCCGTGGACGACACCATCCTCATGCGCCAGCGCGGGGCTGTCCTCATGGCCTTCGAGGATCGCATGCGCCGAGGCCGGCAAGGCGCAGGCGTGGCTGACCCAGGAATGGGCGCGCTGGTCGACGAGATCGACATGCAGCCAGACCCAGCCTTCCGGCATTGCCAGTGCGGCATCGATATCGCGCGGAGCAAGTGCCACCGCGGGTTTGCCTGGCAAGCCGCGATAGGCCCAGACCAGCCCGGGCGCCGAATGCTGGTCGTCGACGGCAAGCAGGCCAGATGCGATGCGTCGTTCATAACTGCCGTCCGAGATTACAGCCAACATAACGTTGGAAAACGAGACGGCGCCAATTTGGCGCCGTCGGTGCTGTCGTCGCTTACGTCGCCCGCTCAGAACACCTGGCGGAAGACGATGAACAGCACAAAGGCGAGCGTGATCGAGCAAGGCAAGGTCAGCACCCAGGCGAGTAGCAGATTGCGCACCGTCGACCATTGCAGGCCCGAGCCGTTCGCCGCCATCGTGCCGGCGACGCCGGATGACAGCACATGGGTCGTCGATACCGGCAGACCCAGACGGTCGGCCATGCCGATGGTGACCATCGCGACGAGTTCGGCGGCAGCACCCTGGCCATAGGTCAGGTGGCTCTTGCCGATCTTCTCGCCGACCGTGACGACGATGCGTTTCCAGCCGACCATGGTACCGAGGCCAAGCGCCAGTGCCACCGCGACCTTCACCCAGATCGGGATGAACTTCGTCGCGTTATCGACGGCCTTGTGATAATCGGTGACCGCCTTGAGATCGGCGGCCTCCATCGGCAGCAACTTCTTCTTGTCGATCAGTTTCAGCGCCTCGCCGATCAGATAGATGTCGTTGCGGGCGTTGCTCACCAGATCTGTCGGCACGGTATCGACCGAAGCATAGGGCTGCAGCTCGGCCGTCGTGTTGTGGATATAGCTCTGCAGCGCGACGGTCGTCTTGTCGCTCCAGGTCCGGGTGCGCACGGCATCCTGCACGGCTGCCTTGGCATCCTTCGCATCGGCGACGGTGGCACCGGGCTTCACATATTTGCCCAGCGCGGTCTCCACGCTGACCGAAGCCGATTTGTAGGCTTCGAGATAGTTGATGTCAGGCGTGCGGTTCAGCGCATAAGCCGTCGGCACCACGCCGATCAGGATCAGCATGATCAGGCCCATGCCTTTTTGTCCGTCATTGGAGCCATGCGCGAAGCTGACGCCGGTGCAGGTGAAGATCAGCAGCGCGCGGATCCACCAGGGTGGCGGGGCATTGCCTTTCGGCGCCTCGTAGAGCGCCGGATTGCGGACGAGAAGCTTCATCGCGTAGAGCAGGATGGCGGCGGCGAAGAAGCCGATGATCGGCGACACCAGCAAGGTCACGCCAACATTGGTGGCCTGCGACCAGTCGACGCCGCTGGTGGCGCTGCCGGCAGGTGCCATGAACTGGTTGGCAAGGCCGACGCCGATGATCGAGCCGACCATGGTGTGCGAGCTGGACGCCGGCAGGCCGAGGAACCAGGTGCCGAGGTTCCATAGGATCGCGGCCACCAGCAGTGCGAACACCATGGCAAAGCCGGAGGAGGAGCCGACCTGCAGGATCAGCTCGACCGGCAGCAGCGACAGGATGCCGAAGGCGACCGCTCCGCTGGAGGTGAGAACGCCGAGGAAATTGAAGGCGCCCGACCACATGACGGCGAATTCCGCCGGCAGCGAGCGCGTGTAGATGACGGTCGCCACCGCATTGGCGGTGTCATGGAAACCGTTGACGAATTCGAAGCCGAGCGCGATCAGCAAGGCGATGCCGAGCAGGATCCACGGCACCGTCTTGGCCACCGCCAGGTCCTGGCTCAGCGCGTAGCCGACATAGACCACGCCAACCAGCACCAGCACACCGAAGACCGGCAGGAACCACTTCGCGCCGCCTGAACTATCCAGCGGATGATCCGGCCTCGGAATGCCCGCCTCACTAGAAACTATGTCCACCATGTCCCACTCCTTTTGCATTGCAGCAAAGAACTGGAAAAGACGCTATGTCCGGACGATGAACCCTGTGTGACGCCGGGAGAGGCTCTGCCTCGACGCACGGTCTCCTTCAAGCGGGACCGGAGCGTGTCTTCAGGATCGCCGAGAACAGCGGATCGAAGGCACGGCTGATCGGCGCCGCGGCCGCGCCAAGCGCTATCGACCAGGGATCGGTGGTGCCGAGTTGCAGGCGCGGCAAGGTCCGGCCTGGCCTGTCGGCGATCGACGGCAGCAGCGGATGCATCGCCTCGACGAGCCGGCGCGCCAGCGCTTCCGGCGCGCCGCTGGTCAGGATCACTGTTTGCGGATCGAAGATGGTTTCGATCAGATGCACGCTCCAGCGCAGGTCATGGGCCGCCCCGTCGATCCAGGCCAGGATCTTCACGTCACCCGCCGCGGCCAGCGCGCCGATCTTTTCGTAGAGGTCCTCGTCGGCTGGATCGAGACCAAGATGCTGGTAAAGCGAGGCCAGCGACGCGCGATGTTCGAGCGGTGTCGAGCCGGGACCAGCCGGCGACAGCAAGGCCATGCCGATTTCGCCTGCATTGCCATGACCACCGCTGTACAGCTCGCCGTTCAGGATCAGTCCGGCGCCGATGCCATAGCCGACATAGACACACACCGCGTGGTCGACGCCATGCGCGGCACCCACGATGCGCTCGGCCGTCGCGCAGGCCGCGGCATCGTTCTGCAGGCCGACATTCAGTCCAGTGCCTTTGGCCAGCGTGTCCAGCAGCGGAAACTTCTGCCAGGCCGGCATCATCCATTTGTCGTCCGAATTCTTCAGGCCGAACGGGCCGGGCATGGCGACGCCAAGACCGACGAGACGTTTTTCCGACTGCGACGAGATGCCGGACAGCTCGCGCCGGACGCCATCGATCAGGTCCAGGATCACCTCGACGCCCCTTGACGGCTCATCGAAAGGCAGGTTCGCCTCGGCGCGCGTCAGCACGCTGCCCATCAGATCGACCGCGACCGCCCGCGTCAGGTGACGGTCGATCTGCAGGCCGATGGCGAAAGCGCCTTCAGGAACCAGCCTGTAGGGGGTCGACGGCTGGCCCCGGCCCTTGCGCACCGCCTTGAGCGCGACGACCAGACCATCGCTTTCCAGGTCCTCGATGATGTTGGAGACCGCCTGCTTGGTGAGCTGCGTCGCTCGCGCGAGGTCGGCCCGCGACAGCGCGCCATTGAGACGCAGCGCCTCGATCATGACGCGGCGATTGTGCGCGCTTGTGCCCTCCTGGTTGGTGCCGCTCTTGGCGCGGATCTGGCTGATGTCGTCCATCGGCGTTTCCCCTCTTGACTCCATTAGGATATTGATCGACTAATTAAGTCAAGCGAATTGACTTAATGCAAACCGAGCGTCCAAAAACAAGATGGCCAAGGCCTCCGCCTGTCGCCACTGGTCAGCCGGGTAACCATCAGGTCACGCGACACGGATCCGGGAAGACGATGCCAATTGCCTGGCAGCGCCGGCCCGTCAACGCTGCAATGGGAGAAGAAAATGCTTAGGACGATCACCAAGACACTGGTCGGCGCGGTTTTTGCCGGAGGACTGCTCGTCCCCCACGCCTTCGCCGAGACGACGCTCAACGCGCTCTTCATGGCGCAGGCCGCCTACAGCGAGGCCGACGTGCGCGCCATGACGGATGCCTTCACCAAGGCCAATCCCGACGTCAAGATCAATCTCGAATTCGTTCCCTATGAGGGCCTGCACGACAAGACCGTGCTCGCTCAAGGGTCGGGCGGCGGCTACGATGTCGTCCTATTCGATGTCATCTGGCCGGCCGAATACGCCACCAACAAGGTGTTGGTCGATGTGTCTTCGAAGATCACCGACGACATGAAGAAGGGCGTGCTGCCCGGCGCCTGGACCACCGTCCAGTATGACGGCAAGTACTACGGCATGCCATGGATCCTCGACACCAAATACCTGTTCTACAACAAGGACATCCTGGAAAAGGCCGGCATCAAGACCCCGCCGAAGACCTGGGAAGAGCTTGGCGCACAGGCCAAGATCATCCAGGACAAGGGTCTGCTGAAGACACCGATCGCGTGGAGCTGGTCGCAGGCCGAAGCCGCGATCTGCGATTACACCACACTGGTCAGCGCCTATGGCGGCGACTTCCTCAAGGACGGCAAGCCGGACTTCCAGAATGGCGGCGGCCTGCTGGCGCTGAAGTACATGGTCGACAGCTACAAGTCGGGTCTCACCAATCCCAATTCCAAGGAATTCCTGGAAGAGGACGTTCGCAAGGTCTTCGAAAATGGCGATGCCGCCTTCGCGCTGAACTGGACCTACATGTACAATATGGCCAACGACCCGAAGGACTCGAAGGTAGCCGGCAAGGTCGGCGTCGTGCCGGCGCCGGGCGTTGCCGGCACCAGCGAAGTGTCGGCCGTCAACGGCTCGATGGGTCTCGGCGTCACCGCGGTCTCCAAGCATCCGGACGAGGCCTGGAAGTACATCACCTTCATGACCTCGCAGGCAACGCAGAACCAGTACGCCAAACTCTCGCTGCCGATCTGGGGCTCGTCCTATGACGACCCGGCCGTCACCAAGGGCCAGGAGGAACTGATCGCCGCCGCCAAGCTTGGCCTGGCCGCCATGTATCCGCGCCCGACCACGCCGAAGTACCAGGAGTTGTCGACCGCCCTGCAGCAGGCAATCCAGGAATCGCTGCTCGGCACGGCCTCGCCGGAAGATGCCCTGAAGACCGCCGCGCAGAACAGCGGCCTCTGATTTCCACCCATTGCGGGCGGCCTTGTGCCGCCCGTGCTATTTCTGAAATCGTGTTGAATTGAGAGAGGCTGCTCCGATGTCGAGCACCTGGATGACAACCCGCGCCTGGCTGCTGATGCTGCCGCTGCTCGTGGTCATGGTCGCCGTCATCGGCTGGCCGCTGGTCGATACGGTCGGGCTCTCCTTTACCGATGCCAGGCTAGTCGGCACGGCCGGCAGTTTCGTCGGTGTCGACAATTACACCAGCATGCTGTCGAGCTCGAATTTCTCGCGTACGCTGATCACCACGACATTGTTCGCGGTCATTTCGGTCGTCGCCGAAATGGTGATCGGCGTCCTCGCCGCCCTTCTCCTCAACCAGGAATTTCGCGGCCGCGCCATCCTGCGCGCCCTCATGATCCTGCCGTGGGCGCTGCCGACCGTGGTCAACGCCACGCTGTGGCGGCTGATCTACAATCCCGAATATGGCGCGCTCAACGCCGCGCTGACGCAACTGCATCTCATCGACGCCTATCGGTCCTGGCTCGGCGAGCCGGGCACGGCGCTGGCTGCCCTCATCGTCGCCGATTGCTGGAAGAACTTTCCGCTGGTGGCGCTGATCGCGCTCGCCGCCCTGCAGGCGGTACCACGCGACATCACCGCGGCCTCGCTCGTCGACGGCGCGGGACCGTTCAATCGCTTCCGTTTCGTCATCCTGCCCTATCTCGCAGGCCCGCTGATGGTGGCGCTGGTGCTGCGCACCATCGAGGCTTTCAAGGTCTTCGACATCATCTGGGTGATGACCCGCGGCGGGCCGGCAAACACCACGCGAACACTCTCGATCCTCGTCTACCAGGAAGCGTTCTCCTTCCAGCGTGCCGGCTCGGGCGCGTCGCTGGCGCTGATCGTCACCTTGCTCGTCACGCTGCTCGCCGTCGCCTATGCGGCCTTGGTGAGGAAGACCGCAGGGAGTGCCGCCTGATGGAACGCAAGAGCCCCGCTTTCACCATCTTCATCTATGCCTGCGCGCTGCTGCTCGCCGCGATCATCCTTGCGCCCCTCGCCTGGCTGTTCATCATGAGCATTTCGCCGGCCGCCGATCTTGCCGCCAAGCCGCTGCGCTGGTGGCCGCAGGCAGCCGATTTCTCCCGCTACCAGCTATTGCTGTCGACGGCTGAAAACAGCGCCGGCGGCGCCTTCACCTCTTCGCTGCGCAACAGTCTCGAGATCGCCGGCATGGCGACGCTGGCGGCACTCGCCTTGGCCATTCCCGCCGGCTGGGCGGTGTCGCGCACGCCCGCGATCGGCTGGTCGCTGTCGATGGTCATCGCCACCTACATGCTGCCGCCGGTGGCGCTGGCCGTGCCGCTCTATATGGGCCTGTCGCATCTCGGCCTGCTCAACAATGTCTTCGGCCTGGCTTTGGTATATCTCACCATCCTGGCGCCCTTCACCACCTGGCTGATGAAATCCGGTTTCGATTCCATCCCGCGTGAGATCGAGGCGGCGGCGATGATCGACGGCGCCGGCCTGTTCCAGACACTGCGCATCATCACGTTGCCGCTGGCGGCACCGGTGATGGCGACATCGGCGCTGTTCGCCGTGCTGCTGGCCTGGGACGAATTTTTCTATGCGCTGCTGTTCACCTCAGACCAGCGCGCCAAGACCTTGACCGTCGCCATCGCCGATTTGGCCGGCGGCCGTGTTTCCGACTACGGATTGATCGCCACGGCCGGCGTGCTGGCCGCCCTACCGCCGGTGCTGATCGGCCTTGTCATGCAGCGGGCGCTGATCTCGGGCCTGACCAGCGGCGGTGTGAAAGGATGACCATGACTGCAACAGGAATTCGGCCGGCCGGACTGGTCGCCATCGATCGCGAAATGCAGCGCCAGCATGCGGATGCGCGCGCTTCATTCGAACAAAACACCGCCATGGCGCTAAAGGTCGCCGCCTCGATCAGCAAGACCGGACGCCTGCTCCTGCTTGGCATGGGCGGCTCGCATGCGGTGGGCCGTGCCGTCGAGCCGCTCTATCGCGCGCTTGGCATCGATGCGCTGGCGCTGCCGCTGTCCGAACAGCTCGGCCAGCCATTGCCGCTCGCAGGCCGCACAGTGATCGTGACCTCGCAATCCGGCGAGAGCGCCGAGGTCGTCAGATGGTTTTCGCAGGCCGGCGGCAGCTCGGATATTTTCGGCCTGACGCTCGAAGGCGGTTCATTTCTCGCCCGCACAGCGCCTTGCCTGGTCGGCGCCGGTGGCACTGAGCTGGCTTTCGCCGCGACCCGCAGCCTGACCGTGACCCTGGCCCTGCATCTGGCCATCCTGGCTGCTCTGGGTGAGGATCCCGCCGCCGCGCTTGCTGTGCTCGAGGCTCCGCAGGATTGCGTCATCGCCCCCGCACTTGTCGCGCTTGGCAAGGTGGACACGATCGTCACCTCCGGTCGCCGCCTGCAAGGCGTGGCCGAAGCCCTGGCGCTTGGGCTCACCGAACTGTCGCGGCTCCCCTGCTTTTCGCTGGAAGGCGGCCAGTTGCGGCACGGGCCGATGGAGATGCTCGGCCCCCAGATCGGCGTCGTCCTGTTTCGTGGTGACGACCCGACGTCGGACCTTGTCACCGCCATGGCCCTTTCGGTGGTAGAGGCCGGCGCGCCGCTGGTCATCTTCGACGCGTCCGGGCAACCGCCTGTCGCCGGCGCCGTCACGCTCTCGTTCAGATCAGCATCGGGGATGGCCGCTGTCTTCGCCATGCTGCCGGTGGCGCAGCGCCTGATGATCGCCTTCGCCGACAGCCGCGTCGACAATGCCGGCACGCCCGTGCGCACCACCAAGATCACCAGGAGCGAGTGATGCGTCCGCTGGCGGTGATCGGTAACGTCAATGTCGACCTGATTGTCGGCCCGATCGCGCCATGGCCGAAGGCGGGAACCGAGACCGTCGTCGACCATGACGAATTGCGGGTCGGCGGCCAGGCCGGCAACACCGGGCTTGCCTGGCAAGCGCTGGGCGTCGATTTCGCGATTGCCGCCAATGTCGGTGACGACCAGTTCGGCCGCTGGCTTCGCGAAGCGTTTGGATTTCGCGCCGAGAAATGGGTGGTCCGTCCCGAAGGTACGACCTTGTCGGTCGGCATGACCCATCCCGATGGCGAACGAACTTTCTTGACCACGCGCGGCCACCTGCCCCGCTTCAGCCTCGGTGATGTCTTGTCCGTTCTCGACGGCGGCGCGCTTTCCGGCGGCTATGCATTGCTCTCCGGCTCCTTCCTGACCGAGGACCTCACGCGCGACTATGAAGCTTTCTTCGACTGGACCGACAGCCACGGCATATCAGTGGCGCTCGACACTGGCTGGCCGATCGATGGCTGGACCGAGGCCAATTGCGCCGCGACAAGGGTGTGGCTCTCGCGCTGCGCGCTGGCGTTGTTCAACGAAGTCGAGACGGTGACCCTAGCGGGATTGCCAGGTCCTGAGGAAGCGGCGCGTGAAATCCGGTCCAGCATGAGGCAAGGTGCGACCTTTGTGGTCAAGCGCGGGCCGCATGGCGCCATCGCCATCGGCCCGGACAATACGCTTGTCGAAGCCGTCGCGCCCGATGTCCGTGTCGTCGACACGATCGGGGCCGGCGACGTCTTCAATGCCGCCTTCCTGGCCGCATTGGCACAGGAACAGCCGCTGTCCGCCTGCCTCCGCGCCGCGACGCATGTCGCCTCGCGCGCCATTTCCACCTTGCCCCGCAACTATGGCGGGCCGATGCAGTTCGAGGGTCCCATGCATGAGCGCGCTTGAAATCCGCGACATCCGCAAGAGCTATGGCAGTGTCGAAACGCTGAAAAGCATCGACATCGCGCTGCAGAGCGGTGAATTCCTGGTGCTGCTCGGCTCGTCCGGCTGCGGAAAATCGACGCTTCTCAACATCATCGCGGGACTGGCCGAAGCCACGAGCGGCGACGTACTGATCGGCGGCCGCTCGATACTCGGCGTACACCCCAAGAACCGCGACATAGCCATGGTTTTCCAGTCCTATGCGCTCTATCCGAACCTGACCGTGCGCCGCAACATCGGCTTCGGACTGGAGATGCGCGGCGTCGCGGCCGACGAGCGTGACAGGGCGGTGAACGAAGCGGCAAGGCTGCTGCAGATCGAAGCTCTGCTCGACCGCAAGCCGAGCCAGCTGTCCGGCGGCCAACGCCAGCGCGTCGCCATCGGCCGGGCGCTGGTACGCAAGCCGCAGGTCTTCCTCTTCGACGAGCCGTTGTCCAACCTCGACGCCAAGCTGCGCCTGGAAATGCGCACCGAGTTGAAGCGCCTGCACCAGATGCTGCAGACCACCGTCGTCTATGTCACCCACGACCAGATCGAGGCGATGACGCTGGCCAGCCGCATCGCTGTCATGCGCGACGGCAGGATCGAGCAGCTCGGCACCCCGGAAGAAATCTACAACGACCCGGCAACACTCTATGTCGCCGGCTTCGTCGGCGCGCCGTCGATGAATACGCTTCAGGCCACCATTACCGACGGCAGGCTGGCCATTGCCGGGTCCGATGTACGGATCCCTTTGCCCGCACGCTATGCGAATGCGGCTCGTGAGGGCGCACAAATGGTCGTCGGCATCAGGCCGGAAGCGCTTCGTGTGGCGACCGGGGCCGCCACGGACCTGTCATTGCCGGTGGAGATCGAGGTGGTCGAACTGACTGGCCCTGAACTGGTCACCACGGCCCGGATCGGCGCGCAGCGGCTGACGGCTTGCTTGCCGCCGCGAGCCCAGCTCGCCAAGGGCGAAAAGCGCAACCTCACCTTCGACGAGGCCGCGCTTCGCTTGTTCGACCCCTCGACAGGCAAGGCCTTGCCGGCGATTTGAAATCACAGCGTCGTCCTGCACCCGCGCAGGCAGGCCTATTTGGCGATCTCGAGAAGTGACGATACCAAGAGTTGGCGCTCGTCCTTCGACAGCACGTCGGAATCGAACAGGTTCATGCTGCGCAGTCCTTCGATGGCGAGATAGCAGACCAGCAGCGATTTGAGGTCCGGCGCCTCGCCCTTCAGGCGCTCGAAAAGCTGCCGCTTGAATGTCTTTATCGGCATCATGAAATCGGGATCCTCGGCGATCGCCGAAAAAATCCAGGATGCCGACGGCTGCTTTTCCTCGCAATCCTCGGCTGACAGTCTGATATAGACGGCGAGGGGATTTTTGCCGTTGTCGTTGCTGTTCGCGGTTTCCAGCGCTTGCTCGAAATCGCGCAGATAGTCTTCGACGAGGCCCTGCATCAATTTGGCCTTGGTCGGGAAATTGTAGAGCAGCCCACCCTTCGATACGCCGGCGCGGCTGGCGACGGCATCGAGCGACAGGCTACCGGGCCCGGATTCCCGGGCAACATCAGCCGCCGCGGCGAGAATCTTCTCGCGCGAGTTCGGTCTTTGGGCTCTCATGGTGCCTCCCATCGCAAGCTTAGGCCCAATTGACAAGACCGTCCAGACGGTACAGTAAGACCGCCACCATTTGAAATCGGGACCCACAGTCGGTATGTGTCCCGATATCCGTGCTTCGCGCCGGATTTTCGACTGAGGGGACTTTCTTGTTCAAGCGCATACTCCGTGTCTTTATCATTATTGTGGTTCTTGCCGTGCTCGTCATTGTGGTCGGCGGCATCGTCGGCTTCAACTTCCTGCGCGACAACGGCATCAAGCAGTATTTCGCCACCATGAAGCCGCCGGCGGCGACCGTGTCGACGACCATCGTCAAGCCGTCGAGCTGGACGCCGGGCGTCGAGGCGATCGGTACGGTGCGGGCCGTGCGCGGTGTCGACCTGACGGTCGAGACCGCTGGCATCGTCAAGCAAATCCCTTTCCATGCCAACCAGAAGGTGGCGGCCAATGCGGTGCTGCTGCAACTCGACGACGCCGTCGAGCGCGCCGATCTTGATGCGCAGAAGGCGCAGGCGGCGCTCGATCAGACCACGCTGACCCGCGCCATCGAACTGACAAAGCGTGGTGTCGGCTCCGACTCGACGCTGGACACCGCGCGTGCGGCGGCCTCCGCTTCGGCATCCCAGGTCACCAGGCTGCAGGCCGTGCTCGACCAGAAGCAGCTTACCGCGCCTTTCAACGGCACCGTCGGCATCCCGAAGATCGATCTCGGCCAGTACCTGTCACCTGGCACCTCGGTGGTGACGCTCCAGGATCTCGACACGATGCGGGTCGACTTTTCAGTGCCCGAACAGCAACTCCCGCTGCTCAAGATCGGCCAGACCGTTCGGCTCGGCCTTGGTGGCGACGACAAGCCATTTGCCGGCGCCATTCGGGGCATCGACCCCAAGATCGACCCCTCCAGCCGGCTGGTGAACATCCGGGCGGAAGTCGCCAATCCCGAAGGGAAGTTGACCCCAGGCCAGTTCGTGCAGGTGCGCGTCGAACTGCCCGCGGAGCAGAACGTGCTCTCCCTGCCGCAGACGGCGCTGACCACCAGCCTCTATGGCGACTACATATTCGTGGTGCAACCGGCGAAACCCGCCGGGGCGCCCCCGGCGCAGCCAGCCAAGCCGGGCGAAAAGCCAGCCGCTGCGGCCACCGACAAGCAGGCGGACGCCAAGCCTGCGGACGCAATGAAGCCGGCGGCCGATGCCACCAAGCCGGCGGACGCCAAGCCAGCGGACAAGGCCGCTTCCGATGCCGCCAAGCCAGCAGCGGCCGATCCGGCCAAGCCGGCGGCCGAAGGTGAGAAGCCCACGCTGGTGCTGTCGCAGGTCTTCGTCAAGCCCGGCCGCCGCAATCAAGGCATGGTCGAGATCGTCGAAGGGCTCAAGGCCGGCGACGAGGTCGTCACCGCGGGTCAGAACCGCCTCTTCAACGGCATGACCGTCAACGTCGACAACACCATCGACCCGACCAAATCGGCAAACAAGCAGGCCGACCAGCAATGAGCTTTTCCGATCTCTTCATCCGCCGGCCGGTCCTTTCGACCGTCCTTGCCTGCATGATCCTGCTGCTCGGTTTCCAGGGCATCTTCAACCTGTCTATCCGGCAGTATCCGAAGGTCGACGAAACCGCGATCACCATCACGACGGCCTATCCGGGCGCCAGCGCCGACCTGATCCAGGGCTTCATTTCAGCCCCGATCGCGCGCGCCGTCGCCTCGACCGAGAACATCGACTACGTCACCTCGTCCAGCCGGCCGTCCTCCAGCACCGTGACGGTGCAGATGAAGCTCGGTTCCAATCCCGACGTGGCGCTGACCGAAGTGCTGTCCAAGGTCCAGGGCGTGCGCGGCACCTTGCCGGACGCCTCCAAGGACCCGGTCATCGTCAAGGGTACGGGTCAGCAGTTCGCGATGATGTACATCTCGATGCAGAATCCGAACATGACCAAGGAGCAGCTGACGGAGTATATCGAGCGCGTCATCAGGCCCCGCATGTCGACGGTCGAAGGCGTCGCTGACGTGCAGATCTTCGGCGCCCAGGAATATTCGATGCGCGTCTGGATCGACCCGGTGAGGCTTGCAGCGCGCGGCGTGACGGCGGCCGAAGTGCTGACGGCGATCAACAATTCCAACTTCCTGTCGGCGCCCGGCAACACCCAGAACGAATATGTCGTCTCGTCGATCACCGTGCGCTCGACGCTGCAGACACCGCAGGCCTTCGCCGAGTTGCCATTGCGCTCGACCGACGGCAATGTCGTGCGCCTGCGCGACGTGGCCCGTGTTGAACTCGGCGCCGAGAACACCGACACCAGGGTCTCCTTCAACGGCAAGCCCGGGACCTTCCTCGCCATCTTCCCGACCCCGGCAGCCAATCCGCTGACCACCGCGGCAGCCCTCACCAAGCTCGTCCCGCAGATCCAGGAGACGCTGCCCAAAGGCATGACGATCGAGGTCGTCTACGACGCGACCGGGCAGATCAGCGCCTCGATCGAAGAAGTGTTCAAGACCATCGGCGAGGCGGTCGCCATCGTCGTCGTCGTCATCCTCCTGTTCCTCGGTTCGTTCCGCTCGGTGATGATGCCGATCATCACCATTCCGCTGTCGCTGATCGGCGTCTGCTTCCTTTTGTTCGCGGTGGGCTATTCGATCAACCTTCTGTCGCTGCTGGCCATGGTGCTGGCGATCGGGCTTGTCGTCGACGACGCCATCGTGGTGGTGGAAAACATCCATCGCCACATGGAAGAAGACCACATGCCGCCCATGCAGGCGGCCTTCAGCGGCATGCGCGAGATCGCGTCGGCCATCGTCGCCATGACGATGACGCTGGCCGCCGTGTTCGCGCCGCTGGCCTTCACCGGCGGCCTGACCGGCGCCCTGTTCCGCGAATTCGCGGTGACGCTCGCCGGATCGGTGGTGCTGTCTGGCGTCATTGCCATCACCATCACGCCGATGATGTCGGCGCGTCTCCTGAAGCCCGGCAATGCCGGCCGTTTCCAGCGTATCGTCGACGGCACCTTCTCGCGCGTCGAGCACGTCTATGAGCGCGCCGTCACCGGCTCTTTGAACTATCGTCCGCTGACGCTGCTCATCGTGCTGGCGCTTGTCGGCGTGACCGGCTTCATGTTCACCAAGACCTCGACGGAACTGGCGCCGGAAGAAGACCAGGGCTTCCTGCTCTCGCTGGTGACGGGGCCGCGCTATGCGACCTCCGATTACACCGAGACCTACGTCAACCAGATCCTGGGCCTGGTCAAGGATATTCCCGAAACCCGGGCGCAGTTCTCGGCCGTCGCGTTCGGCGGCACGACCAACAGCGCCTTCGTCGGTTTTGCCTTCAAGGATTGGGCGGAGCGGAAGCGCAATTCGAAGGAGCTGCAGGCCGACATCACGGCTCGTATCGCCAAGGTGGCGGGTGTCCAGGCGTTTGTCTTCGCACCGCCGACGCTGCCGGGCTCCGGCGGCGGCTTGCCGATATCCATGGTGGTGCGCTCGACCGGGGATTCCGCTCAGGTCTTCGAGGAAGCCGAGAAGATCAAGAACAAGGCGCAGGCGTCGGGCCGCTTCATCGTCGTGCAGAATTCGATGGCCTATGACGCACCGCAGGTGACGGTGACCATCGACCGCGACCGCGCGGCCGCGCTCAACCTGCCGATCGCCGATATCGGCCGGACGCTGACGCTGCTGGTCGGCGGCGCGGAAGTGGCGCAGTTCGACCGCGACTCCAACAGCTATGACATCATCCCCCAGGTGCCGCAGGAATTCCGCGACAACCCCGAAAAGCTCGGCGAGTACTTCGTGCGCAGTGTGACGGGCGAGATGGTGCCGCTATCAGCCGTGGTGAAGATTTCGAACAATGCGTCGCCAGCGGCAATCGAGCAGTTCAACCAGCTGAATTCATCGACGATCTCGGCGCTGCCGCTGCCCGGCGTCACCACCGGCGACGGTTTGAAAGTCCTCGAGGACATTGCCAGGGAGAGCCTGCCCGACACCTTCTTCATCGACTATTCCGGCCAATCCCGGCAGGAGAAGGAACAGGGCAACACGATCCTGATCGCTTTCGGCGCGGCCGTCATCGTCATCTACCTGGTGCTGGCGGCGCAGTTTGAAAGCTTCCGCGATCCGCTGATCATCATGATGGCGGTGCCACTGTCGATCTTCGGCGCGATCGTGCCGCTCAATCTGGGCCTCGGCACGCTCAACATCTATACGCAGGTCGGCCTGATCACGCTGATCGGCCTGATCACCAAGCACGGCATCCTGCTGGTCGAATTCGCCAACCAGCAGCGCGAACTGCATGGCATGAGGCGGCGTGACGCCATCATCGCCTCGGCCAAGGTGCGCCTGCGGCCGATCCTGATGACGACGGCCGCGATGGCGCTGGGCGTGGTGCCGCTGATCGTTTCCAGCGGTGCCGGCGCCGCGGCCCGCTATTCGATGGGCCTGGTCATCTTCACCGGCATCCTGGTCGGCACCATGTTCACGCTGTTCGTCGTGCCTATGTTCTACACCTTCATCGCCAGCAAGGACCTGCCGCATCTGGCGGAAAAGCCGGATCCAAAGCTGATGCCGGCGCTGCCGAGCTGAGGCACAAGGCGCAAGAAACAAAAAGAGGCCGGGATTTCTCCGGCCTCTTTTTTTGGCGGTCGCTCCGGCAACTCCGGCACATGGCCGAATGCGGCAACCTGCCTGCTACTTGACGATGACGATGCTGGTGTTGGCCGGGCCGAAGGTCTCGACGAGCTGGTAGAAATCGGCGGCATTGTCCGGGTGCAGCCGCACGCAGCCATGCGAGGCCGGCCGGCCGAGGCGCTTGATGGCATAGGTGGCGTGAACCGCATAGCCGCCGCTGAAAAAGACCGAATGCGGCATCGGCGCGTTGTCGTACTTTTTCGAATACCACATCTCATGCATGCGCGTCGGCTTGAACGAGCCGGTCGGCGTGACATGCGCCCTGTCGCCGGTGGAAACCTTCCAGGCGAAAGTCGGCCGGCCATCGACCGAGACTTCCATGACCTGCTGCGACAGCGAAACGCGCGCCACGATGCTGTTGGCGGCGTGGGCGGCGTGGGCGCCGAACAGAAGCGCGCTGCCAACGAGCGCCGCGACGGTGATGTTGATGAGCTTTGCGGAAATGGTGGTGTGCATGATGTCCCCTCTCTCTGCCGGCCCGGCCGGCTCCAATTCGATGAGCGGCTTATCCTCGCGGCGTGTTTCGGACAGATTTCGCGAAATGCTCGTTTGTGTTTCGAAACTGTTTCCTCTGGTTAACAGGCAATCCCGCATTCTCGGCACTGCCTGCCCCCAAACGCGGGATCAAGAATGAAGTACATAGGTATCCACCCCGAAACGAAAGTTCGCACCATTCATATGAAAGAGCTCAGGTCGATTTCGAAACCAAACTGCAACAAAACGCGGATTTTGGCGGCATGATGCGGATACGGACCGGAGGCAAAAGTTGACGCAACGAAAGCAGACGGCAACGACCATGGGAACGAAAACGAACACGCGGTCCTGGCTCTTCAGGATCAGCATCGCGGCGGCGGCCATCGGCAGCATCGGCACCATTGCCGGCGGCCCCATGGCAAAGCTGGCGACGATGAGTTCGAGTGAGATTTCGACCCTGCACGTCGCCCTGTTTTGCGCCACGGTCTGGATCGTTTCCAGCCTGCGCATCGCCCGGTTGAAGGCCCTCTGGCGGGTTGGCCTTCGGCTGCTGGCATTGCGCGGCCCCTCCGGCAACTTGCTGCCGAGAGGACCGAAGGCCCGCGCCGCGACGGGGGGCTCCGTGGGCGGCGCGGGCACTTCGGGAGTTTCCTGACGCGACCCGCGACACAGTCATCTTTTTGGGGAATTCCGATCATGAGAACTAAGTTCGCAGCTTCCGTGCTTTCCGCACTGCTCTATGCGCAGGGCCTGCTCGGCTTTGCCGCACTCGCCAGCGTGCTCCTCAAGGAGCGCGCTCATGCAAGCGAGTTCGCCGCTGGCGGCGACATGACCTCGGGCCCGTCATTGCTGGTGGTGCGCTGAACCTCGCGGGCATCGGCGCGGAAATGGAAAGTCCGATGCTCATCCGGGGACCCAGCTGGAAAAGACAGCCGTCAGTCGGCGAATTGCCGTGGCGGATCGAACCTGTAGCCGGCGCCGCGTATGGTGGTGATGGTCTCGGTGTCGAGCTTGCGGCGCAGCCGCACGATACGCGAGTCGATCGAGCGATCGAACGCGTCGGCATTCTCGGCCGGTGCGGCGGCGATAATGTCGTCACGCGTCAGCACCTTGCGCGGGCTCGCCAGGAACAGCCTGAGCAGCGCCACCTGGCCGGGCGAGAGCTGCTCCTGCGTACCGGAGCGATGCATGACGATCGCCGATCTCAGATCGACGGTCGCGTTCTCCAGCACGATCAGTTCCTGGGTGCCCCTGCCGCGCCGCGAAAGCAGGCCGCCGACACGCGCGGCGAGTTCCCTGACATTGAGCGGACTTTCGACGACGTCGGCGGCGCCAAGCTCGAGCGCCAGCACCTTGTCGAGGAGATCGGCCGGCCGGCATATCAGGATGAAATCCGGTCCATGCTCGCCGCCCCCACCTTGGCCGCCATAACGCCTGAGCAGATCTCGCCCTTCCGCCTGGCTAACGCTGTCCCCGACGACGACGACATCGATGCCTCTGCCCGCCAGCAGCGATTCCGCCTCCCAGGGCTGCCGTGCCTGGCGCACGTCATGGCCGCGCCGCTCAAGATGGTCGGCAAGCTCGGTCGCCACGACGTCGGCGACGGAAACAAGCGCGATGACGGCTCGTGCGGCCATGTTTTCCAACCGTTCCCTGGCAACCGGATATGAGTGCTGGACATCATGTTTATACCCAATCTACTTTCCACTCAAAGTGGGAGCGAGAGCATCGTGCGGGCAAGAATTGTCATCGTCGAGGACGAGCCCGACCTGAGGGACGCGGTCGCCGAATATCTCGGCGCCGCCGGCTATGATGTGGCGACCGCGGAAACCGCGGCCGCCGCGCGCAGCCTAATCGAGACGCAGCCCTTCCATCTGGCCATCCTCGACATCGCCATGCCGGGCGAGGATGGCCTGTCGCTCGGCCGCTGGCTGCGCTCGAAAATGCCCATGGGCATCATCTATGCGACCGCCGCCGGCACCGCGCTCGACCGCATCGTGGGGCTGGAACTCGGCGCCGACGACTATATCGTCAAGCCGTATGAACTGCGCGAAGTGCTGGCCAGGGTGCGCAGCGTGCTGCGCCGTGTCCCGCAGCCGACGGAGCCGCAGGACAGGAAAGCCAGGACCGACCGCCGTTCCGTCGCTTTCGGCCCCTTCCAGGCCGACCTCGACGGCAGGCTGGTCACCGGTGCCAACGGCACGGTGATCGACATGGCCAAGAGTGAGTTCGACGTGCTGGAGGTTTTCCTGACCCGCGCCAACCGGCTGCTGACCAGGGCCGCGATCTCCGAGGCGATCGGCTTCACCGAGGATCCGGAATCATCGCGCGCCGTCGACATCCGCATCATGCGGCTGCGCAAGAAGATCGAGACTGATCCGGCCAACCCGAAATTCCTGCGCACGGTGCGCGGCGAAGGCTATATCTTCTCGCTGCCGACCGGCGACGGCAACTGAGCGTCAACCCACAGGGTTTCCGCTCCGCAGCCGTTGCCAGCCGATCGAAGTGACGTGACTCTGGAATGACGGCTGACAATGACGGGCGAGACGGCAAGCACGGATATGCAGGGTTTCAGGCAAGGCGCGGCGATGGCGGCCGTGCGTGTCGTGCGCCGGCTGCGCGAGGCCGGCGACTGGCAGCGCGAAATGGACGGCATACTGGAAACGCTGTGCCACGCCATGGAGTGCCAGCGCGGTATCCTGTTCCGCCTGCGCGAATTGCCCGGCCAAGGTTTCGCCCAGTCGGTCGCCGCCTACTGGATCGACCCCGATTTCGGCGGCGAACTGGCCTCACCGACCGTCATCATGCAGTCGATCGTCAATTCGGATCCGCTGCTGGAGCGGCTGGCCGAGGATGAGCGGCAGGGCAAGGTCTTCGCCGGGCACACCCGCGATCTCGAAGGGTTCCTCAGGGCCGATTTCGAAAAGCAGGACATCAAGTCGTTCCTGTCGGTATCCGTCTTCGCGCACGGCCATCTGTGGGGCACGCTCGCCGTCAATGATTGCGTCGAGGAGCGTGAATGGACCGACGAGGAAGAGGCGACGCTGCACATCATCGCGCTCGCCATCGGCGACGCCATAGAACACTCCCCCTCCGACGCCCATGCCAGCGAGGTGATCCGCCGCACCATGCTGCAGGCCTCGCTTGATGCCATCATCGTCATCGACGAGGCTGGATCGATCATCGAATTCAATCCGGCCGCGGAAAAGATGTTCGGCTTCCAGCGCAGCGATATCCTCGGCAAGGACCTGCTCGATACCGTCGTTCCGGAATACTACCGCAAGGGTTATGCCTCGGGCGCCGACTACATGTCCGGCCGCGGCGCGCCGATGGTCGGCCAGCGGCTCGAGACGGTGACGCAGAATGCCGCCGGCGAGGTCTTCCCGATCGAGCTGACGGCGACCGAGATGCGGGTCGCCGACCGCCGGCTTATCTTCGGCTCCATCCGCGACCTGCGCGAGAGGCTGCGCGCCGAGGAGGAGATCAACCGGCAGCGCGAGAAGCTGCACCAGAACGAGAAGATGGCGGCGATGGGCTCGCTGCTCGCGGGCGTTTCGCACGAGCTCAACAACCCGCTGGCGGTGGTGGTCGCGCAATCGACGCTGCTGCATGAATTCGCCTCGGACCCGCAGACCAAGGTCCGTGCCGAAAAAGTGCGCGCCGCCGCCGAGCGCTGCGGGCGCATCGTCAAGAGCTTCCTGTCGATGGTCCGCCTCCATCCGGCGGCGCAGACCGAGACCGATCTCAACCAGGTGATCCGCGCCGCTCTCGAGGTGACTGCCTACGGGGCGCGCTCGAGCGGCATCATCATCGATACCGATTTCGCGCCGGGTCCCCTGCTGGCCATGGCCGACGCCGACCACGTGACGCAGGTGGCGGCCAATTTCCTCATCAACAGCCAGCATGCTCTGGCTGGCATTGCCGGCGACCGGCTGATCAAGGTGCGGAGCTTCCGCAGCGACCGGGGCAATCCGGGCTTCTCGGTCGAGGACAACGGACCCGGCATTCCCGAGGCCATCCGTTCGCGCATTTTCGAATCCTATTTCACCACCAAGCCGGTCGGCGTCGGCACCGGTATCGGCCTGTCGATTTCGAAATCCATCATCGAGCGGCACAATGGCAATGTCTGGTTCGAGGAAGTGCAGCCGAGAGGCGCGCGTTTCGTCGTCCAGTTGCCGGCTATCTCGGCGGGCATCGCCGCCGCTGGCGAAAGCCAGCCACGATCGAGCGGCCTGCGCCATGCCCTGATCATCGATGACGAACCCGACGTCGCCGGTTCCTTGTCCGACATTCTCGAATTGATGGGCATCAAATCGCGGATCGCGCCGGTCTGGGAATCGGGCGCCGCCACCTTGAGCGGCCACATGCCGCCGGACATCGTCTTTTCGGATCTGCGCATGCCCGGCACATCAGGCATTTCGATCTACCGCGAACTGCTCGCCGAGCGGCCCGACCTGGCGCGGCGCTTCGTGCTGGTCACCGGCGACCTCATAGGCGCAAAGGCGGAAATCGAAGCCTTGCCGGCGCAGCAGCGGCCACAGATCCTCGAAAAACCGTTCAGCACGCTGGATGTGCGCAGCGTGCTTTCGACCATCGCCGAGCAGGCCGTGTCGAAAGCATAAAAAAGAGGCCCCCGGCCGACATCGCGGCGGGAGCCGAAGGGAGCGCTGGAGGACGCTCGGGAAGATCAGGGCATGATCCCCAAACGGGAACCGGTTTTCGGGATCATGCCAGGCCAATCCAGAGACAGAAATCAGAAGATGTTGGGCGTGCTTGTCAGCGGCGCGGCGTTGGCGATCATGCGGATCGCGCGGACCTTGTGCGTTCCGGACTGCTCGGCAATGGCGCGCAGGCAATCCACGCTCTCGGCGCCCCAAGCCTGTCCCTTGCAGGCGAAATCGATCGCGGGCATCGGCAGGCGGGCGGTCGTGGTCGTGGTCGGCGCACCTTCGACGATGTTGGCGGGCGGATTCAACGAAGCGAAGGCTGGGCCGACCGTCGGCGTGAACGCCATGCCGGCGAAGGCGCAAGCAGCCAGCGCCATGAACATTGCCATGGGGTGGTCGCTGGCACGCTGGCGAAGCGCCAGCTTCGGGCGGCGGTCAGCGCGCTCTGGAGCCTGAAAGCGGTTGCTGCTGGTGATCTGGACTTTCGCATGCATCATCATCCCCTTCGTTGATTTTCTTTTTGCGATAAAGCGAATTTAATCGCGCCTTGTAACGACGGAAAGGTGACGAGAGCCAGGCAATGTAACCGGATTGAAACATTAATGCGGGCAGAAACGGTCAAAATCGGTCATCGACTATTTTGATCCGATAGCGGATTGCCCAGCGTGCCCCGCTGGTGGCCGACGCGAACGGCAGAGGCTTTTTCTTGCCCCGGGGGAATACCTTGTCGGAGGGCGCGATTGCAGCGTGACCGGCAACGGGTGGAGATTATGGAACTCTGGCTAACATCCGGATTTTCCGGGGTTTTCAGAGATCACGGTGGAGCAGGATTCCGCTGGAACCGGAGCTGACATTTTCGCCCNGAAACCTGCGCATTTCCACAAATCATTGCATTTCAACGCAAAATATGATTATATTGAATGTATATTCAATAAAAAGAAGAGACGTTTCATGAACCCGCACCTCCGTGACGTGGCAATCCCGAACGATTGGGACCGGCGGGGATTGCCGGGCTGGAGTTACCATTCCACAGCCCTTCTCGAACTGGAAAAGGAGCATGTCTTCCGCAATCATTGGCAGATCGCCGGGCATGTCTGCGACATACCCAATGCCGGCGACTACCTCACCCTGGATGTCATTGGCGAGCGCGCTCTGATCGTACGCGGCAAGGACGGCGTCGTGCGCGGCTTCAACAACATGTGCCGCCACCGCGGCAGCCGCGTCGTGGCCGACAGCCAGGGCAATTGCAAGAACGCGCTGGTCTGCCCATTCCATGGCTGGGTCTACAATCTTGACGGTACGCTGCGCGGCGCCGCCCGCCCGCGCTCCTTCCCCGACCTCGACAAGACCGAGTTCGGCTTGATGCCGCTCGATCTCGAAATCTGGATGGGCTTCATCTTCATCCGCTTCCGCAATGGCGGGCCACAGCCATCCGTCGCCGAGTTGTTGAAGCCGATCGAACCCGAATTCGCGCATTACAATGCCGCCGACATGGTGCCCTCCTGGGGCATCTGGACCCAGAAAACACCGGTCAACTGGAAGTCGGTGCGCGACGTCGACAATGAAGGCTATCACGTCGCCATGGCGCATCCGGCCCTGCAGGATCTCTACGGCGCCACCTATTTCGACGAACCTTTCGTCAACGGCGTCTCGCGCTCCTTCGCCACCTATAACCCGCATGCCGGCCGCCGCTGGAGCGTCAGGAACTACGTCAAGATCGCGCCTGAGCCGACGCATCTGCCGGACCATCTCAGGAAGGCCTGGGTCTATTACGGCATCTTCCCGAACGCCGTCCTGTCGGTGATGCCGGAATCGGTGCAATTCTATCAGGAGTTCCCACTGTCGACGGGTGAGACGCTGCTGCGTGGCGCCATCTATCGCTACCGCGACGAAAGTCGCGAGCAGGCCGCCGCCCGCTATCTCTCCTTCCGCATCGATCGCGACACCATGTCGGAAGACGTGCAGCTTTCGGTCTGGTCGAACGAATCCATGCTGTCCGAGTCCTTCGAGGGTTTTTACTTCTCCGACCTCGAATATGGCGTGCGCACCCACCACGACCATCTGCGCAAGCAGCTTCCGGTGCTCGGCCTGGAAACAGCGCCGGAAGAAAAGGACATGTGGAACCTAAACGATGCGCTGAGATCGCAAGGGTAGCGGCGCAAGCCGCGAAGCTCCCCACAAGAGGGAGATTGGCTACCACCCCCGCCAGACACCCTCTTTCCTGAGATCGTCCATGGTGCGCGAAATGCCTTCGCGCAGGATGCCGACCATGTCGTCGATCTGCTCGCGCGTGATGATGAGCGGCGGCGACATCACGCACATGTTGATCAGTGGCCGCACCAGCAGGCCAAGCTCATGGCAGTGGGCGTCGATGCGTTTTCCGACATTCTTGTCGAGTTGCAGCGGATCCTTGCTTTCGCGGTCGGCGACGCATTCGACACAACCCATCAGCCCCACGCCGCGCACTTCGCCGACCAGCGGCAGCTCTTCCAGCGTCTTCAGCTGCGCCTGGAAATAGGGGGCGACCGCCTGCGCGTGGGCAAGCACGCTTTCCTCCAGCAGGTCGAGGTTCTTCAAGGCAACCGCGCAGCCGACGGGATGGCTGGTGTAGGTCAGCCCGTGGCCGAACATCGCGTCGGGATGGTTCGAGCGGCGCAGCTCCTCCAGCAGCCGTTCCGAGATGATGACGCCGCCGAGCGGGAAATAGCCTGACGTGACGCCCTTGGCAAAGGTGATCATGTCGGGGTCAATGCCGAAGACGTCGCCGGAGGCAAAGACATGGCCAAGCCGGCCGAAGCCCGTCACCACCTCGTCGGAAACATAGAGAATGTCGTTGTCACGGCAGATCTCGCGGATGCGCTTGAGATAGCCGTCGGGCGGCACGACGACGCCGCCGGACGCCTGCACCGGTTCGCCGACGAACGCGCCTATTCTGTCGGCTCCGACGCGCGCGACCGTGTCGCGGAACTGGTCGACGAGGAGATCGGTGAAGGCGGCGATGCTCATGCCTTGCGGACGCCGGAACGGGTCGGGCGAGGAGAGCTTGACTACCATGTCGTCGGCGCCGTCCATCCAGTCGCGATCGCGCGGGCGGCCATTGAGCGAGGCCGACAGATAGGTCGAGCCATGGTAGGCGCCGCCACGGCTCAGGATCAGCTTCTTTTCCGGCCGGCCACGTACATTGTTGTAGAACTGCATGAAGCGCAACGCCGTCTCGACCGCGGATGAGCCGCCCGTGGTGTAGAAGACATGGCTGAGGTCGCCTGGGGCATGGCCGGCGATACGTTTGGCAAGCTCCGCCGATGGCGCGTTCATCGTGTACCAGGGCGTGTTGTAGGACAGCGCCATCGCCTGGTCGTACATCACCCTGGCGAGTTCCTCGCGACGATGGCCGACATTGACGCACCACATGCCGGCCGGGCCGTCGATGAGCCGCTTGCCGGTGTTGTCGGTGATGTAGATGCCATCGCCCTCGCCGATCAGCGCACGCGCCTCCGAACCGACGGAACCGGCATAAGGCCAGGGCTGGATGAGATGACGCTTCGCCAGCTCGACCGCATCGTCGTCGCCAGGGCCAGCCGTTTCGCCTGCCTTCAGATCTCTCACCGCGGCCATCATCGCCTCCACATCACCGAATTTTCGCGGGCATCAATCCGGTTCGCTATGGCCGAAATCATCGCCCCGCTCACACGATTTTGAATGTCCGTTCAATCAATATTGCAGAAATGGCGCTTGATTTCAATCCGCGGATGCGCGCATGATGAAAGAAAGCCGGCAAGGGGAACAAAAGCCGGCACCAGCCCAATGGGATGCCGTATGGCGGGACAGTCCAGGCCAGCAACCGAGATCACACCCGGAGCGCTCCAATGACGGTGGCTGCGGAAGGGTTGCCTCCGTTGCGCACGACGCGGGCCAGACGAAATGCCCTTCTGCAATCCGAGCCCGTACAGGGCTTTGCACTGATCAGCCCGACCTTGCTCTACGCGCTCATCCTACTGGTCCTGCCGATACTGGTGGTCATCGCCCACTCCTTCTGGACGCAGCACTACCTGACCATCGACCGCACCTTCACGCTGGAGAATTACCGCGTCGCGCTGACCGAGCCGATTTACCGCGATCTGTTGTGGCGCTCGCTCTATATCTCGCTGACGGTCAGCCTGTTCACCGTCGTCCTCGCCTACCCGATCGCTTACTTCATTTCCTTCCACGGCGGCCGTCACAAGAGCCTGTGGCTGTTCCTCATCACCATCCCGTTCTGGACCAGCTATCTCTTGCGCGTGATGTCGTGGAAGGTCATCCTGGGCTATAACGGCGTCTTGAATTCCGGCCTGATGGGTCTGGGCATCATCGACGAACCGTCGACAGCCCTGCTCTACAATTCGAGCGCCGTCATCATCACCCTTACCCATGCCTGGGCGGCCTTCGCCATTCTGCCGATCTTCGTGTCCCTGGAGAAGGTCGACCGCACGCTGGTCGAAGCGGCCACCGATCTTGGCGATGACCCCTTGCGCTCGTTCCTGCGCGTGACCTTGCCGCTGTCGGCGCCTGGCATCATTTCCGCGGCGCTGATCGTCATGATCCCGACGGTCGGCGACTACGTCACGCCAAAGCTCGTCGGCGGCAAGGACGGCGTCATGATCGCCAACACCATCCAGGCACAGTTCGGCAAGGCAGCCAACTGGCCGCTCGGTGCCGCACTTTCCGTCACCACCATGCTGATCGTCTCCCTGATGGCCGGCGCCACGGTGCTGATCATCCGCACTTTGCAAAGGATGGCGCGATGAGGGCGCGGCGCTTCCTGCCGGGCGGCTGGCTGTCCACTTACGCGTTCCTCTATATCGTCTTCCTCTATCTGCCCGTCATCTTCCTGCCGGTCTTCTCGATCAACACGGCGGCGACGCCGAAATTCCCGCTGACCGGCTTCACTCTGCAATGGTACGAGGACCTGCCGCGCACACCGGCGCTGCTCGACGCCGCCTGGAACAGCCTGATCGTCGGCGTCTCGGCGGCCATCCTCTCCACCGTACTCGGCATCCTCGCCGCCCGCTCGATCACCCGCTACCGCTATCCCGGCCGCCGTGCCATCAATGGCCTGATCATGGCGCCGCTTGTGCTGCCTGAAGTGATCGTTGCCATCTCCATGCTGCTGGTGATGCTGCAGCTTGGCTTGAGCCTGTCGCTGTTCACCGTCGTGCTCGGCCACGTGCTGATCTGCATTCCCTATTCGATGACAGTGCTGACCTCCGGCTTCGAAGGTTTCGACCGCAGCCTCGAGGAAGCCTCCGCCGATCTCGGCGAGAGCGCCTTCGGCACTTTCCGGCGCGTGACGTTGCCGATGGTGGCGCCGGCGATCATTTCCAGCCTGCTGGTCTGCTTCACCATCTCTCTGGATGAATTCATCATCGCCTTCTTCCTCACCGGCACCGAGGCGACGCTGCCGATCTACATCTGGGGCCAGTTGCGTTTCGCATCGAAACTGCCCGGCGTGCTGGCGCTGGGCACGCTGCTGCTAGTCGCCTCCTTGCTGCTGATGACGATCGCCGAAATGCTGCGTCGCCGCGCGGCCAGACGCACCCAGAACGAGGGAGGCCTCTATGCCTGAGCAGCCGCGGATCGAGCGCACTCACGCGGACAGGATCCAATCCGAAAGACCGATGATCGAGATCCGCAGCGTCACCCGCAGCTACGGAGCCTTCAGGGCGCTGGACGACGCCTCCCTGACCATCAGGGAAGGCGAGTTCTTCTCGCTGCTTGGTCCGTCCGGCTGCGGCAAGACCACGCTTTTGCGCATGATCGCCGGATTCGACAATCCGACCAGCGGTTCGATCGCGGTTGGCGGCCAGTCCATGGAAGGCATCCCGGCCAACCGCCGGCCGACCAACATGGTGTTCCAGAGCTATGCGATCTTCCCGCACCTCAATGTCGAGCAGAACGTCGCCTACGGACTGAAGCGGCTGAAGCTGCGGGGCGGCGAGGAGAAGCGCCGCGTCGAGGAAGCGTTGGCGCAGGTCTCGCTCACCGGCCTCGGCAAACGGCTTGCCACGGAGCTTTCCGGCGGCCAACGCCAGCGCGTCGCGCTTGCCCGCGCCCTGGTGATGCGGCCCAAGGTGCTTTTGCTCGACGAGCCGCTCTCGGCGCTCGACAAGAAGCTGCGCGAGCAGATGCAGGTCGAACTGCGCCGCCTGCAGCAGGCCGTCGGCATCACCTTCGTATTGGTCACCCACGACCAGTACGAGGCGCTCGCCATGTCCGACCGCATCGCCGTGATGTTCGGCGGCAAGATCGCCCAGGTCGCCTCGCCGAAGGAAATCTACCAGCGCCCGGTCAACCGCCAGGTCGCCGACTTCCTTGGCGGCATGAACTTCGTCAAGGCCGAGATCGTCGAGGAGAACGGCGCCTCGCTGATCGTCGACACGCTGGGTTTCGGCCGCATCAAGACCGACAAGCCCAAGGCTTTCGTGCGCAACGGCGGCGGCGCCACGCTCGGCATCAGGCCGGAGCGCCTGCGCGTGCTATGGGACAATGCGACAGCCAAGTTCGAGGTCGCCGGCAAGGTGGTCGAGCGCCATTATTTCGGCGAGATCACCCATCTGATCGTCGAGATCCCCGGGCTGGAAAAGCCGCTATCGGTGACCGAGACCAACGATTTCGGTGCCGATGATATCCCGGTCGGCACCTCCATCCGCCTCGCCTACGATCCCGAAGCCCTGGTCGCGATGGCCGACTGAACATCGGCGATGATCCTGCGCGCCGCGATGCGCCCGGCCACGATCGCGCCTTCGACATAGCCCGGGAATGACGGCGACAGTTCCGACGAAGCGAAATGCACCGGCGGCGCACCGGCAAGAATGGTGCGCTCGGCATCCCTCGCCGTCACATCGACGATCAGGTCGCTATAGGCACCGCCGCTCCAACCATCATGCGTCCAGTCGCGGCGGTTGAAATCGAGACTATCGGCGGCATCGGAACCGAGAGCCTCCACAAGCTTCGTCGTCACCTGCGCCCGCAGGTCCGCCTCGCCGAGTTCGTGCCAGCGCAGCGCCAGCGGCCCGCCAACGAAGACGACTAGCGCCGCATGCTCGGAATCCCTGCTGGCGTCGCAGGCAAACAGCCCCGGCAGATCCCGCCACATCACCATCCCGCTCAAATTCCGTTCGCGCCAGAATGGCTTGGGATAGCGCACCAGGATCTTGATCACCGCGCCGCTTTCCCAGGCGCCGAGCGCCGTTTCCAGGGCTGCTGGCAAGGCTGGCGTAAAATCGAGCCTCGCGGCTGTCGCCGGCGGCACGGCGACCAGAACTTCGCGCGCTTCGACCACGCCATTGATCGAGACAACCCGAACCCCTGGCGGACCGTATTCGATGCGGGTCACCGGTTCACCGAGCCTCACACAGCCGCCGAGGTCCTCGGCCAGATCATCGGCCATCGACTGCATGGTCTCGCGCAGGGAATATTGCAGCTCCGGCACCTCGTTGGTGATGCGCCGGTCATTGTCGATGAGATACCACAGTGGCACCTTCTCCAATGCCAGGCACCACAAGCCTTCGATCATCGACCGGAAGGCCGCCTTGGCCTCGCCCGCGTCATCCTGCGTCTCCAGCCACCTGGCAACGGTCAATCCCGCAATGGCAGGATCGTTGGGCTCGATCCTGTTCATGCGCTCGCGGATTGCCATAGCGGCGTGATAGGTCCGCTCGGCCTGGTCGACCGACATTGACGGGTGGGTGATGAAATCACCCTCGACGTAAGTCTCGACGAATGTCTTGCCGCGAGCCCGGGCCAGTTCCATCAGTTGCGGCATGTCCTCGCACAGGAATTGGCCGCCGCTGTCGATGCGCTCGCCAAGTCCGTTTCGCACGGTCTCGACGCGGCCGCCGACACGATCGCGGGCCTCCACCAGCACGAAGTCGACGCCGGCGCGCTTCAATTCAATCGCGGCCGATAGGCCGGTGAAGCCGGCGCCGACGATAACGACGTCGGTTCTTTTGATCTTGTCGTTCAATAGCCAGCCTTGATCTTCTCGAACTCGTCGATCATGCGCTTCTTCAGCTCCGGCGGTACCGGCTGCTGGAACAGGGTCTTGTCGAGGAACTTGTCGAGATTGTCGAAGCCGCGGTCGGCCAGCACCTTGTGGTCGATTTCAGCCATCCCGGCGCCATTGCCGTGGCCGTAGCCGAAGGTCTTGACCAAATAGTCCGACACGCCGGGCGCGTTGACGGCGCTGAGGAAATCATAGGCCTCGTCGAGCTTGCCTGGCGCATCCTTCATCAGCACATAGCCGCATACCCAGGTCGAAATCCCTTCCTTGGTCTCTCGGTTCATGGCGATCGGCAGGCCCTGTCCCTTCAGCGTCACGAAGGTCTCGTTCCAGCCCCACACAAGATCGACTTCGTTGCCGATAAAGGCCTGGTTGAGGTCGGTGTCGTCGGTCCAGTAGAAACGGATGTTCTTGTGCACGTCGCGTAGGAAAGCGGACGCCTGCTTGAACTGGTCGTCGGTCATCTTGGTCCAGTCCTTGAGACCGATGACCAAACTCGCCAAGGCATAGGCGTCATCGACATTGTCGCCGATGGTGACGCGGCCCTTGAACCGCGGATCGGCGAAGATCTTGAGCGACTGTGCCTGTTCGGCCGTCACCTTGTCGGTGCGGTAGAGCAGCGAGGTGTTGCCCCAGTCGAATGGCATGAACCAGGCCTTGCCGTCGGCGGTGACGGCGAGATCCTTCATCGCCATGATACCGGGATTGAGGTCTTTCCAGCCTTCTATCCTGGACGTGTCGAGCGGCCGCAGCATGCCGGCTTCGCGCCACTTCACCACGCTTTGCGAGCAGGGATGCGCGATATCGGCCTTGAAACCCGCCCGCATCTTCTCGAAGGCCTCGTCCTCGTCACCGAAGAAAGCAAAGGTCGGCTCGGCGCCGTATTTGGTCGTGTAGGCCGGGTGTAGCAGCGGGTCCTCATAGCCCGACCAGTCGAACACGACGAGGTCGCCGCCGCCTTCGGCGAGCGCATAAACCGCGCCGGCACCGAACGTGCAGGCAGCGGCGATGACAAGGCGGCGAAGCACGGAATTCATGGTGCGAAAAACTCCCCCATCGCGAAATATGCCGAGAGCGAGGTTAGGCAAATTCAAGCGCTTTGGCGAGCCCATCGGCCGCTCCTGCCGGCGCACGGACGGGTCCGCAGTCAAAGGCTTAATAGCCCGCTTTGATCTTCTCGAACTCGGCGATCATCTTGAGCTTGAGATCTGACGGCAGCGGCTGCTGGAACAGCGTCTTGTCGACGAATTTCTGCACGTCGTCATAGCCCTTTTCCTTCAGGACGGCCTGATCGACGCCGGCCATGCCCTTGGCATTGGCCTGGCCGTAGCCCCAATCCTTGACCAGCACCTTGGCGATCTCCGGATCGTTGACTGCGTTGAGATAATCATAGGCCTTGTCGGTATTGCCGGGTGAGTCCTTGAACAGCACATAGCCGCAGACCCAGGTCGAGATGCCTTCCGCCGTGTCCTTCTTCGACTTGATCGGCACGCCGGCGGCGGCCGACTGCACGGTCGCATCGTTCCAGGCCCAGGCGAGATCGACCTCGCCGCCGCTCAGAAGCTGGACGACGTCGGTGGTGTCGGTCCAGTAGGAGCGCACGTTCTTGTGTACTTGGCGCAGGAAGTCGGAGGCCTGCTTGAACTGGTCGTCGGTCATCTTGGTCCAGTCCCTCAGGCCGATGGCGAGGCTCGCCAGCGCATAGGCATCGTCGACATTGTCGCCGATCGAGACCCGGCCCTTGAACTTCGGATCGGCAAACGCCTTCAGCGACTGCACGTCCTTCTCGTCGATCTTGGAGGAATTGTAGGTAAGCTGCGTATTGCCCCAGTCCCAGGGCATGAACCAGGCTTTTCCGTCATCGGTCGTGGCGAGATTCTTCATCGCCATGATGCCGGGATTGAGGTCCTTCCAGCCCGTGATCCTAGAGGTGTCGAGCGGCTGCAGCAGGCCAGCCTCGCGCCACTTCACCACGCTCTGCGAGCAGGGATGGCCAAGGTCGGCCTTGAAGCCGGAACGGACCTTCTCGAACGCCTCGTCCTCATCGCCGAAGAAGGCGAAGGTCGGCGAATCGCCGTTCTTCTCGACGTATTTCGGGTGGAAGCCCGGGGCCTCGTAGCCGGACCAGTCGAACACGATAAGATCCTTGTCGGCGGCGATCGCCAGGGCGGCGGCGGAAGCCGCCAGTGCACCGGCCAGTGCAAGCGTCAGTGTCAGGCGTCTTGTCAGTGTCTTCATTGCTGCTCCATCCTCTGTGGTTTTCTTATGATTTCGTTGGGCCGGCCGCCTTCCGCGGGTAATGTTTCGGGAAAGCCGCCGACAGGAATTCATTGGCCGCCTGCAAGGCCGTCTCGCGGGTCGTGTCCTCGGTGCCCATCATCAACCGCAGCCACAAGCCTTCCAGCATGGCGCTTAGAGCCAGCGCCATGACCTGCGGCTCGTAGGCATAGCCGCTGTTTTGCTTGAGCGCCGTGCAGAGGTCGATGAAAATATTCTGGTAAACGGCATCCCGCGCGCTGCTCAGCGCCTGGTAGGTCGGCCGCGATTTGGCCTCGCCCCAGAAGGCGCACCAGGCGGCAAGCTTGCGCTTGTTGCAGATCGAGCGGTCGAAATCGGCCGCGACCAGCGCCTGGAGCTGGTCGGCAGGATCGTCGCCTGCCTTGTGCAGCGCATTGCGCCAATGCGCCGAGTATTCGTCATACATGTACTGCAAGGTCGCGACGAGCAGCTTTTCCTTGCTCTCGAAATGGAAATTGACGATGCCGCGCGACAGACCGGCGCCATCGGCGACATCGGCCATCGTCGTTTCCGAATAGCCGCGCTTGGCCAGCGAATCGATCGTCGCCTCGATAAGCTGAAGCTGCCTGACCTCCTTCGCGGCCTTGCGCCCGCGCTTTTCGGATTCAGCCTTTCGTACGGGTTCAAGGAGCGCGTCCCTGGCGTCTGGCGTCTTCATGCGTATGGATGGTCTCCAGCATCGCCGGCTATCCCTTTGCGTCCGGCTTCCACCCGCGAAGATGAGTGGGACGGTGCTCGCCACTGTCAAGCACCTTCTGCATGGCTTCCCAGGTTCGAATGTTGTCGACACAGGCCGACCGACCACGGCAGCAACGGCCGAATAGCGATCCCTTCAACCCCATAGCGCCTCCAGGAGCGGGTGGCGGTGTAGTCATACTCCGGCTCGGCCTCCGCCGTTTCGATCATCAGCCCCCGGTCCCCAATGGACGAATGCCTGTTTCGAACGCCGGCAAAGCGTAATCCATGTCTGGAAAAACGCAACATCATTTGTTGAACATTCATTCAGAATGGCTGGACAGAATGGCTGACACCATGCCAAATTCCTCGTATTCGGGAACAGATCACGCGAAAATGAAGAGCGGGTCGCAGATGAGAACTGGGCCAAAATGAAAGCTTGGGACGCGATCATCATCGGCGGCGGACACAACGGCCTGGTCAACGCCTGTTACCTGCAGCGCGCCGGTCTTGACGTACTGGTGGTGGAGAAGAACGACTGGGTCGGCGGTGCCGCCACCAGCCGCGAGCTGACGCCGGGCTTTCTCTATTCCAACTGCTCTTATGTCTGCTCGCTGTTCCGGCCCGAGATCATGCGTGATCTCGGGCTGCCGCGTTTCGGCCTGCAGGTGATTTCCTATGAAGGCGGCGCGGTCTTCACCCGGGATGGCGATTATCTCGCCAACTACCGCGACCACGACGCGCACCGGCGCGAATTCGCCCGCTTCTCCAAAAGGGATGCCGAGGCCTATGACCGCTACGCCCGCGACGTGACGCGACAATGCCGCTTCATCCAGCCGCTGCTGATGCGCACCGCGCCGGATCCGACCAGCCTGCGCCCGCGCGATCTCGGCGAACTGCTCTATCTCGGCAAGAAATTCGCCGGTCTCTCCGCCGAGGAAATGGCGCTGACCCTGCGCTTCTGGACCATGTCGATCTCGGACTTCCTCGACGAATATTTCGAGACCGATGTCATCAAGGCGAACTTCGCGCTGTCCGGCATCATTGGCACGGCACTCGGGCCGATGTCGCCCGGCACGGCTTACGTCCTGCTGCACCACTATATGGGCGAGGTCGACGGTTCGGTCGGTGCCTGGGGCTATGCGCGCGGCGGCATGGGCGCGGTCACCAAGGCACTGGCCGCTTCCTTCAAGGCCTCGGGTGGAACCATCCGCACCGGCGCCGAAGTCGACCACGTGCTGGTGAACAGAGGCAAGGCGAAAGGCGTCGTTCTGGCCGGCGGCGAGGAGATTTACGGCAAGCTGGTCGTCTCCAATGCCGACGTGAAGCGCACCTTCCTGAAGCTGGTCGAGGAGAAGGAACTGCCCGACATCTTCCTGCGCCGGGTCAAGAATTTCAAGATCCGGGGCTCCTCAGGCAAGGTCAACATCGCACTCGATTCGCTGCCGGAATTTCCCGCACTTCCGAAGGACTCGCCGGTCTACCGCGGCGACATGCATTTCACCGATTCGATGGAGCGCATGGAGCGCGCCTATGACGACTGGAAGGCCGGCCGCTGGTCCGCCGATCCCTTCCTCGACATGGTCATACCGACGACGCTCGACCCGACCATGGCGCCGCCTGGCAAGCATTTCATGAGCTGCTTCGTGCAGTACGCGCCGCCCAAGATCGCGGGTCGCGAGTGGACGGACGCCGATCGCGACGGTTTTGCCGAAAGCGTGGTCGCGCAGATCGCTGAGTATTCGCCGGGTTTTCGCGAGCGCATCGTCCACATCGAGGTGCGCACGCCGCGCGAGATCGAAGCCGAGGTCGGCCTCACCGAAGGCAACATCTTTCAGGGCGAACTCACCTTCGACCAGCTGCTGTTCAACCGCCCAGTGCCAGGCTACGCGCAGTATCGTTCACCGCTCAGCGGGCTCTATATGTGCGGTTCCTCGACCCATCCCGGCGGCGGCGTCATGGGCGCGCCCGGACGCAATGCCGCGGCCGAAATTCTGCGCGATCTCGCAAAATCCACCTCGCATATGAGCCCGGCCCATGACGTCATTTGATGCGCCAAAATGGGATGTGCTTGTCATTGGCGGCGGCCACAACGGGCTTGTCGCCGCGGCCACGCTGGCGAAGGCCGGCCGCAAGGTGCTGGTGCTGGAAGCCGGAACCGAGCTCGGCGGCGGCGCGCGCACCGAGGAATTCGCGCCCGGCTTTCGCATCTCGTCGGTCGCGCATGTGCTGAACCGGCTGCATCCCGATGTGGTGAAGACGCTGGAGCTGGAACAACACGGGCTGCAAATCGCCCGCGCCGACTTCGCCCCGTCGGCCGTTTTGTCGAAAGACGGACCGCCGCTTGTCCTGCATGGCGCCTATGGCGAGGTGCTGACCGGCGCCAGTTCGTCGGAACAGTCCCCCTGGAAGGAATTGCGCGCGCAACTGCTGCGCTACGCCGGCATCCTGAAGCCCTTCCTCTCTCGACGCCCGCCCGATCTCGGCGGCATGTCGCTGCTCGAAGGCGCGGCACTTGGCCAGACCGCGCTGGCGCTGAAGAAACTTGGCAAGGAAGACATGCGCGACTTCCTGCGCGTGCTTTTGATGAACGTTGCCGACCTGCTTGACGAGCAGCTCACCGACGACAGGCTGAAAGGCCTGCTCGCCTTCGATGCCACGCTCGGCAGCCATCTTGGCCCGCGCTCGCCGACCTCGCTGCTCGGCCTCTATTATCGTCTGGCCGGAGAGATCGGCGGTGCGGCCGGAGCGCAGATACTGCCACAGGGCGGCATGGGCGCGGTGGTCGCCGCCCTCCGCGCTGCCGCCGAAAAGGCTGGCGTCACGATCCGCACGTCGGTGCCCGTCGCAAGGATCATTGTCGAGAAAGGCCGCGCCGTCGGCGTCGTCCTCGACAATAGCGAGGAGCTTCGCGCCAGGACGATCGTCTCCGCCATCAATCCGGCGACCACCTTCCTCGATCTTGTCGGGCCGCGCGGGATCGACACCGGCTTCATGCGCAAGGTCAGAAATATCCGCATGAAGGGCAATACCGCCAAGCTCCATTTGGCGCTCGACCGGCCGCCGCAATTTTCCGGGGTCGATGCTGCCGGCAGCAAGGGGCGGATGGTCATTGCGCCCTCCCCAGACCATGTCGAGCGTGCCTTCAATCCATCCAAATATGGCGAGTTCTCGCCCGAGCCGGTGATGGAAATCACCTTGCCCAGCCTTGCGGACCCATCGCTGGCGCCAGGCGGTGCCTGCGTGCTGTCGGCCGTGGTGCAATATGCGCCTTATGCACTGAAGGAAGGCTGGGATGCCGGCAAGCCGAAATTCCTCGAGGCTATCAAGGCTCAGTTGGAAGCCTACGCGCCTGGCATAGGCAAGACGGTGGTTCAGGCCGAACTGCTCACCCCTGCCGACATCGAGAAGCGCTTCCGCATGCCGGGCGGCCACTGGCACCATGGTGAACTGCAGGCCGATCAGATGCTGATCTCGCGCCCCGTCTCCGGCTGGTCGGGCTACGACACGCCGCTCGACGGGCTGTTCCTGGCCGGTGTGGGTTCGCATCCCGGTGGTGGTGTTTCGGGTGCGCCCGGCTTGAACGCGGCACGGCACATCATCGCGATGAAAGGGTGACGGGATGTCTCAGTTGGCCAACACCGCCTTCCACTGCGAAGGAACGCTGCCATGACCAGTCAGCTCGACAACGCGGTCCGCACCCTGGCGCAATCCCACTTCCGCACGCTGCGCATTGGCACGCCGTTCCAACCGCGTATCGACGCCCTAGCCAAGACCCAGGACTGGTACAATTGGGCCGGCTACCGCGCGCCGCATTCGCTTTGGGACGAGGAGCTCGAATATTTCGCCGTCCGCAGCCAGGCAGCACTGTTCGACATCTCGCCGATGACCAAATACCGGATCGAGGGACCGGATGCCGAAGCCTTCCTCGACCACGTCACCTTGCGCGATGTCACCAAGCTCAGGCCCGGCCGTGTTCATTACACCGCGTGGTGTGACGACGAAGGTTTTGTCCTGGATGATGGTACGCTTTTTCGCTTGTCGCCGACACGCTTCCGGCTGTGTTCGCAGGAGCGGCATCTGCCGTGGCTGCTGGACAGTGCCCTTGGCTTCGACGTCATTGTCGAGGAAGAAACCGAGGCCGTCGCCGGGCTCGCCTTGCAGGGCCCAACCGCCTTCGCCGTGCTGCGCGATGCCGGTTTCGCCGGTGTCGAGAAGCTGAAAATATTCGACCTTGCCGAGTTCCCGCACGACGACGGCACGGCCACCATCTCGCGCACCGGCTTTACCGGTGATCTCGGCTACGAGCTGTTCGTGCCCGCCGACAAGGCGCTCAGCCTGTGGGACCGGTCGATGGCCGCGGGCGAACTTCGCGGCATCCGCGCCATCGGCTACACCGCGCTCAATCGGGCTAGGCTCGAAGCCGGGCTGATCGTCGCCAATGCCGATTTCACCACCGCCGAACACGCCATTCGCGCCGACCGCCGGCGCATGCCCGATGAGATCGGGCTCGGCTTCATGATCGATCTGGAAAAAGGCCATTTCAACGGCCGTCGTGCCATCCTCGAAGCGAGGGCGAAACGCAAGCTGCGCCATGTCCTGGTCGGGCTGGAGATCGAGGGCAACATCCCGGCCGAACACGCGATCGTCTACCACAAGAAGTCAAAGGACGTCGGCCTGGTCAGCGCCGCCATGTGGTCGCCGATGGCCAAGCGCAACATCGCCATCGCCTCGCTGACGCGGCCCTATGGTGATACTGTCGTGGAGGACCTCTGGGTCGAGATCTACGCCATGCGCGAGCTGCAGTACCAGAAGCTGATGAAACGGGCCAAGGTCGTGGCGCGGCCCTTCATAAAGCTCGACCGCCGCACCGCCAACCCGCCATCGGATTTCTGACCATGACCGAGGAAGCGGGCAAGCACCAGGAAGAAGGCGAAGCCGCCGAGCAGTGGGAGCTGGTCAACACGCCGCTCGGCGAGAAATGGTCCGGCCGCACGCGCTATGCCGCCGCCATGTTCTTCTACAAGCAGGGCGAGATGAGCGCCGAGACCCTCGAAGTCTACCGCATCTGCGCGCGGTTGGATGCGGAAAACCCCTTGCCGATCATTCGCGATCGTGGCGTCGGCAAGGACTGGCTGAAGCGCATGGGCTTCGAATAAGCCACTCTAACCTATCGTTCTTTCCAGCATGCTCAGCCAGTTGCGGTAGGCGATCTTTTCGATCAGCGCGCGGCCGAAACCGCGTGCCGCCAGCGCATCGATGAGTTTCGGCAGGCCAGCGACGTCGCCGATGACGGCCGGGATCATGGCACCGTCGAAATCCGAGCCGAGACCGACGCCGTCCTCGCCCAAAGCCTGCAGCAGGGAATCGATATGGCGCACCATGATGTCGAGGCTGGTGTCGGCATTCATGCGGCCGTCCTCGCGCAGGAAGCCGGTGGCGAAGTTGAGGCCGACCATGCCGCCGGACTCGCGGATCGCTCCGAGCTGCCAGTCCGTCAGATTGCGCGAATGGCCGCAGATCGCGTGCACGTTGGAGTGGGTGGCGACCAGCGGCGCATCGCTAAGTGCTGCAACATCGCGGAAGCCCTTCTCGTTGAGATGCGAGAGGTCGATCATGATCTTCAGTTCATTGCAGGCCTTGACCAGCGCCTTGCCGGCATCGGTCAGGCCAGGTCCGGTATCGGGCGAGGACGGAAAGCGGAACGGCACGCCATTACCGAACGCATTCGGCCGGCTCCAGACGATGCCGAGCGAACGCAGGCCCGCGGCATGCAGAACGTCGAGCATGGTGAGTTCGGGATCGATCGCCTCGACGCCCTCGATGTGGAACACCGCGGCAATCGTGCCTTGTGCCATGGCGTTGCGCACGTCGCCGGCACTGCGGCAGATCGCCAATGCGCCGGCGCGCTCAAGCCGGAACAGGATGGACGCCATGGCGATCGTCGAGTTGAGCGCATCGGCGCGCGGAACCTCGGGCGGCAGCGGCTCGCTGTCGCTCGGCGCCGAAGGCACGGCGCTGCGCCGCGCTTTCTCGACCGGCGGCGGGAAGATGGCGAACATGCCGCCGGCGAATCCGCCGGCCTTCGCGCGCGGCAGGTCGATATGGCCGCCCGATTTCCCGTCGATGAACAGCTTTTCGACGTCGCTGTCCTTGGACTGATAGAGCCTCAGCAGCGTGTCGTTATGGCCGTCGAAGACGGGGACGAAGTCGGAGTCTGTCATAGGGGGTCATTCGGTTCGTTCATCGGCGCGGGAGCGATATATCATACCCACTTAGGCACGATGTGCTACCCGCGCAAATGACAAAGCCTGTCCGACCTACTGCTTCAGCACGTCGGCCCATTCCGGATGGCGGCGGAACTGGGCGTTGGCGAACGGGCAGAGCGGAATGATCTTCTTGCCCGCTGCCCGCGCGTCCTCGACGGCGCGGGTGACGAGCCGAAGCCCGGCGCCCTGGCCGCGAAAGGCGTCCGGCACTTCGGTGTGGTCGATGATGAGCTGGTGCTCGCCGATCTTGGTGAAGGTCATCTCGGCCTCGGCGCCGCCGGGGCCGCGCAGGAAGTAGCGACCCTTGGATCCGCGATCTTCAAGTTCGATCTCTGGCAATTGATCGGGCATCTCTACACTCCTTGGACGACACCGGCAAAAAGCCGCCGCGCCGCCTCGATTTCGTTTGGCCGCACCTCATGCCCGCCGTCGTGCCACTCCACTGTGACATCGGCGCCATCGGCACGCAAATAGGCTTCCAGCCGCGCCGTCAGGTTCGGCGGGCAGATCGGATCGCGCCTGCCGGCGGTCACCAGGATGTGACGGCCGGCAAGGCTGCCTTTCACCTCCGGTTCGAACGGGATCAGCGGATGCATCAGCACCGAAGCGTCGAACAGGTCAGGGGCTTCGAACACCAGCGAGGCCAGGATGTTGGCGCCGTTGGAATAGCCGAGGCCCAGCACGGCCGACGGCTTCGCAGCCTCGACATGGGCCTTGACGAATTCAGCCATCTTGCCCGTCGCCCGCGCCAGGTCGTCCATGTCATAGACGCCCTCGCCGGTGCGGCGGAAGAAACGCGCCGCACCTTGTTCGGAAACATCGCCGCGCGGCGAGATGATGGTGGCCTGGGGCGCGAGATCACGCCCCAGCGAAACAAGCTGGCTCTCGTCGCCGCCCGTGCCATGGAAGACGAAGAGCAGCGAACCGCCCGGCGAACCGGGCAGCACCTTGTGGATGAAAGCGTCCTTGCTCATCGTCTCAGCCCTCCAGCTTCTGCAGATGCTGTTCGAGATAGAGCCGCAGGTGCTGATGCTGGGTGGGCAGCTTCAGCGCCTCGCCGAGATGGGCGGTGTCCTCATCACGGTCGAAGCCCGGCTCGTTGGTGGCGACTTCGAACAGCACGCCGCCTGGCGTGCGGAAATAGATCGCCCAGAAATAGTCGCGATCGATCACCGGCGTCACGCCATAACCGGTATCCATCAGCGCTTTGCGCACTTCGAGCTGCTTGGCGCGGTTCTCGACGGAGAAGGCGACATGATGGACGGAGCCCGCGCCGAGGTCGGCGAAAGGGGCAGTCGGCAGCGATTCGATGTCGACGACATCGGCGCCGTTGCCGTTCCTGATGGCGAGCCGCCTGACATTGCCTGACTTGTCGACCTCCTCGTAGCCCATGAACTTCAACAGCTCCTCGGTGGCGCCGCCATCCTTCAGCCTGAGCGAAACCGAGTGAAAGCCGCGGATCGCCTCGTCCGCGGCAATGCCGCCTTTCACCCAGGGCGCTCTGCTGTCGGCCTTGTCCTCGACGAGGGCAAAGCCATCGCCGTCCGGGCCGGCAAATCCGAGCCGCTTCTCGCCAAAGCTATCCTCGCGGGCAACATTGGTTACGCCTTCGTCGGTGAAGCGTTTTTCCCAATAGGCGAGCGTGCCTTCCGGCACGGAGTAGACCGTGGTGCCGACTTCGCCGACGCCATGGCGGCCTTTGCCAATATTGGGAAACGGGAAATAGGTCATCACCGAACCCGGCGTTCCGACCTCGTCGGCATAGTAGAGATGGTAGACGTCGGGCGCATCGAAATTGACCGTCTTCTTGACCCGGCGCAGGCCAAGCTTGTGGGTGAAGAAATCATTGTTCTGCCGTGCATCCCTGGCCATCGAGGTGACGTGATGCAGGCCCTTGATCTGGTCGAGCATGGTCTTTGCTCCTTCCCTTGGTGCTTGTGCGGCCTCGCCGCTGTCCACGCCAATATGAGGACGCGATCGATTGTGGCAAAGGCGGCAAACACAGAATGGACTGTGCTTCAAAAGTGAACAATGAGAAGGTGCTTGTTCACCATCCGGCCAACAGCCTTGGTCTTGCGCGATTGATGGAAATCGGTTGCATGTGCGCATTCGAATATACTGGGAAGGGTAGCGCAAGTGACTGGAAAAGGCAGGCGGCCGAATGTCCTCCTCATCACTTGCGACCAGTGGCGCGGTGATTGCCTGTCGGCTGCCGGCCATGCCCAGGTGAAGACACCGAATGCCGATGCGCTGGCCGCCGAAGGTGTGCTGTTCAAGCACCATTACGGCGGTGCGGCTCCGTGCTCGCCCGCGCGTGCCTGCCTCTACACGGGCCTCTACCAGATGAACAACCGTGTCTGTCGCAACGGCACACCGCTCGATGCCCGCCACGGCAATATTGCGCTTGCCGCGCGCAGCGTCGGTTACGATCCGACCTTGTTCGGCTATACCGATGTGTCGCTCGATCCGCGCCAGCTTGCACCGGCCGATCCGCGGTCGCACAGCTACGAAGGCGTGCTGCCCGGCTTCACTGTGCGCCAATTGCTGCCCGAACATCAGAAGCAGTGGTTGTCCTGGCTGAAGCAGCAGGGCATCGATGCCAGCGCTGGAAGTCCTGATATCCATCGCTCCGTTGGCGAGGCGGACGGCGAGGTGACTGAGGCGCCACCCATCTACTCGAAGGATCAGACGCCAACGGCCTTCCTCGCCGGCGAATTCATCCGCTGGCTGAGCGAGCAAGAGGAAGCCACGCCATGGTTTGCGCATCTTTCCTTTATCAGCCCGCATCCGCCCTTCATCGTGCCGGAACCGTACAACATCCAATACGATCCGGCGGCCGGCCCCGCTTTTCACCGCGCGGAAAGTTGGCGTGCCGAATCTCAGGGCCACCCCTACATCGCCTATGATCTTGGCCGGCAAGAACGCGCGAAGTTCCGCCCCGGCGCCACGGGCAAGGTACACGACTGGAGCGAGGACGATTTCCGCCGTATCCGGGCAATCTATTACGGCATGATCTCGGAGGTCGACGCGCAGCTCGGCCGCCTATGGCAAGCGCTGAAAACCGAAGGCGCGTGGGACAACACCATCATCGTGCTCACCTCCGACCACGCCGAAATGATGGGCGACCATTTCATGCTGGGCAAGGGCGGCTATTTCGACGGCAGCTACCATATCCCGCTGATCATCCGCGATCCACGCCACCGTAAGGCCGCCGCCAGCAAGATCGATCGCTTCACCGAAGCGGTGGACATTTTGCCTACGCTCATCGACCTGCTCGGCGTGGCTCCCGAGCCGCATCTTGACGGGTGCTCGCTGAAACCCTTCTTGAGCGGTGGAACTCCAGCCGTTTGGCGCGACGCCGCGCACTGGGAGTTCGACTTCCGCTCGGTCGCGGACGGTGAAGCCGAACAGCACTTCGGTATTACCTCGCGCCAGTGCAACCTCGCTGTCATCCGCACACAGAAATTCAAATATGTGCATTTTAGTGGCGGCTTGCCGCCCCTGCTTTTCGATATGGAGGACGACCCTGGCGAACTGAAGAACCTCGCCAGCAGTCCGGCACACCGTTCCACCCGGCTGGAATTCGCCGAAAGGCTGCTTGCCTGGCGGGCCGAACATCTCGACCAGTCGCTTGCACTCTGGGAACTGACGGAAAACGGGGTGGCTGGATATGCCAGGTAGCAAGCAGGGCGGTAAGGGATTTCCCCTACCGCCCGCATCCTTGCCTACCGGACGACGAGGCGCTGCTCGTCGCGCTTCTGGGCGTAGGAGCCCTTATTGTAAGCCGCTTGCTTCTCAAGCTGCTCCTTGGTGAAGGTCGTATAAAGGTACTTCTTGCCGTTCTTGTCGGTCATGAACTTCAAATTATCCATGCCGACCGCGACCTCCTTCGAGCCGATGCCGAGGAAGCCGCCGACATCGACGATCACGGCATCGGTTTTCTTGTCGGGCGTCAGCACGACATCGCCGATCTCGCCGACCTTGGCGTCGTTGGCGCCATAGACCGTCGTGCCCTTCAGATCGTCAGCCCTGATCTCGCCGATCGGCATCTCCGTCAGCTTCGACTTGTCGATGGCCGCGGTCTTCGTCTGGTCAGGAGCCGTGGCGTCAGCCGGCGCCGCCGCTGTCTTGTTCGCCGGAGCGGCAGCGGGGGCTGTCGTGACAGCAGGCGCCGTTGCCGGCGCGGTTGCCGCCGGCGCGTTCGATGCCGTCGTGGCCGGCGCCGGATCATAGGCCTTGCGGTTGAAGTCCGGCTGGGCCTGCAGCTCTTCCTTGGTGGTCTGCGCCACCAGCCAGCGGTCGCCATTCTTTTGCGCCCACTGCGCCTTGGCGAAATCATAGGCGACGTTCTTTTCGCCTATGCCGAGGAAGCCGCCCACGCCAATGATCAGCGACTGCGCCTTGCCTTCCTTGGTCAGTACGATGTCGTTGACGTCGCCGATCTTCTGCGCGTCATCGCCTGTGCCGTTGTAGACATTTTCGCCAATGATGTTTGTGGCCAGGTTGCCATCAGCCTGTTTCACCGGTTGCGCGTTCGCCTCTGCGGGCTTCTGTGCTGCGTCGGTCGACGTAGCCGGCGCCTGGGCAGTCGTCGGTGCGGCCGGGGCCGGCGCATAAGCTTTGCTGTCGAACTCCGGATGCGCCTTCAGCTCGTCCTTGGTTGTCTGGGCCACGAGCCAGCGGTCGCCGTTCTTCTCGGCCCATTGCAGCTTGTCATAGTCGAAGGCGACGTTCTTGGTTCCGACGCCAAGGAAACCGCCGACACCGATGACGACCGACTTCGCCATGCCGTCCTTGTCAAACACCACGTCAGTGACCTTGCCGATATTCTCGGCATTGTCACCAGTGCCGTTGTAGACGGTTTCGCCGATGATATTGGTGACGATGCTGCCTTCCGCCCGGATCACTGGCGCTGCCGGCTCCTGAGCGGCCGGTGGGTTCGCGGGGGCTGGGGTTGCGTTTTGCGCGAAGGCACCGGTTGCAACCATTGTTGCAAGGGCGGTTGTCGCTAAAAGGGTGCGGATCATGATAATCTCTCCTCGTGCCTGATTTCGTGCACGCCGCGTAGATCGGGCGCGGCATCTCTACAGGTTCACAACGTCGTGACCATGCTGTTGTTCCGACAAAAAAACCGCGGCATCCGAGACCAAAACCACCAAGTGGATGCGTAACCGCCAGCCGACGCAACCCCTGAATTCCGACCTTGGATACTGGCCTGGATTCCAGCACAACCGGAACCTTTCCTGGTCCACTGCGTTTCGACTCCGGCTAGGCAGGCCTGGGCCAGTTTTGATTGAACAGCGGAGCCGGGCATGAATTTTGCAGCGGTGCTGAACCGGGACGGCGGCACCTTGCGCACCACCGATCTCATGGCCTTTTCCGACCGGATGCGTCAGACGCTGGAATCGGCGGGCCATTCTCTCAGCATCGACATCGTTGCCGGCCGGGATATCGCGGAAACCCTCGACAGCGCCGTCTCGCGCCGCACCATCGACGTCGTGCTCGCCGGCGGCGGCGACGGAACCATCTCAGCCGCGGCTGCCAGGCTGATGGGCAAGAAAAAGGCGCTCGCCATATTGCCGGCCGGCACGATGAACCTGTTCGCGCGCGGTCTCGGCATTCCGCAGTCGCTCGATGCCGCCCTGGAAACCTTCGCCGACGGCGAAATCATTGCGGTCGACATGGCCACGGCCAATGGCCAGCCATTCGTTCATCAGTTCTCGATCGGCATGCATGCCAAGATGGTGCAACTGCGCCAGAAGATGGAATTCGGGTCGCGCCTGGGTAAGATCGGTGCTTCAGCCAAGGCCGCCTGGGCGACGATCAAGAACCCCCCGGCAATGAACGTTACGCTCGGCATTGGCGACGCCGAGATGACGGCGCGCATATCGGGCATCGGCGTCACCAACAATCTGTTCGGCGAAGGCCATTTGCCTTATGCCGACAACCCTGCGGGCGGCGTGCTTGGCATCTACGTCACGGTGGCGCAACAGCGCGCTGAACTGGTCAAGTTCTTCTTCAACATGGCGCGCGGCAAATGGCGCGACAACGAGCACGTCGAAATCCATCAGGCCGACCGTGCAGTGCTGAAAATCCATTCCGGCGGCAGAAAATTTCGCGCCGTGATGGATGGCGAACTGGTCAGGCTCGATCGTGAGACGACAATCGAAATCAAACCCGGAGCGCTCAATGTCCTGGTGCCGGCCAGCGTGGCCCAGGCGAAGGCCGCCTAATGCGGTGTGAAGCCACGGGAGCCGCGATTTAGCCGGAGGGCGCCGGGCCGGAATCCGGCGGAGCGGGGACGTGTTGTTCGCCTGTGTTCGGTGCTTTGATCAGCTCGCCGTAAATCTCGACGACACCCCACGCGATGAGCGCAAGGAGCAGTCCGGCGATCAGGATTTGGAACCCATGCCAACCCCATCGCCCCTGACGCGCTTTGTTTTCGGGAATGTTCTTGGTCATGGCGGTTCCTCATCTGGCTTCGCGTTGGCTGGCCCGATCGGCAAATCACGCTCGGGTAACGGTCCCTCGCAAGGATGGTTCCGGCTGCAAGGCTGTCTCGGGCCGGCGGGGGCAAGGACATCACGGCAAGCCGTTGGAGACCTGGTTGGATAGCAGGGTGGAAACTGTGTCCAGCGCGACGGCGTCTTCGCCGAGATATCGATGGCGCTGGAATATCTGTCGAAGTGACACGAGGCGGGCCGGCCGGCGCTGCTATCCCTCGCCGGCATCCGGACGATCGGCGTCGGACTTCACGTTCTCGCGGTAGATGGCATAGGCCGCGAGTGCCACGGCCGGACCAAGAATAATCCCGAGCCCCCCTTTTCCCTTGAGCCCACTTTTTCCCTTGAGCAATGTCGGTAGCACCGCGAGCGCGGCCGTAATGCCGATCGCCTTCATGTCGGCCTTGCGCCGCCTTGCTTCGCGGCGGACCTGGGCGTCCGACACCAGCCGATGGATCAGAACAATAAGGCCCGCGATCACCAGGAAGCCGACACCGAAACCAACCGCGGCAGCCAGCGATCCATAGCGCGCCGATGTCCAGATGTAAGCCGCCCCGACCAGGAAGCCGAGGCCGCAGAATGCCGCCAGCGCTGCAAGCGCATAGACGATGGCCGCCGTGCGCGCGCGGCGCACCACAGCCATTGTTTCACCCGAAGCGAAACCCGAGAGCAGGGAAGCCAGCAGTCCCATCTCGGCGAAACTAGCGACGCGCGAGCAGCGCGAACAGGAAGCCGATGCCAGCGGCGATTGCCAGCGACGTTACCGGCTTTTCGCGTACGCTTGCCACCATTTGCGCCTCGATATCCCTGGCGTTGCCGCGCAGGCTGTCGAAGGCGGCCTCCCCTTGGGCGCGCAACTGCTCGACGCCTTCGGCCGCCGCCCGGCGGGCCGTGCCGTAGCCGTGTTCACCGATCTGGGCCAACTGTTTGGTGAGCTTGTCGATATCGGCCTTCAACTGCCTGATGTCGGCTTCAAGATCTGAATTCGTCCGCGCTTCGTTGGCGGTTTTCCCTGCGGCGGTTGCCATTGCTTAACTCCTTGTGATTGCTCGATTTCAAACGCGATGCGCGTCTCAAGGTTCCGATGCCGGGGCAAACTAGGCGAAAACCAGGTCATGCGCACCCGATCCCCCAACTCTGGCAAGAAGCGCTGCGTCAGATCAGCGGCCGTAACGGCCATTCCTCGCAAGGATATTGCCGGCTTGAAAAACGCGCTCGGTCTTGCTTGGCATTTGCAAATGCCTGCCGCCAGCAGGTCCGTTCCACGCGCCTGCCTGAGATTGCCCTTTCATCGGCGGCGCATATCTTTTTTAAATGACAACACACCGAATTGCGATCATGACTCCCGACGTTTCAAGGAGCAATTGCCTGTGCCTCAATTACTTGACGGATTGCGCATTCTTGTCCTGGAGGATGAATACCTCATAGCCATGGATGTCGAGCAACTCTGCCGCGACCACGGTGCCAGCGAGGTGGTGGTTGCCCGCGACCTGTCCGAGGTCGATGGCCGGAAGGTCGCGACGGATTTCGACGCGGCCATTGTCGATCTAGTGCTGGGCGGTGCCTCGACGCTCGAATTCGCCGCGGGCCTGCGTGAAACCGGCGTCCCGTTCGTTTTCGCGTCCGGCTATTCGGATGCGGACGAGATCAAGGCGTCGTTCCCCGGGGTGAGGCTGGTCACCAAGCCCTATTCAGGCGAAGACCTCGTCGAAGCCGTGGCGCTGGCCTACGGTCGCGGCTCCCCTGGCAGAGACTGACGCGACGTCCAAATCGCCGTTATTCGGCCCGCATTCAATGCGCCGCCGTCCCCGTGACCTGAGCCGAGATCGCATCGGGACCATACTCGTCCTCCCCGGAGATTTTCAGGATTTCCTGCAGGCGCGTGCGGGCCCTGCTGACGCGGCTCTTGATCGTTCCGACCGCGCAACCGCAAATTTCAGCGGCCTCCTCATAGGAGAAGCCCGAAGCGCCGATCAGGATGATGGCTTCGCGCTGGTCCTCCGGCAATTGCTCGAGAGCGCCGCGAAAATCCTTGAGGTCGAGTTGGCCGTGCTGGGCAGGGTGTACTGCAAGCCGGGCCGTCATGATGCCGTCGCTGTCCTGCACCTCGCGGCCGCGCTTGCGCATTTGCGAATAGAATTCATTGCGCAAGATCGTGAAAAGCCACGCCTTGAGGTTGGTGCCGGGCTGAAAGCTCTCATGCTTGTCCCAGGCCTTGACCAGCGTTTCCTGAACGAGATCGTCGGCCTTGTCGGCATTCTGAGTCAGCGACACGGCAAAAGCCCGCAAGCTTGGGATTGCCCCAAGCAAATCGGTCTTGAAGCCTTGGGAGACCGCTGCCATGCCTCAGTCCTTCTTCTGTGCGGGTTCGGCCTGTTCCAGTTGGCTGAGCAACCGGGCGAAGCGATCCGGCACATTGTCGGAGACCAGCTCGTCATAATATTGTTTGAGTTTGCGCCCGATTTCGGAGTTCGGCCCAAGAGGGTCGCCGACGCCGTTCCGGCGCCTGCCCGCGGCGCCAGCCAGAATATCTTTCGTCATATCCTTCATTTCGCCCTTTTATTCCCAGAGCTCAAGCCGCTCACACACAACACAAGACAAGCGCTGCCCTCGTCTGGTTTGCCCAACCCAGCGTCAAAACGCCATTGCCACTGATTCGTTCCACATCAGCGGAACTTTTTCGGAAAAGCGGCGTTATTTTCACTGGGCTTGCAATCAGCTTGACCTGCAATGCATCCAACCGCGTCATTTGAGGGAGACGTCCATCATGAGCTTGTCCGCCACCATCGCTCCGCATCTGCCGTTCCTGCGGCGCTTCTCGCGTGCCGTCTCGGGTTCGCAGGAGAGCGGCGACGCGCTGGTCGCCGCGATGCTTGAGGCCATCATTGCCGATGTCGACATCTTCCCGGAGGCGTCGAGTGACCGGATCGCCTTGTACAAGGTTTTTGCCAAGCTCTTCACATCCGTTGCCATCCGCGTTCCGCAGGAGCAGTCACAGTCGGCCTGGGAGCAGCGCGCGGCCGCCAATCTCAATGCGATCGCGCCGCTTCCCCGCCAGGCCTTCCTGTTGGTTGCCGTCGAAGGTTTCAGCGAGGACGAGGCGGCCGAAATCCTCGATGTCAGCGACCAGCAGTTCTCCGAGCTGCTCGCCCAGGCAAGCAACGAGATTTCCCGTCAGGTAGCGACCGACGTGCTGATTATCGAGGATGAGCCGCTGATCGCCATGGACATAGAGGAGATGGTCGAAAGCCTCGGTCATCGGGTCGTGGGAACGGCGCGCACCCATGCCGAAGCGGTGACGATGTTCGGCAAGACCCGACCGAAGATGGTCCTGGCCGATATCCAGCTCGCCGACGGCAGTTCAGGCATCGAGGCCGTGAACGAAATCCTCTCTTCGACATCGGTGCCGGTGATCTTCATCACCGCCTTTCCCGAACGTCTCCTGACCGGAGAGCGCCCCGAACCCGCCTTCCTCGTGACCAAACCGTTCAATCCCGACATGGTCAAGGCGCTGATCAGCCAGGCGCTGTTCTTCGACCGGCAGGCCAAGGCTGCCGCATAGATCGCTGCCTCGGACGCAGGACAGAGACATCAAGGCCGCTGGATGCGATTGTTTCCGGCGGTCTTTTTGACAAGCCGGATCGGCCACCGGCGACTTTCCGGCCCGCGCCGCCCGGAACGATTTGCAAGCACCGTCTTTTTCGGCGAAGGGTGGAACAAACCGCATCCACCCACGTTTTTGTCGCATCATTGGAAGGAGATGAGCCATGCTTTACTGGGCGCTCGTATTTCTCGTCGTGGCGATTATCGCCGGCGCGCTTGGTTTCGGCGGCATTGCCGGCACCTCCGCCGGTATCGCGCAGATATTGTTCTTCATCTTCCTGGCTTTCCTGATCATTTCGCTTCTGGCCGGCCTGTTCAGGCGGGCGTGAGCCTGGCGAGCTATCAGGCGAACACTGGAAGCCGCACCCCTCAAACGGTTTCCAGCCACCGCCGGGCGGCGTCCTTCAATGGATACCGTCCGGCGGACCGCTTTTAGGGAACTCATTCGACAGTGAGCCGTTCAGCCTGAGTTGGGTGAACAGATTGACCTATGCGCTCCAGGACTTCAGATAAGACGGAAGGCGCACGGAGCGATGAAGTCATCGCCATGCACCCCGCTGAAAGCGGCATGCAGCTTGGCCGTGCCCTTCTTCACGCCCTGCACAATGCCGGCATTTCCGTTCTTTATCAGGATCGCGAGATGAAGACCGTATGGGCCCGCAACATGCGCGCGCCCTGGGCCTCCGATGAGGTCGAGGGGAATGGCATCCTGCCGATGGCGCATACCGACCGCATCGCCGCCGCCAAGCGCGAGGTGGTCGCAACCGGCGATGCTCAGCGCCTTGAAATCAGTGTCCCGGTCGAGAACGGCGTTCGCTGGTTTCAGATCTGGGTCGATGCCGACCGAGGCGATGATGGCAATGTACAAGGCGTCGTCACCACCATGGTTGAGACGACCGAGCAGAAGCGGCGCGAACAGACATTGACGACGTTGCTGCGTGAAGTCAGCCACCGCTCGAAGAACCTGCTGGCGATCATCCAGAGCATCGCGACCCAGACCGGTCGTTATTCCGACGGCGTCGGCGACTTCCTGACGCGCTTCCGCGGCCGGCTGCAGTCGCTGGCCTCCTCCCAGGATCTGGTGACATCCTCCAACTGGCGAGGGGCAGCCCTTCATGAACTGGTGGCGAGCCAGGTCGGCCGCTACGGAGCGAACCCATCGCACAGCCTTCGCTTCCGTGGCGCCAATCCCTACCTCAATCCCAACGCCGCGCTGCATATTGGCCTGGCGATGCATGAACTCGCCGTCAACTCCGTCAGCTACGGCGCCCTGTCCCGGCCGGACGGTTTCGTCGAGGTCACCGCCGACCTCAACGCCGCCGCCACGGGGGACGTGGCCTTGTCTTTGACATGGGCCGAAACGATAGGGACCGACGACGATGGGAGCGGTCAAAAGCGATTCGGCAGCGTCGCGTTGGAGCGTGTGGTGCCAGCGTCCCTGAACGGAACCGCGAACCTCGATATCGGCGACGGCCACCTCGAATACCGCCTGGTCGTTCCGCACAGCAATTTCGAGACGCAGTGAGAGCCCGGCAAGCAGCGATTCTTAACCGGCTGTTCACCATAAGAGCGAATACTGTTTTTCCCAGACATCGCCGGAACCCACCCCTTTTTCGGACATCGTTGGCAGGCTTGCAGCGCGGTACGGGAGGAACGTCTTGACGGTTGCCGACATGAACAGACTGGAACAAGCCGCCCGGATTTCGATGGGCGAATTTCAGGAATCCGAATCCTCCGCAAGAACACTCCCTGAAGCAGGCAAGGGTTTGATGAAGGGGCTCGTTCTTGCGCTGGCCGCGAAAATGTCGCTGGCCGTTCTTTGGCAGTTGACCTGACTTAGCTCCTGCTCTCCTCACCGTGCGCGCTGTTGAAATCGCCGATCGATCAACGCGGGGGCACCTTCGACCGTGAGAGCCCCGTTGGAATGACAGGAACTTTTTGATGATGTTGATCGTTATTGCGGCTAGAGGAACATCTGTCATGCAACACATAACCGCGTTGGCCGAATGCCGGGAATTGCAGGTCCCTGTCAGTGTTTTTGCGACTGCTGACGAATGCAACGCTGAGCGCCCCTTCGCGATGGGCGACGTACAGGGGCAGGCGCAGCATGTCGTCACCAAATGCCTCGCGGTCGATCCCGCGTTGGAGGACGAGTACGATCAACTTGTCTGGAAGATGCGGCCAGACGGTAGCCTTGACGCTTCGTTGACCATATCCGGCCTCGTGATGGCGTCGAACACGATCCGCCCAGAAAAAGACGACGTTAATCAACAATAAATTGCAGCAGCAAAGGCCGTCGTTTCGTGCTAAACGGCGGTTGGAGCTTACTAAAGTGTGGACACAAGTGAGGAGTGACTCTATGCGGAAAATACTTATTGCCATGGTTGCGGTGGTCGCCGTCAGCGGCTGCACCACGACCGAGCAGGACGTCGTCGGCGGCGGCTTGATCGGTGCGGGCGTAGGCGGGTTGGTCGGCGGCGGCAAGGGCGCGCTGATCGGCGCGGCCGTCGGTGCCGGGTCCGGCCTGCTGGTTCGCAACCTGCGCAACGGCTACTGCCAGTATCGCGATCATCGCGGCCGGATCTACACGGCCCGCTGCAACTAATTCAGCGATTAGAGCAATCAGGAGCGGCTCGGCGATTTCTATCAAACGCTGAACCGCTCTAAGGGAATACAAAACCGGGGGCCATGTCGGCCTCCGGATTTTCTTGGCCGTTGCCGATCGGCAGGATTTCAGCCGACCAACGGAATTCTGATTTCCACCTTCAGGCCGTCAGCCTGGAAATCGCGCTTGATCGTGCCGCGCAATTCGCGGGTGACGTTGAGGTCGATCAGTTTCGTACCGAATCCGGTCACGGCCGGCGCCTCGATCTTGTTTTTTCCAGCTTCCCGCCAGTTCAGCGCCAGGATCCGCTCGCGTCCACGGCCTTCCAGCGACCATTCCACTTTCAGCGCCCAATCCCCCTTGAACGAATTCGCGGAATTGCCGGCTTCACCATATTTCAGCGCATTGGTGGCGAGTTCATGAAAGGTCAGGCCAAGCGCCTGCGTCGTGGTTTCATCGAGCAGCACCTCCGGGCCTGAGAGGAGCCCCTCCGGCAGCTCCTTGCCGAACACCTGGCCGAGTTCGATGCGCAGCAGGTCGGCAAGGTCGGCTTTCTGCCAGCGCGAGCGCGTCAACATGTCCTGCGAGGCGGCCATCGCCTGCAGCCTGGCCGAGAAGGAAGCGGAGAACTCATTGACGTCGGTTGCCCGCGACGCCGTCTGCCGGGCGATCGCCAGCACCCTGGTGATCGAGTTCTTGATGCGATGCTTCATCTCCTGCAGCATCAGGTCCTTTTCGAGCAGGCTCTTTTCCGTTGTTTCATGCAAGGCCGACACCGCGTCATAGGCCCGCTCCTGATAGCGCGCCACCAGCGCGATGGCGCCGGCCAGGAGCAGGCCGAACAGGCCCAGCATCACAGGGATGGCGCGCGACGAGGGTTGCGAGAAGGCACTGGTCGGCCTGAACAACACGGTCCACGGGCGCCCAGCCACGGTCATCTTGCGGGTGACCAGCAGCCGGTCTCCCAAGGATGAAGCCGGTGGCGTCTCCGAGCGGAACAACAGATTGTCGCTGTTTGCCGTTCCGTCATAGATCTCTGTGTTGACCGGCAGCAGCGGCGCGCGGCTCAGCGCGATCTGGAACAGATCCCGGGCGCGGAAGGCGGCATAGAGAAAGCCGGCGGTCGAGGAGCGCGATGCGTTGATGACCTCCGGCGCCGTTTCGACGTTGAGCCGCACGAAGACCAGGAAGCCGGTGAAGGTCTGCGCGGCACCCGTGCCCTGGCCGAGCTGCACCAGCCCGCTTGCATGCTGTTGGTCGTCGGCCATCGCCTTTTCGATCGCCGCGCGCCGCACCGGCTCGCTGAACATGTCGTAGCCGATGCTGGCCTGGTTGGACGGATCCAGCGGCTCGAAAAGCGCAACCGGCGTGCGCCAGGGCTGCGTCGTATCCGGATAGACCGAATGGCTGGCGCCGAAATCGTGGAGGATGTCGCGTTCGACCGTTTCCTCGTCGCCCGTCTTGACCAGCCGCAGGAAGCCGATGCCGCGCAGGCCGCCGAAATTGCTGTCGACATCCAGCGCCTTGAAGAAGGCCTTGAACTCGTTCTGGGAAATATCGCCGTTGCGCGCGTCGAACAGGGCCTGCGTCGAGCGCAGCAGCGACAGATGCAGGTCGATGCGGCTCTCGATCCGATTGAGGGCGTCATCGGCCGCCCCTTCGAACTTGATACGGGCGGCTTCCTGCGTCGCGAAATAAGCGAATCCCGCCATGGTCATGCTGATCAATGCAACGGCAATGAACGCGACGATTGGAAAAAGCTTCTTCAACGGATGATGCGGTCCACGATCAAACAGGACCTTTATGGGCAAGTCGCCGGGCCAACACAATGGTCAGGCCAAGCCATCGTGATCACTGGCATATCATGTGAACGGCAACGGGGCGTGCCCGAGCAGCCTGGCCGGCCTCAGGCGGCGATCTTCAGCGCACCCGGCCCCGGTATGGCACCTGGAGGACATTTCCCCAGGATGATCATGCCCAGCACCTCGTCCTGGGTGACATCCGTGGTGCGTGCCGTGCCGACGACCTGACCGTTCTTCATCACGCAGATCCGGTCGGCAAGCTCGAACACGTCGTGGATGTCGTGGCTGATCAGGAAGATGCCGATGCCCTCGGACTTGAGCTGCCTGACCAGTTCGCCGACCTGTGCCGTTTCCTGGGGGCCGAGTGCCGCCGTCGGCTCGTCCATGATCAGGATGCGGGCGTTGAACAGGATGGCGCGTGCGATCGCCACCGACTGGCGCTGTCCGCCCGATAGTTTGATCACCGGTTCCTTGAAACGCTGGAAGCGAGGATTGAGCCGCCCCATCACCTTGCGCGCCTCGGCCTCCATGGCGACGTCGTCGAGCGTGCCCCAGGCGGTCATCAGCTCGCGGCCGAGGAACAGATTGGCGGCGGCATCGACATTGTCTGCCAACGCCAGCGTCTGGTAGATCGTCTCGATGCCGTATTTCTTGGCGTCGCGCGGGTTGGAGATCGCTGCCTCCTCGCCATTGACGAATATCTGGCCGGAGTCGCGCTTGTAGGCGCCGGACAGGATCTTGATCAGCGTCGACTTGCCGGCGCCGTTGTGGCCGAGCAGCGCCACGACTTCGCCGGGGAAAAGATCGATCGAGGCATCGTCGACGGCACGGATGCCGCCGAATGCGATCGAGATATTACGCATGTCGACCAGCGCGGTGGCTGCAGGAGCAGTCTTGTCAATCACGGCGATACCTCCCTAAACGCGCTTGCGGTAAACGGTGTCGAGCCACACCGCGATGACCAGCACGGCGCCGACGACGATGCTCTGCAGAGGCGAATCGACGCCGAGCAGCACCATGCCCGACTGCAGCGACTGCATAAGCAACGCGCCGAGCATGGCGCCGATGATCGTTCCCGAGCCGCCGGCAAGCGACGTGCCGCCGATAACGGCCGCGGCAATGACGAGCAGCTCATCCAATGTTCCAAGCACATTGGTGGCCGAGTTCTGCCGGGCCGACGAAATGGCGGCGGCGATCGTGGCCAGCACGCCCATGATCATGAACACCTTCATGGTGATCCAGCGCGTGTTGATGCCGGCGAGGTTGGCCGCTTCCGGATTGCCGCCGATGGCAAAGACATAACGGCCGAAACGGGTGCGTTTCGTGATGAAGGTCATGACCAGCCCGACGGCGACGGCCATCAATACCGGTATGGCGATGCCGTGGGCGATGAATAGCCCGCCCTCCGGCACGGTGATGTTGTTGGCGGCCGCGTACCGGTTCACGATGCCGATCGGCCACGGATAGGAGTTGGCCAGCCACACCGCGCCCATGATGACGGCACAGGTGACGACGCCGAGCAGCGTCTCGGCCCAGATCGGCCGCAGCGGGAAGCGGAACCGCTTTCGTTGCACCCGCCCGTTGAACACCGCAAACACGACGGCCAGGCAGGCGACGATGCCTACGACCCAGCTCCAGGTCGCGCCGATCGATCCGGCCGGTCCGCCGCCCATCAGCTGGAAGGTGGCGTCGAGCGGTGCCACCGTCTGGCCGCTGGTGACCCACCAGGCGGCACCGCGCCAGACCAGCAGGCCGCCCAGCGTGACGATGAAGGCCGGCACGTCGAGATAGGCGATGACGAAGCCTTGGAAGGCGCCGATCAACAGGCCGAGCGCCAGGCCGATGACCAGTGCCAGCACCCAGATCCATGGATTGCCGAGTTCAAGCCCCACGAACCGGACCAGGAAGTGCACCTGGGCAAAGCCCATGACCATGCCGATCAGGCCCTCGGCGGAACCAACGGAGAGGTCGATGTTGCGCATGACGATGACCAGCACCATGCCGCAGGCCATGATTGCGACCGCGGACGTCTGCACCGACAGATTCCACAGATTGCGCGGCGTCAGAAACGTGCGGCTGTCGAAATCGAACGGATTGACGCCAAGACGCAAGCTCGAAATCACATGCAGCGCGACCCAGATCAGCAGCAGGGCGCCGATCATGCCGAGCATACGGGTGTCGATCTCGGTCGCTTTCAGGAACCGGGCGACCGCGCCGAGTTCCGAGGCGCGCGCGGTATCGGCCTGCAGGTTGGACGTCGTATCGGTCATGATTTCCTCCAACCGGCTGGCCGTCTGACGCGGATGCCGAACCCAGCCTAGAAGCTATCCGCGTGATGCGGAAACACAAATCTTTTTGAGAAAACGCCGCGGCTTGGGGCCGCGGCGCCTTCATTTCTGCAAGCGGTCAAACTCAGTTGCAGGCCGCGACGCTGCCGGCGGCGACGCCCGCGCAGACTTCGTCCTTCTTGATCCAGCCGGCGTCGATGACGAGGTTGAGATTGTCCTTGGTGATGGCGACCGGGGTCAGGAACAGCGACTTGACGGTGTTGCCGCCAGGCGTCGTGAAGTCCTTCGCGCCGGCGATGTCGGTCATCTTCTTGCCGTCGGCGAGCTGCGAGGCGATCTCGGCGGCGTTCTTGCCGAGTTCACGCGCATCCTTCCACACCGACACGGTCTGGGTGCCGAGCGCGATGCGGTTGAGCGCGGCGTGGTCGCCGTCCTGGCCAGAGACTGGCACGGTGCCGGCGAGGCCCTGCGCCGTCAGCGCCGCGACGACGCCGCCGGCGGTGCCGTCATTGGCCGCGACCACGGCGTCGACCTTATTGTCGTTGGCGGTGAGGAACTGCTCCATGTTCTTTTGGGCGTTGGCGGGCAGCCAGCCGTCCGTATAGGCTTCGCCGACATTCTTGATCTTGCCGCTGTCGATGGCTTCCTTCAGCACTTCCATCGAGCCCGAGAACAGGAAGTCGGCATTCGGATCGGCACCCGAGCCCTTGATGAAAACGTAATTGCCTTCAGGCTTCACCTTGAACACCTCGCGGGCCTGCATGCGGCCGACTTCCTTGTTGTCGAAGGTCAGGTAGAAGACATCCTTGTTCTCGATCAGGCGGTCATAGCCGACGACCGGAATGCCCTCGTCGAGCGCCTTCTGCACCGCCGGGCCGATGGCCGAAGCATCCTGCGCCAGGATGATCAGCGAATTGGCGCCCTGCGAAATCAGGCTTTCGACATCGGTCAGCTGCTTGCCGGGATTGGACTGCGCATCGGCGGAAATGTACTTGTCGCCCGCGGCCTCGATCGCCTTCTTCATGGCGGCCTCGTCGGTCTTCCAGCGCTCTTCCTGGAAATTCGACCACGAAACGCCGATGACCTTGTCCTTCGCCTGCGCCACCGACGCCAGCGTCAGCGACATGGCGACACCCGCCAGGATGGCGACTGTGAATCTCTTCATGATATATCCTCCCTGCGCCGCGTATGGCGCGACCAAACTGGCCCGAAGGCCGGCATAAAGACCCTATTTTTTCGAGCCTCGAAAAAACACTGATCCATCGTCGGAACACTGTCAACATCGATTCTGATGGATTTTGAGGTGCCGGGAACCTTTTTTCGAGTCCCGCAATAAATAAATGACAGCTCCTGCCGCTTCTGCCAGTATTCGGCCCGTTGCCGGAGATGTTCGAGGGGGTGTCAAGAACCACGGCGACGGGGAGGATGTGGGAAGCATGTCGGTCGGAATCCGCCACGACGATCTGCGCCGGCGCAACCGCGCCATGGTGATTGCAGCCGTGCGTCAGGGTGGTCAGCCCTCGCGCACCGAGATCGCCGCCACCACCGGCCTCAGCCACTCGACCATATCGGCGATATCAGCCGACCTGATCGACGAGGGTATCCTGACCGAAGGCAAGCCGAACGAAGCCGGTTCACTGAAACGCGGCCGGCCGCAGGTTGGCCTTGGCCTCAACCCCGAGGCCGCGGCTATCATGACCGTGGTGCTGTCGCTGAATTTCCTGTCCGTCGCCGTCATCGATTATTCCGGCCAGGTGGTCGCCGAGGAACAGCGCCGGCTGGACACGCTGACCATGTCGCGCGAGGCGCTGATCGGCGAATGCACGGCAATAGTGCGGCGGCGCCTCGAGGACCCCGATCTCGACGTCCGCAGTATTGCCCGCATCGCGCTGGCGATCCAGGGCATCACCGACACCGAGGCGCGTGCGATGCTGTGGTCGCCGATCACGCCGCAGACGGACATTCCCTTCGCCGACATACTTGAAGCCGAGTTCGGCATCCCCGCCACCATGGAGAACGACTGCAACATGATGGCGGTGGCGCTGCGCTGGCGCGACCCNGAACGCTACCGCGATGACTTCATCGCCATCCTGCTCTCGCACGGCATCGGCATGGGCCTGGTGCTGAAGGGCGAGCTGTTCACCGGCACGCATTCATCGGGAGGCGAGTTCGGCCACATGATCCATCGCCCGGGAGGCGCGCTCTGCCGCTGCGGACGGCGCGGCTGCGTCGAGGCCTATGCCGGCAACTACGCCATCTGGCGCAACGCCAGGCAGCTTGGCGAGGACGCCGAACCGGTCGCAGATGTCAGCGATGCGCAGATGCGGACACTCGCCGCGACGGCAAGGGAGAAAGACGGACCGGAGCGCGAAGCCTATCGCAAGGCCGGCGAGGCGCTCGGCTATGGGCTGGGCAGCCTGTTCGCGCTGATCGATCCCGCACCCGTCGCCATGGTCGGCGTCAGCGCCGCCGCCTTCGACCTGATCGAGCCGGCCTTGCGCGAGGCCATCGCCCAGACCGCCGGCGGCCAGCATTCGGAATCGATTTCCTTCGACACCGAGCCGAACGAGCTGCCGCTCATCCGCGAAGGTTGCGCTATGCGCGCATTGACCTTCGTCGACCAGGAGATTTTCGCGCCGGGCGTGCTGGCGAGGCCCGGCGTTCCGGGCAAGAATGTAGCCTGATTTCAGTCTTCGCGGATCGCGTAGCCAGCGCCGCGAATGGTGCGGATCACGTCCGGCATACGGCCATTGTTGACCGCCTTGCGCAGCCGGCCGACATGCACGTCCACGGTGCGTTCATCGATATAGATCGTCTCGCCCCAGACATTGTCGAGCAACTGGCTGCGCGAGAACACGCGGCCGGGATGGCGCATCATGAATTCCAGCAGGCGAAACTCGGTCGGCCCGAGCCGGATCTCGCTCTTCTTGCGATAGACCCGGTGCGATTCCCGGTCGAGCACGATGTCGCCGACCTTGAGCACGCTGGACAGCACTTCCGGCTTGGCGCGGCGCAGCAGCGCCTTGACCCGGGCCATGAATTCCGGTGTCGAGAACGGCTTGACCAGATAGTCGTCGGCACCGGTCGAGAGGCCGCGCACGCGGTCGCTCTCCTCGCCGCGTGCCGTCAGCATGATGATCGGCAGCCTCTCGGTCTCGGGCCGCATTCGCAGGCGCCGGCAGAGTTCGATGCCGGAAACCGCCGGCACCATCCAGTCGAGCACCAGGAGGTCGGGCACGTTCTCCTGGAGGCGGATCTCGGCTTCGTCGCCGCGTGTCACCACCTCGACCTGGTAGCCTTCCGATTCCAGATTGTAGCGGAGAAGCACGCCGAGCGGCTCCTCGTCCTCCACCACCATGATGCGTGGCGCGATCATCGATTGATCATCCCTGCCGTCAAGCCGCCGGCACCGACATCGCCGTCTCGTCCTGCTTCGGGCGGTTGGCGGGCAGTTGCGTGCCGGTCAGCACATAATATGCATTCTCGGCAATGTTGGTCACGTGGTCGCCGATGCGTTCGAGATTCTTGGCGCAGAACAAAAGATGCGTGCAAGCCGTGATGTTGCGCGGGTCTTCCATCATGTAGGTCAGGAGTTCGCGGAACACCGATGTGTATTTGACATCGATGCGTTCGTCGTCATTCCTGAGCTTGGCGAGTGCGGCGGCATCGCCGGCCGCATATTCCTCGACCACGGCCTGCACCTGGATCAGCACCAGCTGCGCCATGGAGTCGATCGAATGCGACAGGTCGCGTGGCGTGGCGGAGAGGCCGACGGAGCCGACGCGCTTGGCAATGTTCTTGGCAAGGTCGCCGATGCGCTCGAGATCGCCCGCCATCCGGATCGAGCCGACGACATGACGCAGATCGTCGGCCATCGGCTGACGCTTGGCGATGAGGGTGATGGCTCGGTCATCGAGCTCGCGCTGGCGTGCGTCCATGATGGCGTCGTCGGAGACGACGCGCTGTGCCAGCGCGTTGTCGGAATTCAGCAGCGCCTTGGTGGCGCCGCCGACCATCGTGCCGGCGAGATCGCCCATGTCGCTAATCAGCCTGCTGATCTGTCCGAGATCCTCGTCGAAGGCTGCGACTGTGTGTTCGGCCATGATCCTGGTCCTCGTATGCGTGATATCAGCCGAAGCGGCCGGTGATGTAGTCCTGCGTGCGCTTCTCGCGAGGCGACGTGAAGATCTTCTCGGTCTTGTCGAATTCGACCAGTTCGCCCAGGTACATGAAAGCCGTCTGGCGTGACACGCGCGCCGCCTGCTGCATATTGTGGGTGACGATGACGATCGTGTAGTCGGCCTGCAACTCGTCGATCAGTTCCTCGATCTTGGCGGTCGACAGCGGATCGAGCGCCGAGGCCGGCTCGTCGAGCAGGATGACCTCCGGCTTCACCGCCACGGTGCGGGCGATGCAAAGACGCTGTTGCTGGCCGCCCGACAGGCTGAGGCCGCTGGCGTTCAGCTTGTCCTTGACCTCGGTCCACAATGCGGCGCGCTTCAGCGCCTGCTCGACACGGCCGTCCATCTCGGCCTTGCTGATCTTCTCATAGAGCCTGACGCCGAAAGCGATGTTCTCATAGATCGACATCGGGAACGGCGTCGGCTTCTGGAACACCATGCCGATCTTGGTCCGCAGCAGGTTGAGATCCTGCGAACGATCGAGAACGTTCTGGCCGTCGAGCAGCACCTGGCCCTCGGCGGTCTGCTTGGGGTAGAGTTCGTAGATGCGGTTGAAGACGCGCAGCAGCGTCGACTTTCCGCAACCCGACGGACCGATGAAGGCCGTCACGCTGCGCTCGGGCAGCGACAACGTGATGTCCTTCAGCGCCTTCGACTGGCCGTAGTAGAAATTGAGGTTCTTGACCTCGATCTTCGCCTTGGCGGCTGCCTCGGTGGCAATCGTCATGTCTGGAGACAACATCTGGCTCATTTGTCCTCTCTGCGTCCGGTCAGGCTGCGCGCAAAGATGCTGAGCGCGAGAACCGTCAATGTGATTATGAGTGCGCCGGTCCAGGCCAACTGCTGCCATTCCTCATAGGGGCTGAGAGCGAACTGGAAGATGGTGACCGGCAGGCTGGCCATCGGCGCGTTGAGATTGCTCGACCAGAACTGGTTGTTGAGCGCGGTGAAGAGCAGCGGCGCCGTCTCGCCGGAGATGCGGGCGATCGACAGCAATATGCCGGTGACGATGCCGGAAAGTGCTGCACGGTAAGCCACTGATTTGATGACCACCCAGCGCGGCGCGCCGATCGCGGTGCCAGCTTCGCGCAAGGCGTTCGGCACCAGGTTGAGCATGTCCTCGGTGGTGCGCACGACCACGGGGATGACCAGGATGGCCAGCGCGACGGCGCCGGCGATCGCCGAAAAATGCCCCATCGGCCGCACCATCAATTCGTAGACAAACAGGCCGATGATGATCGACGGCGCCGACAGCAGGATGTCGTTGATGAAGCGCACCACGGTGGTGAGTTTCGAGAAGCGGCCGTATTCAGCCATGTAGGTGCCGGCCAGAACACCGATTGGCGTGCCGACGATAACGGCGATGACCGTCATCACCACGCTGCCATAGATAGCGTTCAGCAGGCCGCCGGCATCGCCGGGGGGCGGCGTCATCTGCGTGAACTCATCAAGGGAGAGCCCGGCTGCGCCTTTGTAGACCAATGCGCCGAGGATCAGTGCCAGCCAGGCAAGCCCGATGCCCGCGGCGGCGACGCACAGCGTCATCATCACCGAGTTTCTGGTCTTGCGGCGGCTGTGAAGCGACGAGGCTGTCGACATCGGTCAGGCTCCGGTGCGGGCGTCGATGCGCATCAGCATATAGCGTGCGATGGCAAGGATGAGGAAGGTGATGACGAACAGGATCAAGCCGAGCGCCACCAGCGAGGACGTGTAGAGATCGCCGACGGCTTCGGTGAATTCATTGGCGATGGTCGCAGAGATTGTCGTTGCCGGCGCGAACAGCGAGGTCGAGATGCGGTGCGCATTACCGATCACGAAGGTCACCGCCATGGTTTCGCCGAGCGCGCGGCCAAGGCCAAGCATGACGCCGCCCATGATGCCGATGCGGGTGTAAGGGATGACGACGCGGCGTGTCACTTCCCAAGTCGTGCAGCCAATGCCGTAGGCGGACTCCTTCAGCACCGGCGGCACCGTGTCGAACACGTCCTTGGTGATCGAGGTGATGAAGGGCAGCACCATGATGGCGAGGATCAGCGACGAGGTCAGCAGGCCGATGCCGTAGGGCGGACCGGCAAACAGGCTGCCAAGGCCGGGAATGCCATGGAAAACGCTGATGATGAAGGGTTGCACAGTCGTCTGCAGGAACGGCGCCAGGACGAACAGGCCCCAGATGCCGTAGATGATCGAAGGAATGCCGGCCAGCAGTTCCACCGCCATGCCGATTGGGCGCCGAAGCGGGCGCGGGCAAAGCTCGGTGAGAAAAATGGCAATGCCGATGCCGAGCGGCACGGCGATCAGGATGGCGATGGCCGATGTGACAATGGTGCCATAGATAGGCGCCAGGGCGCCGAATTTCTCCGTCACCGGGTTCCAGCTCTCGCTGGTCAGAAACGAGAAGCCGAAGGTCGACAGTGCCTGCCAGGAACCGGCAAACAACGAGATGGCGACGCCGCCAAGCAGCACCAGCACGAGAATGGCGGCGGCGCGGGTCAGCCCATGGAAGATCGAATCTGTTAACGCGAAGCGTCTGACGATGGCGTCGCGCGAGCCCTTAGTGGCTGGCAAGGCTTCCTGGACAGCACTCATGTCAAGCTCGGCTCTTTGTGTTGAGAAAAAGGAGCGCCGCGTGAAGCGGCGCTCCGGGTGATGTTACTCGCCAACGTAGACCGGCTTGCCGCCGGCCTGGATGTCGGCCTTCCACGAAGCCTTGATCAGGTCGACGACGCTGTCGGGGATCGACACGTAGTCGAGCGCCTTGGCGGTTTCCTTGCCGTCCTTGTAGGCCCAGGCAAAGAATTTCAGCGCTTCGCCGGTGGCAGCGGCATCGTCCGGAGCCTTGTGGATCAGCACCCAGGTCGAGGCGGCGATCGGCCAGGTGGCGTCGCCGGGCTCGTTGGTGATGATGACGTTGAAGTTTTTCGCGCCCTTGAAGTCGGCATTCGAAGCAGCAGCGCCGAAGGATTCGAGCGACGGCTCGACGACCTTGCCGGCTGCATTCACCATCTTGGAGTAGGACAGCTTGTTCTGCTTGGCATAGGCATATTCGACGTAGCCGATGCCGCCGTCGGTCTGCTTGACGGTGTTGGCAACGCCTTCGCTGCCCTTGGCGCCGACGCCGGTCGGCCATTCGACGGCCGTGTCCGAACCAACCTTGTCCTTCCAGTCGGGCGACAGTTTCACCAGGTAGTCGGTGAAGTTGAAGGTCGTGCCCGAACCGTCCGAGCGATGCACGACCGCGATCGCGGTCGACGGCAGGGTGAGCGAGGGGTTCAGCGCCTTGATCGCGGCGTCGTCCCAGGTGGTGATGGCGCCGAGATAGATCTGGGCCAGCGTCTTGCCGTCGAGGACGAGTTCGCCCGGCTTGATGCCCGTGAGGTTGACGATCGGCACGATGCCGCCCATCACCATCGGGAACTGCACGAGGCCGTTCTTTTCGAGGTCTGCGTCGGACATCGGCTTGTCGGTGGCGCCGAAGGTCACGGTCTTGGCGATGACCTGCTTGATGCCGCCGCCGGAGCCGATCGACTGGTAGTTGAGGCCGATGCCGGTGTCCTTCTTGTAGGTGTCGGCCCATTTGGCGAACACCGGATAGATGAAGGTCGAGCCGGCGCCGGAAAGATCAGCTGCCATTGCTGCGGAAAGGGTGAGGGTGGACGCCGCAGCCATTGCAATCGCAACGGCCGCCGAGCGGATGAAATGTCTCATGTGGCCTGCTCCTGTTCGGAAGATGGTCTCTCGGCGCCACTTCTTTCCGGCGCCCGCTGAGGCCAATAGCCTTGGATTATAACAGTCGCATGACAGTTTCATGTCAGCCCGGTAACGCGTCGCCGGCACCGGGAAAAGCACCGGTGTCGGGCGCTTCGCGGCGCGGTCCGAGTTTACCGCCGGAATCAGGGGCTTGAGCCGTTCGACGGCTGGAAGCACCCGGAATTCGACGGGGCTTTCCCAAGTGAAGAAAATCCGGACGGGAGCGCGTTGCTCGCAGCCAGAGCGTGTCATGGCCGGGCCATCGCCAAAAACAGGTCCGTTGGGGTAGAGTGACACTGTTTCTTGCAGGCGGTCGCTGCTCCCGCCCGTAACTGAGAAGAGCGGAATTCGATTTTGCTATTGTTCCGGCTGGACACCGTCTTTGATATGGCGCGATCGCACCATAGTCACTGCACGCGGAAGTAGCGGCAAATCCCCTGCTGATTCCCTCGATTTGCCTCACCGGATCCTAAATCCAGGCGACGCGGGCGCTATCCCGCGTTGCGATGGACCTGACGGCCGGCGCCGACCCAACGCTCGACCTTCTCGAGCAGGGCCTTGGGGCTGATCGGCTTGGGCAGATAGTCGTCCATGCCCGCCTCCAGGCAGCGTTCGCGGTCACCCTTGAGCGCATGCGCGGTGACCCCGACGATCGGCACATGCCTACCGGTTTCCTGCTCCAGCAGGCGGATCGCGGCCGTCGCTTCGAGACCGCTCATTTCCGGCATCGAGACATCCATCAGGATCATGCACGGATTGAGCGTGCCGAAGGCGTCGAGTGCCTTGCGGCCATTGCCGACGATCTCGAAACCGTAGCCGGTCTCGCCGAGGATCTGGGTGAAGACCATCTGGTTCACCTCATTGTCCTCGGCCACCAGGATATCCAGCCTGTGCCCGCCCCCGGTGGCAGGCAGCCTGGGACGAACCGGCGGCGGCTGCAGCTGCGCGCGCTGCTCGGAAGGCGCCAAGGGCGACCGCGGGGTAATCTCGAGCGCCTCGCTCGCTGGCGGCTGAACGGCCTGGTCGTTGGTGGCGTGGCGATGGCGCTGGATGGTCGCGACCAGGGTCTCCAGGAGTACCGAGGAGCGTGCTGGCTTGATCAACTGCGCGTCGATGCCGAGATCGCGGTAGCTGGTGTTGGCAAGCGACTGGTCGACCGAAGTCAGCATGATGATCGGCGTGTCCGCGAGGCCCTCGGTGTTGCGCACGATGCGCGCCATTTCGGCGCCGCTCATCTCAGGCATCTGATAGTCGAGCACGACACAATCCACCGCCACGCCATAGGCTGCCGCGGCGATCAGCACCTTGAGACCTTCGGCGCCGCTTTCGGCCGCGCAGGAATCGAACGTCCACGAGGTCATCTGCTCGGTCAGGATGGCGCGGTTGACGGCATTGTCGTCGACGATCAGCACGCGTGCGCCCGTCACGTCCACCGGCGTGATGCGCTGCCCGTTCTGCTGCCCGGCCCCCGGCAGCGTCACCGTGAACCAGAAGGTCGACCCCTTGCCTTCGGCGCTCTCGACGCCGATGTCGCCACCCATCAGGTCGACCAGCCGCGAGGTGATGGCAAGGCCAAGCCCGGTGCCCTCGTGGCGCCTTGTCGACGACGTGTCGACCTGGCTGAATTTCTCGAACACCAGTTTCTGTTTTTCCTCGGGGATGCCGATGCCGGTGTCGGTGACCGAGATCGTCAGCCTGGTTCCCGTCGGAACTCGTTCGCCGCTCACATCGACCAGCACGTGGCCTTCTTCGGTGAACTTCACCGCATTGCCGAGCAGGTTGGTGACGATTTGCCGGATGCGGCCGACATCGCCGATGAACAGGCTTTCGAGCCGCGGCTCGATGCGCACGATGAGCTCGAGGTCCTTTTCCTTGGCCCGCGTAGAGACCAGCGTCGCCACGTCTTCGATCGCCTCGGCGAGATTGAAGGGCGCCGGGTCGAGCACCAGCTGGCCGGCATCGATCTTGGAGAAATCCAGGATGTCGTTGATGATGGTCAACAGCGCATTGCCCGATTTGACGATGATGTCGGTGAATGTCTTCTGCTTCGGGTCGAGATTGGATTTGGCCAGCAGTTCAGCCATGCCTAGCACGCCATTCATCGGCGTGCGGATCTCGTGGCTCATATTGGCGAGGAATTCCGACTTGGCGCGGTCGGCGAGCACGGCGCGCTGACGCGCTTCGCTGAGCTCCGCCTCACGCTGCTTCAATTCCGTGATGTCGGTCGTCGAACCGATCAAATAGAGCGAACCGTCGGAGGCGATCATTGCGCCCTTGCGGGCGAACTGATGCCTGACGCTGCCGTCGGGAAGGCGCACCGTCTCCTCGATCTCCTGGGTCTCGCCGGTACGCAGCACGGCGAGATCGCTGGCCACGAAGGCCTCGCCATCCGGCCCGAAGATCTCGACGTCGGTGTTGCCGATCGCCTCCTGCTTGCTGAAGCCGGTGAGGTCGCACCAGCCCTTGTTGACATAGAACTGCCTGAGATCGGAGCGCTTGGCGTAGATCGACACCGGTACATTGTCGATCAGGCTGCGGAACACCTCGTTCTCGCGCATGCTCTCTTGCAGAGCTTGCTCGCGTGCCTTGACGTCGGTGATGTCGGTGCTGGAGCCGACCAGATGCACCGATCCGTCCGTGGCCACCAGGCGGCTCTTGCGCGTCACCAACTGCCGCACCGTTCCGTCACGATGGGTGACGGGCTCCTCGACCTCACGCACATTGCCGTTCGTCACGACATCGGTGTCGTCCTGGCTGAAGCCCTCTGCTTCCTCGCCGCTGAATAGCTGGCGGTCGGTCCGGCCGATGACATCGTCCTTGGCGAGACCGGTCAGCGCGCACCAGGCCTTGTTGACGAATTCGATGCTCAGGTCCTGCGCCTTGATGAAGGCGGCTACCGGCAACTCGTCCATGACATGCCGGAAGAGATCGAGCTGGCGCATCGAGTGATGAAGCGCAGCCTCGCGGCTCTTCAGGTCGGTGATGTCGACGCGCACGCCGATGAAGGTGCCGTCTCCGGTGCGCATGTCGTAGACCTGATACCAGCGTCCATCCCCATTGAGGCGCTCATAGGAGGAATTCGGCAGGCGGTAACGCGCCAGGATGCCATCAAGCCAGCGTTCGGAATCGACTTCGTAAAGGCTGTCGATTCCAGGATCGCCGCTCGATCGGAAATAGCCGACCGAATGGCCGAACTCCAGCGCTTCGCGGAAAGTGCGGCCGGGCTGCCAGAAGGGCTTCAGCGCCGGCAGCGAATCCTGCAGCCTGTGGTTGGCGAAGACGAACTTGTCGTCCCGGTCGTAGATGATAACGCCTGCCGGCAGCGATTCCAGCACGCTGGCGAGATGCTTGCGCGCATCTTCGGCTTCGGTCTCGCGCCGCTTCATGTCGGAGATATCGAAGAGAAAGCCGGCGACATAGTCGCGGCCGCTTGCCATGCGGACGCGGTTCTTCCTGACAATGCGCGAACGGCTGGCGCCGTCGGCCTCGAAGCTTTCTTCCACTTCATATTGCAGCCCGCCGGCCAGCACCTCACGTTCGCTGCTTTCGAACAGCGCGACGTCGGCCGGCCCGAGGAAATCGCCCCCCGGCCTGCCAAGCATGGCTTGCGGCGCCTGCTTGAACAGCGCCGCGAAGGCCTCGTTGACGAAGACGAATCGCAGATTGTCGTCCTTGACGAAGATCGGATCCTTGACGCCGTTGATCACGGCCTCCGCCAGCCGCGCCTTCTCCAGTGCTTCGGCAAGTTCAGCCTCTCGGTCCTTCATGTCGGTGATATCGACGTAGGAAATGAACCGCTTGCCGCCGGCCAGCGCCGCCATCGACGAGATCAGCGTCTGGCCGTCATTGCGCGGGAACTGCCGCGATCCGGCCGTGCCGGCTCTGATTTCAGCCTCGCGTTCGGCGACATGTCGCTGCCATGTCGCGTCGTCCGAACCATAGGGGTCTATGTCGCGGCTCGCGTCCATCAGATCGCGGAAGCTGCAGCCGATCTTGGCGCGCCGGGCGTCGATCTGCCAGAAATCGTAAAAGGCGCGGTTGATGACCTCGGCACGCATGTCGGCATCGAGGACGAGGACACCGATCGGCATCTGATCGACCATGGTGCGGAGATTGGCGAATGTCTCGGCGATCTTGGCGTTGGCATTCTCGATCTCCGCGTCACGACGCTTGACCTCGGTGACCTCATAGTAGGTCAGCAGCCGCTTGCCTCCCGACAGAGCCGTGACCGAGAACATCATGGTCCGCCCGTCGGTGTGGACAAACTCCCGAGGTGCGACGGTACCGCCCCTGATCTCCTCGATGCGAGTGGCGAGGTAGCGCTGCCATTGCTCTTCGTCGATGTCGCCATAGATGCCGTTGCGGCGGTTGAGTTCCATCAAAAGGCTGAACGGCGCTCCAACCGTCACGGCCCCATCCGGAATCCTGGAGAGGTCGCGATAGGCCTTGTTGACGATCAGCGTGTCGAGCCCGGCATCCAGAAGCACGACGCCCATATGCATGGCATCCATCGTCCGCTCGAGGTCGGCAAGATGCTGGACGGGCTCGTCGCCAGCCGGCGGCTCGATGTCCTCGAAGGCGCTGGCCAGCCCGGTGACATTGCGGCCTATGCCGCGATAGCCGGCAAATTTTCCGTCACTGTCGAAACGCGGGAAACCTGACGTCAGCACCCAGCGGCAGTCGGGACGGCCACCCTTCAGTTCGTAGACGAAGTCGCGGAACGGCCGGTGCGCCTGCAAGTCCTCCAGATGGGCTGCCGCGCTGCGGTTGCCCTTCCTGACCTGATTGAGAAAATCGAACCGGAACCGGCCAAGCACATCAGCCGGATCGATGCCCGTCGCAGCCTGGTAGTCTTGAGAAAGCCAGGAAAAGCGAAGTTCCGCGTCGGTTTCCCAGGTCCAGTCCGAAGCCGCTTCGACGAGCTGGCGAAGCGCGCCGGCGCGATCCATGTCTACGCCGGACGATCCATCGCCGCCATGCGCGGCTGCCTTGCCGGGCTCACGCTTGCCGCGCGCGCCGATTGCTTCGTTCGATTCCGCCATGCTGTCCCCACCCCGAAAATCAAGGCCGAACCCTCCCTCCGCGGTTCGTCGGCGGAATGTGCCGCAGAAGCATTAACGATCCGCTAACCTTAACGGCGCAACCGGCCTGTTCCTGCTGCGTTATTCCGTCCGGTTGTGGCGCGCGGCAAGGCCGCGCTATAAGCATGCGCAGGGGTGTTGCTAATGTATGGACGAATAGGGCCTTTCTTGCTGGGCGTGGCGCTGCTTTTCGGCGGCGGCTGCTCGCGCAGCTATGACGGCACGGTCATCATCCCGCGGCCGCTCGACGCCAGGCGGATCTGGGACCGGCCACCGCCCAATGTCGATTACCAGCCGCAGGTCGACAACGGCGCCTTTCCGGGGCCGCCACCACCCCCCGGACGGGTTTCCGAGCGCAAGGCCCTGAAACCTGCGCCGCGCAGACGGCATCAGGCCAGGGCGTCACCGCCGCCTTCCCCGTCATCCGACTCCGAAAAGCAATTGGCATGCAGGAACGTGAGCGCGCCCGGCCAAAGGGTTCGCATGGTCTGCGAATAGGTCGGTTCGGCGTTTGACAGTGTCGCCAGACCGCCCNGCGAACAATGTCCTATAGCGACGCCGCGCCCTTCCTCGGTTGCTTGGCTCCAGCCTGTCATTCAGCCGGGAAGAAGGCGGGACCGACCACACGCACGGTGCGCTTGCCGGGCTCGATCGACTGGAGTTGAGCGGCACTCGGAGCCTTGATGTCGGTTTCCGGAATTGCCGCGACGCTGCCGAGGTCCGGCTTTGCCTGAGGCAAAGGGATGATTGCATTGGTCATGTTCGTGGGCGTCACCGTCCTAGCCCTCAGTTCGGCAACCCGCTGATAATAACGCTTGACGTCGCAGGCCTTGAAATTGGCATCGTCACGATACCGGAAAGCGGCCGGCAACTCGGTGTATGGTTTGCGCGTGTCGAGCGCCACCATGCTGTCGGTTTCCTGGCTGATATCGCTCAGCGTGTAGAGATCGACCGCCGGATCATCGCAGATGTAACGGCATTGATCGGCCATTTCCTTGAGATCGCGGTTGCCGGCGAATTGCGACTTTGGCGCGGGGAAGAAATACCCATCCGAAAGGCGGACGCAAAACAGCATCGCATTGCCGCCGGTCGTGGCCCCGGCCGCTGCCGTCGCGGATTTCGCCTTCGGCGCCGGGCGCTCCTGCTTTACCCCCGATGAACAGCCGAGCGCCGCGAACCGCGCCTGCAGGCCCGAATTGTCACGGTCGGAATTGGACGCAGCCGCGATCTGGCGCTGCACCTCCGTCCGGTTTCGAGCGAGGTCGGCACAAGCGTTGAAGAAGCCGCCCGCGGCACTTTGCGCGGTGCACTTGCGCTGCCTCTCCAGGCCCTGGATTGCCGCGAGCTGGCGACAAAGCTGAGCCAGCGCCGGGCTCACGCCTCCGCCGCGGCCAGTGGACAGCAATTGACTTTTGATCGCACCACAGCTGTCCGCGTAGGAAGGTGTCGTGCCGGACGCAAACGCAGCGACCGTTGCCAGCGCGATCATCATGGAAAGACAGAAACGGGTCATCTGAACGCCATGATGCTTGTTGCCGAATAGTCCCGAACTAGGCTCTTTCGACTTGGGCAAACTTCCACTAAATGAGCTATACCTAATATTTTAAGACTTCTGACCTGAACAGACCTTCATCTAGTGTAATATAATCCTGCATGTAAATTCCATATTACACTTTTATTTCAAGATTGAGACGAACAGGGAAGCAACGGAGACAGCCGCGCGGCCGTCGGCAGGCCGATGCATCGAGCCTTGCGATCAATCGGGCGTTACCGGTCTCTGGCCTTGAAACCTTTGCTCGTGCTGTTGCGTTGAGGGGCGAAGGAGAACGCAGATGTCGATCCACTTCACGGTGTCGGAACTGACAAGAAATCTTTTTCACTCTCTCGGGCGGGATCACGAGCGTGGCCCACGGCCGCTCAACCCCGAGCAAAACCTGTTGCTCGAGTGCTATTTGGCCGGGCAGATTCCTGAATCGGCCTGGAGCGACTATGTCTTTGAGACACCGGATCTGGCACGGCATGCCGAAGTACGGCGCCTGAGCCGTTGATTTGCGCCAACCAAGGAAAGACGCCCGACGCTTTCCGATTCAGACGAACCAGCCACCTTGATGCCCGTTCATGGCAGATTTTTTTGGGCGTGCCGCTACTGCTTGGGCGAAACGAATTGCTGTGTGAACACGTTGCCGGCAATTCCTTGCGACAGCTCCGGCGATAAACTCAGCGGCGTACAATTCTTCACCGCCGCTATTGCCGCCTCGATGAACGACTGACGCGCCTTGTCGTCGCCGGCCACCTTGACGGCGGTTGGTCGCGGCGCGCCGATCAGAGTACCGTCGCGCTTGAAACTGAAGCTCAGGGTTACAGTCGAATTCCCGGCGTCGGCGGGCGGCGTCCAGCACGACTGGATCGCGGCCCCGACAGCGTCCATGGTGTTGAGCGTTGCGGCAACCGATGTGCATACGACACCCGTCGACATCACGCCCGCAATCACCAGCTTTGCAACGCCTTTCATCGCACGCCTCATCGTCACGACCAGCCGGCAATCCGCGCGGACTGCCGGAATCGATGGTAGGGCCGATACAGGCAATGGCAATATCCCTCGCCGAAAAGTTGTTCGGAGAGAGCCGACTGCGAAGCCGCCCGGGCGACTGACCGAGACCGATGCGAGCCAATGCCGAAAAACAAAAAGGCCGGCACTGAGCCGACCTTTCCTTTCCGCCTCGGCAGTTGCGCCAGTACATCCGTGGTCGCGGGCCGAAAGCGAATTGTCTCCAGTAGACAGGCTATTGGTAAACCAAACCTTAACGTGCCTGCCGTCCCACGCACCAAGTCAGGATTCGATAGCCCTGAAGGCCATCATCTTGCGGTAGGATGGTCCAGGCGCCCGCCCTGAACTCGGCTTCCGGCAGGTGGATTCGGGCCTACGGACGTGCCGGTTTTTCACGGGGCATCGCGCGCTCTTTTCGAGGCATGCCGAGCCCATGCAGGTACTGGTCCGAACTTGTAGCTTGTCAGGAGGGCAACGACCGGGCCGTTGCTTGGTACGCCCAAGGGGAATCGAACCCCTGTTCCCGCCGTGAGAGGGCGGTGTCCTGACCGCTAGACGATGGGCGCGTTCAAGAAGGGGCGATATAGGCTGGCGGCTGGGAAAAAGCAACTGGGGTTTGGCGGCTTTGCAGCATCGAACGAAAAACAGCCGGCAAGCTAGCGTTTCGGCTCGATCAGGTCCCAGAGATTGCCGTGGAGATCGGCGAAAACGGCCACGGTGCCGTAGGGCTCGAAGCGCGGCGCCTCGCGGAATTCGACGCCTTTGTCCAGCATAGCGGCGTGATCGCGGGCAAAATCGTCGGTTTCGAGGAACAGGAAGACCCGGCCGCCGGTCTGGTTGCCGATGCTTTTCCTCTGCGCCTCGTCGGACGCCTCGGCAAGCAGCAGCCTGGCACCCTGTCCGTTGGCCGGCGCGACGGTCACCCAGCGCTTGCCGCCGCCGAGACCCACATCCTCGGTCAGGGTAAAACCCAGCCGCTCGACATACCAGGCGATCGCCTCGTCATAATCGGCGACGACCAGCGTCACGGTCGCGACACGGCGATGTTCGGCAAACCCGGTCATGTCCGGCGCAAACTTGTTTGCTGCATTGCCGCCTGCCTATTTGTTGCGGATTGCAAAACGGCCGATCAGGCGGCGCTCGGCGATATCATAGACGAAGATCGCACGGCTGCCGTCGGCAAGCTCGGCGTCGATAGAAAGGCGGCTGCCCGACAGTGACTGACCGACCACCCGGGAGCCTACCGGCAGCACGATGTCCCCGCTGAGCGGTTCGTCGGCGGGCACCTGGATGTCGCCGGCCAGCGGCGGGTTCACCGGCGTTGCCTTGCGTGATTTGTAGACAATCGCCGCGATCACCACCATAAGAGCCAGAAGGAGCAGGCCGAGATTGATGGCCATGAAGCGGATGAGCCTGCCGCGCAGCTTGTCGACCGCGGGGTCAAGCGGCTTTTCCTGCTCTTCATCGGCATCGGGCCGGGCCATGGCAAATATTCCGGAATGGTTTTTCGATGAGCGCTCATAGCGAAGAGGCCCCTGAATTGATAGAGGCCGCGCCCACCTTGCTGGTCGCCGGCGCGGATGCGGCCGGCCAACGCCTCGACCAGTGGCTGGCGGCAGCGCTTGGCCCGGACATGTCACGCAGTCGCGTGCAGATGCTGATCAGGCAAGGCGGCGTCGTCATCGACGGCAAGCCGGTCGACGAAACCAAGCGCAAGATGAGCGCTGGCGAAAATGTGTCGGTCGCCATGCCGGAACCGGAACCGGCGCTGCCGCAGGGCGAGAACATCGCGCTCGACGTGCTCTACGAAGACAACGAGTTGATCGTCATCAACAAGCCGGCGGGGCTTGTCGTGCACCCCGGCGCCGGCAACTGGACCGGCACGCTGGTCAATGCGCTCATCCACCATTGCGGCGACAGCCTGTCGGGCATTGGCGGGGTACGCCGCCCGGGCATCGTCCACCGCCTCGACAAGGAGACCAGCGGCGTCATGGTGGTCGCCAAGACCGACCGCGCCCACAAGTCGCTGTCGGAAGCCTTCGCCGACCACGGCCTGACCGGCGACCTCGAACGCGCCTACCTGGCTTTGGTCTGGGGCACACCGCAAAGGCCGACCGGCACGATCGATGCGCCGCTTGGCCGCGCCGCCGACCGGGTGCGCCGCGCCGTCGTTCCGGAAGGGCGCGACGACGCGCGCCACGCCGTCACCCGCTTTGCCGTGCAAGAGCGCTTCGGCGAAGGCCAGCGGGAATTCGCCACCGCGAGCCTCGTGGAATGCCGGCTGGAAACCGGCCGCACCCACCAGATCCGCGTCCACATGGCCCATATCGGCCATCCCGTTATCGGCGATCCCGATTACGGCTTGGCATTCCGCACCAAGGCCAATCGGCTGCCGGAGCCCCTGAAAACTCAGGTCAAGGCATTTTCCCGGCAAGCTTTGCATGCCTGGCTCCTTGCATTTCGGCACCCCACTACCCATCTAACGATGAGGTTCGAGGCGCCGATACCGGAGGATATGGAGGAACTTCTCGACGGCTTTCGCAAACTCTGAACCAACCATCAAAAAACCTGACTGTCATTGTTCACTTCAGCGTGACACACTGTTTCGTGTTGAACAAATGCCTGTCTTTTCTGGTTTTGTTCCTGTATAAGATCTGATGTCGCGGGCGAGCCTTTTGGTGCTCGCGTCACATGCCCGCCGCGTTTCGGGGGCATTACTCCAATAGAGAGGGGGCGCTATCATGGCCCAGTCATTACCCAGTATCGTTTCCGGCGAAGGCGGCCTCAGCCGCTATCTGGAAGAAATCCGCCGCTTTCCCATGCTTCAGCCGCAGGAAGAGTACATGCTCGCCAAGCGTTATGCCGAGCATGAAGACACCACGGCCGCGCATAAGCTCGTCACCAGCCATTTGAGGCTCGTCGCCAAGATCGCCATGGGCTATCGCGGCTACGGCTTGCCGATCGGCGAGGTGATCTCGGAAGGCAATGTCGGCCTGATGCAGGCCGTCAAGAAATTCGAACCCGAGCGCGGTTTCCGCCTCGCGACCTACGCCATGTGGTGGATCAAGGCCTCGATCCAGGAATACATCCTGCGCTCGTGGAGCCTCGTCAAGATGGGCACGACCGCCAACCAGAAGCGCCTGTTCTTCAATCTCCGCAAGGTGAAGGGCAAGATTCAGGCGCTGGACGACGGCGATCTCAAGCCCGACCAGATCGCCGAAATCGCCACGCGGTTGAACGTTTCCGAGGCCGAAGTGGTGTCGATGAACCGCCGCCTGTCCGGCGACGCGTCACTCAACGCGCCGATCCGGGCGACGGAAGGCGAGTCCGGCGAATGGCAGGACTGGCTGGTCGACGACCACGAAAGCCAGGAAGAGATGCTGATCGAGCAGGATGAGCTGGAAAACCGGCGCGGCATGCTGTCGGGCGCTCTGGCCGTGCTCAACGATCGCGAGCGGCGCATCTTCGAGGCGCGTCGCCTCGCCGAGGAGCCGCTCACCCTGGAAGAGCTTTCGGCCGAGTTCGACATCAGCCGCGAGCGCGTGCGCCAGATCGAGGTGCGCGCTTTCGAGAAGGTGCAGGATGCCGTCAAGGCCGCCGCCAAGCGCCAGATGCAGGCGCTGCGCACCATCGAGGCACAGCCGGCGGCTTAAAGCCGGGACCGATTACAAAATGGAGGGCGGCCTCAGGAAACTGGCGCCGCCCTTTTTGTATACAAGAAGCCGGAGCGTACCCTCAAAGCCCATCAAGCGGAAACTTGAGGTACCGCCGGCCATTGGCTTCCGGCTCCGGCAGCCGTCCGCCATTCATGTTGACCTGCAGCGCATGCAGGATCAGCCGCGGCATCGGCAATGTCCGGTCACGCGCCTCGCGCAGGGCGACGAACTCGGCCTCGCTGCGGGCAGCGACAAGATGGATGTTGGTCGCCTTTTGCGCCCCGACCGTGCTTTCCCACATCGGCTCGCGCCCGCCGGCCTGGTAATCATGGCCGACGAACAGCCGGGTTTCCTCCGGCAAGGCGAGGATGCCCCGGATCGAACGCCAGAGCCGCGCGGCGCTGCCGCCGGGAAAATCCGTCCTTGCCGTGCCGCTGTCGGGCATGAACAGCGTGTCATGCACGAAGGCGGCGTCACCGAGCACATAGGTGATCGAGGCCAGCGTATGTCCGGGTGAGAACAGCACCTTGACTGGAAGGGTTCCGATCCGAAACGTCTCGCCTTCGGCAAACAGCCTGTCCCACTGCGAACCGTCGGCGGGAAAATCGGGCCAGTTGTAGATGACCTTCCATAGTGCCTGGACGTCGACGATCCTGTCGCCGATCGCCATCGGCGCTCCGGTCTTCTGTTTCAGATAATGCGCCGCCGAGAAATGGTCGGCGTGGGGATGGGTGTCGAGGATCCACTCGAGCTCCAGCCCATTTTCTCCGATGAAAGCGAGCAGCGCATCCGCGCTCCTCGTACCCGTTGCGCCGGATTTCTCGTCGAAATCCAGGATCGGATCGATGATGGCGCAGCACTTCGTCGTCGGGTCCGCGACGACATACTGGATGGCTCCGGTCGGCTTGTCATAGAAGCCGCTGACCAAAGGCCTGGCCAAAGCTACATCCACTCCCGGCTCCATCGCTCACAGCCGGCAGGAACGATTTTCTCCGCCGGAACCCGCCGCGAGCATGGTTGTCCGCCCCGTCGAGCCAGTCAAGCATGACTTGGCTCGCAGGAGCGGAAAACCAAAACTGTTCCGACGAGCCGGCTCAGGCGGAAGGTTGTTTGGTCTTCCTGAGATAGGGCAGGATGGTCTCGTAGGCGCCGAAGCGCTTGATCGCATCCTCGTTGGAAACGGCGGCCGTGATGATGACGTCCTCGCCCTGCTTCCAGTTCGCCGGCGTCGCCACCTGGTGCTTGGCGGTGAGCTGCATGGAATCGACCGCGCGCAGGATCTCGTCGAAGTTGCGCCCCGTCGTCATCGGATAGGTCAGCACCAGCTTGATCTTCTTGTCCGGTCCGATGACGTAGACCGAGCGCACGGTGGCGTTGTCGGCGGGCGTGCGGCCTTCCGAGGTTTCGCCGGCGCCGCCTGGCAGCATGTCGTAGAGCTTGGCGACCTTGAGGTCCTTGTCGCCGATCAGCGGATAATGCACCGAATGGCCCGTCGCCGTCTTGATGTCGTCCTGCCATTTGCCGTGGCTTTCGACCGGGTCGACCGAAATGCCGATGATCTTGACGTTGCGCTTCTTGAACTCGCCCTCGAGCCCCGCCATCGTGCCAAGCTCGGTCGTGCAGACCGGCGTGAAATTCTTCGGATGGCTGAACAGGATCGCCCAACCCTCGCCGATCCAGTCATGGAACTTGATGGTCCCTTGCGTGGTCTCGGCGGTGAAGTCCGGCGCGATGTCGTTGATACGAAGACTCATGACCTATCCCTACCCCTGGTGAAATCTAGCCTGCATTCTATCGCCGGCCGGCGCCGGCACCTATTCCTAGCACCGCTACGTGACTGATTAAACGGTGGAGATGACGGCTATTCACCCGACGGGCAAAAATTTTTCCGCGCCTTCGGATCGGGGCGAAAATAAAGCGTGACATTGGGCATGAGACAAACGCCAGGGATCGGCGAGGCGCCTCAGGCTTTGGTGATCGCCAGCGACGTCGCCAGGTCTTCCATACGCTGCGCCAGGGCGCCGAGCGCGTTGGTCAGCACGCTGTCGCTCTTGTCGGCCTTGGTCAGCGCCTCGTCACGCGTCTTGCGCAAGGTCAGTACTTCGCTCTCCATGCCCTTGACCCGCTTCTGCAGTTCGGAAAGCTCGTCCATCACCATGATGCCGGCCATGACGGTCAGCCGCTGGTCGCCGATCTCGCCAAAAGAATCCTTCAGATGCGAGACATAACGATCGAAGCGTTCGGCGAGATCGATCAGATGCTCTTCCTGGCCCTCGTCGCAGGCCATGCGGTACTGCTTGCCGTCGATTGAAACCGTGACCTGTGCCATCGGGCCAGCTCCTATCTGTCCAACACGGCGCGGATGGTTTCCATCGCGGTCACCAGCCGTCGCGAGACTTCCTTGTTGGCGTCTTCCAGCCGTTCGGCGCGAGCTTCGGAATTGTCGAGCTCCTGCGCCAGCCGCGAGCGATCGGCATTCATCCGCTGCACTTCTGCCTCGGCTTCCGAATAGTCGCGTTCGTGCTCGAGCTTGGCCGCGACGGCGTTTTCCAGCCCCTCGATGGCCTTGCTCAGCCTGGCGATTACTTCCTTGAGCGTGGTTTCCCCGGTCATGGCCTTCGTCCTGTGCCCTGCCCATCACCGAATCGTTCGCGTTCAGAACGCGTTATGTCTGAAACATTAGGCACCGGGTGAAGGCCACGTCAACAAAGCTCTCGCGACTGTCCCCCGCTAACGCTAAAGTAGTCCCGCCTGCGGCATCACAAGACCGGCAAATGTGCACCCGATTTGTTGACTAAAAGCCCGCGCCTGCTATGTGTCGCGCACCCTTTTCAAGGGCTCTCCCAAGCCCCCAAACCCCCACCCTGGAGGTACCATGACGTCGCGTGAACAACATGACCGGATGGCCAATGCGATCCGTTTTCTCTCCATGGACGCCGTCGAGAAGGCGAATTCCGGCCATCCTGGCCTGCCCATGGGCTGCGCCGACATCGCCACGGTGCTGTTCACCCGCTTCCTGAAATACGATCCCAAGGCCCCGCACTGGGCCGACCGCGACCGCTTCATCCTGTCGGCGGGCCATGGCTCGATGCTGCTCTACTCGTTGCTGCATCTGACCGGTTACGAAGACATGACCATCGACCAGATCAAGCACTTCCGCCAACTGGGCTCGAAGACAGCGGGCCATCCCGAATACGGCCATGCCACCGGCATCGAGACCACGACCGGTCCGCTCGGCCAGGGCCTCGCCAATTCGGTCGGCTTCGCGCTTGGTGAGCGCATCATGAACGCCGCCTTCGGCAACGACCTCGTCAACCACTACACCTATGTGCTGGCCGGCGACGGCTGCCTGATGGAAGGTGTTTCCCAGGAAGCCATCGCGCTTGCTGGCCACCTCAAGCTCAACAAGCTGATCGTCTTCTGGGACAACAACAACATCTCGATCGACGGCCCGGTCTCGCTCGCCGACAACACCGACCAGGTTGCCCGCTTCCAGGCATCCGGCTGGAATGCCAGCCATATCGACGGCACCGATCCGGAAGCGATCGCCTACGCCATCGAGGCCGCACGCCACTCGGACAAGCCGACGATGATCGCCTGCAAGACGACGATCGGTTTCGGCGCCCCGACCAAGGCCGGCACCAACAAGGCGCATGGCTCGCCGCTGGGCGCCGACGAGATCGCCGGCGCGCGCAAGTTCTTCAGCTGGGACTCGCCGCCCTTCGAGATTCCAGCCGACATCCTCGACGCCTGGCGCACCGCCGGTAAGGCTGGAGTCAAGGCGCGCACCGACTGGGAAGGCCGCCTCGCCAAGGCCGATCCGAAGCTGAAGGCCGAGTTCGAGCGCCGCACCGCGGGCAAGCTGCCGGCGAATTTCGACGCCGTCATCGCCGACTACAAGAAGAAGCTTACGGCCGACAAGCCGAAGGTCGCCACCCGCAAATCGTCCGAGATGGCGCTGGAAGTCATCAACGGCGCGGTGCCCGAGACCATCGGCGGCTCGGCCGATCTGACTGGCTCCAACAACACCAAGACCAGCCAGACCAAGAACATCACGCCGGACGATTACGGCCAGCGCTACGTTCACTACGGCGTTCGCGAGCATGGCATGGCCGCTGCCATCAATGGGTTGACGCTGCATGGCGGCCTCATCGCCTATGGCGGCACCTTTCTGTGTTTCTCCGACTATGCCCGTCCGTCGATGCGGCTTGCCTCGCTGATGGGCATCCGCTCGATCTTCGTCATGACCCATGATTCCATTGGTCTGGGCGAAGACGGCCCGACCCACCAGCCGGTCGAGCACATGGCGGCCCTGCGCGCCATTCCCAATCACAATGTGTTCCGTCCGGCCGACGCCGTGGAGACCGCCGAATGCTGGCAGATCGCGCTCGAATCCGAAAAGACGCCGTCGACGCTGGCGCTGACCCGTCAGAACCTGCCGACAGTGCGCACCGAGTTCACCGAAAACAACCTGAGCAGCCTGGGCGCCTATGAACTCGCCGCCGCCAGCGGTGAAGCCGCGGTGACGATCTTCGCCACCGGTTCCGAGGTCGAGATCGCGCTCGGCGCCCGCGAACTTCTGGAAAAGCATGGCCACCCGACCCGTGTCGTCTCGGTGCCTTGCTTCGAACTATTCGATAAGCAGAGCGACGCCTACCGCAAGAAGACGATCGGCGACGCGCCGATCAAGATGGCGATCGAGGCCGGCATCCGCCAGGGCTGGGATCATCTTATCGGCTCCGATGGCATCTTCATCGGCATGACCGGCTTTGGCGCCTCGGGCACCATCGAGCAGCTCTATCCGCATTTCGGTATCACCGCCGAGGCGGCCGCCAAGGCAGCGGAAGCTCGCTTGCACGGTAAATGACTTTGGGGGTCCGGCGAGATCGCGTGAAAAGCGGTTTTGCCGAACTGGCCTAACCTAATCGATTTAAATTCGGCCCGCTGCGGCTGGATTCTTCGCCCGTCCGCCGCTATGAAGCTGCGGACCAATCGTCTGCCTTCCAGCTCCCAGGGAGAGAACAATGACCGTCAGAGTTGCCATCAACGGGTTTGGCCGCATCGGCCGCAACATCCTGCGCGCCATCCATGAGTCCGGCCGCAGGGACATCGATGTCGTCGCCGTCAACGATCTCGGCCCGGTCGAGACCAACGCCCACCTGCTGCGCTTTGACAGCGTGCACGGCCGTTTCCCGCATGAAGTGTCGGTCGACGGCGACCAGATCACCGTCGGCAAGGAGAAGTTCAAGGTCACGGCGATCAAGGACCCGACGCAATTGCCATGGAAGGAACTGGGCGTCGACATCGCGCTCGAATGCACCGGCATCTTCACCGCCCGCGACAAGGCCGCCGCGCACCTGACCGCCGGCGCCAAGCGCGTGCTGGTCTCTGCACCTGCCGACGGCGCTGACTTGACCGTCGTCTACGGCATCAACCACGACAAGCTGACCAAGGACCACATCGTCATCTCGAATGCGTCCTGCACCACCAACTGCCTGGCGCCGCTCGCGGCCGTCCTGCACGAGACGGTCGGCATCGAAAAGGGCATGATGACGACGATCCATTCCTACACTGGCGACCAGCCGACGCTGGACACCATGCACAAGGATCTCTACCGCGCCCGCGCCGCCGCCCTGTCGCAGATCCCGACCTCGACCGGTGCCGCCAAGGCCATCGGCCTCGTCCTGCCCGACCTCAAGGGCAAGCTCGACGGCATCTCGATCCGCGTGCCGACGCCGAATGTGTCGGTCGTCGACTTCAAGTTCATCGCCAAGCGGTCGACTACGGTGCAGGAAATCAACGAGGCGGTGATCGCCGCCTCCAACGGCAAGCTGAAGGGCATCCTCGGCGTCACCCATCACCCGAACGTGTCGATCGATTTCAACCACGATCCGCGCTCCTCGATCATGGCGCTCGACCAGACCAAGGTGATGGACGGCAACTTCGTTTCGGTGCTGTCGTGGTACGACAATGAATGGGGCTTTTCCAACCGCATGGGCGATACCGCCGTCGCTTTCGGCAAGACCATCGCCTGATCGAAGATCCGTCTTCTCGACACTCGAAACGCCCGGCTTCGTCCGGGCGTTTTCGTTTGCCGGAGCAGCAACGCGAAAATCAGCGGCGCGGGGCAAAAAACCACCCTCCCGCCTTGCACTGGTCACGCCTTCGCCCCACTCTGCCGTAAAGCCAGCAAGCAGAGGAATTCGAGGGGCAAATCACGGATGGAGCATGCGATCTATCTCGTCACGCTGGTCGGCACGGCGCTTGTTGTCGCCGCCGCGTTTTCGAGCCTGATCGCCTTCCGCTTCGGCGCCCCGCTCCTGCTTCTGTTTCTGTGCATCGGGCTCGCCACCGGAACCGACGGCCTCGGCATCCAGTTCGACAACGCCCGCGTCGCCTATTTTGCCGGCTCACTGGCGCTCGCCGTCATCCTGTTCGATTCCGGTTTCGGCACGCCGCTCAACGCTTTGCGGCAGGCGGCGGGACCGGCCTTGTCGCTGGCGACCTTCGGCGTGCTTCTCACCACCGGCCTGTTCGGCGCCGCCGCCTATTACCTGCTCGACCTCAGCTGGCTGGAATCCTTCCTGCTCGGCGCCGCCGTCGCCTCGACCGATGCGGCGGCGGTGTTCTTCCTGCTGCGCGCCGGCGAGATCAACCTGCGCGAGCGCGTGCGCTCCACGCTCGAGGTGGAATCCGGCACCAATGATCCGATCGCCATCTTCCTGACCATCACACTGGTCGAGATCATAGCCGCCCACGCCAATCCCGAAGCCAATGTCCTGGTCACCAATCTGATGCTCGGCTTCCTCGTCAACATGGGCCTCGGCGCCATCGTCGGCGTGCTTGGCGGCCTCGCCATCGTACGCCTGGTCGACCGGCTCAACCTCGACCATGGCCTGTTGCCGATCTTCGTGCTGACCCTGTCGCTGATGGTCTTCGCAGCCGCCGGCGCGATCGGCGGATCGGGCTTCCTGGCGGTGTATATCGCAGGCCTGATTGCCGGCAACTCCGACATCCGCGCCGTCACCATCCTGAAGCGCTTCCAGGACGGCATGTCGTGGCTGGCGCAGATCATCATGTTCCTGATCCTCGGCCTGTTCGCCACGCCCTCGCAATTTCCGGCCATCATGGTGCCTGCGGTGCTGCTTGGCCTGTTCCTGATGTTCGTCGCCCGCCCTGTCGCGGTCTGGCTCTGCCTGATCCCGTTCCGCCTGCCGCGTCCCGAAGTCGCCTTCGTCTCCTGGGTCGGCCTGCGCGGCGCCGTATCCATCCTGCTCGCCATTACACCGCTGCTCGGTGGGCTGGAGAACGGCCGCACCATCTTCAACGCCGCCTTCATCATCGTTCTGGTGTCGCTGGTCATCCAGGGCTGGACCGTCGGCCCACTGGCGCGTCGCCTGGGCCTGATCGTGCCGGCGCGGCTCGGACCGCTGGACAAGGTCGAGCTGGAACTGCCCGGCTCCGCGCATCACGAGCTCCTTGCCTATCGTGTGGCGCCGGGCAGTCCGGTGGCGCGCGGCGAGCGCATCCCGCGCTGGGCGCGGCCCTCGCTGGTGCTGCGTGACGGTCGCTCGATGCGTTTCCAGGACATGGGCCGGCTCGCCGCCGGCGACCAGGTCTACATCTTCGTGCCCGACCGTTATCCGCGCCTGCTCGACAAGCTGTTCGCCAGCCGCGCCGTGGTCGATCCGGAGGATGCCGATTTCTTCGGTGCCTTCGCCGTCGATCCGGCGCGTTCCGCGGCCGAACTGGAAGCCGCCTATGCGCCCGGTCTCACCGAGGCGGAGCAGAAACAGACCGTCGGCGCATTGGTCACGGCGCGGCTCGGCGGCCATGCCGAATATGCCGACCGCGTGCTGCTCGGCCCGATCGAACTGATCGTGCGCGACGTCGACGACAAGGGCAAAATCACCGGTCTCGGCCTGTCTTTCGAGCCGACCGCGCCGGTGGCGCGCGTGCCTGTCTTCCTCAGCGCCGGTGAGATCGGCGACCGTCTCATCGCCTTTATCCGCGACTGGCGCAAGCCGGCTGAGGCGCAGGTGGCGGCGCGGGCGGATGACGCCCCCGAGCCGCCGGTCGAGAAGGCATCGGCCGAAAGCTGATACGGCAGACCGTTCGCACCGCCCCGACATACGGCGGGCGGTCTTCACCGACTGTGTCCCCGCCCGTCTCAAAAATTTCGCATCCGACCCCGGCCAAAGCCTTGCATCGCCGCCGATGCGGGGTATGGTCCCGGCGATTTTCAGACGAAAGGGACCGGCATGGCTGCCTTCAAGACACTGGACGATATTGGCAACATCAGCGGCAAGCGCGTGCTGGTGCGCGTCGACCTCAACGTTCCCGTCGCCGACGGCAAGGTCACCGACGCCACCCGCATCGAGCGCATCGCGCCGACCATCGCCGAATTGTCCGGCAAGGGCGCCAAGGTCATCCTGCTCGCCCATTTCGGCCGACCCAAGGATGGTCCTTCGCCCGAATTCTCGCTGGAGCCTATCGCCAGGGCGACCGCGCAGGTGCTCGGCCGCCCCGTCGGCTTCGCCAGCGATTGCGTCGGCGACACGGCGGGAAGCGCTGTCGCCGCCATGGACAAGGGCGACGTGCTGCTGCTCGAAAACACCCGCTTCTACAAGGCCGAGGAGAAGAACGATCCCGCCTTTACCGAACGGCTCGCCGCCAATGGCGACATCTTCGTCAACGATGCCTTTTCCGCCGCCCACCGCGCTCATGCCTCGACTGAAGGGCTGGCACACCTGTTGCCCTCCTTCGCCGGCCGCACCATGCAGGCCGAGCTTGAGGCGCTGGAGAAAGGACTGGGCAACCCTGTGCGTCCGGTTGTCGCCATCGTCGGCGGCGCCAAGGTCTCGACCAAGATCGACCTGTTGATGAACCTGGTGAAGAAAGTCGACGCGCTGGTCATCGGCGGCGGCATGGCCAACACCTTCCTCGCCGCGCGCGGCACCGATGTCGGCAAGTCGCTGTGCGAGCATGACCTGGCCCCGACCGCCAAGCAGATCATGATCGAGGCCGCCGAAGCCGGCTGCGCCATCATCCTGCCGGTCGACGGCGTCGTCGCCAAGGAATTCAAGGCGGGTGCCGCCTGCGAAACCGTCGCCATCTCCGACGTGCCAGCCGACGGCATGATCCTCGATGTCGGCGCCAAGACCGTCACGACCATCGGCGAATGGATCGACCGCGCGGCGACGCTGGTCTGGAACGGTCCGCTCGGCGCCTTCGAGATCGAGCCGTTCGATCACGCCACGGTGGCGGCGGCCAGGCATGCGGCCGCGCGTACAAAGGCCGGCAAGCTGGTTTCGGTCGCCGGCGGCGGCGATACGGTGGCGGCGCTCAACCATGCCGGTGTCGCCGACGACTTCACCTATGTCTCGACCGCCGGCGGCGCCTTCCTGGAGTGGATGGAAAGCAAGCCGTTGCCCGGCGTCGACGTGCTCAAGCGCTGAGGCGTTCGGCGGCTCGCCAACAATCCGATCAACTCGAGGAGAGCCGGCGGCGGCGCCGGCGACTTTCAATCGATTCGAGCTTTCCGGCGTCATTCCTTTGGCGGTAGTGTTCTGCTAGGCGCAGATCAACCGGTTCAGGAGAAGCATGATGAGCGAACGTCTCGAAGACATTGCCGCCGCGATCGTGGCCAACGGCAAGGGCCTGCTGGCCGCCGATGAAAGCTCCGGCACCATCAAGAAGCGCTTCGACGTTATCGGCGTCGAATCGACCGCCGACAGCCGTCGCGACTATCGCGAGATGATGTTCCGCACCAAGGACGCGATGACCAGGTACATTTCCGGCGTCATCCTCTATGACGAGACCATCCGCCAGAAAGCCGCCGACGGGACGCCGCTGGTCGACATCATCAAGGCATCAGGTGCCATTCCCGGCATCAAGGTCGATGCCGGCGCCAAGCCGCTGGCCGGCTTTCCCGGCGACACCGTCACCGAGGGCCTCGACGGGTTGCGAGAGCGCCTGGCCGACTATTACAAGCTCGGCGCCCGCTTCGCCAAATGGCGCGCGGTGATCGACATCGACACGACCAGGGGCGTGCCCTCGGCCACCTCGATCGGCGCGAACACCCATGCGCTCGCCCGCTATGCCGCCCTTTGCCAGGAAGCCGGCATCGTGCCGATCGTCGAGCCTGAAGTGTTGATGGACGGCACCCACGACATCGGCACATGCTACGAGGTCTCGAAGGCCACGCTGACGAAGCTCTATGACGAGCTCTATGCCGCCCGTGTCGTGCTCGAAGGTACGATTCTGAAGCCCAACATGGTGCTCTCTGGCAAAAAGTCGGGCACGGTGGACAGCCCCGAGGAAGTCGCGGCAAAGACCATAAAACTGTTTCGCGAGACGGTGCCGGCGGCGGTGCCGGGCATCGCCTTCCTTTCCGGCGGCCAGGAGGACGAGGAGGCGACCGCCAACCTCAATGCCATCAACGCCATCGGCCCGCATCCGTGGAAGCTGACCTTCTCCTACGGCCGCGCGCTGCAGGCCGCCCCGCAGAAGGCCTGGAGCGGCAAGGCCTCGAACGTCGCCGCCGGCCAGGCCGCCTTCACCCACCGCGCCCACATGAACCACCTGGCGGCGCTCGGTAAATGGAAGGCGAGCCTGGAACAGGCTGCCTGAAGACCCCCTGCTGTCCCTTCCCTTCAAACCCGGGCCGACATGCCCGGGTTTTTCGTTTTGTCGCACCGGCCTTGGGGCAAGGCATTCGCATTCTTATTTCCTCTGGGCATTCCTGGCAGCGGCGATGTCGGCTTGCGCCCATCCCGTACGTCCTTGGGATGCAGACAGGGAGAAGTTCATGCATCGCAACAAGGTCGTTTCGCGCGAAGAATGGTTCGAGGCCCATAAGGCACATCTGGCCCGCGAGAAGGAACTGACGCGGCTTCGCGAACGCATCGCGGCCGAGCGGCGGAAGCTACCTTGGCTGAAGGTGCGGAAGGATTATGTCTTCGAGACGGAACAGGGACCGAAGAAACTGGCCGATCTCTTCGCCGGCCGCAGCCAGTTGATCGTCTACCACTTCGTGTTCGCGCCAGGCTCAACGCATCACTGCGAGAGCTGTGCCTTCGTCGCCGATCACATCGACGGCGCCAACCAACATCTCAGGCATCACGACGTGTCACTTGTCGTGATCGCGCGCGCGCCGCTCGCCGAGCTGCTGCCTTACAAGCAGCGCATGGGCTGGAAGTTCGACTGGGTGTCCTCTTACGCCTCGGACTTCAACTTCGACATGCAGGTCTCCTTCACCGACAGGCAGATCGCCTCCGGCGAAGCCGTCTACAATTTCGAAACACCCGTGTCGACGTCGAAGGACCTGCCCGGCACCACTGTCTTCTACAGGGAGGAAGCCGGCGACATCTTTCTGACCTTCATGTCGCGCGCCCGTGGCAGCGAGCAATTCATCGGCGCTTATCAATATCTCGACATGGCGCCGAAAGGCCGTGGCGAGACCGGTCCTTATGGGACTTCGATGGACTGGGTGCGGTTGCACGACGACTATGGGAACAGGTCGCGGCAGGACGACGCCTGCCCCTAGCGCAAGCGCGTAGAGGAAAGCGCGTAGCCTTTCCCCTGCGGAATTGCGTGAAAACAAAGAGTTAGAGCAGTTCAGCGATTCTACCAATCGCTGAGCCGCTCCAGGGCATGGGCCGATGAAGCAGGGATCCGTTCACGCCGGCCAAAACATGCGCTAAGGCTGCCACGGATTGTTGCACGGTATTGCCATGGGTTTTCCGACCATCCTCACTTGGCTCGCCTTCCCTGTCTATGTCTGGCAGGGATTGGGCGTGCGCCGCCGCACCTCGCGCATGCTGCCGGCGCAAGGCCCGGTCATGCACGATCTCGCTGGCAACGAGCCGGCGATCTCGCTGCTGGTGCTGGGTGATTCCTCCGCCGCGTCGGTCGGCATCGGCAATTCCGAAAACGGCCTTGCCGCGCAGCTTGCCGTCATGATTGCGCAGCGCACCGGCAGCGCTGTGCGCTGGCGTGCCGCCGGCTTCAATTCGGCGACGTCGGGCCAGATCCGTGACCATGTCCTGCCCAATCTGTCGGCCGATGCCTGGACGCATATCGTGCTTGCCATCGGCACCAACGACACCAAGAATTTTCATTCCGTACCGCGTTTCAAGAGAGAGTTCGGCGGCCTGCTCTATGCATTGCGCGCCAAATGGCCCGAAGCACGCGTGGTATGGTCGCCTGTGCTGGAGTTCACGCGTGCGCCGGCCATGCCGTCGCTGCTCGGCAAGATCCTCGAGATCCGCGCCACCGCGATGAACCGGATGGGCGAACGCCTCTGCCTGGAACGCGGCGCGGTGCCGGCGCCGCGCCTGCCGATCACCAATCCCGAGGCCGGCTTTGCCTCCGACGGGTTTCATGCCTCGGAGGCCGGTTACCGGGCCTGGGCGGAACATCTCGTCGGCCCAGTGCTTGCGGACTGAAGCCGACGGCAGGTGTCGCGAGGGCCTATGTAAAATGCCCGAGCACGGCCGCCAGCGAAATTGCCGCCATAGCGAGCAATGCCAATTTCCAGAAATCGCCGCGACGCCTGAGCCCGGGCCAACCGAGCGGCTTGATGATCTGAATCACCATGAACCCGACAATGACAAGGGCGAGGAGTTTCGTCATGTAGCCTTTGACCAGCAACGCTGACACCTGTCAAAGCGGTTCGTTCCGTCTCCGGAAAAGAAAAGGCGCCGCGATCCCGAACCGGAACGCGGCGCCCGCCTTGACCGCGCAGCGATCTATTTCAGCGGCTTGAGGCTGGCCTCGATCGAGGCGCGTTTTGCCTCAAGGAACGGCGGCAGGGCAAGGCTTTCGCCGAGCGTCTCGAGCGGCTCATCGGCGGTGAACCCCGGTCCGTCGGTGGCGATCTCGAACAGGATGCCGTTCGGCTCGCGGAAATAGAGCGAGCGGAAGTAGTAGCGCTCAACCTCGCCGCTCGACGGCAGCCGGAATTCGGCCAGGCGCGCCGTCCATTGATGCAACGTCTCCTGGTCCGGCGCCCTGAAGGCGACGTGGTGAACCGCACCGGCGCCTTGCCTTGCGGGCGCCAGCCCAGGCTGCACGGCCACATGAAGCTCCGCCGCCGGCCCGCCTGCGCCCATCTCGAAGACGTGGACCTGGCCCTCGCCGTCCGGCGAGGCATAGTCACGCGCCTTGCGCATGTTCATCACCTCGGTCAGCGCCGCCTCGGTGTTGGTGATGTCGGGGACACTGATCACGATCGGCCCGAGCCCACGGATCTGATGCTCGGCCGGCACCGGGCTTTGCACCCAGGGATGGCTGCCGCCCTCGCCGCCATCGCTGACGAGCCGCAGGCGCTGGCCTTCGGGGTCCTCGAAATCCAGGCTGGGGTAACCGCCGATATCGGCAATCTCTCCTGTCGCGATGCCTTCGCTGGCAAGGTTCTGCTTCCACCAGGCAAGGCTCTCCCGGCTGCCGACCCTGAGACTGGTCCGCGCGATGCTGTGCGTGCCACGCCGTTCGCGGCCGACCGGCCAGTCGAAGAAGGTAAGGTCGGTACCCGGCGTTGCCTCGCCGTCGGCATAAAAGAGATGGTAGGCCGAGGTATCGTCCTGGTTCACCGTTTTCTTGACCAGCCGCAGCCCCAGCACCTTCGTGTAGAAATGAAGATTGCCGGGCGCATTGGCGGTGATGGCGGTCAGATGGTGAATTCCTGTCAGTTGCAAGCTCATGGTCGTCTCCCTGTTTTTGGGGGAAGAATTTTCTCCTTTCATATCAGAACTCCGGTCACCTCGCTGAAGGCCGCCTATCCCGACAGTTCGTCACCAGGCGATGAACAATACGGCCCCGATTAGCCTGATCCTGGTGAACGATGCGCAGCCGCATGACCTGTCACGGCAAGAACGGAACTGTCGTCGCACGACCTGCCATCCTCCTGACAGACTGCTGTCAGCAGGGGTGTGCGATACTGTCTCCAGCTAGAGAGAGGAGATTGGTCATGAACGGTTTTACCATTCTGCGCGGCATGCGGCATTATGTCGGCAAGATCCGCACGATGCGCAACGAGATCCGGACCCAGCGGTTCATGAATGCGCTGCCCGCCGACATTCGCAAGGATATCGGCTGGCCTGACATGTATGCCGAGCGTCGCCATCACGGCAATTGAGACGAAATTTTCAACGCAGCAGTTGGACGCTGACGCGTCAGCACCCAGATATTAGGTCCGGCGCGCGAGGGATGGAGCGAGCTTATGCCCGATCGGAAGACAATCGGCTTTCTGTTCATCGAGGGTTTTGCCGACTGGGAATATGGGCTGCTGGCGGCGTCGGCGGTCGAATGGTTCGTCGCTCGCGCCGTCTCGGTTACGCCCGAAGGCAAGCCGGTGACCGGAATCAGCGGTTTTCGGCTGACACCAGACCGGTCGGCCAGCGTCGATGAGAATACCGATCTCGATGCCGTGGCCGTCATCGGTTCCGACCAGTGGGCGGGCAAGGCGCCGCCGGATATATCCGAACTGCTGGCGGCCGTCGCCAGGCGCGGCGGTGTCGTTGGCGGGATTTGCGCCGGGACGCTTGCGCTGGCTCGAGCCGGCATGTTCGAGAATGCCAGGCATACCAGCAATGGCCGTGACTGGATCAAGCACCACGAGACCGGCTATGCCGGCGAGGGCAATTATCAGGACGTGCCTTATGCCGTAGCCGACGGCAGGATCGTGTCCGCGCCGGGTTCGGCGCACGGCACTTTCGCCCTTGCCTTTCTGCAGACGCTTTACCCGGAAAAAGGCGGCGATCTCGCACAGATGCGGACGCTCTTCGCCAAGGAGTATGCTGAAGCCTCCTGACAGTATGCTGTCAGGAGGCGCGTGCGATGGTGGGATGATGCGCATGGCCGGCCGAGAGGACGATCAATGAAGAACTGGAACGACAGGCTGGATACGCCTGGCATCAGCGGCGTGAAGCCCACGGTGGGCGACGTCGTCGAAGGCCAGCCGATTCTGGTGCCGACCGCGCGCCAGGTCAATGATTTCATCCGCTCTATCCCTGAAGGCTTCGAGATGGACGTTCGTGCGCTGCGCACGGCGCTTGCCATCGAGCACGGCGCCGAAGTGACATGCCCGGTCACCATAGGCTATCATCTGCGCACGGTCGCCGAGGCTGCCAAGGAGGATTTCGAGCGCGGCATGACGCTCCGCGACATCGCTCCCTTCTGGCGCGTGCTCGATGCGAAGACGCCGACAACGAGGAAACTGTCCTTCGGCGCGGAATTTGTTGCCACGCAGCGCAAGTGCGAAGGGCTGAAACCGTAATGCATGTCACGTGGAAGTGGATTCGGTCCGGGAGCCACGGCATGCATGGGAAGAACACTGGGGAAGCAAACGATGCGCCGCGCCGACAGGCTCTTTCAGATCGTGCAGCATCTGCGTGGTGGCCGTCTGGTCACCGCCCAGAAGCTAGGCACATGGCTCGAGGTTTCCGAGCGAACCATCTATCGCGACATAGCCGACCTGCAGTCGACGGGCGTGCCGATCGATGGCGAAGCTGGCGTTGGCTACATGATGAGGGAGGGTTTCGACCTTCCGCCGCTGATGTTCACGCGTGACGAGATCGTGGCGCTGGTTGCCGGCGCCCGGATGGTGCGCGCCTTTGGCGGCGCTGCCATGGCGCGGGCGGCCGACGAGGCGCTGGTCAAGATCGGTGCCGTGCTGCCCGATGCCGAAAAGGACCGCATCGCCCGCACCGAGATCCACACGCCGATGTGGGTGGTCAGCGACGCCGCCCGCGAGGCGATCGACCTGATCGAACGCGCGGTCGAAAAGCGCCAGGTGCTGACCATCGACTACTCCGACGAAGCCGGCCGCGGCACCGCGCGCGATATCAGGCCGCTCGGCCTGTGGTTCTGGGGCAAGGTGTGGACGCTGGTCGCCTGGTGCGAGATGCGCGATGATTTCCGCGCCTTCCGCATCGATCGCATCGCCTCGGTGGTCATCGCAGGGCGCATCTTCAAGCCGGAACGCGGCAAGCAGCTTGCCGATTTCTACCGGGCGGTGGAGCGCAGCGAGGATTACGGCATGGCGCCAGACCGCGCGGCGCGAAGCTGACGGTTTCTTCCTTCTCCCCTTTGTGGGAGAAGGTGGATCGGCGCGCAGCGCCGAGACGGTTGAGGGGTGTTCCAGCGGAGTGAGGCGTCGGCGTTCCCTGGAACACCCCTCATCCGACCAAGCTTCGCTCGGCCACCTTCTCCCACAAGGGGAGAAGGAAGAGCCGACGCCTATTCCTCGTCGTCCGTGTCGGTATCCTTCGACTTCAGCGCCGACAGCTTGGCGAACACGGCGTTGGCATCGAGCTCCGCATCCTCGTCCTTCGGCTTCTCCGGCGCCGGCACCAGCCGCTCGGTCAAGGCCGCCGGCAGCAGCGTGTCACCGACCGGTTGCGCCTGCTCGCGGCCACGCGAGGCGCGGTTGACTTCCATGTCGAGGTCGATCTGCGAGGCGAGACCCAGCGTCACCGGGTCCATCGGCTGAAGGTTGGCCGAATTCCAGTGCTTGCGTTCGCGGATTTGCTCGATCGTCGATTTGGTGGTGCCGACGAGGCGCGAAATCTGTGCGTCCTTGAGTTCGGGATGGTTGCGCACCAGCCACAGGATGGCGTTCGGCCGGTCCTGGCGCTTCGACAGCGGCGTGTAGCGCGGCCCCTTGCGCTTGGATTCCGGCACCCGCACCTTGGGGTCGGAAAGCTTCAGGCGCTGGTTCGGGTCTTTCTCGGCGCGCGCGATCTCGTCGCGGGTCAGCTGTCCGGTCATGATCGGGTCCATGCCCTTGATGCCTTGCGCCGATTCGCCGTCGGCGATCGCCTTGACCTCGAGCGGATGCAGCCCGCAGAACTGCGCGATCTGCTCGAAGGAAAGCGCGGTATTGTCGACCAGCCAGACGGCGGTCGCCTTGGGCATCAGCAGCGTATTGGCCATGTGCAAAATCCTTCTCGTTCGCCCGCGTTCCCGCGCGGGCGGTGGTTTAGAGCCACCAAAAATGGGAAATTCGCGGTGTGTATAACCGTTCCCTGCCCGTTTCGCAACGTTTTTGGAGAAGCTCGCCGGAAACCGCGAACTGGCAGGCGGGATTTGCCTCCGCCGCTATTCTGCTCCCAAAAGACAAAACCCGCCGGACAGGGTCCAGCGGGTTCGGAACCGGCGACGACAAGCGTCTACATCGGCTCTGCATTGCGACCCCTGCCTTGCGGCGGGGCCGCGCTTGCAATCAGATCGCCTGGCGGGCGATCCTCTCAATGTCGGCGCGGTTGATGCCGAGGTCGCTCAGCTGACGTGCGTTGAGGCGGTTCAGTTCGCGAACGGTCTCGTTGTACATGCGCCAGTTACGGAAAGCGCGGATCGGGTTCATGGTAGTCCTCCTGAATTGGGTTCGTTTCGATGATGCTCAAATAGTGATCATCGAGCAGGACTTGAACGGCCGATTTTGCATAGCAATGATGCAAATGCTGCATTGCACCATTAAGCTTCTGTTCATCTTGTAAGCAAGGGCGCGCACCGGGGACGTGTCGCGATTGAGGTGATGCCGGTTTAACCGACGTCGAGCACGATCTTGCCGATATGATCGCCCTCCTCCATCCGCTCGTGCGCGCGCCAGGCGTCGGTGAGCGGATAGATCATGTCCATGACGGGCGCCACCTTGCGCGTGCCCAGCAGAGGCCAGATCTGCGCCTCCAGCGCCGCCGCGATCGCAGCCTTGAATTCGACGCTGCGCGGCCTCAGCGTCGAACCCGTATGGGTCAGCCGCTTGACCATGACCTTGGAAAAGTCGGCGCTCGCCACCGCGCCGGCCTGGACGGCGATCTGCACGATGCGGCCCTCGACAGCGGCGGCCTCGTAGTTTCGCTGGATATAATCGCCACCGACCATGTCGAGAATGACGTTGGCGCCCCGGCCTTCGGTCGCCTCTTTGACCGCGGCGACGAAATCCTGCTCGCGGTAATTGATCGCGCGGTCGGCACCGAGCTTCAGGCAGGCGTCGCATTTCTCCTGGGATCCGGCGGTGGTGATGACATAGGCGCCGAAGGCCGAGGCGAGCTGGATCGCCGTGGTGCCGATGCCGGACGAGCCGCCATGGACGAGCAGTGTCTCACCCTTCTTCAGCCCGCCGCGCTCGAACACATTGTGCCAGACGGTGAAGTAGTTCTCCGGCACCGCCGCCGCTTCCGTGTGGGTGAAACCCGCCGGCAGCGGCAGAACGCTGCCGGCATGAACCCTAGCATATTCGGCATAGCCGCCGCCGGGCGTGAGCGCGCAGACCCGGTCGCCGATGCGCCAGCGCGATATCTCGTCGCCAAGAGCGGCCACTTCTCCCGACACCTCGAGGCCCGGCAGGTCCGATGCGCCGGGCGGTGGCGGATAGGCGCCCTTGCGCTGCTGGACATCGGGCCGGTTGACGCCGGCGGCATGGACCTTGATCAGGATTTCTCCGGGGCCGGGCAGCGGCACGTCGCGCGTTTCTGGCTTCAACACCCGGGGGCCGCCCGGCTCCGAGATCGCGATCGCCGTCATCCGTGCCGGAATTTTCTGTCCGCTCGCCATGAAGTTTCCCGTCTTTCCTCGCCGCACTCTTACCGGCTGTTTGCATCGACACCCCTGCCCTATGTATGCTCATTGCCAAATCAGGCAAATGGCCAATCTGGTCTGGCGGAGGAGGAGCAACGATGGCGATCTTCGACGACGAACCCAAAAAGAAGGCGCGCCCGCACGAGATCGGGCAGGACCTGTCGCTGCTTTCCGTCGGTGAACTGTCCGAGCGCATCGGCATCCTGCGCGACGAGATCGCCCGGCTGGAGGCCGAACTGAAGACCAAGGACAACACCAAGTCGGCCGCCGAGGCGCTGTTTCGCCGCGGATAATTCGCTGAGGTGACCGCCCGCCGCCGAAAAGCCCGAATGCGACTGTCTTCAAACCTGCGTCCCTCCCAGTCCAGCCGGATCAAAAAATGCTCGCAGCCTACAGACCGATCCTTTCCCTGCTTCGCGGCACCGCCTTCCTTCTGGCGGCATCGGGACTGCATGGGCTGCTGTTGCCTCTGCGCGGCCAGGTGGAAGGATTCTCGACCGCGTCGCTTGGCCTGATGGGCACGGCCTGGGCCGGCGGCTTCGTCACCGGCTGTTTCTTTGCGCCGCGCATCGTGCGCCGCGCCGGACATGTGCGCGCCTTCGGCGCCTTTGCCGCGTCCGGCGCCATCGTGGCGCTGCTGACGGGCCTTGTCATCAACGAGTATGTCTGGATCCTGCTGCGGGCCTTCACCGGTTTTACCATGGCCGGCGCCTTCATGGTCATTGAGAGCTGGCTGAACGAGAAGGCCACCAACGAGAACCGCGGCACCGTCTTCGGCCTCTACATGATGGTCACCTATGCCTCGATCATGGGCGGACAGATGATCGTCGCCGGCGGCGACGTGAAATCGGCGTCGCTGTTCATGATCACGGGCATCCTGTTCTGTCTGTCGCTCATTCCGACCGCGGTCTCGACGGCCTCGCATCCGAAGCCGCTGCAGGACGTCAAGCTCGACATCAAGGGGCTCTACGCCAACTCTCCCGTGTCGGCGATTGCCTGCCTCTTGATCGGCATCGCCAATGGCGCCTGGGGCACGCTTGGCGCGGTTTACGGAGCCCGCATCGGCATCCCTACTGCCGAGATCGCCTTGATGATGAGCCTTGTGGTCGTCGCCGGTGCCGCCATGCAGCTTCCGGCCGGGCGTCTCTCCGACAAGACCGACCGGCGTTTCGTGCTGGCCGGTGCCGCGTTCGGCGCGGCGCTGTTTGCGCTTCTCATCTTCCTGTTCGAGCCGCGCTCCGCAGTCTTCGTCCTCATCTTCACCGCCGCCTATGGCGCTTTCGCCTACACGCTCTATTCGATTGCCGTGGCGCATGCCAACGACCACGCGCGCTCCGAGGATTTCGTCAAGGTATCGGGCGGCCTGCTGCTGCTTTACGGCTTTGGCACCATGATCGGGCCTTTGCTGGCGGCGGCCCTGATGAGCTGGATGCGCCCGGAGGGCCTGTTCCTGGCGACCGCCTTGGCGCATCTGTCCCTGGCAGGCTATACGCTGCTGCGCATCAGCCGCCGCGCTCCGGTGCCGATCGAGGATCGCGATGCCTTCAAGACGCAGCCGGCCGACCGTTCGGTGACCCCCGAAGCATTGCGGCTCGATCCGAGAAGAAAAGCAGAAGCAAACAGTTGAGATTTGAAAAACTTTGCCTCACAAATGAGGCATGATGTTTTCCGACGCCTTCATGGCGATCGCCGACCCCAATCGGCGCCATCTTCTGGAAGAACTTCGACGCGGTCCGAAGACCGTCAACGAATTGGCGGCCGGGCTGCCGGTCTCCCGTCCGGCCGTGTCACAGCATCTGAAAGTGTTGCTCGATGCCGGACTGGTCAACGCCAAGGCTGAAGGCACGAGGCGTGTCTATACAGTGAGCAATGCCGGCTTCCTGAGACTCAACATCTGGCTCGATCAATTCTGGGAAGCCTGATTATTTCTAATGCATGTCGCGCAAAGTGATCTCGGTTTTGCGCGACATGCATCGGGCAAAGACCTAAGGCGGGTCGCAAGTATCCTTTTCGACGCGACGCGCTTTAGCCGCGGTACCCGCCCTGTCTAGCTCTCGGCCAGGAAGTCACCGAGCCGATCCAGCCGGCGTTCCCATGAGAGGCGCCGCTCGTTGATCCAGTGCTCGGCCGCTCGCAGTGCCTTCGGCTCGATCTGGCAAGTGCGCACCCCCCCGACCTTCTGCGTACGCACGAGGCCGCTCGCCTCCAGGAGATTGAGGTGCTGGACGACCGCCGACAGCGACATGGCCAGCGGCTCGGCCAACTGGCTCACCGAGGCGGGGCCGCGTGACAGCCGGTCGACCATCTGCCGCCGCGCCGGATCGGCGAGCACCTGAAACATCAGGTCGAGCTGGGCGGGATCATGCAGCATCGCGATCAGCCGTTGTTGTAGGGGAAGAGCTTGAAATAGGGCTGCGCCTCCTCGATCACCCTGATGAAGGCGGCGCGCTGCAGCAGGCGGTCGTGATAGCGCTTCACGGCAGGATATTTGTCGCCGAACGGCTCGACCTTGTTGGCGTAGAAGAGCGCCGGAGACGCCGCGCAATCGGCCATGGTGAAGGCATCGCCCACAGCCCATTCTCTCGACCGCATCTCTTTTTCGATGATGGCGTAGGAATTGCGCAACTGGCCGCGCGCCTGCTCGACACCGAATGGATCGGTCTTGTCCAGCGGCCGCAACCTGTCGCCGACGATCTTCTGCATCGGCTCCTGCACGTAGAAATCATAGAAGCGGTCGGCCTGGCGGACCGCCAGCGCCAGGTCGATGTCGGCGGGCACGAGGTCGACCGGTCCCGGATAGTGCGCGGCCAGATATTCCACGACAATGGTTGATTCCAGCACCGTACGGTCACGCGCGTCGTCGCGCAGCGCCGGCATCTTGCCGGTCGGCGAAACCTTCAGGAAGGCCGCGCGCGATTGCTCGTCGCCGAGATCGACAATGACCGGCGAAAAAGGCGTGGCGTTCTCGTAGAGGGCGATCAGCGGCTTCCAGCAGAAGGAGGCCAGCGGATGGAAATGCAGCGTCAGGGACATTCTTGTACTCGTCTGTTTCTGCGGCAATACTGAATCATCCGCTTAACTATTTCGGTGAGCCTGCTCATCAAGGCTGACCCGCGAAGTCTCAGCTGGATCGGACGTGCGCGACGATGGCGGCTTCCATGTCAGGCCAGTCATCCGGATGCAGTTCGTGACCGCCGCCTTCGACGCGAAGGAGTTTCGCGCCGGCAACAGCTTGGGCCAGGGCCTCGCCATGCTCGACCGGAAAGATCGGATCCGACGTGCCGTGGATGACCAGCAATGGCGCTTTCATCTCGTGCAGGCGACCCTTCCACTGATCCGTGCCCTTGAGCATGAAATGATTGGTGGCGCTCAGGAAGCCGCCGGACCTGATATAATCCCGTTCGATGAACGCTCTCATCCCCTCCTCATCGAACGGATGGGCAGTGCTGGCGATTGCCCGCGCATCCCTGACCATGAAATCGATGACCTGGCGGCGGTCCGCCCAATCGACTTTGGCCCCATCGGCCGAATGCTCCAAATAGGCGTCGGTCGTCTGCGGCAAATGCGAAGTGTCGGTCCCCACGGGCGAACTGCTGATCACCGTCAGCGATGCGACACGGGAGGGGTGCTTGAGCGCGACGAGTTGCGCGATCATGCCACCCATCGACATGCCGACGACATGCGCCTTGCCGATGCCGTGGCTGTCGAGAACGGCAATTGCGTCCTCGGCCATGTCGTCGAAAGTATAGGGCGGCTGTCCCACCGGATATTTGGTCGACCGGCCGGTGTCGCGATTGTCGTAGCGGATCACGTATAGGCCGGCATCCGCCAGCTTCCGGCAAAACACCTCCGGCCACCAAAGCATCGAGGCCATAGCGCCCATGATAAGCAGCAGTGCCGGATCCGCCGGATCGCCGAAGGTCTCGGATATGATCTCCGGACGGTCTTTGGTTGTCATCTCATGGCCTCCTCCTCTGCTTGCATTTTGCAATCGGTTGCACGATAATGAAACCGATGCGATAATGCAACCGGTTTTGTGAGAAAATGGAATGACCCTCGATCGCCGGTCCGGCTGCCCGATCAACCTCTCGCTGGAGGTGTTCGGCGACCGCTGGAGCCTGATCATCCTGCGCGACATGATTTTTGGCGGCAGGCGCCATTTTCGTGAACTGCTCAACGGGTCGATGGAAGGCATTGCCTCCAACATCCTCGCCGACCGGTTGAAGCGGCTGATGGAGCTCGGCATGCTGACCAAGGCGGACGATCCTTCGCACAAGCAGAAGGCGATCTACAGCCTGACCGAGATGGCTATCACGCTGGTGCCCATCCTGGCCCATCTCGGCGCCTGGGGCCGCGTCTGGCTGCCGACCAGCGAGGAACTTTCGATCCGCGCCGAACTCCTGGAAAAGGGCGGACCGCCAATGTGGGAGAAATTCATGGCCGAGTTGCGCCATGAGCACCTCGGCACACCCCTCGATACAGCGCCCGGCCCCTCTGTCCGCGCGACGCTGCGGGCCGCCTATGAAGCGGTCGTTGCCGAAAAGGCGCTCAACGCCAGCCCGGCCGGCTGATCAACTATTTTCCCCGTTGAAAGGCCGGCTCTGCTACAAGGGACGGAAATCACACGTGACGGGATTGGATAGACTCTTGGTTGAGAACTCTAGGGATACTGCCCGCGCGCGTGCCGATCTACGCTTCAAGAAGCAGGAAGAGGCAGCGACGGTCCGTCAGAAGGCCATGGCCGAATACGTCGCCGAGAGCGACGCCCGTAAGGCCAAGACCGACAAGCTGCGAGCGCTGCGGCTCGCCAAGGAAGCCGAAGATCTAGCCAACACGCCTGCCGTCCCCGCCAAGAAGCCGGCCCGCGCCAAGAAAAAGTAACGCCCCGCCTTTCCGCCAATTCCTCGCCTTGAATCGAGCAGTCGTGACGCCGTCGGACAGGCGCGCCTTGATCCCGCGGCTTCACAGGAAGCAATTTCAACCGAAACCGGGATTGCCTCGTCCGGCTGGTCGCCGATGATTGGGCTGTTCAACAGGAGATCGCCATGACCGCACTATCGCTCGAAAAGGCCGTCGAGATCATCAACGCCGCTTTCGCCAGGGGCGCCGATCTCAAGCTCAAGCCGCTCGGCGTCTCGGTGCTCGACGCCGGCGGGCACCTGGTCGCCTTCCAGCGCCAGGACGGCGCTTCGTTCCTGCGCCCGCAAATGTCGGCAGGCAAGGCCTATGGCGCGCTGGCCATCGGCATGGGCTCGCGCAAGGTCGAGGCCTTCGCCAAGGAACGTCCGCATCTGGTTGCCGGCATTTCCGACGTGTCGGGGGGACGCGTGCTGCCGGTCGTCGGCGGCGTGCTGATCCGCGACAAAGGCGGCATCATCATCGGCGCCGTCGGTATTTCCGGCGACACGTCAGACAATGACGAGGCAGCCGCGATTGCCGGCATTGAAGCCGCCGGCTTCACCGCTGACCCGGGCTGAGCCTCAATTCAAATTGATGTCGCGGCTGGCCGACCGCATCGACACCGCGAACCCGGCCAGCACGTCGAACAGCGCGATGATCATCAGCGTGAAGAAGATGGAGTGGGCGGCACCCTTCACCAGCAGGAACTCGACCAGGAAAGCGACGAAGACAAGCGTCGACAGAAGATGGTCCATGATCGAGGCCGTGGTCGTGCGCGCCGACTTCACCATTTCGAGGAACAGGAAGATCAGCCCGATCAGCACGATCAGGTCGCCGAGCGTCATCGAGAACACCCCGCCCGACATCATGCGGAACGAGAATATCTCGCTCGCCCACGGATCGTCGCCGCCGCCGAATATACCGAGCAGGCCGAGATTGTAGAGCACGAAAGGCACGATCAAAAGCGGGACGGCACCGAACATCTGGCGTCTCCATATGGGGGCACCTTCTGTAGAATGCTCCACAGGCACGGCGTCAAGATTTTTCGTGCACGGCCGCAAACACGGTCGAAGACCGGACGCAACAACCATGTCAGCCGTTTGCCCGGCCGACTTGAAAACGAGAGACGAAAACTCGGCGCTTGAAGTAGCCGGCGCGCACGCCGCACCAAACGCAAAAAGACCAGCCAGAGGCCGGTCTTTTGCAACTCTAACCTTCGAAAAAAAGCTGGGCTCAGCTTTCCTTGGGCGTCAGCACCTGGCGACCACGGTACATGCCGGTCTTCAGGTCGATGTGGTGCGGGCGGCGCATTTCGCCGGAATTCTTGTCCTCGACATAGGTCGGGGCCTTGAGGGCGTCGGCCGAGCGGCGCATGCCGCGCTTGGACGGAGAGGTTTTGCGTTTCGGAACGGCCATGGATATGCTCCACTACATGGTCAAAAGCCCGCCCGCCCTCGTGAAAGGGCCATGTCGGGGCCTAAATCTGAGAAAGTCGGGTGCCTATACACGCCTGACACCGTTTTGGCCAGCACTGCGGTGAATCTTTTTTGTACCGGCTAGTCCAGACAGCCGACATAAGCGCCCGAGCGCCCGGCGCGCCGCTCGATCAGGTTGGCAAGCCGTCTGAGGCCCGGTCCGGGTTTTGCCGGATTGCGGGCGATCGGGTTTGGCAGAGTGACGGCGAGAAGGGCCGCCTGCCGGCGCGACAACTGCTTTGCGGAAATGCCGAAATGGTGCTGCGCCGCCGCCTCGATGCCGTAGATGCCCGGCCCCCATTCGGCGATGTTGAGATAGATCTCCATGATGCGCCGTTTCGACATCACCGCGTCGAAATAGACGGCCAGCGGCAGTTCGACGATCTTGCGCACGCTGCCCAGCGGCCGTGACCAGAGGAAGAGGTTCTTCACCGTCTGCATGGTGATGGTCGAGGCGCCGCGTGTCGCCTCGCCGGCCAGCGCATCGTCGACGACGCCCCTGAGCTCGCCGAGATCGACGCCGCGGTGGAAACAGAACTGCCCATCCTCCGACATGATGACCGAATGGGCGAGCACGGGTGCCACGTCATCAATGGAAACCCAGCGCCGGTCGTAGCCGGAGAAGGTTGCAAGGTCCTTCAGCATCAGCGTCGATACCGGATGCACGAAGAACGGCAGGTAGAGAAAGGTCAGCACCACCGGGATAAGCGCCAGCACGGCGGCCACGACGATGCCGCGCCGGACCCAGCGCCTGAGACTGCGACGGTTCAAGCCTCGCGATCTCGTCGCCATGTCCAGCTTTTCGGTCTCATGATCGACGATCGGTTCCGCCAAGCCGCCCAACCCGCACCTCTCCTTGCTCCGGCATAATGGCGCTTGCCTTCTTGCGCAACGTCTGAGTGTCGGCTACCGGTCCCGGCCATGACGAATGAGGACGAAATGGCGTTCGAAATGGCGCTCATCAGGCGCGCGGCCGCCGCCGAGGTGATGCTGCGCCGGTTGCTCGACGACCGCCCGCTATCGGGCGAGATCGCGCGGCCCGATCGCCTGATGGCGGCGATGCGGCATGGCGTGCTGAACGGCGGCAAGCGCCTTCGCCCCTTCCTAGTCATGGAAAGCGCGGCACTGTTTTCCGCCGACGGTGAAGCGGCACTGCGCGTCGCGGCGGCACTCGAATGCGTGCATTGCTATTCGCTGATCCATGATGACCTGCCGGCAATGGACGATGATGACCTGCGCCGCGGCCAGCCGACCGTGCACAAAGCCTTTGACGAGGCCACCGCCATCCTGGCCGGCGACGCACTGCTGACGCTCGCCTTCGATATTCTCGCCGGCGAAGCGACCGCGCTGCCGGCCGAGCGGCGGTGCGCGCTGGTGCTGGCGCTGGCCCGCGCCGCCGGGGCCGGTGGCATGGTCGGCGGCCAGAAGCTTGATCTCGAAGCCGAGCTGGTGCGACCGGACGAGGCCGGCATCATCCGGCTGCAGGCGATGAAGACCGGCGCGTTGATCCGCTTCGCCTGCGAGGCGGGTGCAATCCTGGCCGGCGCACAGTCCGATGACCGGGAAAGGCTGGCCGAGTTCGGGTCGGCGATCGGCCTTGCCTTCCAACTCGCCGACGACCTGCTGGACCTGACGGCCGACGCCAGGCAGATGGGCAAGGCGACCGGCAAGGATGCCGCCGCGGGCAAGGGGACGCTGGTTGCCTTGCACGGCGCGGATTGGGCACGCAGGCAGCTCGACGGTCTTGTCGGCCAGGCGCACGCGCTGCTCGAACCCTATGGCGAAAAGGCGGCCCTGCTGAAGGCCGCCGCGACCTTCGTGGCAACCCGCAACAGCTGACGGAAGGCCCATATCGGGTTGCGCTTTGCACCTGTGGTTGTGCCAACGAAATCTTAATGTAAATGAAGCGTAATCCCAATTCTTAGAATGCGTATGTGTTGGGGTTGCGCATGCCGGAATATTCTTCTTTCATCCGGTCCGTCCGGATACGTTATCTTTCAGGATTGTTGATTTTCGCGCTGGCTTCGGCCGCCATCATGGGTGCGCTCAACCGCGTCAATTCCTTGCGCCATGAAATCGATGCGCTGAGCAGCAATCTCGTCGTTTTCACCCGCGACCTGCGCAATGCCACCAGCTTCGCCGAGACAACCAGTTCCGCCTGGCGGATCGAGACGCGCGATGCGCTGACGGCTTCGGCGCGCGGCCATTCCGAGCGTCTGACCGGCGAGATCGAGGCACTGACCGCCCAGTTCGCGGCGATACGTCAGCGCCTGTCGGCCAAGACCGTCAACGAACTGGCAGCCGCTTCCGTCAACGGCGATCTGTTCTGGTCGCCGCGTGACATGGTTCGCAACTTCAATCTGATGTCGGTGGCGCAAAAGACCGATGAATGGAGCCCTCGCGAAATCCGCAACCAGAACGACCTGTTCGTTCAGCCCATGCTGGTGCGTGTCCGCACCGCGATGGACGAGGAACGCCATCTGGCGGACGCCTCCAGCGACCGGCTGCTTTTGTGGGCGAGCGGCCTGTTGTTCGCCGTCCTGGCCATCGTCGCCTTCTGGATCTTCCGGCCGATGGAACAGGCGATCCGCCGCGCTTTTGCCCAGTCGGCCGAATCCTTGTTCAAGGCCGAGGCGGCCGACCGCGCCAAGTCGGAATTCCTGGCCAATATGAGCCACGAGATCCGCACGCCGATGAACGGCGTGCTCGGCATGGCCGAATTGCTGGCCAAGACCGAGTTGAACCCGCGCCAGAAGACCTTCACCGACGTCATCGTCAAATCAGGCAACGCGCTTCTCACCATCATCAACGACATTCTCGATTTCTCGAAGATCAATGCCGGGCAGCTGACGCTCGATCCTGCCCCCTTCCGCCTCTCGGAAGCGGTGGAGGATGTGGCGACGCTTGTGTCGGCGCGCGTCGCCGAGAAGAACCTGGAACTTATCGTGCGCGTCGACCCCAGGCTGCCGGCCCATGTCGTCGGCGACGCCGGCCGCTTTCGGCAGATCGTCACCAACCTGGTCGGCAATGCGGTCAAATTCACCGAGAAGGGCCATGTGCTGATCGATGTCGGCGGTGAAACCGTCAACGACGTCGTCCAGCTCAAGCTGCGCGTCGAGGACACCGGCATCGGCATCCCGGCCGAGAAATTGCAGAACGTGTTCGAGAAGTTCGCCCAGGTCGATGGCTCCTCGACCCGTCGTCACGAAGGCACCGGCCTTGGGCTCGCCATCGCCGCCCGTCTCGTCGACCTGATGGCCGGCAAGATCGGCGTCGAGAGTGAGATCGGCCGCGGCTCCGTCTTCTGGTTCGCCGTGCCGCTGCCGGTCCACCGTGCCGAGGCGCGCGATGCTATCGTGCCGGTCGACGTCACCGGCGCGCGCGTTCTGGTCATCGACGACAATCCGGTCAACCGCGAGATCCTGCTCGAACAGCTCAGAAGCTGGAGCTTCGACTGCGCCGCCGCCGAAAGCGGCGCGGTAGGCCTCGCCTTCCTCGATCGCGCCTGCCAACTCGGCGCCAGCGTCGACTGTATCATCCTCGATTATCAGATGCCCGGCATGAACGGCGCCGATGTCGCCCGGGCCATCGCCGCCGACAGCCGGCTGTCCGCCATCCCGGTCGTTATCCTGACCTCGGTCGACCAGGTCGATTTCGGCAAGATGATCATCGACTTCGGCATATCGGCGCATCTGACCAAGCCGGCGCGGTCGGCGGTCCTGCTCGGCACGGTCATCTCGGTCATTCAGAAGGCGCGTTCGCAGGCCGGCAAGGCGCAGTTCATTCGCGAGCCGGTCCAACCGATGCCCCAGGCGGCTCCGCCGGCCTTCACGGTTATCCGTGGCCCGGCCGTACCGGTCGCGGCAGTGCCAGAATCGAATGCGGCGCCGAACAGCCCGATCGACATCCTCATCGCCGAGGACAATGACGTGAACCAGATGGTGTTCGGCCAAATCCTCAATGGGCTCGGCTTGAGCTACCGCATCGCCGGCAATGGCCGCACCGCGGTCGAGATGTACCGGTCGCTGCACCCGAGGCTGGTTCTGATGGACGTCTCGATGCCGGAAATGAACGGCTACGAGGCGACACGCGCCATTCGGGCGATCGAAGCTTCGTCGGGCGGTCACATCCCGATCGTCGGCGTCACCGCGCATGCGCTGAAGGGCGACCGCGACAAGTGCATCGAGGCCGGCATGGACGACTATCTGCCCAAGCCCATTTCGCCCGATCGCCTCGGCGCCAAGATCGGCACCTGGCTCAGCGAGACGGTGGTGGCCAAGACAGCCTGACCATCCATCAACGCCTCAGACGGCTGCGTCCAGATGAAAGCGGCGCATCCAGTCCAGGCTTGTCTCGTCGGCGAGCTTGGCGGCGCCGGGCCTGACATGCCGGGCATCCGGTGCCCGGACGCCCAGGGCTTCGCAGATGCGCAGCAATGCCACGGCCGGCTCGGCGGCAAGGTGCTCATAGCAGATCCGCAATGGCGCTATGCCCTGTTGCGCGAACCAGATGTTCCAGGCGCCATCATAGGCTTCCAACTCTTCGACCTCACCCTTGATGCGCTCGAAATCATAGTGAGGTTCCCTGGCAGGCCCTACCCTTTCGATTTCGGTTCCGTCGGGGGCGATATGCCAAAGACCAGTTTGCCGGGCTTTGACCAGAGAGACGGCCTGCGCGAGCTTGTTTTCGCGCGACAGGTGTATGTAGAGGACATGGCCAAAAGCCCTCTCGAAACGCGCTTTGTCCGACGCCAGCTCCGGAAAAATCCCGTCGAGTATCGCTGAAAGCTCGCCCAGGTTCTCCTGCATCAGGCGCAAGCCGAAGATTTCAGTATCGCCCTTGCCGGCACCAATCGTCGCATTGAGATAGGCAACCTGGAATTCAAGCTCGCCCATCGTGTCGCGAGCGGGCAGTCCCCAATCCTCGGCCCACTCCGACACATCCTGCCGCCGGTAGAAGGAGTGGGGATCGCCGGTCGTTCCGGTGGCCGCCAGCAGCTTGCACAGCAGGGTGCTGCCGGTTCTGGGCGTGCCGCAGATGATGTATCCGTCGAACATGGGCGCTCGCGATGACAGGGCTGCTGCCCAAGGAGAGATGATAGCCGCTATAGCTGAAATTGTTGCTGGATGCGACGGGCGCCGTCTTCAGGCCTTTACCGGTTGCGCACCACCACACAGGCGCCACCGACGCTTTGCAGTTTCTGGCAGATGACATTGGCCGCAGTTCGGTCGTCGATCCCGATCCTGACGGCGTAGATGCCGCGCCGGCCGATCGGCGTGCGCACCCGGCTCACCACCGGATCATGCCCGGCAAGCAGGGCCGGAAAACGGCCCCGCACCCTGAGCCATTGGCTGATCGCGGCGCTGCGGCGGAAATTGCCCGCCACCTGGACGCCCCATGGCTTGATGTTGATCGAGGCCATCGCCACCGTTCTCGACATGATCACCGGCAGCTTGCGGCAGGCGACCGCGAAATCCAGCTTGCCATCGAGTGGCTCGACTTTTCCGGCATAGGCCCGGTCCGTGAACTTGTCGACCGGCTCGCCCATCACGTCGAAGACATAGCTTTCCGTCTCCATCGGCAGGAAGCCGCCGGAATTCAGCCAGCGCGACACCCGGCTCTCGCCTGCATTGTAGGCGGCGGCAGCCAGGCCAAGATTGCCATAGCTGGTCTTCATTTCGGCGAGATATCTAGCCGACGCCGGGATCGCCTGGTTGATATCGAAGGAATTTTCCAGCCCCCGCATCTTGGCGGTGCCCGGCATGAACTGGGCGATGCCCTCGGCGCCGACCGGACTGACGGCATTGGGATCGAACCGGCTTTCCTTCCAGATCAGGCGGGCGAAGAAGTCCCGGGGCAGATCGTTCTGGTCGGCATGCGCCTGGATCAGGTTGCAGACCCTATCGATCAGCCGCTGCTTGGCCGATTGCGGCGGGTCGGCCTGGGCAAGCGTCGACCAGGCCATGCCGCACAGGAAAATCAGCGTCGCCCAGGGGAAACGCCGCATCTGGCCTACTCTGCCGCGGCCTTGCCGCCCTGACCGAACCTCTGTTCGATATAGTCGGCGACCATTTTCTCGAAATCCGCCGCGATCGACGGCCCGCGCAGCGTCGCCGCCTTCTTGCCGTCGACGAAGACGGGCGCGGTCGGCGTCTCGCCGGTGCCGGGCAGCGAAATGCCGATATCGGCATGCTTGGACTCACCCGGGCCGTTGACGATGCATCCCATCACGGCGACCTTGAGGTTCTCGACGCCCGGGTATTTCTCACGCCACACCGGCATGTTCTTGCGCAGGTCCGCCTGGATGTTCTGCGCCAGTTCCTGGAACACGGTGGAGGTGGTGCGGCCGCAGCCGGGGCAGGCCGCGACGATCGGCACGAACTGCCGGAAGCCCATGGTCTGCAGCAATTCCTGCGACACCTGCACCTCACGGGTGCGGTCGCCGTTCGGCTCCGGCGTCAGCGAGATGCGGATGGTGTCGCCGATGCCTTGCTGCAGGAGGATGCCCATGGCGGCGGAAGAAGCAACGATGCCTTTGGAGCCCATGCCGGCTTCGGTGAGGCCGAGATGCAGCGCGTGATTGGAGCGGGTGGCGAGTTCGGTGTAGACGGCGATCAGGTCCTGCACGCCACTGACCTTGGCCGACAGGATGATTTTTTCGCGGCTAAGGCCAATCTCTTCGGCCATCTCGGCCGACAGGATCGCCGACTGCACGATCGCCTCGCGTGTGACTTCCTGCGCGGTCAGTGGGGACCCCTTGTCCTGGTTGTCATCCATCAGCCGGGTCAACAGTTCCTGGTCGAGCGAGCCCCAGTTGACGCCGATGCGTACCGGCTTGTCGTGCTTGATCGCCATTTCGACGATATCGGTGAACTGCCGGTCCTTCTTATCCTTGAAGCCGACATTGCCGGGATTGATGCGGTACTTGGCCAGCGCCTCGGCGCACGCCGGATGGTCGGCCAGGAGCTTGTGGCCGATATAGTGGAAGTCGCCGACCAGCGGCACATCGATGCCGAGCCGCAACAGTCGCTCGTGGATACGCGGCACGGCGGCCGCACTCTCGTCGCGATCGACGGTGATGCGCACGATCTCGGAGCCGGCGCGGTGCAGCGCCGCGACTTGCGCGACCGTCTGGTCGATATCGGCCGTGTCGGTGTTGGTCATCGACTGTACGACGACCGGTGCGCCGCCGCCGACGACCACACCGCCGACATCGACGCCGACCGAGGTGCGGCGAGGGAAGGGAAAGGAAAAATATCCGGTCATGCCGGCAGCCTTTTGTCTCTGGAGCGCCATGCGTCTCTCTGGAGCGCTATGCGTCTCTCTGAAGCCCGTGCGTCCGCTTGGACGCACAAGCCGGGTCCGATGCGCTGAAGTCCGGGCATGAGGTGGAGGAGCAAAGATGGCTTGTCAATGGCGACAGGTCGCCACTGGCAGCAATTGATCCCGCCGGGGACCTGAAACAGCACGCCGACCTGACGGCGGCCGGGCACAAATGAGCGTGAAGGATATTAGCTTCGACTTATGGAATCGCTGAGATTAAAACCACTGCACCGGCGGCAGGCGCCGCCGGCAAGGAAGACCGCCAGTGGTGAGCGGACTATGTCAGGTGAGCGTCAATGCGAGGTCGGTTGCGCCCTCAGTTTCTCAATCGCATCCTTGAGTGCCAGCTTGCGTCGCTTGAGATTTACGATGTCGAGATCGTCGACCGACGGGTGATTCATCGCGTCATCGATTTCGCGTTCGATGTCGCCGTGTTTCCGCTGCAACTCATCAAGATGGGATGCAAGAGACATGATTGGTTCTCCCTTTCATGGTTTCCTCGATTGCAGCCGTCAAAGGCACGTCCACCGCAGGTCGCATCTGTGACGGCACAATGACAGTGTGCCACCATCAGGCGGCGATGTCGAATGCTGCGTGGTAGCATTCCACGACAACGTGAAATGTGATATGGGCTGCGCGCCGGTGGCAGAAATTGCCGCCCCCGCCCAACCAGGCCCAGTTTTGGGCGCCGCAGACGTGCAGACGGTAGAGAATGTCCGATCAGGAACAGGCCGATACTCGCCTCGAATTTTCCCGGCTGAAGCAGGAACACGCCGATTTCGATGCCGCGATCAACGCGATGATCGCCATGAATTGCGACCCGCTGCAGATCCAGCGCATGAAAAAGAAGAAGCTGGCCCTCAAGGACCGGCTGATGAAACTGGAAGACAAGATCATTCCAGACATCATCGCCTGAGACGCGGACGCCTCGCGCTCGCCGGCACTTTCCACCTACCCCCCAATCGAAAGCCCGGCGGCGCGGCCGCGCAGCAGGCCGATGAGATCGGCGGTCCGCTCCTCCGACGTGTCGATCGGAACCACCAGGCACATCGTCGCCTCGACCTTGCCTGGCGCTGAAAAGACCGGCACGGCGAGGCATTTCGTATAGGCGTCGACCAGACCCGAGGTGACGCAGTAGCCGGTCACCCCTGCCTTTGCGATGTCGGCGATGAAATCCTCGAGCCGCAGCTTGCGGCCGTCAGGCAGCACGAGATCGTCGTCAGACACCATGGCTTCGATCGCCGCTCTATCCAGCCCCGCAAGCAGCAGGCGGCCCGAGGCGGTCCAGGGCAGCGGTATCTGCAGGCCGGTGGCCGAACTGATGCGGAACGGCCTGGTGCCGGGGCTGGAATGGACGATCGTGTAACGGCCGCTCTGCAGCATGCACAGTTCCGAGGTCTCGCCGGTCTCGCGCGACAGATGATCGACCTCCTGGCGCCCGCGTCGCAACAGGTCGTTGCCGCGCACATAGTCCATTCCGTAGAGGTAGAGCTTCTTGCCGAAATAGACACGGTTGCCGTCGCCGGCCATTTCCAGCAGACCGGCGTCGACTAGCGACCGCACCAACGTGTAGGTGGTCGAACGCGGCGCATTGACCCCCTTGGCGAGATCGCCAATGCCGATCGCACGCTGCGTCGTGTGAAGAAATTCCAGGATCTCCAGGACCCGGTTGAGACCCTTTTCACGGGAGCCCGGCGTCTTCTCGTCGGCTGAAACAGCCAAAACACTACCATCTTGCATTGTCGATTCCCGGTGTTAGTATCTGTCTTGTACAGGATACATGCGTCTCTTGTAAGAGACAATCTTTGATAATCGCTGTCGCGTGCATGGCCTGTGCATGGGGAACACAACACGAAAGGAGGTCGCCGTGAACGACACATCCGGAAGACGTGATTTTCTGAAATTGGGAATGGCGGGACTTGCGACGGCAGGCGTTCTGGCAACCGTCGATGCGCAGAAGGCCGCAGCGCAAGCCGCATCCGACAGCCTGCTGCGCACCGTGCTCGACCGCGGCAAGCTGATTGTCGGCACCGGCAGCACCAACGCACCGTGGCATTTCGAGAACGATGCCGGCGAACTGGTCGGCATGGACATCACCATGGGCCGCATCCTCGCCAAGGGCCTTTTCGACGATCCGACCAAGGTCGAGTTCGTCATGCAGGATCCGGCGCAGCGCATTCCCAACGTCACCACCAACAAGGTCGACATAACCATCCAGTTCATGACCATGACGGCCCAGCGCTCGCAGCTGATCAACTTCTCCCGACCCTACTATGTCGAGGGCGTTGCCTTGCTGACGCTGCCGACCGCCGAGAACAAGACCTTCGACAAGCTGCTCGCCGGCGGTTCGGCGACCCGCATTTCCATCCTGCAGAATGTCGACGCCGAAAGCTCGGTCCACTACGCTCTGCCGCAAGCGCAGGTGCTGCAGATCGACACCCAGGCCAACGTGCTGCAGGCGCTTGAATCCAAGCGCGCCGACGCTGCCGCTGTCGACCTGTCCACCGTTCGCTGGCTCGCCTCGCGCAATCCCGACAAGTATTTCGATGCCGGCAAGAGCTGGTATTCGATGCTTTACGGAGCAGCACTTCGGCAAGGCGATCTCGACTGGCTGACCTTCGTCAACCAGACCTTCACCATCGCCATGTTCGGCCATGAATCAGCGCTCTACGACGCAGCCTTCAAGGACTATTTCGGCCAGGAACCGCCGGCGCGTCACCCCGGCTTCCCGGTCATCTGATCCCGGATTGCGGAAGGGCGGCGTTCCAGTCCTTCCGCAATCGACTCGACGCCCTTCACACCGAGGCGGATGCATGGGCTATGCCCTCAATTTCAACCTGATCTGGCGGCATTTCGACAAGCTCTGGGGCGGCCTGCTGCTCAGCCTCGAACTTGCCGTGATCTCGATCGCCATCGGCGTCGTCATCGGCCTGGTGCTCGCGGTCTGGTATGTCTCGGCCGGACGCGTGGTGCGGGCGGTGATCGCGGCTTATGTCGAATTCATCCGCAACGTGCCGCTGATCCTGCTGGTCTATCTCGTCTTCTACGGCCTGCCGACCGTGGTCGACCTGGCCTACAGCGCACCAACCTCATTTGTGCTGACCCTGTCGGTCTATAGCGGCGCCTATCTGGTCGAGGTGTTTCGCTCGGGCCTCGAGGCTGTCCCGCGCGGACAGCTCGATGCCGGCAAGGCGATCGGCCTGACGCCTTGGCAAAGGCTGCTTCATGTACGCCTGCCGACCATGCTGCGCATCACGCTGCCGGCGCTCTCCAACACCTTCATCTCGCTGTTCAAGGACACCTCGATCGCCTCGGTCATCTCGGTGCCGGAACTCACCTTCGGCGCCCAGTGGATCAATTTCAACACCTTCCGCATCGTCGAGGTCTACCTAGTCACCACCGCCATGTACCTGGTGACGGGCTACATCATGCTTTTTGGACTGCGGCTCGTGGAGCGCCGGTTCAGGGCGGCGCGCTGACATGCTGAGCCAGATCCTCTACGCACTGCCCTTCCTTGCCGCAGGCTTCGCCGTGACCTTGTGGGTCTCGCTGCTGGTCGTGGTTCTGTCGCTCATCGCCGGCGTCCTGCTGGGCGTTGGCCTGGTCTATGGACCAATGCCGCTGCGCTGGGCGGTGCGCATCTTCTCGGACACCATTCGCGGCATTCCGATCCTGGTGCTGATGTTCTTCGTCTATTACGGCCTGCCCGCGATCGGGCTGCATCTGCCGTCGTTCTGGGCCGCGGTTTCCGCGCTCACTCTGTTCAAGACGGCGCAGGTCATCGAGTATCTCAGGGGCGCGGTCGGCTCGATCCCGAAGGGACAATTCGAGGCCGCGATGGCGATCGGGCTGACCTTTCGCCAACGGCTCACCTATGTCATCTTTCCGCAGGCCTTCAGGCGCTTCCTGCCGCCCTGGATCAATGGGGTCACCGACGCGGTCAAGGGCAGCGCACTGGTGTCGCTGCTCGGCATCACCGACTTGATGCAGGCCATCAACCAGGTCATCGGCCGTACCTATGAAGCGATGCCGCTCTATATACTGGGCGCGCTCATCTATTTCGCGGTCAATTACGCACTCTCGCTCGCCAGCCGGCGGCTCGAGCGGCGTTTCTCCTTCATCCGGGAATAGCACGATGTCCGAAGCCCCAAACGCCGGTCCGGTACTGCTCGACGTGCGCGACGTCTCAAAAGCCTTCGGCACCGTCGAGGTGTTGCGCTCCGTCAGCCTTCAGGTGAAGCGCGGCGAGGTGGTGACTGTCATCGGCCCTTCCGGTAGCGGCAAGACCACCCTGCTGCGCTGCGTCAACTTCCTCGAAAGCTACGACAGCGGCTCGATCCGCATCGATGGCAACGAGGTCGGCTACCGCGAGGCCGGAACGCGCCAGCGCCGCCGCGAGCGCGATCTTGCCGCCATGCGTGCCGAGACCGGCATGGTGTTCCAGAGCTTCAACCTGTTCCCTCATCTGACGGCGGCCGGCAACATCATGCTGGGCCTGACCAAGGTGCGGGGAAAGAAGGAGGCCGAGGCGCGATCGATCGCAGAACATTGGCTCGGCCGCGTCGGCCTCGCCCACAAGGCCGACAGCCTGCCGGCTGAACTCTCCGGCGGCCAGCAGCAGCGCGTCGGCATCGCCCGCGCCGTGGCCATGGAACCGAAGATCCTGCTGCTCGACGAAATTACCTCCGCCCTCGATCCCGAACTGGTCGGCGAAGTGCTGGCCGTGGTGCGCAGCCTGGCCGAAGACGGCATGACCATGCTGATGGTGACCCACGAAATGGCCTTCGCCCGCGACGCTTCGAGCCGCATCGTCTTCATGGCCGACGGCGGCGTCAGCGCCGTCGGACCGCCGAAGGAGATCCTCGCGGCGGAGACCACCAACGAGCGCCTCCGCACTTTCCTGGCGCGCTTCCGCGCCTCGCACTTCTAAACCCAGGCGGCCAGGCCGCCCAAGGAGCCTTCATCCATGACGCCTTATATCAGGCTCGCCGAACTCGGCCTGACGCTGCCCGAGCCGCCGACGCCGATCGCCAACTTCGTCACCCATGCCGAGAGCGGCCGGTTGATCTTCCTCTCCGGCCAGGGGCCGCTGCGCGCCGACGGCACACTTTGCACCGGCAAGGTCGGGGAGGATGTGACGGTCGAGCAGGCCTATCAGCATGCCCGGCTGACCGGGCTCAACCTGCTTGCCGTCATGCATGCCGCCGCCGGCGATCTCGGCCGCATTGTGCGCGTCGTCAAGCTGCTCGGCTTCGTCAATGCGACGCCGACCTTCAGCGACCATCCAAAGGTGGTCAATGGCTGTTCGGACCTGTTCGCTAATGTCTTCGACAAGATCGGCGGCCACGCGCGCTCGGCGATCGGCGTCGGCTCGCTGCCTGGAAACATCACCGTCGAAATCGAAGCGGTCGTCGAGATCGCCGCCTGACCTGCCACCCACGGGATTTGCTCACATGAAAACCTATTCCGACACCGGCTCCAACACCACCATCCGCGAACGGCTGGGCTTGCGGCCGATCATCAACGTCTCCGGCACCATGACCGCGCTCGGCGCCTCGATCATCGTCCCGGAAGCCATCAGCGCCATGGCCGAAATGGCCTCGCAATGGGTTGAGATGGACGATCTGCAGCGCGCCGCGAGCACGGTTGTCGCGCGCCTCACCGGCGGCGAGGCCGGCTTTATCACCGCCTGTTGCGCCAGCGGCATCACCATGGCGGTTGCCGGCGCGATGACGGGAACCAACCTGCTCGCCATCGAGCGTCTGCCCGACGACACCGGCGACCTCAAATCGGAGGTCGTCATCCAGCTTGGCCACATCGTCAATTACGGCGCGCCGATCGACCAGTCGGTCCGGGTCGCCGGCGCCAGGGTGGTGCCCGCCGGCACGGTCAGCGTCACCCAGGACTATCATGTGCGCGAAGCGATCAACGAGCGCACGGCGGCGGGCCTCTACGTCGTCGCCCACCACACCGTGCAATACGGCATGCTGTCGCTGGAGGAGTTCTGCGAGATCTGCCACGCCAAGGGGGTGCCTGTCATCGTCGATGCCGCGTCCGAATACGATCTGCGCGGCTTCCTCGCGCGCGGCGCCGATGTCGTCGTCTACAGCGGCCACAAATTCCTGAGCGGGCCGACCAGCGGCATCGTCACCGGCCGCAAGGACCTTGTGCGATCAGCCTATCTGCAGAACCGCGGCGTCGCCCGCGCCATGAAGGTCGGCAAGGAAAGCATCGCCGGCACCATGGCGGCGCTCGAAGCCTGGGAGAAGCGCGACCATGCCGGCATCCGCCGGCGCGAGGAGGCGGCACTCAATCTGTGGAAGGACACTTTGCAGGGACTGCCCGGCATCGCCGCCATCATCATTCCCGACCCAACAGCCAATCCGCTCGACCGGCTGCAGATATTCGTCTCGCCCGAGAGCCGCTTCACCGCCGCCGGTCTTGCCTCGGCGCTTGCCGCCGGCTCGCCGCCGATCATCGTGCGCAACCATGAGGTCGAGCGCGGCCATTTCTTCCTCGACCCCTGTAATCTTCATCCCGGCGAGGCGGAGATCGTCGCTGAGCGCCTGCACGCCGTGCTGACCGCGAAGGAGCGCCCGGGCGACGCGATGAGAATTGCGCGCAAGGATTCGTCGGGTGTTTTGCGCTGGCCGGATTGATCGCCAACCGACCATGCCGAAAGCACCGGCTGATCACGCGACCGTGAACAGCCGGATTTGCCCGCGCGGGAATAAATCGTCTCCTCAACAAGTCTCCTCGACATACGCCACGGCTGGCGTTGAGGAGATCGGCATGCCCCATCATCGCGAGCACAGCGAACCTGGCTGCGGCGTCAGCCGCGATCATGCGCTGGCGAGCATGACCGTCATCAGTCCCTCCTCCGTGGCGCGCCTTCTTTTCATGGCGCTTGACACTGGTGACGCAGATGAATTCACTTTCAGCAAGGCAAGCGACTTTGCCCGTTTCCGGGGGCTTTGCTCCTGCACGCCAGGCAAAGTCGCTGTCGCATCTTGAGGCGGCACGGCCTGTCCGCTCCGGAGGGGATCATGGTGCTGCTTTGAGCGAGAGAGCCCAGGCAGAGCGCTTCAACCAGGTGGTGCTGCCGCATCTCGGCGACGCGCTGGCGCTTGCCCGCTGGCTGACCGGCAATGCCGCCGACGCCGAGGATGTCGTGCAGGACGCCTGCATCAAGGCGCATGCCGGCATGTCGGGCTATGCCGGCGGCAATGCCCGTGCCTGGCTGCTGACCATCGTGCGCAACACCTCCTACACCTGGATGGCGCGCAACCGGCCGCGCGCCATGATGGCCGTCGGTGATCTCGGCGATCTCGACGACATGGCGGCGGCCCATGGCACCAGCCTGCCCGACGAGGACGGTCCGGAAGCGAGCCTGATCGCCAGGGCCGATACGGCGGCACTCGAGGCGGCAATCGCTGCCCTGCCGCAGCCGTTTCGCGAAACGCTGGTGCTGCGCGACATTAACGGCCTTAGCTATCGTGAGATCGCGGCCATGCTCGACGTGCCGATCGGCACGGTGATGTCCAGGCTGGCCCGCGCCCGCGGCCTGCTGGCGTCTGAACTGGGGAGAGCGCCATGACCGGCCATGACGACGGACTGCCCAATGATCCCGAAAGTATCAGACTGATGATCCATGCCCTTGTCGATGGCGAGCTTGATGCGGCGGCGGCCCTTGCCGTAGAGCGTCGCATCGCCGCCGACCCCCGGCTTGCCGCCGAGCATGCCCGCATCCTTGCCTTGCGAGGCGCGATCAGCCGCTTGCCGCGCCCCGAAGTCGGCGACGCCTTTCGGACCCGCATCGCGTCGATCGGCATGGCGGGCACCGACCAGCAGCAGGACCACGCGGAGGCGGCGCAGCCGCAGCGCGGCACGCCGTCGAAGCTCCCCGGATTGATTGCCGGCGCAGGCCAGCGACGGGAAGCCGGGACGCGTCCTTCGCAGGCGCGGACATCGCCAAGGGCACGCCGCTTCGGCTCGTTCGACTGGCGCGCCATGGCCGCGTCGATCATGATCAGCGCGGTGCTGGCCAGCGGCGCGACGCAATGGGTGATGTTCAACGGCGCGGAAGACGGCTTTGCCGCCGCTGTCGCCAGCGGCCATCGCCGCAGCCTGCTCGCTGCGAGCCCGATCGACATCGTTTCCTCCGACCGCCATACGGTCAAGCCTTGGCTCGACGCCCGGATCGGCGTCTCGCCACCAGCGCCCGACCTTGCCCAGGACGGTTTCGCCCTCATCGGCGGCCGGGTCGAGGTGATATCAGGCCGGCCGGTGCCGGCACTGGTCTACCGTCACCGTGAGCACCTGATCACGCTCGTCGCCGAACCGCAGCAGGGCGGCAAGACCACTCAGCCGGATGATCTTTCCTCGGGCGGCTTCTCGATGGTGCACTGGAGCGACGGCGCCTTCTCCTACTGGGCGATCTCCGACATGGAGCGGCCCGAACTCGACGACTTCGTCGCCCGCTTCCGCAAGGCGGCGGTATGAGCCGGATATGGCCGTCGGCACTTCGCCGATGGCCTGAAATCCTTGCGGCCCCGCGCGAATTCCGCTAAGGCGCGCCTTTGTCGCCGGGAGCAGAAGCTTGAACGATCAACGCGCCGACGTCGCCATCATCATGGGCAGCCAATCCGACTGGGCGACGATGCGCCAGGCAGCGGAGACGCTGGAGGCGCTTGGTGTCCCCCACAAACGGCTGATCATTTCGGCGCACCGCACGCCCGACCGGCTCTATGAATTCGCCAAGGGCGCCAAGGCGGCCGGCTACAAGGTGATCATCGCCGGCGCCGGGGGTGCGGCGCATCTGCCCGGCATGACGGCGGCGATGACGCCACTGCCGGTGTTTGGCGTGCCGGTGGAATCGAAGGCGCTGTCGGGCCAGGATTCGCTGCTATCCATAGTCCAGATGCCGGCCGGCATTCCGGTCGGAACGCTGGCCATCGGCAAGGCAGGTGCGGCGAACGCCGCCCTCCTGGCCGCTGCCGTGCTGGCGCTCAATGACGACAAGCTTGCCCAGCGCCTCGACGCGTGGCGCGCCTCGCAGACCGCCAAGGTCGCGGCCGAACCGACGGACACGCCGTGAGCCTGCCCGCCGGATCGACCATCGGCATCATTGGCGGCGGCCAGCTTGGTCGCATGCTGGCAATGGCCGCTGCCCGCCTCGGCTACCGCACCGTCGTGCTGGAGCCACAGCCGGATTGCCCGGCCGCCCAGGTCGCCAACCGGCAGATCACGGCCCCCTATGACGACCCGGCCGCGCTTGCTGAACTGGCCACGGCGAGTGCCGTTGTCACCTATGAATTCGAGAACGTGCCGGTGGCCGCTGCAACCGCGCTTGCCGCCAAGGTGCCGGTCTATCCGCCGCCGCGCGCGCTCGACGTGGCGCAGGACCGGGTGAGCGAAAAGACATTCCTCAACGGCATCGGCATCGCCACCGCCGATTTCCGTCCGGTCGACACCGACGACGGGCTGGCGGCGGCGCTGAAGGCATTCGACGGCAGCGGCATCCTGAAGACGCGGCGCATGGGCTATGACGGCAAGGGCCAGCGCGTCTTCCGCAACATCGAAGCCGGCGGTTTCGCCGGCACCTGCGAGGCGATGGGCAATGTGCCGCTGATCCTGGAAAGTTTCGTGCCGTTCGAGCGCGAGATTTCCGTTATCGCCGCGCGGGCGCTGGACGGCACTGTCGCCGCCTACGATCCGGCCGAGAATGTGCACCAGGACGGCATTCTGCACACATCGACCTTGCCGGCCGGCATTGCGTCGGCGACCGCGCGGGCCGCGAAAGACGCGGCGACGAAAATCCTGTCGGCGCTCGACTATGTCGGCGTCATCGGTGTCGAATTCTTCGTATTGGCCGACGGTTCGCTGCTGGCCAACGAGATCGCGCCCCGCGTCCACAATTCCGGCCACTGGACCGAAGCCGCCTGCATCGTTTCGCAGTTCGAGCAACATATCCGCGCCATTGCCGGCCTGCCGCTGGGCAGCCCCGACCGCCATTCCGATTGCGTGATGGAGAACCTGATCGGCGACGACGTGCTGCGCGTTCCAACGCTGCTCGCCGAGCCCGACCTGATGCTGCACCTCTACGGCAAGGCGGAAGCCCGGGCCGGCCGCAAGATGGGCCACTTCACCCGCATCGGCCGCCGCGGTTAGAGCAATTCCAGGAAAAGTGTGTAACGGTTTTCCGTCCGGAATTGCGTAACAACCGCTCTGATACCAAACACGCCTATTGCACCTCGTCGCTCTCGTCCTCGCCGGGACTGGCGCAAGTCGCATCGCCTTCCTCGCAATTGGCCGAGGCGGCGAGCTGCTTGATGCGGTCATTGGTCAGCCCGGTCAGGCATTGCGAGACCTCCATCGCATGGATGGACCCGCCTTGGCTGGCGGCTGTGGAATGCGTGCACTCGGCGTCGCGGAAGGCGATCCAGGCCCTTTGCGCCGCCTGCAGCGATCTCTTTCCATCGGCATCATCGGAGCTGATCAGGTCCTGATAGGCCTTGTTGAGCCTGGCGTCGGCCGCCTGATAGTCCTCGCCCGCACAGATGTTCATCATTTGCTGGCTGTCGTCGGAACGGTCGCATTCCTGCGCTCGGGCAGCCGCGCTCGCCGCCATGACGACGAGGCAAGCGGACAGGAATATTCGGCGCATGGTCGTCCCCAAATCACTTGAACTAAACGACATCATCCCAGCCGGCTCACGGCCGCGCAATGCCACGGGGCCGACATGGCGGATATTTGATGATATCAGGACGCGGAGCACGCTTGCGATCGACTTACGGTTGACATGGGCAAGGCTCCTCGTTTATGAGCCACCCACCGTTCAAAAGGCGCGTCTTCTGGCGCGCCTTAAAATTTCGACCCGGAATCGGGTTCACACCGACAGGCAAGACCATGAAGATCAAGAATTCGCTCAAGGCGCTGAAGGCGCGTCACCGCGACAACCAGCTGGTTCGCCGCAAGGGCCGCGTCTACATCATCAACAAGACCGCCCCCCGCTACAAGGCGCGCCAGGGTTGAGCTTTCGGCCGGAGGCTTTTTGTCTCCGCCCATTGATGTTTGTCGGCCTGCCGATCTTCTCACGCTAAAATCACTTTGCGGTTCCGCCGCCCGGGACTAGAGTCGGGCGATGCGGATCCTTTTTGCATTCTTGACGACTTTCCTGGTTTCCGGCGTCATCTCCCTGCCGACGCAGGCCGGTGACCGGCCGATCGCGGTCGCAGCCACGGATGGTCAGTCGGCGCCCTCCGATGCCCAGCCTGCGGCCCCGGACACTCCGGCCCCGCCAATGACGAAGCAGGCGCGGATCGACAAGCTGTTCTCCGACCTGAAACGCGAGCGCAACGAAAAGGCCGCCGAGCGCATTGCCGGCAACATCTGGAACGAATGGTTCCAGTCCGGCAGCGCCTCGATCGACCTGATGATGCAGTGGTCGCAAAAAGCGATGAACGATCGGAAGTTCGACGTCGCGCTCGATTTCCTGGACCAGGTGGTGACCTTGCAGCCAAACTACGCCGAAGGCTGGAACCGCCGCGCCACCGTGCATTTCATGATGAAGAACTACGGCAAGTCGATGGCCGACATCGACCGCGCGCTGCAGCTCGAGCCACGCCATTTCGGCGCGCTGTCGGGCCTGGCCCAGATCATGGCGGAGACGGGCCACAAGCAATCGGCGCTCGAGGCCTGGCAAAAGGTGCTGGCCATCTACCCGATGATGCGCAGCGCCCAGAACCAGGTCGCCACCCTGTCGGAAGAGCTTGCCGGCGAAGGCATTTGATAGACTAGGCGGTAGGGGAAGAGGCCGCCTACTCCCCTACTCCCCTACTCCCCTACTCCCCTACTCCCCTACTCCCCTACTCCCCTCCATTCCCATATCCCCGCATGAACCTGATCTATGCCGCGCTCGCCTTCCTGATGGCGCTTGTCCTTGCCCTTGTCGGCGTGACCCGCGTCGGCTCATGGCTGATCGAGCACCGCAGTCCGCCGGCCGGCGAATTCGCCGACATCGACGGCGCCCTCATCCACTATGTCCACATCCCCGCCCCAGCCGATGCGGATCTGCCTCCGATCGTCTTCATCCATGGCGCCAGCGCCAATCTCAGGGATCAGATGCTGCCGTTGAGGCCACTGCTGGAAGGCCGTGCCGAAATGCTGTTCTTCGACCGGCCGGGCTTTGGCTGGTCGGGACGCGGCCCAGGCAACAATGAGGATCCATCGGCGCAAGCCGCAACCATTGCCGCACTGATGGACCGTCTCGGCATCAGGAAGGCAATCATAGTCGGCCATTCCTTCGGGGGCGTGGTGACGGCGGCTTTCGGCCGCGAGCATGCGGACAAGACGCTCGGCCTCGTCTTCCTGGCACCGGCAACCCATCCCTGGCCGGGCGGCGCGACGTCCTGGTACTACGACCTGACCATCATTCCGGTGATCGGCCGGCTGTTCTCCGAGGCCCTGAGCTATCCTGCGGGAACATTGCGGATGGCTGATACCACGACCTGCGTCTTCTCGCCCAACAAGGCGCCGGACAATTATCTCGCCTCAGCCGCGATCCCGCTGGTGCTGCGGCCATCGGCCTTCCGCGCCAATGCCACCGACGTCGCCGGACTCTATCGGTATGCACTTGGCGCCGCGCCTCGTTACAAAGAAATCACGGCGCCGACCGTGGTCATCTCCGGCGACCGCGACAAGGTCGTCTACGCGCATATCCATTCCGTTGGCCTGGTGCGCGACATCTCAGGCGCCGAGCTCGTCTGGGTGCATAATCTCGGTCACAAGCCGGACTGGATCGCCCCCGACCTCGTCATCGGCGCCATCGAGAGGGTCGCCGGCAGGGATATCGATCTGGAGGCGATTGCCAGGAAGGTGGAGGCACGGATTGCCGGCGACGCCTATGGCGTGGGCAAATGCGCCGACATCAAGGAACCTGGAGCGGAACTCGCGCCGACCTGATGCATGTCGTCCGAAAACGGTCATCGCAAGATGCCATCAGGACCTGAGCGGCATGTACTGGGCCCAGATCAGTATCCGTACGGCCCTATCCCTCGCGCAGGCCGGTTTCTCCAGCGAAGAAACCACGCGGAAGCCACGGCAAGAGCGCTCAGGATCGCGGCCGATTACCGGCCGGTTTCCGATCCGACATAGGCGATGCGCAGCATGTTGGTTGATCCCGGGGTCCGCAGCGGCACGCCTGCGGTGATGATGACCCGGTCGCCCGGCTTGCCGAAGTCTTCTTCCAGCGCAATGCGGCAGGCGCGGTTGACCATGTCATCGAGATCAGTGGCGTCCGGCGACACGACGCAATGCGTGCCCCACAAAAGCGACAGCCGCCGCGCCGTGTTGACGATCGGCGACAGCGCGATTATCGGCACTTGCGGGCGCTCGCGCGCGGCGCGCAGGCCGGTGGTGCCTGATGCCGTGTAGGTGACGATCGCCGACAGTTTCAGCGTTTCGGCGATTTCGCGGGCGGCCAGCGAAATGGCGTCGGCGCCGGTCGCTTCCGGCTCCGAACGCTGTGCGTTGATGATGCCGGCATAAGTCGGATCTGTTTCGACTTTGGTGGCGATGCGGTTCATCATGGCAACCGCCTCGACCGGATAAGCGCCCGCCGCCGATTCCGCCGACAGCATGACGGCGTCGGCGCCTTCGAAGACGGCGATCGAAACGTCGGAGACCTCGGCGCGGGTCGGCACAGGGGCGGTGATCATCGATTCCAGCATCTGCGTGGCGACCACCACAGGCTTGCCGGCGCGGCGCGCGGCGCGCGTGATCTGCTTCTGGATGCCTGGCACGGCTTCCAGCGGCATCTCGACGCCGAGATCGCCGCGGGCGACCATCAGAGCGTCGGACAATTCGATGATCTCGGCCAGGCGGGTGACGGCCTGCGGCTTTTCGATCTTGGCCATGATGAGCGCGCGGCCGCGCGCGATCTTGCGCGCTTCGGCCAAGTCTTCCGGCCGCTGCACGAAGGACAGCGCGACCCAGTCGACGCCCGTGGCGAGCACCGCGTCGAGGTCCTTGCGGTCCTTCTCGGTCAGCGCGCCGACCGGCAGGTCGGTGTCGGGCAGGCTGACGCCCTTCTTGTCGGAAATGGTGGTGCCGGCAATGACGGTGCAGACGATCGACTTGCCGTCGCTCTTCACCGCCTTCAGCTCGAGCTTGCCGTCGTCGATCAGGAGGCGATGGCCAGCCTCGACCGAACTCAGGATTTCAGGATGCGGCAGGTAGACCCTGGTCGAGGTGCCGGGCGCGGGATTGTCGTCAAGCGTGAACGTCTGGCCCAGCGTCAGCACCTCCTTGCCGTTGGCGAACTTGCCGACGCGCAGCTTCGGACCTTGCAGGTCGGCCAGGATGCCGATCGGCCGGCCGACTTTTTCCTCGACGGCGCGGATGCGTGCGACCAGCGTGCGCATCAGCTCATGATCGGTATGGCTCATATTGATGCGGAAGACATCAGCGCCGGCTTCAAACAGCTTCTGCAGCATCTCCTCGGACGAGGAGGCCGGACCGATTGTGGCTAGGATCTTGACCTTGCGGCTACGTCTCATTGACTATTCGTTCCCGGGGCGGCTGGGGCGCCTCCCGTTGCGGGCTCATCGGTGAGCTGGACCATCCAGCTTGCCTGCTCGCCCGTGTCATATTCCTGGAATCCGGCGCGCTGGAAGCCTCGGGCGACGCAGTCGCTTACGCCGGCGATCTTGAACTCTTTTTCAGCCACGCACATGTTGATCGGGCCGTCCCAGCGTCCACCGCGCTCCGCGTCTTCTGCATAAAGATAATAAAACCTTGATGACAGCGGCCCTTCGATCAACGTCTTGCAGCTCGATCCTTCGATGTGCCACCAGCCCTCGGTAATCCAGCCGGCTTTGGCACGATAGCCGATGCCGACGCCGACCAGGTTCTGTGTGGCGTTGCAGACGCGGAAATCGGCGCGCGCCGGCGAGGCCATGACCATTGCCGACACGCCGACGGTCAGGATCAGGAGCGGCATGGCGAAGCCGGAGCGCATGCGCTGCCTGCCGGCGGAACCCATTCCAAAACCCCTCAAGAACCACATCAGCATCTCTCTGCGCCCCTTTTCGGAAAAGTCCGGGCGCATGTCAACGCACCGTTTCAACCAATCCAATCGATTTAGGAAGGCTCCCGGCGCACGATCCGTCGCCCCTTGCCAGATTTCAGCGGAAACCTTGGCCAAACAACGGCATTGCGCACGCGTCGTCTTCGTGGAATGACGATAGCACCCTCCCCGGAAGCCAGCGAACAGCCCATTTCCCGCCAATGACCCGATCCACAGTTTTCGCGCCATTCGATATCGTCGAGGGCGACCGCAAGCGAGGCATCGTGCTCCTGGCCGATCATGCCCGCCGCGACCTGCCGGAGGAGTATGGCAGCCTGGGGCTGCCGTCGGTCGAATTCGACCGCCATATCGCTTACGACATCGGCGTCGAAACCGTGACGCGCGAACTGGCGGCCCTGCTGGATGCGCCCGCGGTGCTCGCCAATTTCTCACGGCTGCTGATCGATCCCAACCGCGGCGAGGACGATCCAACCCTCATTCGCCAGCTCTATGACGGCACGGTCGTGCCGGGAAACTATCCCATGGCGCCGGAAGAACGCGAAAGGCGGCTTGATCGCTTCTACCGTCCCTATCACGATGCGATCGGCGCCATGATTGCATCGGTCGCGCAAGCCGCCGGCAAGGCGCCCTTCATCTTCTCGGTGCACTCCTTCACGCCTGCCATGCAAGGCAAGCAGCGGCCCTGGCACGTCGGCATCCTCTGGGACAAGGACGACCGGGTGGCGCGGCTGCTGATCGACATGCTGGCTGAAGACAAAAACCTCATCGTCGGCGACAACGAACCGTATGACGGCGCTCTGCACGGCGACACCATGTTCAAGCACGCCATCGTCAATGGCTATGCCCACGCGCTGATCGAAATCCGCCAGGACCTGATAGCGGACCAGAAGGGCGCCATCGCCTGGGCCGAACGGCTGGCGCCGATCGTTGACGCCATCGACCGCCGTCCCGATATACATGCGGTAAAGATGTTCGGCTCGCGTACCGGGCCGCTATGACGGAGGTTTCGATGACCGAACTCAGCGACGAAAAGAAGCGCGACTTCGAAGCCGCTGCCTTTCGCCGGCTGGTCGAGCATTTGCGCGAACGCGGCGACGTGCAGAATATCGACCTGATGAACCTCGCCGGTTTCTGTCGCAACTGCCTGTCGAACTGGTATCGCGAGGCGGCCAATGCCGAGGGTGTCGATCTCTCGAAGGACCAGTCGCGCGAGATCATCTACGGCATGCCCTATGCGCAGTGGCAGGCGCTCAACCAGACAGAGGCTTCGGACGCCAAGAAGGCGGAATTCGAAGCAAGGCGTCCCAAGGATCACTGAGTTCGTTTGGCCCAAATGCTTTCCCGAAAGAGCGCTTGACTGAAAATTGAATCGATCTAATTTGCCGCGCAAAGCCATTTTCTGACCGGATTCGCCTCATGAACGCGCCGAACGCCATGCAGACTGCCATTCGCGGCCGATGGGCAGTCGCGGCCATTTTCCTCGCCAATGGCTTCCTGACCGGCAGCTGGGCGCCACAGATTCCGGTATTCCTGACGCGGCTGGACATCTCGAAATTCACGCTCGGCCTGCTGATCCTTTTGTTCGGGGCCGGTGCGGTCACCGCCATGACATGGTGCGGCCACCTGATCTCCAAACATGGCTCGCGCACCGTGCTGCGCTGGTTCGGTCTCTGCGGCAGCCTCGGCCTGCTGGTCGTGGCGCTGGCGCCCGACGTGCCGCTGGCGGCCGTCGCCATGTTCATCTTCGGCGGCTCGATCGGCGGCATGGATGTAGCCATGAATGCCAATGCGGTGGTGGTGGAACGGCGGCTGGGGCGCGCCATCATGTCCTCGTCGCACGGCTTCTGGAGCCTCGGCGGTTTCGCCGGCGGCGCCCTTGGCGGCTTTGCCATCCAGAATTATGGCCACCTCGCCCATGCTTCGGTGGTGACCGCGCTTGCCTTCGCGGCAATCGCGGCGGCGGTGCCCCATATCGTGGCCGAAAACAGGCCGCAGGCGGCCGAGCATCATAAATTCGCCCTGCCGGCAAATCCGTTGGTCTACCTGATCGGCCTGATGGCCCTGCTGACGATGATTTCCGAGGGCGCGGTGCTCGATTGGGCGGCGCTCTATCTGCGGCAGGAACTCGGCGCCGACCTCGCCGTCGCCGGCCTTGCCTATGCGGCCTTCTCCGGCGTCATGGCGATCATGCGCTTTTTCGGCGATGGCGTCCGCAACCGCTTCGGCGCGGTGATGACACTGCGCGGCTCAGCCATCGTCGCGGCCGCCGGCATGCTGATCGCCGGCCTGTCGCCCTCGCCCTGGCTCGCCATATCAGCCTTTGCGCTGTGCGGCTTCGGCATCGCCAACATGGTGCCGATCATCTTTTCGGCCGGCGGCAACCAAGAAGGCATGTCGTCGGGCACTGGCATGAGCGTGGTCACCACCATGGGTTATTCCGGCATTCTGGTGGCGCCGTCGGCGATCGGCTTCGTCGCCGAGCATTCCAGCTTCGGCCCGATCTTCATCGCCATGGCGGTTCTGCTGATCGTCGTCTTGCTGATGGCCGGATTGGCTCACCGCGCCGAATTCGCTCCGGATGCCGCGCCCGCCGAATAACGTTTCAATTCGTCATGGAGAAAGTCGGCCACACGGCGGATGCGCACGCTGCCGCGCACGTCGCGATGCATGGCCAGCCATATCGGGAGAGCAGGCAATGGCAGTCCGGGCAACACCTTTTCCACCAGCGGATCGCGGTCTGCCAGCGGCTCCTGGCCAAGACCAATGCCGTTTCCCGCCCGCACCGCTTCCCAGAGCACGATCTGATTGTCGGCCCTGAAGCGGAAACTGCTTCGGGTGACCGGGATACCATACTGGGAAAAGGCTCGGATCATTTCGTCGCTGCGATCGAAGCCAATCAGGGCGTGATGGACGAGATCGGCCGGCCCCATGGGACGGCCGCGCCCATCGAGATAGGAGATGGCCGCGCAGGCGCAGAGCGGGATATCGCAGACCTTGCGCGCCACCAGTTCGTTCTGCGCCGGCTTGACCATGCGGATGGCAATGTCGGCATCCCGGCGCAACAAGTTCTCGACCTGGTTCGACGCAACGATCTCGACCTCGATGCCGGGTTCCTCGATGCCGAGCCGCGCCATCATGTCGGGCAGCACATAGGCGGCCACCACTTCACTGGCGGTAATCCGCACCGTGCCTTCGATCGCCTCGACCGAGCCCAGCGCAAGCCGTGAAAAGGCACTAGCCTGTTCGCTCACCACCTTGCCGCGTTCGAATAGCGTGGCTCCCGCTTCCGTCAGCGCGTAGCCGTTTCGCCCGCGCCGGAAAAGCGTGACGCCGAGCGCCTGTTCCAACTCCCCGATGTGACGTCCAAGCGTCGGCTGGCTTGCCGACAGCTTTCGCGCCGCGGCCGACAGGCTGCCGGTTTCCGCCACGGTGACAAAGCTCTTGATCAGGTTCCAGTCGATGTCATCCATTCAATAATGAATATCAAACCTGCATTCATAGTCAATTTCAATTCATTAATGAAGCAATCATATTCGTCCTGCAAACACCGATACGGAACTGAAACAACCAACCAGGAGTAATCCAATGACCAAGATCGCACTCACCGCCGCCGCCCTTCTCATCGCCGCCAGCACCGCTTTTGCCGGCAGCGACAAGTTTGGCTCGGGCAATGCCAGCCAGCCGGCCGTCGCCGGCACCGACAATACGACCACGACCTCGATCAGCGAATCGGAGCCGACCAATCAGAAGCCTGTCATACCGGGCAGCAACCGCGACCTCTTCGGCAGCCGCTGAACGACGGTCCTCGGAAGATCCAGAAAGCGGCGGGCTTGTCCCGTCGCTTCACGGCAAACCCGCACTTCAAAACAAACCCCGGCACTCCAAAACGAATCCCCGCACTTCAAACGAACAAGGAGACGAAGAATGACCAAGATCGCAATTCTCGGCGCCAATGGCCGGCTCGGTCGCGTGGTTGCCAAGGCCTTCATCGACGCCGGCTTCGACGTCCGCGCAGTCACCCGTACCGGCAAGGTGCCGGCTGAGCTTAAGGGCGCCACGGCTGTTGCCGGCGATGCGCTGGATCGCCAATCGCTGATCCAGGCCACCGAGGGCGTCGAAATCATCTTCAACGGCCTCAACCCGATCTACACCGACTGGGGCAAGTGCCTGCCGATGGCCGAAAATGTCATGGCCGCCTGCCATGCCAACGGCGGGCTGCACCTCTTCCCCGGCACCGTCTACAATTACGGCTCGCCGATGCCGGCGGTGATCACGGAAGACACCCCCTTCCATCCGACCACGGAAAAAGGCCGTATTCGCTGCGCCATGGAGGATTTGTTCCGCCGTGAGGCCGAGGCCGGCCGCGTGCGCACGATTCTTCTGCGCGCAGGCGATTTCTTCGGTGGCACCGGCAGCGGCTCCTGGTTCGACCAGATCGTCGCCGCCAAGATCAACAAGGGCATCTACACCGCGCCTGGTCCGTCCGACCTCGTGCATGAATGGGCCTATCTCCCGGACTTCGCAGTCGGTTTCGTCGCGCTGGCCCGCAATCTCGACAAGCTCGGCTTCTACGAGGCGCTGAACTTTCCGGGACACGCAGTCACCGATCTTCAGATCAAGGCGGCCGCCGAGAAGGCCGTCGGCCATCAGCTCAAGATGACTTCCATGCCCTGGTGGGTGCTGCGCGCCGGCAGCCCGTTCGTGGCGATGTGGCGCGAGATCGTCTCGATGTCATACCTGCGCTTCGAGCCGCACCGTCTGGCCTCGACGCGGCTGGAAGGCCTCATCGGCGAAATCCCCCACACGCCGCTCGACCAGGCGGTCGCCGAGGCTCTCGAAGATATCGGCATCGCTACCGTAAATGGCACCGCGGAAGCAGCCTGAGGCTCGTCGCGGCCAAGCCCGCCAGCGGCAACAGCCGCTCAGAGCCGTCCCATCAACACCAGCACGAGAATCACCACCAGCACCACACCGACAAAGCCCGAAGGTCCATAGCCCCAGGATCGCGAGTGCGGCCAGGCCGGCACCGCTCCGATGAGGACAAGGATCAGGACGATGATGACGATGGTGCTGATCGGCATGACAAATTCCCCGCTCTGCGTTGTTTCGGAGACGATGCGTGGCATCGGCCTAGGGGGAAAATGCAAAGGCCGCCCGGTTGTTCCGGGCGGCCTTTGCCAGTCAGATTGGCAAGCCTGTCTATTCGGCGGCTTTCGGGTAGGCAATTGCCGGCTCGGCACCTGCATCCGCTGCCGGCGTATCCGACGAGATCTCGCCCTTGCCGCGCCGGAACAGGCGGCTGAACCAGCCGCGCCGCGCACCGGGCTTGACCTTGGCGCGCGTGAACACCATCAGCATCGACGGCGTCACCACAAGCGTCAGGATGGTGGCGAAGGACAGGCCGAAGACGATCGCCGAGGACAGCGAAATCCACCATTGCGTCGACGGCGCGTTGATCGTCGTCTCGTGATGGAAGATTTCGAGCCCAAGCCCGAAGGCGATCGGCAGCACGCCGAGAATGGCCGATACCGCCGTTAGCACGACCGGGCGGGCACGCTCGCGGCAGGTCTGCAGCACCGCGTCCATCTTGTCCCAGCCCTCTTCACGCAGCCGGTCGTAGGTGTCGATCAGCACGATGTTGTTGTTCACCACCACGCCGGCCAGCGCGATGACGCCGATGCCCGACATGACGATGCCGAACGTCTCGCCCGTGATCAGCAGTCCGAGGAACACTCCGATCGTCGCCATGACCACGCAGGACAGCACCAGCCAGACGCTGGTGAACTTGTTGAACTGCGCCAGCAGCACCAGAAAAATCAGGAAGATAGCGGCACCGAAGGCTTTGCTGAGGAAGGCGCTGGCCTCCGCGCTGTCCTCGTTCGAGCCGGCAAGCTTCCAGCGTATGCCGCTGCCGAGATTCATGTCGGTGACCGCCTGGGTGACCTGCTGCTGCACGGCGGCGACCTGGGCGCCGGCGGCAACGTTGGCCTGCACCACCACGGTACGGGCGCCGTCGATGCGGTTGAGGATGCCGACGCTCGGCTTCGCCTTGCGCACGACGAAGTTCGAGATCGGCACCGATCCTTGCGAGGTCTGCACCCTGAGCTCGTCGAGCGTCGACAGCGTGCGCCGGTCCTCCGGCAAGCGCAGCCGGATGTCGACCGCCTTGTCGGCGCCGGCAGGCCGGTATTCCGAAAGCTTCAGGCCGTTGGTGACGAGCTGCACCACCGTCCCGACCGAGGTCGGGCTGATGCCATACTGGGCAGCCTTGGCTCGGTCGACCTCGAGTGCCCAGTCGACGCCGGGCGGCGGCAAGCCATCGGAAATGTCGATGACGCCGGGCACCTTGGCGATACGCGCGGCGACTTCGCGCGCCTTCTCGTCCAATCCCTTGGGGTCGATGGCCGAAAGCCTGATCTGGATCGGCTTGCCGGTCGGCGGGCCGGCTTCCGGCACGCGCACCTCGACATCGACGCCGGGAATGCCCGCCATGACGCCACGCAGGTCGTTCAGGATATCGTTGGCCGATTTACGCTCGCGCCAATCGATGAATTCGTACTGGATGACGCCGACGACGTCCTCTGGAACATCCTGGCCGCCGCCCTCGGACTTGCCGACGCGGGTATAGACCGACTTCACTCCCGGCCAGCCGAGCAGCCGGCTTTCGGCGATCTTGGTCGCGGTATCCATTTCGGCCAGCGAAAGGTTGCCGCGGGCATGCACATAGAGCAGGCCGTAGTCGGGTTCGACGCTCGGGAAGAACTCGACGCCGGCACCGTACTTCGAATAGCCAACGAAGATGCCGGCCAACAAGACGACGGTCAGCACCATCACGGTGATGGGGAAGCGTACGGCCTGCTTGACGACAGCCATGTACCAGCCATCGCGATTGCCATCCTCGTGATGCTGCGGCGCCTTGGCGAAGATCGCCCCCAGCGTCGGCGCGAAGACCAGCGCATAGAGCATCGAGGCCGACAGTGTGACGATCAGTGTGATCGGCATGTACTTCATGAAATCGCCGATGATCCCCGGCCAGAACAGCAGCGGCGAGAAGGCGGCGATTCGCGTCATCGTTGCCGCGATGACCGGACCGGCCATGCGCTTGGCGGCAAGCGCGAAGGCTTCCTGCTTCGGCATGCCCTCGCTCATCCGTCGCTCGGCGAACTCGGTGACGATGATGGCATCGTCGACCAGCATGCCGACGGCCAGGATCAGGCTGAACAGCACGATCATGTTGATCGTGTAGCCCATCATGGCCAGCAGCAGGATGCCGATCAGGAAGGATGACGGAATGGCCAGCCCGATGAGCAGCGAGGCACGCCCCGACAGCGCGTAGAGGATGACGATGAACACCAGGATGACGGCGATCATCACGTGGTTCTGCAGATCGCCGAGCAACTGGTTGACGAAGACCGACTTGTCCTGCGTGTAGGTAACGTGCATGCCTTCGGGCATGGTTTTGACGAAGGTGTCGGACACCTCCCTGACCTTGGTGAGCGTGTCGATCAGATTGGCGCCGATGCGCTTCTTGACCTCGATGGCGATGGCCGGCTTGCCGTTGAGGCGCGTGATCGTCGTGGCATCGGCGAAGGTCGAGCGAATCGTCGCGATGTCCTTGGCCTGAACCACGGCATTGGGACCGGCAACCACGGGAAGTGCCGCCACATCCTCGGGCCTCTCGATCAGCGACGGCACCTTGACTGCGTATTTACCCTGCGAGCCCTCGATGTTGCCGGCGGCGACCAGGCTGTTGGACGCACCGACTGCGCCGATCAGCTGATCGAGCTGCAAGCCGTAAGACGACAGTTTCATCGGATCGATGACGACTTCGACCAGATCGTCGCGGGAACCCTGCAGGGAACCTTCGAGGACGCCGGGCACTTCCTCGATGCGGTCGCGCAGTTCGCGCGCCGCGGCCGCCAGCACGCGTTCGGGCAATTCGCCCGACAGCGTGACGACGAGCACCGGAAACTCGGAAATATTGACCTCGGTGACGACGGGCTCCTCGGCCGCCTGCGGCAGGTCGGCCTTGCCGTCCTGAACCTTGGAGCGCGTATCCTGCAGTGCCGTCGCCAGGTTCGTCTGCGGCTGGAACTCGACCAGCACATAGCCGCCGCCCTGGAAAGCGGCCGAGCGCATCTCCTTGAGGCCCTTCAGGCTCTTCAGCTTGCTTTCCATCGGCCGCAGCAGAAGGCGCTCGGAATCTTCAGGCGAAATGCCTTGATAGATCAGGCTGACATACATCATCGGAATCGGAACGTCGGGTTCCGCTTCCTTCGGTGTCGACTGATAGGCGACCCAGCCTGCAATCAGCAGGAAGACCAGGACCGAGATGGTCAGGCGGGCATTGTTGATCGCGAGTCTGACGATATCCATGACTTATGCCTGCTGTTGCTTTCGGGAGTGGCGAACGGACATTCTGTCGCCGGGCAAAGGCCCGGCGCCGGCGCCCCGCGCTACTGCGTCCCGGCGGTGGCTTCGCCGATCAGCTTGTTGATGGTCGCCTGGTCGGCCTCGACCGGCTTGACCTCATCGCCTTCCTTCACCAGTTCCTGGCCGGCGACGATGATGCGCGCGTCGGCCGGGATGCCGCCGAGCACGAGACCGGTCGGCGTATCGTCGACCAGGTCGATCGGGAAGAATGCCACCTTGTTGTCCTTGCCGACGGCGCGGATGCCGAGATCACCCTTGTCGCCGAGCGTCACCACCGAGCGCGGCAGCAGGACGGCGTCGGTCGGCAACGCGCTGAGCTGGATTTCCGCCGTCATGCCGGCCGGCACGGAGCCATCGGCATTGGGGATGGCGATCTCGACACGGAAGGTGCGGGTCGCCGACGACGCGTCACGGCTGATATAGCGCACGGTGCCTTCGACGGTCTGGCCGCTGACCAGCCGAACGCTGGCCTTGTCACCGATCTTGAGGTAGCCGAGGTCGCGCTCGCTGATCTCGCCGCGCGCGATCACCGGATCGAGCTTGAGGATGGTCGCTACCTCGCCGCCCTGCATGACGGAGCTGCCGAGTTCCACCGGCACCCGGTCGATGACGCCGTCAAACGGCGCCTTCACTTCGTTGCGGTCGAGCTCGGCCTGCGCGGTGTCCAGCTGGGATTGCGCCAGGGTCAGATTGGAGCGAGCAGTGTCGAGTTGCAGCTTGGGCAAATTGCCGGTCTTCATCAGCCGCAATGACGCGTCCAGCTCGGCTTGGCGCTGCGCGACAAGCTGCTTGGCATTGTCGACCATCGAGATCTTTTCCTCGGCGGCGAGCATCAGCACAAGGTCGCCGGTCTTGACGTGATCGCCCTGTTTGACCGGCAGCTTGTCGATGACGCCGGCGACGCGGGTTGCCAGCACCGCGCGCTTGTCGGCTTCGGTCAGCCCTGAAATGCGAATGGCGCGCGCATAGGTCTTGCGAGGCGGCGTCACCACCGCGACGGTGCGCAGCGGGGCCTTCGGTTCGGCTTCCGCCGTCTTCGGCTTGCTCGCGTCCGGCGCCTTGCCCTGCTCGACCTCGGCTGCCTTGGCCTTGTTGGCCGCCACGCTGCCGACCGACGAGAACTCGCCTGTCGCCATCCACGCGGCGAATCCGACGAGCACAACAATGGCTGCAAGCTTGTGAAACCTGATTTTAGACATCGTTATTTTTCCACTGCGGGTTCGGCCAGCACCGCGTCTTATGACGCGTGCGCGTCGCCGATATGGGTGCGCGCCTGACCGTGTTCAAATTGCCGTGATCGGCGAGCGCGCTTCTACATCAAAGTTGCATCGCAATATAGTCCGAAAGTTGCAGCAGCATTGCATGGCCGGACAAGGTGTGGCCGCCATGAAACGGTCCGTCGTGACTTGCCAGTCTACTTGACGAAGCGGCCCGCCGGCTCACGCAGGCCCTGAAACGCAGGCTACGGGACGACCAGCCCCGCTCGCCATGGGCCGTCTGCGGAATACAGTCGCGATCCGCACCACGTCGCTGATTGAAGCTCGGGCACAAACCGACGATCCGCGTCAGTGCGATCGGCGAGGGACAATGGCTGCGGCGCCACGATACCCGGCCAAAGGCCTGGAATCGCTCAAGAAAAGGCACGGCAGCCGCTTCGGATCGGGCTTGCCGATCCCAATGCACCGAAGTCAAACCAGATGCTGAAAACGCCAATGCGCCGGCGCGATAACGTCCCGAATGGTCGTGCCCCGACACGTGCGACGTCGGGCGCGGCGCGAGGCAGGGGCGGGAACGCCGGGGGGTATTCGTCCCAATCGCAATTCTGTATCGAGTGCTGCCGGTTAGCAGGTAACGAGCCCCCCTGGGGCGGTGCCACTGACCGTCAGTGGCAGCAGACGTCAGCATGATGAGGGCTCCTTCCGCACGCCAAGGTTGCTGTCACGCCAAGAACCGCTCTGAAGCTCCGCGGATGACGCCCGCGATTGCCGGCAAACGCCGCCCCTCGAAGCCTGTGCCGTCAGATTCAGGCCCGACGGCGCTCGGTCTCCGGGTTCTTGCGAACGGCGAGAAATTCCTTCACCCGACGGCCGGGTGCGGGACCGCGTACCGGCTTGAACCCGTCATCGAGTTCGCCCGAGAGATCGAGCGTAGCCCGCTTGCCGACCGCTTCGTAGTTGTCTTCCAGCCAGTCGCTGGCGGCGGTGCGGCCGAGATCGCGCAGATAGGTCAGGAAGGCCCATTCGGCATTGACCTTGGACGATGCCGAAAGATCCTTGAACGCCTCGTCGGCATCGATGCGATGCATGCGGATGTCCCGATATTCGCCTTGCGGCAGACGGCCTGCGGCGATCAGTTCCTTGACGAAGGCGATCGAGCGGAATTCGCGCAGCAGGCCGGCGTTGAAGGTGATCTCGTCGATGCGGTTCTGGATCTCGTTGGCGCTTCTTGGTGTTCCCTCGCGCACCACCGGATTGATCTGCACCAGAAGCACATCCTCGGTCGCCGCCGTCTTGAAGAACGGGTAGAGCGCCGGATTGCCGCCATAACCGCCGTCCCAATAGGGCACCCCCTTGATTTCGACGGCGCGGAACAGTTGCGGCAGGCAGGCCGACGCCATCACCGTGTCGAGGTCGATCTCGCCATCGGAAAACACCCGCAACTGCCCTGTCTCGACATTGGTGGCGGAGATGAACAGTTGCATCGACTTGCAGGCGCGAACATTCTCGAAGTCAATCTCCCGCGCGACCACGTCGCGCAGCGGATTGAGGCCGAGCGGGTTGGCGACATAGGGCGAAAACACCCGCGACATGGTGTCGAAGAACACATAGCCCGGCGTGTTCTCGATCGACCAGTTGCCCCAGGCGACATCCCACGGCATACGCTGTACCGGGCTGAACCGGCCCTTTGCCGCCACCGCCTGCCAGAAATCGTCCAGCTTCCGCCTGGCGCCCTCAACTCCGCCACGCACGAAGCCATCGGCCAATGCGACCGCGTTCATGGCGCCGGCGCTGGTGCCGGAAACCGCCGATATCTCAAGCCTGCCGTCCTCCAGCAGCCGGTCGAGCACGCCCCAGGAAAGGGCCCCGTGCGAGCCGCCTCCCTGGAGGGCGATGTTGATCTTCTTCTTTTCCTCCGCCTTGCCGTTCTTCGTCATGGCGTTCCGGTCATCCTGATGCGCCGGCCTGCCCCAACGTCATTGGAGGGAAGCAGCTGTCGCCGGCCTATGTTGCAGTGCAGCATATAAGGACGAACCAAGGCAAGAACACGAACACGGTCGCGTGATCACATGAAATTTCGGTCATGCGAAAAGCCCCTCCGCTGCAAAGCGCAGAGGCCGTAGCTCTCGAAACAAACAGAGAATCTAGGCGACGAGGTCCGGCACCGGCCCGACGTAGCGGGACTGCGGACGGATCAGCCGTCCGGTCGTCTGCTGCTCGCGCGCGTGCGCGACCCAGCCGGCAACGCGCCCGGCGGCAAAGACATTGCTGAAGGCACCGGGCGGAAATCCCGCCGCTTCCAGCACCAGCGCGGTGTAGAATTCGACATTGGTCTGCAGCGAGCGCTGCGGCTTGGCGATCCGAAGCACCTCGAGCGCGGTTTGCTCGACCGTCTCGGCGAAAGCCAGCCGCCGGCCGGTGTCGCCCTCGCCGCCAAGCTTGCGCACTACTGCTTTCAGCACATCGGCACGCGGATCGCGCACGCGGTAGATGCGATGGCCGAAGCCCATGATGCGCTCGCCATGCGCGATCTTGTCGCGCAGCCAGCCGGCAGCGTCGCCATGCGCCTGGATGGCATCGAGCATCTCGATGATGGGACCAGGCGCGCCGCCATGCAGCGGGCCCTTGAGCGCGCCAAGGCCGGCCAGCACCGACGATGTCAGGCCCGCCAAGGTCGAAGCAACGACGCGGGTGGCGAAGGTCGAGGCATTGAGGCCATGGTCGCAGACGGTGACCAGATAGGTGTCGAGCGCCTTTGCCAATGCCGGCGACGGGACGGAACCCCTGAGCATCCCTAACATGTCGGCAGCATGATCCGCCTTGCCGTCGGGTGCGATCGGCTGCTCGCCGCGCCGCAGGCGCAGCAGGGCCGGCGTCAGCACCGCGGGCCCCGCGATCAGCCGCAAGGCGTCCGTCAGCGTCTCGCCATCCGGCAGCAAGGCCATGCCGGCGCGCATGGCGCTGTAGATATCGAGCGGTGCCAGCAAGGGCAGCGAAGCCGCGAGCCGGTCGAACACCTCGACGCGAGCCTCACCCAACCTTGCCGACAGTTCGGCGTCGCCAGGCAGATCGTCGAAGAACCCGTCCAGCAGCAGGCGTGCGACCTGGGCGTAACTCCATCTCCCTGCCAATTCCCCAAGCGAATGGCCGCGGATCGTCAGGCGGCCACCCAGACCGTCCACGTCGGACAGGACGGTTTCGGCCGCCACCACGTCATCGAGCCCATTCGCCATAGCCTTGTCTCCTTGAAGCTTTTCCCGATGGGAGATAAGGCTGGGCAACATAGGCATCAATCTTGATCAACTAAATCAATATCAGGACCGATATGTCGGAATGGTTGTCGCGGGAGGAGGCGCTGGAAAGGCTTGGGGTGAGGCCGCAGACGCTCTATGCCTATGTCAGCCGCGGCCGCATCGGCATGCGCCCGGACCGGGACGATCCGCGCCGCAGCCAATACCGCGCCGACGACATCGCGGCGCTGGCAACGCGAAGGGCGCGCGGGCGCAGCCCTGCGGCCATTGCTGAAAGCGCGATCGCCTGGGGCGAGCCGTCGATCGTCACCGCGATCTCGACAGTCTGGCACGGCCACCTCATCTATCGGGGCCGGGACGCCGTTGCGCTGTCCGACCGTACCACGCTGGAAGAAACCGCCGGACTGCTCTGGGCTCTGCCCGGCCCGGTCAGTTTTGAAGCGCCGTCGCCAGATGCACCGCCCCAGATCGGTCGCGCCCCGGCCTTTGCGCAACTCGCCTTGCTAGCCGGCCAGGCGCGGCCTTCGCTTGGGCGAAGTGCTGCCTCGCTGTGCGCCGACGCCGCGCACGCGATCGGCGTTCTGGCCAGCGCCCTCGGTGCCGTGGCGGGACCGGAACCAGTGCACCAGCGATTGGCACGGGGCTGGTCGGTGGACGATGATGGCGCGGGAGCGATCCGTCGCGTCCTTGTCCTGCTTGCCGATCACGAACTCAACGCATCGACCTTCGCGGCCCGCGTCGCGGCCTCGACCGGAGCTTCGCCCGCCGCGTGTCTGCTGGCTGGCCTGGCGACACTGTCCGGTCCCCGCCACGGCGGCGCTGGCGAAGCGGTGATGCAACTCGCCGAAGACGCGGCGCGGCATGGCGCCGATGCCGCGATCCGGCGCTGGCTTGGCCACGACCGGCCACTGCCGGGATTCGGCCACCCGCTCTATCCCGAGGGCGATCCCCGGGCCGCAGCGCTTCTGGCGGGCCTCGACAACACCGACGAGACGTTGCGGTCGCTGGAAAGCGCCGCCATTGCCGCGACCGGCGCTCAACCGAACATAGATTTTGCCCTGGCCGTGCTGACGCGCGGCCTTGGCTTGCCGCGCGATGCACCGTTCCACCTGTTCGCGCTTGGACGCAGCGTCGGCTGGGCCGCGCACATGGTCGAACAGATCGTGAGCGGCAGCATCATCCGGCCGCGCGGCCGCTATGAAGGATTGCTGCCATAAATGTCGTGAGCGCTATGCGCTTACGACATCGTGTCGAGCTTGCGCTGCATGGCCGCGATCTGGTCCTTCAGCTGTTGCAGATCGTCCGGCTTTTCCGGCGTTTCTTTCCTGGCCGGTTCGGCGGGAGCCGCGGCGGGCGCCGAGCCCGGAGGCGGAAATGGCGTGAACAGCCGCATCGCATTCTGGAACATTTCCATGTTGCGGCGCGTCTGTTCTTCCAGCGCCTTGATCGGTGTCGCCATCTTCATCACGTCCAGCGGCGACTTGCCGATGGCGCCCTTCATCTGCTCGCGGAACCGCTCCTGTTCCTTTGAGAAGGCGATCATCGACTGCTCGAGGAAGCTCGGCACGATCATCTGCATCTGATCGCCGTAGAAGGCGATCAGCTGGCGCAGGAACGGGATCGGCAGCATGTTCTGCCCATCCTTGTTCTCCAGCTCGAAAATGATCTGGGTCAGCACCGGATGGGTGATGTCGTCACCGGTCTTGGCGTCCTGGACGGTGAATTCCTCGCCCTTCTTGACCATTTCGGCCAAATCCTCGAGCGTCACATAGGTGCTCGTCCCCGTATTATAGAGGCGGCGGTTGGCGTATTTCTTGATAATGATCGGGTCGTCTTTTGCGGCCATCTGCATCCTCCCCGGACACCGGCACGCCTGAGTAAGCAGCCGGTAACGATTGCGCCCTTTTTGAGGATATGCGCAAAAGCCTCACAATTCCAAGCAGTTTGTGCACTGCGGGATCATATAATGCTGCATGGCAGGCTAAATATGCTGCGCAGCAGCGGCTGGGCCACTGGGGCGGCGAGACTTGGCCTGCTTGCGGCGCATGGGCGTCATGCCGATTTCCGGTTTGACTTGGGGTTGGGAAAGGGCAAGAAAAGTCCTCAACGGCACAACAACACCCTTGAAGTCTGGAGAAGAAAATGTCCGCTTCCATCGTCATTGCCAGCGCCGCGCGCACGGCCGTAGGCTCCTTCAATGGTGCTTTCGCCGCCACGCCCGCGCATGAACTCGGCGCCGTCGTCGTCAAAGAACTTTTGGCGCGTGCTGGTGTCGAGGCGGGCGAGGTCGACGAGGTCATCCTCGGCCAGGTGCTGACCGCGGCGCAAGGCCAGAACCCGGCCCGCCAGGCCTCGATCCTGGCCGGCCTGCCCAAGGAGACCACCGCCTGGGGCCTCAACCAGGTTTGCGGTTCGGGCCTGCGCGCCATCGCGCTCGGCATGCAGCAGATCGCCACCGGTGACGCCAAGGTGATCATCGCCGGCGGCCAGGAATCGATGTCGCTGTCGCCGCACGCCGAGCATCTGCGCGCCGGCGTCAAGATGGGCGACTACAAGATGATCGACACCATGATCAAGGACGGGCTGTGGGACGCCTTCAACGGCTACCACATGGGCAACACCGCCGAGAACGTCGCCCGCCAGTTCCAGATCACCCGCGATGACCAGGACCAGTTCGCGCTGGCCTCGCAGAACAAGGCCGAGGCCGCGCAGAAGGCCGGCAAGTTCAAGGACGAGATCGTCGCCTTCACCATCAAGGGCAAGAAGGGTGACACGGTTGTCGATCAGGACGAGTACATCCGCCACGGCGCCACCATCGATGCCATGACCAAGCTGAAGCCGGCCTTCGACAAGGACGGCACGGTGACCGCCGCCAACGCTTCCGGCATCAATGATGGTGCCGCCGGCGCGCTGCTGATGAGCGAAGCGGAAGCCGCCAGGCGCGGCATCACCCCGCTGGCGCGCATTGTCTCCTGGGCAACCGCCGGCGTCGATCCAGCGATCATGGGCACCGGACCCATTCCCGCCTCGCGCAAGGCTTTGGAACGGGCCGGATGGTCGGCAGGGGATCTCGACCTTGTCGAGGCCAACGAGGCGTTCGCGGCGCAGGCCTGCGCCGTTAATAAGGACATGGGCTGGGATCCCGCGATCGTCAACGTCAATGGCGGCGCCATCGCCATCGGCCACCCGATCGGCGCCTCGGGCGCCCGCATCTTCAACACGCTGGTCTTCGAGATGCGCCGACGCGGCGCCAAGAAGGGACTGGCCACCCTGTGCATCGGCGGCGGCATGGGCGTCGCCATGTGCGTCGAAGCGATTTAACCTAGCCAATAACGAATAGGGAGGAGCGAATAGGGAAGAACGGCCTCAGCGCTGCGGGACATCAAATCCCCATTCGCTATTGGCTGCTCCCCATTCGCCCCTCCGACCAAAGGGAGGACACATGACCAAAGTTGCAATCGTCACGGGTGGATCGCGCGGTATCGGCGCGGCGATCTCGATCGCTTTGAAAACTGCCGGCTATTCAGTTGCCGCGAATTATGCCGGCAACGACGACGCAGCGGCGAAGTTCAAGGCCGAGACCGGCATTCCGGTCTACAGATGGTCGGTCGCCGACTATGACGCTTGCGCCGCCGGCATCAAGCAGATCGAGGCCGACCTCGGCCCGGTCTCGGTGCTGGTCAACAACGCCGGCATCACCCGCGACGCCATGTTCCACAAGATCACGCGCGAGCAGTGGAAAGAGGTCATCGACACCAATCTGTCGGGCGTCTTCAACATGACGCATCCGCTGTGGAGCGGTATGCGCGACCGCAAGTTCGGCCGCGTCATCACCATCTCCTCGATCAACGGACAGAAGGGCCAGGCCGGCCAGGTCAATTACTCCGCCGCCAAGGCCGGCGACATCGGCTTCTCGAAGGCATTGGCGCAGGAAGGCGCGCGCGCGGGCATCACCGTCAACGTCATCTGCCCGGGCTACATCGCCACCGAGATGGTCAAGGCGATAGACGAGAAAGTGCTTAACGAACGCATCATCCCGCAAATCCCGGTCGGCCGCCTTGGCGAACCGGAAGAGATCGCGCGCTGCGTCGTCTTCCTCGCTTCCGAAGACGCCGGCTTCATCACCGGCTCGACCCTCACCGCCAACGGTGGCCAGTACTTCGTCTGATCAAACCGTATGGCCAAATCTGAAAGTGCCGGCAGTTCCGCCGGCGCTTTCATTTTTGATGCTCGCCCATACAGACACGGAAGCTGGCGCTGTCGATTCATGCGACCAGCTTAAGCCCGCCTTTCATGGACTGCTTACGTACACCCGATTGTGACGGTGCCGGCAGCTTGGCCATATCGGCCCGGCTGAGACCTGACAGCTTCAGTGAAACCTTGCGCTTGGCGATCGGGTTGATATTGACGAAGTTGAGGACGAGGTTGCGCAGGAAGCGCCGGAACGGGGTGCGCGTGAGTGCCATGCCGGTCAGCCTGCCCGCGAGGTCAATCACTTCCTGCGCCGCTGGACGGCGAAGCGTCTCGTAAAGGTCGAGTTCGCTTTCCCCGCGAATGCCGTTGATCACGTCGCCGAGTAATTCTCCCAGCACCACGGCATCGATCAGACCGGTGTTCATGCCTTGACCGCCGGCGGGGCTGTGCACATGGGCAGCATCGCCCATGACGAACAACGACCGATGGCGATAGGACTTGGCGATGCGATGATGAACGCGAAAACGTGTACTCCAACTCAGGTCGAGCACCTTCGCCGGGCTCGCCGACGGTCCACGGCTGTCCAGGAGGGCCTGGATGTCGGAAATACCAGGCTGCTCCGGTGCCTCATCCATGGTCGCCACGATTCGGTACGATCCATCCGGCAGAGGCGCCACGACGACCAGTCCAGCCGGCGAGAACAGCAATGAAACCTCCGTCGGCCCGAGCGGCCAGTCGAGGCGCACATCGGCAAGAACAAAGGATCCGGCATAGGGCTCGCCGTCGAAGCCGATGCTAGCCGCCTCACGAACCACGCTATGCATGCCGTCCCCACCGACCACGTAGCGTGCGTAGATCGTCTTTTCGCGGCCGTTCTGAACGAGGGTAGCGCGTGCGCCGTCCTGGTCCTGCATAACCATTTTCGCCTCGACGCCGCGATGGACGACGCCGCCCAGTTCGGCGATGCGTTCGGCAAGCACCCTCTCGGTCAGGTTCTGCGGGATCATCAGCACATAGGGATATGCCGTGGGCAGACCGGAGAAGTTGAGATTGACCAGCGTCCGGTCACGATCGCGAATGGCGAAATCGTCGAGCTTCAGCCCGAGTTCAACCAGGCGCCCGGTGACGCCGAGCGGCGCCAGTGTTTCCAGTGTCTGCGCGTGGATTACTCCGGCGCGTGAGGTGTTGAGGCCATCGGCAAGACGGTCGACCAGGACGTGGTCGACGCCGGCCTGGTGCAGGGCGATGGACAGCGCCAGGCCGGTCGGGCCGGCGCCAATGATCAGGACTTCGGTGGTATCGGGCAGCATTTCCTCTCTCCATTTGTCAACGATCGGTGACTTTTATTTGGAGCGCTTGAATTTGTCAACGGTCGTTGGCATATGAATTTCATGAGCACGAATCAGCCAAAAAAGCCGAGCAAGTCCGACCGCACCCGTGCACAAATCCTCGACGCGGCGAGGCAGTTGTTCGCCGAGCACGGCTATGACGGCGCTTCTATCCGTGACATCGCAGCGCTCGCTTCGATCGATCCCGCGATGGTGATCCGCTATTTCCGCAGCAAGGATGAGCTGTTCGCCAGGGCGGCGCTGCTCGACCTGCAACTGCCCGCGACACAAGTGACCGACCGGGCTTCGATCGGCGACGCGATCATCCGGCGTTTTCTTCGCACTTGGGAGAATTCTCCCAGCGCCACCGGCATGGTCATTCTCCTGCGTTCGGCTGCGTCCAATGAATTCGCCGCGGAGAAGGTGCGCGACGTATTCGCCACTCAGGTCCGGCCGGTTGTGGCACCGTTCGGCGACCCCGCCGATGCCGGCCGGCGGGCCGGCCTCGTCGCCAGCCAGTTGCTGGGTCTGGCGACGTGCCGATATCTGCTGCGGCTGCCGCCCGTCGTGGCCTTATCGCACGAAGAAATCATCAGGGATGTCGGTCCGGTCCTGCAGCGCTATGCAACCGGGGCGGACTAATCCTGAACCGGCGGCGAGCATTACCGTGCGCCTGATCACGACATTATCGGGCCCTCCAATCCGCCATGTCCTGTTCCGGCACGCAAAGGTTAATGGCGGCAGCGCGTCTGTGCGAAACCCTGTGGTCAAGCCTGTGGATTCTCGGTGGATAAGCTGTTCACAACACAAGATATTGGGGGAACAAAAGGAGAAAAAACCGCTGACGCTGATTTGTCGCCGATTCGTTCCGGCTTTGAGCGCAATGTTAACATTAATGGCCGCGATTGCCTGCTATTCCTTAATATCGAGTTCAGAAAGATTAACGATTTCAGAACCTTGAGCGGGGCATACCGATCCTCCCGCATCGTTCACAGGCAAAAGTTAACGGCAAAGCCCGCCTAGCATAAAACGGGCCAATCCGGCGATTCAGCATGTGGTGAGACTCGTGGTCACAAAATCCATATCTAGCCGTGAACAAAAGCTGAATCTGACGGAGTCACCGATTCGTCGCCGATTCGTTCCAGACTCGTTCCAACTGTTAAGCAGGGGCTGATTTGCGGGCTGACGCGGACGTCTTCGGAACCCGGTTGGAACATTCCGCTTTCGCTTCGCGCCCGAAATCCCTATGTGTCGGCTGTCATACGCGCCGTCCAGGCACGCTCCCGACCACGAGAGGCCAGAAAGCCTTATTTCCGAGCCGATGAACATCCAGCAGAAACACACCGAGCCGCTGATCCTGTCGGGCCGCGACGTGACCGCGGTGCTTGGCCCCACCAACACCGGCAAGACCCATCTTGCCATCGAGCGCATGGTGGCGCACGAAACCGGCGTCATCGGCCTGCCGCTGAGGCTGCTGGCCCGCGAGGTCTACACGCGCGTCTGCGAGAAGGTCGGCGCCCACAAGGTGGCGTTGATCACCGGCGAGGAGAAGATCCAGCCGCAAGGCGCCAAATATTCGGTCTGCACCGTCGAAGCCATGCCGCGCGAGACCGATGCCGCTTTCGTCGCCATCGACGAGGTGCAACTGGCCGGCGACCTCGAGCGCGGCCATATCTTCACCGACCGCATCCTGCATCTGCGCGGCCGCCAGGAAACGCTGCTGCTCGGCGCGGCCACGATGCACGGCATCCTCCAGCGGCTGCTGAAGGGCGTCTCGGTGGTGACGCGGCCGCGGCTGTCGCATCTGGCCTATGCCGGCTCCAAGAAATTGACCCGCCTGCCACGACGTACCGCGATCGTCGCCTTCTCCGCCGACGAGGTCTACGCTATCGCCGAGTTGATCCGCCGCCAGCAGGGCGGTGCCGCCGTCGTGCTCGGGGCGCTGTCGCCCCGCACCCGCAATGCCCAGGTGGCGCTGTTCCAGTCGGGTGATGTCGACTACCTCATTGCCACCGACGCGATCGGCATGGGCCTCAACCTCGATCTCGACCATGTCGCCTTTGCCCAGAACCGCAAGTTCGACGGCTACCAGTACCGCAATCTGACGGCGGCCGAACTCGGCCAGATCGCCGGCCGCGCCGGCCGGCATCTGCGCGACGGCACGTTTGGCGTCACCGGCCAGGTCGATCCGCTCGACGAGGATCTGGTCCAGAAGATCGAGGGCCATGACTTCGACCCGGTGAAGGTGCTGCAATGGCGCACCGCGCAATTCGATTTCGCCAGCCTTGATGCGCTGAAGCGATCGATCGAAACCAACGCCCCGGTCGAAGGCTTGACACGCGCGCTGCCGGCCGTCGATGCGCAAGCGCTCGAACATCTCTCCCGCGACGAAGGCATCCGCGCGCTAGCAACCGATGCCAAGCGCGTGGCGCTGCTGTGGGAAGCCTGCGCGCTGCCGGACTATCGCAAGATTGCGCCTGCCCAGCATGCCGACCTCATCGCCTCGATCTACATGGATCTCGCCCGCCATGGCCATGTCGACGAGAATTACATGGCGGAGCAGGTGCGCCGCGCCGACACCACCGAGGGTGATATCGATACGCTGTCGCACCGCATCGCCCAGATCCGCACCTGGACATTCGTGTCGAACCGGCCCGGCTGGCTGGCCGATCAGGCACACTGGCGGGAAAAGACGCGCGAAATCGAAGACAGATTGTCGGATGCGCTGCATGAGCGGTTGACGAAACGCTTCGTAGACCGCAGGACTTCCGTCCTCATGCGGCGCCTTAGAGAAAATACCATGCCTGAAGCCGAAATCAGCCCTACCGGAACCGTCCTTGTCGAAGGCCATCATGTCGGCGAGTTGCAAGGGTTCCGTTTCACCGCCGACCAGACCGCCGGCGGCGAGGACGCCAAGGCCGTGCGCACGGCCGCGCAAAAGGCGCTGGCCGCCGAATTCGAGGCACGCGCGGAGCGCTTCGGCGCCTGCGCCAATGGCGATCTCGCGCTCGGTTCGGACGGCACGCTGCGCTGGATCGGCGCGCCGATTGGCACGCTGGTTTCGGGCGAGGACGCGCTGAAGCCGCGTCTGGTGCTGCTGGCAGACGAACAACTGACCGGCCCGGCGCGCGACAAGGTCGCCGCGCGCGCCGAACGTTTCGTCAATTTCCAGATCGAGTCCCTGCTCAAGCCGCTGGTCGACTTGAAAAATGCCGAGCAGATTTCCGGCATCGGCCGCGGCATCGCCTTCCAGTTGGTCGAGAATTTCGGCCTCATCAATCGCCGCGACATCGCCGAGGAGATGAAGTCGCTCGACCAGGAAGGTCGCGCGGCACTTCGCCGGCTCGGCGTGCGCTTCGGTGCCTATCACGTCTTCGTGCCGGCGCTGATCAAGCCGGCCCCCGCCGGACTGGTGACCTTGCTGTGGGCGCTGAAGAACGACGGCAAGGACAAGCCTGGCTTCGGCGACGTCGTCCATGCGCTGGCGTCGGGCCGCACCTCGGTGGTCATCGATCCGACCTTCGACAAGGCGTTCTACAAGCTTGCCGGCTACCGCAATCTCGGTCGCCGCGCCGTACGCATCGACATTCTCGAGCGGCTGGCCGACCTGATCCGCCCGGCGACCAACTGGAAGCCCGGCCTCGGCCAGCGACCGGACGGCGCCTATGACGGCCAGTCCTTCATGGTGACGCCGCCGATGATGTCGATCCTCGGAGCCACCGCCGACGACATGGAAGAGATCCTCAAGGGCCTAGGCTATCGCGCCGAGCCGAAACCGGCTGCTGAAGTCAAGGCACGGCTGGAAGCGCAGGACACTGCCGCGCGGGAAGCCGCCGCAGCCAAGCAGGCAGCCGAAGAGGCAGCCCGCGCGGAACAGGCCAAGGCGGCGGAAGAGGCGGCAGTGGAAGCCGCAGTAACGGAAGCCGGCGCTGTAGATGCGGCCGCGGAGGCAGCGGTAGAGGGTTCGGCAACGGCAGCCGCCGAGGCCGCCATCGAAGCTCCGGCCGAGGTCATCGCGGAAACGGCAGCAGAGCCTGTCGCGCAAGAACAGGCGGAAGCCACGGCCGAAGTTGCCGGCGAACAGGCGCCGGTAGCCGAAGCCGCCGTTGAACCGGTCGAGCCGGCGCCGGTTGAACCGCGGGCCGAACCTAAAACCGCCGAGATTGACGCCGCGCCCACGGAAGAGAACGCCGCAGCGGCGGAGCCGACCGTCGAGGCCACCGCGCCGACGGAAGCCACCGAACCAGTTGCGGCTGCGGAAGCTGCCGGCGAACCCGCGCCGGAAGCCGAAGCGCCAAAGCCGATCCTGTTGTGGCGCCAAGGTCGCTTTGACCAGCGTCCCCGCCATCGCGACGGCCGCAACAACCGCCCGCAGAACGGACAGGCGCGCGGCCGAGGCAACGCGCCGGCCGATGCCGGCGGCGCACCGGCAACAGGCGCGCCCGCGGACCGTCCCGCCCATGAAGGACGCCGCGACGGCGCCGGCAAGCCACGCTTCGACCGCTCGAAGTTCAAGCCCAAGCCGCAAGGCGAAGGCGCTGAGCGTCGCGATGGCCGCCCGCAAGGCGAGCGTCCCGAGCGCCGCGAAGGCCGGCCCGACTGGAAGGGTGGCAGGCCGGAAGGCAAGGGGCCCGATCGCGGCAAGGGGGGCGGAAAGCCCTCCTTCCAGCCCAAGCCGCGCGAGGAGCGCCCGGTGCGCTTCGACCCGGATTCCCCCTTCGCCAAGCTCGCAGCCTTACGCGACCAATTAAAGAAGTAGGCTCGCTTGGATGGTTGCTGAAGGCCGCCAGCGCATCGACAAATGGCTGTTCTTCTCGCGCGCGGTGAAATCGCGCTCGCTGGCGGCCAAATTGGTTGTAGCCGGCCGCGTGCGCATCAATCGCGACAAAGCAGCGCAGGCTTCCGATCTGGTCAAGCTAGGCGATGTGCTGACCATCACGCTCGACCGGCGTATCTTCGTCTGGAAGGTGCTCGGCGCTGGTGTTCGGCGCGGCCCGGCCGAGGAAGCCCGCACTCTTTATGAAGACATGTCGCCGCCGCCCGCACCCAAGGCCGACGCCCTTCCCGATGCTATCCCGGCGCTGCGCGAGGCAGGCAGCGGCCGCCCGACCAAAAAAGAGCGCCGCCAGACCGACCGATTGCTCGACGAAAATTGAGCGTTGAGGCGGGTGTGTTTCCCGAGGGCAACGACAAACAAAAAGCAGAGGCGGGGCCGGCAAACGCGACGGCCGGTGGGCATGTCGGGCCCTCGCGGCACCGGCCGCCTGGAATTCCATTCCCAAACCCTGGCGCCACTGGGAATGGCCACCCTTGCAAGCGGCCGATAAAGGCGTTACCTCACAAAAAAAGCCAACAAAAACGGGACATCCCGGAGCCGCCTGATGACCTATGTCGTGACCGACAACTGCATCAAATGCAAATATATGGACTGCATCGAGGTCTGTCCGGTCGACTGTTTCTACGAGGGCGAGAACATGCTCGTCATCCATCCCGACGAGTGCATCGACTGCGGCGTCTGCGAGCCGGAATGCCCGGCCGACGCGATCAAGCCCGACACCGAGTCCGGCCTCGACAAATGGCTGCAGATCAACACCGAATACGCCGAGAAATGGCCCAACATCACCGCCAAGAAGGAGCCGCCGGCCGACGCCAAGACCTTCGACGGAGAGGCCGGCAAGTTCGAGAAATACTTCTCCTCCGAGCCGGGCGAAGGCGATTGACAACGCCGCTGTAAAGGCTTGTATGACGCAGCGTAACAGGCACGTCGGATTAACCGCCTTGACAGGCGGCGATTGGTTGTGGCCTTCGCTTACGCAGCAAAACCTTGATTCTTCCGACTTTTTGTGTTACATCAGCCAAACATGCCGGTGACACAACGTCGATTTATGGCGCAGACGCCCCAAATCACTGAAAGGTGAAAATCCCATTCCGGACCAGAGCGATCTGGGCCAGGCGGCCGCAGTTCGTGCGGTTTGCCGGTCCCGGCCTTTCCGGTGGGTTCATCTGTTGTGCGGCTAATGGTCGGTGACCCCGATCACGCGAGTTCAGCCGGCACCGCCGCCGGCCCACAACAAGGAGTTCAGGGCGTAATGGCAACGATCACCCCGCAGAAGAAGTCCACTGCCGCGCGTCACGGTTTCAAGACCGGCGAGTACATCGTCTATCCGGCGCATGGCGTCGGGCAGATCGTCTCGATCGACGAGCAGGAAGTGGCCGGCCACAAGCTGGAACTGTTTGTCATCGACTTCCAGAAGGACAAGATGCGCCTGAAGGTGCCGGTCGCCAAGGCGACCTCGATCGGCATGCGCAAGCTGTCGGAAGAGGATTATGTCGAGCGCGCGCTGAAAGTCGTGCAGGGTCGCGCCCGCGTCAAGCGCACCATGTGGTCGCGCCGTGCCCAGGAATATGATGCCAAGATCAATTCAGGCGACCTGATCTCGATCTCGGAAGTCGTGCGCGACCTCTACCGTGCCGACAACCAGCCGGAGCAGTCCTATTCCGAACGCCAGCTCTACGAGGCGGCGCTCGACCGCATGGCTCGCGAGATCGCGGCCGTAAACCGCATGTCGGAAACCGAAGCCGTGCGCCTGATCGAGGTCAACCTCAACAAAGGCCCCAAGCGTGGCGCCAAGGCCGACAATGAGGAAGCCGAGCAGGAAGAAGCTGCCTGAGCTTTTCGCCTTCGAGTTAACGAAAACCCGGCCATCTGAACTGACCCCGTAAAGTTGGACGGTTCATTGATCTGGTAGATTTAAGGGCTGGTCCTGTATTGCACAGGGGCCAGCCCTTTCAGTTTCAGTTTGATGCGGCGGTGGTTGCCGCGCCTATGCGCCGGCCTTCTTCTCCGCCGCCTCCTGCTTCAGCGTGGCGATGAACCGCTTGGTCCGTTCGCGCTCCGGATTGCCGAACAGCCTGGCGGATGGCCCCTGCTCGACGATGACGCCGGCGTCGAGGAACACCGCTTCCCGGGCGATCTTGGAGGCGAGGCGCAAATCATGCGTCGCTATCACCATGGTCGTTCCCTCGCTGGCGAGCTGACTCAGCACATCGACCACCTCCTGCGCCAGCTCCGGGTCGAGCGCCGAAGTCGGTTCGTCGCACAGCAGCACCTTCGGCGACGGCGCCAGCGCCCGGGCGATCGCCACGCGCTGCTGCTGGCCACCCGACAGCGTCGCCGGCCAGGCATCCGCCTTGTGCGCCATGCCGACCTTTTCCAGCAGCGCGAGCGCCCGCTCGCGGGCGCGCGCCTCCGGCCATTTCAGCACCGTGACCAGCCCCTCCATGACATTTTCGATGGCGGTGCGATGCGGAAACAGCTGGAAATTTTGGAACACCATGCCGGTCTGCAGGCGCAGACGCCTTATGTCCGCCGCCGACACCTTCCCGCCGGGACGGAACTCGAGCGTCTCGTCGCCGATTCGTACCGTGCCCGAGGTTGGGATCTCCAGGAGGTTGATGCAGCGCAGCAGTGTGCTTTTTCCCCCGCCCGAAGGACCGACCAGCGCGGTGACGCTGCCTTCGGCGATGGCAACCGTCACCCCCTTCAGCACGAGATTGTCGTCGAAACGCTTTTCGATGTTGGTGAGGCCGATCATGAGCGTGCCTCCAGGAAGCCGCCATAGCGGTTGAGCCGCTCCTCCAGCCGAGTCTGCAAGGCCGAAAGCACCGAACTCATCGCCAGATAGAGGATCGCCGCCTCGACATAGAGGATGAGCGGCTCATAGGTGGTAGCGACAATGCGCTGCGCCGCCTGGAACATCTCCGGCACGGTGATGGCGGCGGCCAGCGACGTGTCCTTGACCAGCGAAATGAAGGTGTTGGAGAGCGGCGGCACCGCCACCCGGCCGGCTTGCGGCAGGATGGTGCGCCGCATCGCCTGGCTCCAGGTCATGCCGATCGAATAGGCGGCCTCCCACTGGCCTTTCGGCACCGAGCCGATCGCCGCGCGGATGATTTCCGACGTGTAGGCACCGATATTGAGCGTGAAGCCGATCAGCGCCGCGGTAAAGGCGTCGAGCAGGATGCCGACCGACGGCAGGCCGTAGAAGATCAGGAACAGCTGCACCAGGAGCGGCGTGCCGCGGAAGATCCAGACATAGAAGCGCACGAGCGCCACCAGCGGCTTCGGCCCGAACAGCCGGCCGAGCGCCGCGCCCAATCCCACCGTCAGGCCGAGCACGAAGGACAGCAGCGTCAGCGGCACGGTGAAGATCAACGCTGCCCACAGCAGCGAGGGCAGCGAATCCAGCATCAGTTGCAGCCAGTGCGGCACGAAATATCCTCCGGAAGGGACGGGCAGCGTCATCGAAGCGCGAATGCGTCAGCCATATCACGACAAAAGCGGCGAGCCGTCAAAGACGGCTCGCCNCTGGATGGGCTGCGGGGCGACAACCCGCCCCGCTTTATGAATTACTTCGAGACGTCCTGGCCGAAATAGGTGTCGGCGATCTTCTGGTAGGTGCCGTCGGCCTTGATGTCGGCCAGGGCCTTGTTGATGGCAGCGACCAGCTCCGGATCGCCCTTGCGCACGATGACGCCGGAGTAATCGGCATTCTCTTCCTGGGCGGCGATCTTCACATTGGCGTCGGGCTTGTGCTTCTTGAAGTCGAGGAACGACAGGCTGTCATTGATGGTGGCGTCGGCACGGCCGGTCAAAAGCAGCTGGATCGACTGGTCGAAGCCATCCGTGCCGACCAGTTCGGCGCCATTCGACTCGGCCAGTTTGCCGAAATTGGAGGTTAGCGACTGCGCCGACTTCTTGCCCTTGAGATCGGCGAAAGTCTTGATGTCGGTGTTGTCGCCGCGCACGATCAGCACCGCCTTGGAGGCGATGTAAGGATCGGAGAAATCATACTTGGCCTTGCGGGCATCGGTGATGCCGACTTCGTTGATGACGGCATCATAGCGGTTGACGTCGAGGCCGGCGATCAGACCGTCCCACTTGCCCTCGAGGAACTGCGCCTTGACGCCGAGCTTGTCGGCGATCGCCTTGGCGATTTCGACGTCGAATCCGACGAGCGCTCCGGATGCATCATGATAGGTGAACGGAGCGTAAGTGCCTTCCGTACCGACCTTGATGACGCCGGCCTGCTTGATCTGGTCGAGATTGGCGCCGGCATGCCCCGATGCGACCGCCAGGGCCTGCAGCGTTCCGGCGATGATGAGCGACTTCAGCCATTTCATTTTTCTGTGATCCCGTCCTTGGCCTGATATCAGGCATGTTGTGAGAGTTGGAAAATGACAGATGCAGGTCGGAAAAATAAGGAACAAAATTTCAAAGAAAGCTAATTCCAGAAATCAAATACTCAAAAAGGAATTTCGTTGCAGCACCGGGATTCCGGGCAGCCGTGCCGAAATTGCCCGGACGTCATCGCTCGCCTGCCTGCGCCAGCGGAACCTTTCCCGCGCACGGCAGTTTTGGCTGTTCTAGGGCACGACGCCGTCATTTCAAGCCGGTTCCTGCCAGTTTGTCATTCGCACGCCTGAGCCAAGGAGCGCCTTATGATGGAAGACACGGCAGGTCGGGTCATGGTCCGCGCGGCAATGAGGGCGCCTTACCTCGAGCGCGACGAGGAGCATCGGCTGGCACTGCTTTGGAAAGAGGACAACGACCAGAACGCATTGCACAGCATCACCGTTGCCCATATGCGGCTGGTCATTTCCATGGCCTCGAAATTCCGCCATTACGGCTTGCCGCTCGGCGACCTGATCCAGGAAGGCCATGTCGGCCTGCTCGAGGCCGCCGCCCGCTTCGAGCCGGAGCGCGAGGTGCGGTTTTCCACCTACGCGACGTGGTGGATACGCGCTTCGATGCAGGACTACATCTTGCGCAACTGGTCGATCGTGCGCGGCGGCACCAGTTCGGCGCAAAAGGCTCTGTTCTTCAATCTCAGGCGCTTGCGTGCCCGTCTCGCGAACGGCGCCGAACCGCTCTCCAACACGACTCTCTACCGCGAGGTGTCGGTTGCGCTCGGCGTTTCCGAAGCTGATGTGGAGTTGATGGATTCACGCCTGTCGGCGCCCGACTCCTCGCTTAACGTGCCGCTTGCCGACGATGCGGGGGCGACCGAGCGGATGGACTTCCTGGTCTCGGACGATCCCTTGCCCGACGAGATTGTCGGCGACAAGATCGACGTCGCGCGCCGCTCGCTCTGGCTGAGGGAGGCGCTTCAAGCTCTCAACGCTCGCGAACTCCGCATCATCGAGGAACGCCGGCTTACCGACGAGGGCGCCACACTCGAGGCTCTCGGCGAAACGCTCGGCATCTCCAAGGAACGCGTCCGCCAGATCGAAGCCCGCGCCATGGAAAAGCTCAAGGTCGCGCTGGTGAAGCAGAACCCGGAATTCATGGCGACTGCCGCCTGATTCCCGCGACAGGCGCTTACTTGTCGGTGACGATCTTGACCTTGTCGCCGGCCGAAACCGCGGCCCCCGGCGACAGCGCGTTGAGCACGCGGAACAGGTCGAGCTTGCGGTCGACCCCCACCATCTGGGCAGCAAGCGAACCCATGGTCTGTCCCGGCTGTACGGTGAGTACACGAATATGCAGTGGCTTCAGTACCGCCTTTTCGGCGGGACTGAGAATGCGGAAGGAGCCGCTGACCGAGCGAGCCACCGTCTCCAGCGAGGTGCTGGCCGAGGGAGCCGCGGTCAGCAACCGGTAGACCTGGCCTCCGGCCCGGATCACCGCGATATCGAACTGCCAGCCTTCGGCGCCTGCGTGCGCGGTCGCCGCCTCATTGCCGTTGATGGTTTCCTGCTTGACGGTGCTGTCGTCGAGGCCGGCCACCCAGCCGCTTCTGATATAATCGGTCAGGGCGCGGTTCTTGTCGATCGAAACGCCGTCGAAGCGGATCGCTATGTCGCCCGGCCCGGTCGCCGTAACCGCTGCCGCCGAATTGTCGATGATGAAACCGTCCGGCACGGTGAACGACACGCCGAGGCCCGGATGCAGGAAGGTTTCGCCGCGCACATAGCCTTCTTCCGGCGTATCGCCATAAAGCAGGCCGTCTATGCCGGCGAGGAAGGAATCGCGGTCGCGCGTGCCGAAACCGGGCGCGCCGAACTGGCGGGCGTGGCGCTGTGCCAGATCGATGCGTTGCGGCGTGTTGGGGTGGGTGGCCAGGAAATCGAGGCTGGCGTCCGTGGCACCGCTGATCGAGCGGAAATCGGTATAGGCCGACATCGACTGCAGGAAGCGGCCGGCGGCATAGGGATCGTAGCCGGCTTCGCCGATCGACTTGATGCCGATGGCGTCCGCCTCCAGTTCCTGATTGCGCGAGAACTGCGCCAGCCTGAGCTTGCCGCGGATCAGTGCTGCCTTGGCGGTCGGGCTGTCGCCGAGCACATCGGAAACAACCTTGGTCGCCAGGCCTTCCTCGGCCTCCAGCTGCTGGCGCTGCAGGCCGTGATTGGCGGTGACGTGGCCCATTTCATGCGCGATGACGGCGGCGAGCTCGGACGAATCATTGGCCAGCGCCAAGAGGCCGCGCGTGATGTAGAGATATCCGCCCGGCAGCGCGAAGGCGTTGACGTTGGGCGAATTGAGGATGGTGATGCGATAGGTCTGGGTCGGGTTGGCCGATACCACGGTCAAATTGCCGACCACCTTGGCGACCATGCGCTCGAGCTTGGGATCGGAATATTCGCCGCCATACGTTGCAAGGATGCGCGGATGCTGCGCCTTGGCGAGTTCGGCAAGCTTGTTGTTGGCGGCGACATTGTCCACCGTGATCGGCTTGTCGGATGGCTGGAAGCCGGATTCCTGGACCTCCGGAGGCGTGAACATCTGGCAGCTTGCCAGCGCCACGGCAAAGCCAGCCAGCGCCAGGAACCGCGCCAGCGGATTCATTCGTAGCCTGTCAGCGCTGATCGCCAGAATGGCTTCCTTTCAGGTCCTTGCGCATGACCACGCATGCGCAAAACAAACTGCTACAGCGTCCGTCAAGCGCCCCTCGGGGCGGGCAGCAGATGCTGTAGGCAAATCACGGCCTGTGCCGGACCGGTATCGAGCGGACCTAGCCACACTACTCCAGTCATGGCAAGCAAGCGCCACATCGCCTCAGGCCGGTTTGAGCGTAAATTATGTCCGCTTCCGGGCAATATCTCGTGATAACGCATCCCCGGCGCCGGCACCGATATAGCGCCGGAACGCCTCCGGCCCAGCCCCTGCAAAGAAATCCTCCGAGGTGCCTGAGGCAGCGATGGTGCCATTGTCCAGAAACACCACCTTCTGCGCGATGCGGCGGGCATCCTGCGGCTGGTGCGTGACGAACAGCACCGTCATGCCACGCTCGGCATGGAGGCTGGCAACCAGGTCGAGCATGTCGTCGCGCAAGGCGGGCCCAAGCGAGGCGAAGGGTTCGTCGAGCAGCAGCACCGGGCGGTCACGCACCAGCACGCGGGCCAGGGCGACGCGCTGACGCTCGCCGCCCGAAAGCTCGCGCGGCAGCCGCTTCTCCTTGCCGGCAAGGCCGGTGCGCGCAAGGGCGCCCGCGATATCGGCGTGGTCGGTATCCGTCAGCCGCAACGATGGCGAACGGCCGAGCCCGACATTTTGCTGGACAGAAAGATGGGCGAAAAGATTGTTTTCCTGGAACACCATCGACACCGGCCGCATGGCCGGCGGGTCGCCACCGACGTCGGCCCCGCCGATCAGCACGCGGCCGGATCGCGGCGTCTCGAACCCGGCCACCAGATTGAGCAGCGTCGACTTTCCCGAACCGCTCGGCCCCATGATGGCGGTGATCCGCGTCGCGGTGAACTCGACATCGAAGGCGAACAACGCCCCGCCATAGCTGAACGAGACCTTGTCCAGCCGCACCGCAACCCCTTTGCCGTCAGCCGCCCCGTCAGACATCGCGGGCTATCCCCTTTCCCAGCCGGTCCGCTGCCAGCACGAGTGCCAGGCAGACAAGGCCCAGCAACAACGCCAGGCCGGCGGCGTCCTGCGTCCGGTAGCTGCCCATGCGCGCCAGGAGAAGGTAGGGCAAGGTCTGCACGGAATCACTGCCGAACAGGGCGATCACGCCGAGATCGCCAAGCGACAGCGCCATGGCGAAGGCAAAGGCGGTGGCGAGCGGCCGCCGCAGCGACGGCCAGTCGACCAGCCACAGCCTTGACCAGCCGGAAATGCCGAGCTGTGCGCAGAGCCGCTCGTGACGCTCGCTTGCCGCATCATAGGCGGGACGGACGGCGCGCAGCGCGAAAGGCATCGCCATGATGGCGTTGACGGTAACGACCATGAGCAGTGCGACAGCAAAGACATCGCCGAGATGGCGCAACAGAAGGAACCAGCCGGCGCCGATGACGATCGGCGGCACGACCAGCACAAAGCCGGCGCCGGTATCGGTGGCATGTTCGAGCAATGTCCTTGAGCCGGAGCGGCGGTTCAATGCCAGCGCCCTCCGCGCCATTGTGAGAGCCAGCGACAGCATCACCGAAAGCAACGCCGACAGGAACGCGAGCACGGCACTGGTCAGTGTCGCTTGCCGGACAGTGGCCTCACCGGCCAGCCGGCCGAGATCGGCGCCCAATCCGGCCGCTGCGGTCGCCGCCATGGGTCCCACGACGAACAGCAGCGCCAGCCCGATGAGCAGCGCATTCAGCACGGCCTCAGTCCTGTTGACCGAGAGATAGCGGCGCGGCGCGACCGGCAGGTTGGTGTCGCCGACGACATTGGCGCCAAGCCGGGTCAACGCCAGCACCACGACAAAGGTCAGCGCGATCTGCAACAATGTCAGCGCGACAGCCCGCGCGGGATCGAAATCGAAGCGCAATGCCTGATAGATGCCGACCTCCAGCGTCGTCGCGGCCGGTCCGCCGCCGAGCGTCAGCACGATGGTGAAGGATGTGATGCAGAGCATGAACACAAGTCCGGCGACACCAGGCAAGGCGGCCCGCAGCGTCGGCCATTCGATCAGCCGCAACGCCGGTCGCGCCCCCATGCCGAGCTGGCTCGCCAGCCGCCACTGGTCTGAGGGAACGGTTTGCAGCGCCTCCAGGAACAGGCGGGTAGCCAATGGCAGGTTGAAGAAGACATGGGCAACGAGAATGCCGGAGAGGCCGTAGATGCCCGGCCAACCCTGGCCGCCGACCCAGTTGGACAGGCCGGCGAAATAGCCGGCTCGGCCGTAGAGCGCCAGGATGCCGAGCGCCGCGACGATCGCCGGCAGCGCCAGCGGCACGGCGAAGAGCTGCAGGATGAAGGCGCGGCCGCGGAAACGTGGATGCCGCGACAGCGCCCGCGCCACCAACAGGGCAGGCCCGACCGAGAGCAGCGTCGACAGGGCCGCCTGCCAGAGTGTGAAGCGCACGACACGGAAGAGGTAAGGATCGAAGGCGGCCCAGGCGCCGGAAAAATCGTGGGCGCCTTCGGCGAGCAGCCCGGCAAAAGCGCCGCCGATCAGCAGCGAGGTCGCGGCAAGCGCGACAATGCCGGCTGTGATGCGGGGGTCAGAACGGGTTTGCACTGAGAACCAACGATCGACTTGGGAAACATTGTGTTCCTTGGCGGTCATCTCACGAGACTAGCCCACGAAACCTACTTGCTCATCACCGCCAGCCATTCGTCCACCCAGGCCTTGCGGTTGGCCGCGACTTCCTCGGGGCTGAACAGCAAGGTCTTGGTCGGCTTGACCAGTTTGTCGAAGGCAGGGTTGAGCGGCTTGTCGGTCTTGCCGGCCGGGAACATCCAGTTGGTCTCCGGGATGGCGTCCTGGAATTTCGGCCCAGTCATGAAAGCCATGAACTTGGCCGCCAGCGGGTTCTTGGCGCCTGTCGTGGTGATGCCGGCGACCTCGATCTGCAGATACTCGCCCTCTTCAAAGGATGCCGCCTGGTAGCGCTCGGTGTTCTCGGCGACCATGTGGTAGGCCGGCGAGGTGGTGTAGGACAGCACCATCGGCGCCTCGCCCTTGGTGAACAGGCCATAGGCCTCGCTCCAGCCCGGCGTCACGGTCAGCACCTTGGCCTTGAGCTTGGCCCAGGCTTCCGGCGCCTTGTCGCCATATACCGACTTCACCCACAACAGCAGGCCGAGACCGGGCGTCGACGTGCGCGGATCCTGAATGACGATCTTGTCATTGGCACTGCCCTCGACCAGGTCCTTCAGGGTTTTCGGCGGCGTCTTCAGCTTTTCGGTATCGTAGACGACAGCGAAATAGCCATAGTCGAAGGGGACGAAAGTATCGTCGCTCCAGCCGCCCGGCACATTGACATCGCTCACCGCGCCGTGCGGCGCGAACAGGCCCGACGCCTTGGCATCGGCGGTGAGATTGGTGTCGAGGCCGAGCACGATATCAGCCTTGGTCGAAGCGCCTTCCAGCTTGACGCGGTTGAGCAGCGCCACGCCATCGGCGACCGAGACGAACTCGACATCGCAGCCACATTCGGCCTCGAATTCCTTCTTCACCACCGGGCCTGGACCCCAGTCGGCGGTGAAGCTCTCATAGGTGTAGACGGTGAGCTTGTCCTTGGCCAAAGCCGGCCCGGACAGGGTCACTACCGTGGCCGCGATGAGGGAATATAAAAGCGTGCGCATCGGCGCCTCCTTCGTTTGCGTTGAAAGGAATTGAGGCGTCGGATTGTCCGAAACGTCTAATCCCTCCGCCGGTACAAACCGGATCAGGTTCAGCGGGTTGGCGAGACTGCCTCTCAGCCGGCCCGCGAAAATCGCGTCCGGCACCCCGTTAGAGCGTTTCGACACATAAGCCCGACCGATGGGACACGCAAGTGGGAGTTTGCCGCCTTCCGTTTCCCGTGCCGGGCTGGTAAGGGCGACGGGATATGAGCACATTCACCATCCTGCTTGGCGGCGATCTCATCCGCACGCCCCGGCTTGACCGCCAGGTCGAAGGCTCGCGCGTCATCGCCGCCGACGCCGGCATCGGCCACGCGCGGATGCTGGCCCTTGTTCCGGAACTGTGGGTCGGCGATTTCGATTCCGTGCCGCCCGATCTGCCCGCCCACCTGGCCGCTGTGCCCAGGCAGACCTTCCCGGCGGAAAAGGACAAGACCGACGGCGAACTGGCGATCGCGGCGGCCCTTGAACGCGGGGCGACGCGCCTTGTGCTGGCGGGCGCTTTCGGCGGCAAGCGTGCCGACCACGCCTTCCTGCATCTGGCGCTTGGCCTGCGGCTGGCCGAGGCCGGAACGGATGTGCTTCTGACCAGCGGTGCCCAGGAAGCTGTCCCCTTGCTGCTCGGCATGGCCAGCTTCGATTATGCCGACGGCACGCTGTTTTCGATCCTTGGCTTCTCCGAACTCTCCGGCCTGACCGTCACCGGCGCCAAATGGCCGCTCGACAAGGTCGAGGTGGCTTTCGGTTCGTCGCTAACCATTTCCAACGAGGTCAAGGGCCGCCTCGACATCGCGCTTGGCCATGGTCGAGCGCTGCTGCTCGCCCATCCCTATCCATTGCCCGAAAGCTGACATGGCCCCGCCTCTTCTCAATCTCGACGGGATAAAGCTGACCTTTGGCGGCACGCCGCTGCTCGACGGCGCAGCCTTGTCCGCGTCGGCCGGCGACAAGATCGCGCTGGTCGGCCGCAACGGGTCCGGCAAGTCGACGCTGCTCAAGATCGCCGCCGGCCTGATCGAACCGCAGGACGGCGAGGTGTTCCGCCAGCCTTCCGCGACAGTGCGCTATCTGCCGCAAATGCCCGACATGGAGGGTTTTGCCACCGTGCGGGCCTATGTCGAGGCAGGGCTCGGCCCGGCCGACGATCCCTACCGCGCCAGCTATCTGATGGAGCATCTCGGCCTGTCGGGCGAGGAACGGCCAGGCGACCTGTCCGGCGGCGAGGCCAGGCGCGCCGCGCTTGCCCGTGTCATGGCGCCAGAGCCCGACATCCTGCTACTTGATGAGCCGACGAACCATCTTGATCTGTCGGTGATCGAATGGCTGGAAGAGGAGCTCGTCCGGACTTCCTCGGCGCTCATCGTCATTTCGCATGACCGCCGCTTCCTTGAACGCGTGTCGCGCGCCACCGTCTGGCTCGACCGTGGCCAGACCCGCAGGCTGGACAAGGGCTTTGGCCATTTCGAGGAATGGCGCGACATGGTGCTGGAAGAGGAAGAGCGCGAGCAGCACAAGCTCGGCCGCCAGATCGTGCGCGAGGAGCACTGGCTGCGTTATGGCGTGACGGCGCGGCGCAAGCGCAACATGCGCCGATTGGGCGAACTGCAGACCATGCGCCAGCGCTTTCGCGGCCATCGCGGCGCCGAAGGCTCCGCGTCCATGGTGGCAAGCGACGCCGCCGAATCCGGCAAGCTGGTGATCGAAGCCAAGAACATCGAGAAGAGCTTTGGTGATCTCACCGTGGTCAAGGGGTTCTCGACCCGCATCCAGCGCGGCGACCGCGTCGGTCTTGTCGGGCCGAACGGCGCCGGCAAGACGACACTTCTGAAGATGCTGACCGGCGAATTGGCGCCGGATGCCGGATCGGTGCGGCTCGGCACCAATCTGGAAATCGCCACGCTTGACCAAAAACGCGAGGCGGTCGATCCGCAGGAGACGCTGGCGCAATATCTGACGGACGGGCGCGGCGAGAACCTGGTCATCAATGGCGAGCAGCGCCATGTCGTCTCCTACATGAAGGATTTCCTGTTCAAGCCGGAACAGGCCCGCACCCCTGTGCGTGAGCTTTCCGGTGGCGAGCGGGCGCGGCTGATCCTGGCGCGCGTGCTGGCACGGCCGGCGAACCTTCTGGTGCTCGATGAGCCGACCAACGATCTCGACATGGAGACACTGGAACTGCTGCAGGAACTGGTTGCCGGTTTTGCCGGCACCGTCATCCTGGTCAGCCACGACCGCGATTTCCTCGACCGTACCGTCACCAGCATCATCGCGCCGGACGGCGGCGGCCGCTGGGTCGAATATGCCGGCGGCTATTCCGACATGCTGGCGCAACGCGGCGGCACCAGGCTGGACGACCGAAAAGCGCGTGCCAAGGCCGAAGCCGGCGATGTGCCCACGCCGGGCAGGAGCGAGCCGGCAGCGCAGAAAGGGCCGGCGAAGAAACTGTCGTTCAAGCAGAAGTTCGCCTTGGAGTCCCTACCCAAGAAAATCGAGGCGGTGACCGCATCGATCTCGCGGCTGGAGAACAACATCGCCGACCCGGCCTATTACGAGCGCGACCCGGCCTCGTTCCAGAAGACGATCGCCGCCCTCGACAAGGAGCGTGCCACGTTGGCGGCGCTCGAGGAAGAATGGCTGGAGTTGGAGATGCTGCGGGAAGAGATGGAAGGGTAGGTCCGCCTGCGGTCGGGGCAGCTTGATTTTATTGCCTCCATGTCGGAATGCGCATATATTATGCGCATGTTGCGGAGGCTACCATGCGTAAGATTGCCTTGAATGCGGTCCGTCAGCCAGCAAATCTGTCGATCGACTCGAACCTCATGAGGGAAGCCAAGGGGCTTGATGTGAATGTCTCGCGCGCTGCGGAGGCCGGGATCGCGGAAGCGGTGGCGGCCGAAAAGACGAGGCTGTGGAAGCTTGAGAACCGCCCCACGATAGATGCGTGGAACGACTACATCGACAAAAACGGCATACCGTTGGAAGAGCACCGGCAGTTCTGATGCCCCGCTATGATGTCTTCGCCGGGCGTGTCGAAGGCAATTATTTGCTCGACGTTCAATCCGACCTGCTCGACAATTTCAAAACGCGGGTAGTCATCCCGCTACTGCCGGTCGCAACGGTGCCGCCACCGATGCGAAAGCTTCATCCGATCTTCGACATCAACGGCCGGAAGCTGGTTATGGCGACACACCTGATTGCTACCGTTCCGGCAAGCGAACTGGGCGAAAGTCGGCTGAACCTGACGAAGCATCATGACGAGATCGTTGCTGCGCTCGACATGCTGTTCCAAGGCTTCTGAGCCGAGACGGACCTGAACTCAACCCGCCGTCTTGGCCTGCCAGGCCTTGATCGCCTCGTCGAACACCTTCTCGCCGGGAATGCCCTTTTCCATGGTCAGCAAGGCCCGCCGTCCGGTCTTGTAGACCACCGGCACGTCGATCCAGTCCTGGCCGCGCAAGAGAGTCATGTTGGCGTCTTCGTCGGCCTTGGTGTCGTTGAGCGCGACGAGGAAGAAGCCGTCGGCGATCTTGGCCGGGATGCCGATCAGCGGGCTGCCGGCATCCTGTTCGGAGCTCTTCATGGCGACGCGCAATATGTTATCGACGCCGCCGCCCTCGAAGCCGTCGGGCGTCAGGAAGATCATCTCGATGATGTGGCTCGCCGGCAGGGTCTGGTCGGTGTTGCGACGAATGGTCATGCGCAGCTGGATGTCCTTGCCGGGAATGGTCGCCTCGGCACGGATCGCCGGCTCGGGCGGCAGGTCGCCGCCGGGCGATTCCTGCACCAGCGACCAGACGATGCTGCCGGGCTCGGCCGAACCCTGCGCGGTGCTGGTGCGCTCCTCATAGAAGATCGCCTTCTGGCCGACCGGAACCGCGGTCTGCGCCGCAGCCGCGGCCGGTGCCGCCGGCGTCGCGCCTGCCGGTGCCGTCGGCGTGGCGCCTGCCGGCGCGGGCGGCGTTGCGCCTGCCGGCGCGGGCGGCGGCGTGGCGGCGGCATCGGCCGGGGCCGCGGGCGCGGTTCCATTGGCGGGTGGTGTCGCGGGCGGGGTGCCCGCCGCGGGCGTGGTTGCGGCAGGCGTGCCTGCCGCAGGCGTACCGGCAGCCGGCGTATTGGCAGCCGGCGCGGGAAGCGCCGGCGCTGCCGTGGCCGGCGTATTCGTTGCCGTTGGCGGCGTCGTCAGCGCGGCGACGGATTCGCCCTCGCCTATGCCGCTCTGCCCACCCGCCGGGCCGGGATCGGTTTCGCCGCCTTCAGGCGTCAGCCGCTGCGTGAATTTCGTGCCTTCGGCGCCCGTCGCGGGCGCCGGTGGCGCGGCCGCGGCATCGGTTGCCGGCTTGGCCGGCTTGGCCGGCGTCGTTTTCACAGGTTCCGTCTTGGCAACGACCTTGCTGCCGTCCAGGCCCAGCATCCTGCCGAAGGCGTCCTTGTTCAGCCAGATGCCGTAACCGCCGCCGGCAACGACCAGCAATGCGACGACGGCGGCGATCAGCCCGCCATAGCTGCGCTTGCGTTCAGCCGGGCGCGAACGCTCGAAAGTGTCGGCGCCCGCCGGCGCTTCGTCATCGGCAAAGACATCGTCCTGGTCGTCGTCCCGATTCGCATCCATCCCCGGCAAGGTCTTTTCCGAAAAGTCCGGAGCGGGCTGCACTGGCGTCGGCCTTTGCCAGCCTGGCTCGGATTTGGCGGCTGGAGCAGGCCGGTAGGGCTCGGGATTCGCCACGGGCTGCGCCGGTTTGTACGGCTCCGGGCTGGCCGCGGCAGGGGCGGGCCGATACGGAGACGAAGCGGGAACCGGTTCGGCCTTGACTGGCTGCTTGACGTGGCTCGACTGGTTCTTGTTACGGTCGATGGAGGAAAAGATGTGTTCCAGTTCCGCGAGCGGATCCGTCTCCGGAACGCTTTTGACGTACTCACGCTCGACGCCGGCAATGGCGTCGTCCAGCGAGCGTTTCTGTTTGTCTATGGCCTCGGGAGCCAGCGGCGGCGAATATTCCGCAAGCTTCTTCGCCAGCATGGCGCGAACGCTGTTATAGATGCGCGTACGCTTCTCGGGCGTCTCGTCGCCGTGCTTCTCGAACGCGTTTTTCAGAACAGCAACGAAATCTGCCATGCTTCAGTCGACCTGTATTTTGCCTCCGCGCCGGCCCCCGCAAATCAGCCGCGATGCCCGGAAAGGCTTCAGAAACTAGTCTTGAAACGGATCGGTCACAAGTATCGTGTCGTCCCGTTCCGGGCTGGTGGAGAGGAGCGCGACCGGCGCGCCGATCAACTCCTCTATGTATCGGACATATTTGACGGCCTGGGCCGGAAGATCGTTCCAGCTGCGTGCGCCGGCGGTGGTGCCTTTCCAGCCTTCCAGCGTCTCGTAGATGGGTTCGACGCGGGCCTGCGCGCCCTGGCTTGCCGGCAGATAGTCGATCGTCTCGCCGTCGAGCCTGTAGCCGGTACAGACCTTGATCTCGTCCAGCCCGTCGAGCACGTCGAGCTTGGTCAGCGCGATGCCCTTGATGCCGTTGACGGCGACCGCCTGGCGCACCAGCACCGCGTCGAACCAGCCGCAGCGGCGCTTGCGCCCGGTGACGACACCGAATTCATGGCCGCGCGTGCCGAGGAACTCGCCGACCTCGTTCTTCTGCTCGGTCGGGAACGGACCTTCGCCGACGCGCGTCGTGTAGGCCTTGGTGATGCCGAGCACGTAGCCGATAGCGCCCGGGCCGACGCCGGAGCCGGCTGCGGCCTGGCCGGCGACCGTGTTGGACGAGGTGACGAACGGATAGGTGCCGTGGTCGATGTCGAGCAGCGTGCCTTGCGCGCCCTCGAACAGGATGCGCTCGCCGGCGCGGCGCTTGTCGTCGAGCACCTTCCAGACGCGATCCATATAGGGCAGGATGCTGTTCGCGACCGAGGTCAATTCCTGCATGATCGCGTCATGCGTGACTTCGGCATGGCCGAGCCCGCGACGCAGCGCATTGTGGTGCGTCAGCAGCCTGTCGACCTTCAGGGGCAAAGTTTCCAAATCCGCCAGATCCATCACCCGAACCGCGCGCCGGCCCACCTTGTCCTCGTAGGCGGGGCCGATACCGCGTCGGGTCGTGCCAATCTTCGTTCCGGAATTCGAAGCGGCATCCTCGCGGAATCCGTCCAGTTCCCGGTGGACGGACAGGATAAGCGCCGTGTTTTCGGCTATTTTCAGGCGATCCGGCGTCACTTCCACGCCCTGCGCCTTGAGCTTCTCCACTTCGGCGACGAAAGCATGCGGATCGAAGACCACGCCATTGCCGATGATGGACAGCTTGCCTTCCCGCACGACGCCCGAAGGCAGCAGCGACAGCTTGTAGACCTTACCGTCGACGACCAGCGTATGACCGGCATTGTGGCCGCCCTGGAAACGCACCACCACATCGGCACGCTCCGACAGCCAGTCGACGATCTTGCCCTTGCCTTCGTCGCCCCATTGCGAGCCGACGACCACCACATTGGCCATGTTTCTTTTCCCTTGAGACGCCGCCGCGCGGCTTGGATATGGTTCGAAACGACAGGCCTCTATAGCGTCAAGACCTCGCGAGTGCGACCTTTCTTTGCCGCCAAAAATGCCCTGAGGCACAACAATTTCCGGCTTTGACATCATTTACTTGGACTGGTGGGGGCAATAGGCCGGCAAACACCGCAGCCCATCCCGCGGCCGGAAGCCCGCGATGCATCGAAGCGCCTACATATTCCTGCTGCTCACCACCTTGCTGTGGGGCGGCAATTCGGTGGCCGGCAAGCTGGCGGTCGACCACGTCTCGCCAATGACGCTGGTCTTCCTGCGCTGGATGCTGGCCGTGGCGATCCTGCTGCCGATCGGCTGGCGCACGATCCAGGAGGATTGGCATGTCGTGCGCAGGCACTGGTTCGTGCTGGCGGCGCTGGGCGCCAGCGGCTTCACCCTGTTCAACACCATCTTCTACACCGCGCTGAATTACACCACGGCGATCAATGTCTCGATCGAACAGGCGGCGATGCCGATCCTGATCATGACAGCCAATTTCGTTTTCTTCCGCCTGCGCGTGAACTGGGCGCAGATCGCCGGGGTGGCGCTGACCATCTTCGGCGTCATCCTGACGGCCTGTCATGGCGATCCCCGCCGGCTGCTGACGCTGGAACTCAATTTCGGAGACGCCATCATGCTGGTCGCGGTCGTTCTCTACAGCGGCTATTCGGTCGGGTTGCGGCTGAAGCCGGCGATGCGCTGGCAGAGCCTGATGCTGGCCATGTCGTTCGCCGCGCTCATCACCTCGCTGCCCTTCTTCCTGTGGGAAGCCGCCGCCGGCAAGGTGATCGTGCCCGATACGCGCGGCTGGGCTGTCATCGTCTACACGGCGATCGGCGCTTCGGTGATCTCGCAGATAACATATATCAGGGGCAACGAGCTCATCGGCGCCAACCGCGCTGGCCTGTTCATCAATCTGGTGCCGATCTTCGGCACGCTGCTTTCGGTGCTGATCGTTGGGGAGACCTTTCAGCTCTATCAGGCGCTGGCATTGGTTCTCGTTCTGGGCGGCATCGGGCTCGCCGAACACAGCGGGCGCAAGATGGCTTCTGGCCAGAGCAATTCCAGGAAGCGCGCGTAGCACTTTCCCTAGGGATTGCCATGTAAAGAGTTGAAGCGGTTCGGCGATTCCATCAAACATTGAACCGCCGACTAGAGGCCTCCAAATCATGCCATCGTCGGCAACGGCGCATCCGCCGGGCGGTTCCAGCGGTCATGGAAACGCCCCGCGTGCATGCCGGCAAACGGGGCGTCGTGTGCTTGTCACCTGGGGAGGTGCGGAGAGCTAGATCCCGCCCACGTCGAACTGGAGGCGCTTTGCCGAGTCGATCGACATGTGGCCTCGCACCTGCTCCAGCACTTTTTCCGGGAACGGCGCGTCGAGATAGAGCAGCGCGATGGCGTCGCCGCCGGGTCGGTTGCGGCCAAGCTGGAAGTTGGCGATGTTGACGCCATTCTCGCCGCACACCGTGCCGAGCAGCCCGATGATGCCTGGTGCGTCGGCATTGGTCGTATAGAGCATGTGCTGGCCGACCTCGGCGTCGAGATTGATGCCCTTGATCTGAATGAAGCGCGGCTTGCCGTCGGAGAAGCAGGTGCCGGCGATCGAGCGGGTCCTGTGCTCGGTCTTGACGGTGAGCTTGATATAGCCGTCGAAGACGCCCGACTTGTCGCGCTTGACCTCGGCGACGATGATGCCACGCTCCTTCACCATGATCGGCGCCGAGACCATGTTGACGTCGGCGACCTGCGGCCGGATCAGTCCGGCAAGGGCGGCACTGATCAGCGCACGGGTGTTCATCGTCGCGGTCGAGCCGTCGAACAATATCTCGACCTCGCTGATCGGATCCTCGGTGACCTGTCCGACAAAGGCGCCGAGCACTTCGGCGAGCTTGACGAACGGCTTCAGCCGCGGCGCCTCTTCCGCTGTGATCGAGGGCATGTTGATGGCGTTGGAGACCGCGCCCTTGATCAGGTAGTCGGCCATCTGCTCGGCGACCTGCAGTGCGACATTCTCCTGCGCTTCCGCCGTCGAGGCGCCAAGGTGTGGTGTTGCCACCACGTTCTCCATGCCGAACAGCGCATTCTGCTCCGCTGGCTCGACCTCGAACACGTCGATGCCGGCGCCCGCCACCTTGCCGCTCTTCAGCGCCGCGACCAGGTCGGCCTCGACCACCAGCCCGCCACGGGCGCAGTTGATGATGCGCACGCCATTCTTCATCTTGGCGATGGCTGCCGCATCGATGATGTTGCGGGTCTTGTCGGTCAGCGGCGTGTGCAGGGTGATGAAGTCGGCGCGGGCGAAGAGTTCGTCCAGTTCCACCTTGTCGACGCCGAGTTCCTCGGCGCGCTTATCCGACAGGAAAGGGTCGAAGGCGATGACATGCATCTTTAGCCCGACGCCGCGCGTGGCGACGATCGAACCGATGTTGCCGCAGCCGATGATGCCCAGCGTCTTGCCGGTGATCTCGACGCCCATGAAGCGGTTCTTCTCCCATTTGCCGGCATGGGTCGAAGCGTTGGCTTCCGGGATCTGGCGGGCGAGCGCGAAGATCATCGCCACGGCGTGTTCGGCCGTCGTGATCGAATTGCCGAAGGGCGTGTTCATCACGATGATACCCTTGCGGCTTGCCGCCGGGATATCGACATTGTCGACGCCGATGCCGGCGCGGCCGATGACCTTGAGATTGGTGGCGGCGTTGATCAGCTTCTCGGTGACCTTGGTCGCCGAGCGGATGGCGAGGCCGTCATAGCGGCCGATCACTTCGAGCAGCTTTTCCTTGTCCTTGCCGAGATCGGGCAGATAGTCGACCTCGACGCCGCGATCCTTGAAGATCTGCACGGCCGTGGGAGAGAGTTTGTCAGAGACGAGAACGCGGGGCGCCATGGCGGCCTCCTTGAAAATGGGATTGATCCGGGAATGGGCGGCCCTCGGGCCGCCACGGAGAGTTTCAGGCAGCCGCTTTCAGCGACGCCTTCTGGCTGGCAAAAGCCCAATCGAGCCAGGGCATCAGCGCTTCGAGATCGGAGGCCTCGACGGTTGCGCCGCACCAGATGCGCAATCCTGGCGGAGCATCGCGATAGGAACCGATGTCGTAGGCGACGCCTTCCTTGTCGAGCATCGAGACAAGCCCCTTGGCGAACGCCGCCTGCCCATCAGCGTCGAGCGCCGCGACATCCGGGTCGCTGAAGGACAGGCAGACCGACGTGTTCGATCGTGTCGCCGGCGCGACGGCGAGATGGCCGAGCCAGGATGAGCTTTCCACGAACCGGTCGAGCATGGCGGCATTGGCATCCGCCCTGGCAATCAGCGCATCGAGGCCGCCGATCGACTTCGCCCAGTTCAACGCGTCGAGATAGTCCTCGACGCAAAGCATCGACGGCGTGTTGATGGTTTCGCCCTTGAAGATGCCCTCGATCAGCTTGCCGCCCGAGGTCAGGCGGAAGATTTTCGGCAACGGCCATGAAGGCTTGTAGCTCTCCAGCCGCGCGACGGCACGTGGCGACAGGATCAGCATGCCATGCGCGCCCTCGCCGCCCAACACCTTCTGCCAGGAGAAGGTCACGACATCGAGTTTTTCGAAATCGAGCCTTTGCGCGAAGGCTGCGGAAGTAGCGTCGCAGATGGTCAGGCCCTTGCGATCGGCGGGAATGAAGCCGCCGTCCGGCACGCGCACGCCCGAGGTCGTGCCGTTCCAGGTGAAGACCACATCGCGATCGAAATCAATCCTGGTCAGATCCGGCAGTGCGCCGTAGCCGGCTTCGATCTTGCGGACATCGGCGAGTTTCAGCTGCTTGACCACGTCGGTGACCCAGCCGGAGCCGAAGCTTTCCCAGGCGACCATGTCGACGCCGCGCTCGCCGAGCAGTGACCACAGCGCCATTTCGACGGCACCTGTGTCGGAGGCCGGCACGATGCCGATGCGGTATTCGGCCGGGACCTTGAGAATCTCGCGCGTCAACGCGATCGCCTGCTCGAGCTTGGTCTTGCCGATCTTGGCGCGATGGGAACGGCCGAGCGCGGCGGATTTCAGCGCCTCGACCGACCAGCCGGGACGTTTTGCGCAGGGACCTGAGGAAAAATTGGGATTTGCCGGACGGAGTCCGGGCTTCGCATGCGTCGTCATCGTGGTCTATCCTTCCAGATAGTGGCCCCTCGTTGGGGAGGGGTGGCCCACGGACGGCGATATGCGTTCAGGCCTCGGGCGTCAAGAGGAAAGTTTTTGTCGCTGCCGGGATACCAGACGCATGTCGCCCCAAAGTGCGCGGTGGTTTGGGCGACATGCAATCAAGCAGAAATGTCTGCGATCAGGATTTCGCGATCCAAACGCAAACGGCGGGCCACGGAGTCCGCCGTCAAAGTCCCGGTCTTTCCCAGGCCTTACCAGAGGTCGTAGCGCAGCCCGAGCTTGACCGTCTGGTAGTCTATGCCCTTGTGAATGTTGAAGGCGCCATTGTCATAGGCGACATATTTGCCGTCCGGCACCGAGAAATACTCATAGCCAAGATCGACGGAAACGTTCTTCGTAACCTGATAAGACAGCCCGGCGCCGATCGAGTAAGCGAAGTTGAATTTGGCGGCCGTATCGGTTTGGCCATCATACCCTGCGGGGTCATTGCAGAAAAACCCGCCCGTTCCGGCGGAATTTACCGGTGTTTCCACACAATCCTTGGCGCCGATGCTCTTGTAATATTTGTTGTACGCAAGGCCGATACCGCCGCCGATATAAGGAGTGATCCCGACATAAGTGCCGAGATCGACATAGCCATTGGCCATCAGGCTGTAGGCTTTGTTGCTGCCGTTGTCGATCTGGTCGCACAACTGCGATGCGGGCGCGGAATTGATGGTTCCGAAACCGTCATCTACGAGCGTCGTGCCTTTGCAAGTGGTGGCAAGTTTCTGATGATCGGCGAATTTATTGGTCGGCAGAATCCCGCCATTCAGCTCCACCCGAAGATAGTCGTTGACGTGATAGCCCATGCCGACGCTGCCTGTAAAAAGGCTGCTCTCGGACGTAAAGCTGTTCAGGGGCCCGCTCGAGACCTCCTCGTTATCGAATGGGTGGCTGAACGCATAGCCGACATCGCCGCGCAGGTACCAGCCCGAGCCGACTTCGACCGGCACATAGTCGGGTGCCTGGTCGACATAGATCGGTGGATCGTAGTCGGCGGCTATTGCAGGCGTCAGCGGCAACAGGAATGCGGCAAGCGCCAGCCCCATACGCGATATTGATATCATGGTCCCCGGCTCCCGAATTCGGCGCGTCGCATAGGTGACGGCACCATCGTTTCAGGAAGCATTGTTAACCATAGTGGTTAAGTCACGGTTAAGGCTAACAGAGAGTTAGCGAATTGATTTCGCTCATGCATGTCGCCCAAAATGGCCTGACTTTGGCGAAGCCGGCATGCAGGAAAGCAAAGGTCTGAAGTGTGCCGCTTGGATCTATTTCGATGCGAAGTCTGAAGTACTTCCCTGGCGACAGCCCAAACGAAAACCGCCCGGCTGGGCCGGGCGGTTCGCATATATCAGGTCGTGCAAGTCTTACTTGGTGTAGATCGGCTCGGGTTCGGGCTGGTAGGCCACCACCGGTGCGGCGCAACCGTTGTTGCCGCCGAACTGGTAGCGCAGGCCACCCCGCACTTCGTGGGTGTTGAAGCCATGGTCGAAGCCGGGCCCGGCGCTGCTCGTGTCGTATTCGAACATGCGGCCGCCCTGGATATGGGAGAAGCGGTAGCCAGCATCGAGGATGATCTTGTCGGTCAGGCAGTAGGAAGCACCGGCCATGACCGCGTAGGCGAAACGCCAGTTGGATGCGCCAGGATTGGTCTCGGTGGTGTTCGGATCGTGGACGGTATCCCACTTGATGCGCGCACCGCCGATGCCGGCGCCGACATAGGGCGTGATGCCGTGCCAGGTGCCGATATCCACATAGGCATTGGCCAGCAGCAGCAAGGCGCTCATCTTCGACACTTCGGTCGAGGTCGAGGTGAGATCCGAGGTTCCGCCATTAAAATTCGATTTGAACCAGTAGTCGGCGGTCAGGTCGGTGCGGAAGTGTTCGTTGATCTTGTAGCCGACGCCGCCGCCGAGCGAGAAGCCGCCCTTGAGCTTGCCATAGTCGAAAGTCTTGCTGCCGGCGACACCGACAGGAGGTCCGCAGGGGCAAGGGGCGGCCCCATAGGTGATGTAGTCGATGTCGCCCACCTTCGACTTGTGATAGTCGATGTCGCCGCGGATATACCAGCCGCCGACGTCCACCGGCTGCTCGTAGACCGGTGGCGGTGCCTCTTCGACCTGTGGCTCCGGCAGGTCGGCTGCGAACACCGGCCAGGCCAAACCCGCGAACAGCAGCGCGAACAGGGCCTTTCTTGCTGTATTGAACATGCTTGTCACCCCTAGAAACCTCGGAACGGCGATCGTGTCCGAATGAGATTGGCTTTCAGGCGTGGATAATGAATTGCAAAGGTTAAAAGGCGTTTAACCCTGTCGATTAACCACGAATCTCTAAAGTTCCAGCGATTCGGCGATGATTTCGACAGAAGGAGACCAGTTGTGGCCAACAAAAAGCCCGCCGGAGGGGCGAGCTTCGATGCAACCAAGGCAGCGCGCGACGCCTTCCCCTGGGCGGCGATCAGGCGGCGCTGCGGGTTTCCGAGATCACCCCGACGATGTCGTTGACCACGGCCTCGACCAGCTGCGGATCGTCGCCCTCGGCCATGACACGGATCAGCGGCTCGGTCCCGGATGGACGGATGACCAGCCGCCCGGCCTTGCCGAGACGGTGGCGGGCGTCTTCGATCGCGGCCTTGACCGGGGCTTCCTCCAGCGGCTTGCCGCCGGCGATGCGAACGTTCTTCAACAGTTGCGGCACCGGCTCGAACTTCTTCGACAGTTCGCTGACCGGGCGGCCCTGCCGCTTGATGCAGGCCAGCACCTGCAGCGCCGAGACCAGACCGTCGCCCGTGGTCGAAAAGTCGGACAGCACGATGTGGCCCGACTGCTCGCCGCCGACATTGAGCCCATGCGCGCGCATATGCTCCACGACATAGCGGTCGCCGACCTTGGTGCGGTGCAATTGCAGCTTCATGTCGCCGAGAAAGCGTTCGAGGCCGAGATTGGACATGATCGTCGAAACGACGCCGCCGCCGGCCAGCCGCCCGCTCTGGTGCCATGACTCGGCGATCAGCGCCATGATCTGGTCGCCGTCGACGATGGCCCCGTTCTCATCGACGATGACGACGCGGTCGGCATCGCCATCGAGCGCGATGCCGATGTCGGCGCGCACTTCATGCACCTTCTTCTGCAGCCCGGCCGGATGGGTCGAGCCGCATTCCCTGTTGATGTTGAAGCCGTTGGGTTCGACATTGATGGCCACGACCTCGGCGCCAAGTTCCCACAGCGCCTCGGGCGCCACCTTGTAGGCCGCGCCATTGGCGCAGTCGACGACGATCCTGAGGCCCGAAAGCGACATCGAGCGTGGCAAGGTGCGCTTGGCGAATTCGATGTAGCGGTCATGCACGCCGTCGACGCGCTTGGCGCGGCCAAGCCCGTCGGAATCGGCGAGCGCCAGTTCGATATCCTTGTCGAGCATGCTCTCGATGCGTTCTTCGATCTCGTCGGAGAGCTTGTAGCCGTCAGGCCCAAACAGCTTGATGCCGTTGTCGTAATAGGGATTGTGCGAGGCCGAGATCATAACGCCGATGTCGGCACGCAGCGAACGCACCAGCATCGCGACCGCTGGCGTCGGGATCGGGCCGAGCAGGAACACGTCCATGCCGGCGGCGCAAAGGCCGGCCACCATCGCGTTCTCGATCATGTAGCCGGAAAGCCTGGTGTCCTTGCCGAGCACGACACGATGGCGATGGCTGCCGCGCTGGAACGAAAGACCGGCGGCCATGCCAACCCGCATGGCGATTTCGGCGGTCATCGGAAACTTGTTGGCGCGCCCGCGAATGCCATCCGTGCCGAAGTAATTCCCTGCCATGCTAGCCAGTACCCTCGATTGTCCTTAGCCGGCACGTCATGCCACAATTGGCGGCCGCGCCTCGATCACATTGTGTGATTATATGTTACCAATCCTTAGAAAATCATTGTTGTGCACTGCACACAACATGGCGGCAGCTTAGCATGGAGACGCGGCTGCGTCACAATATACCAGTTTTGCGAGCCATTCGGCGCGGATGCACCCCGAGAATTCTTGCTTCGGCGGCCGTCAGGTCAAATGATTTCATCACCTTGTCGTCAGAACGCGATTTTCGGCGATATATACGCCACTTGGCATCTGGCGCAACCGACCGTTGAGCGTTATTGATTCGCTGGGACGTATAATGGGCTGCAGCCACGGAGAAACGCTATGCTCATCCACCGAATTGCTACTCTGACCGGCCTTGCGGTCGCGACGTTGTTCCTGGCCGCGCCAGCCAACGCGCTGACGATGGCCGAGTGCAGCACGAAGTATAACGCCGCCAAGGACGCGGGGACACTTGCCGGGGCGACCTGGAACCAGTTCCGCAAGGCACAGTGCGGCACCGACGCCGCGGCCACCACCGACACCAAGGCGGCCACGACCAAGGCTGCTGAGACCAAGCCGGCCGAAACCAAGCCGGCCAAGACCACCAAGGCTGCCGCCGCGGCCGCCGACAGCACGGCCAAGGGCCTGACCGCCAAGGAATGCAGCACCAAGTACCAGGCCGCCAAGGCCGCCGGCACGCTGAACGGCATGAAGTGGAACGACTTCCGCAAAACCGAATGCGCCGCTGGCGCATCCGCCGCTGACACCACCAAGCCGGCGACCACCAAGGCTGCGACCACGACCGCCCCGGCCGCCGCTGCTGGCAAGGGCCTGAGCATGGCCGAATGCAGCACCAAATATCAGGCTGCCAAGACGGCGAACACGCTGAACGGCATGAAGTGGAACGACTTCCGCAAGAGCGAATGCGGCGCCAGCGCCTCTGACGATGACACCGTGCCGGCTCCGAGCGAGGCGACCTACACCAAGGAACCAGCAAAGCCGACTGCTGTGGCGCCGAAGGGCGTGACTTTCCCGACCGCCATCTCGCCGAAATTCGCCAGCGAGACCCCGGCCAAGGGCCGCATGCACACCTGCCTCGAACAGTACTACGCCAACAAGGACGCCAACACGCTTGGCGGCCTGAAGTGGATCCAGAAGGGCGGCGGCTTCTACAGCCTCTGCAATGCCAAGCTGAAGAGCTGATCGACCGCATCTGAAAAAACAAAGCCCGCGAGCCGCAAGGTTCGCGGGCTTTTTGCTCGGCATTGACCAGGCTCAAATCCCTTGCTTGGAGAGGAGCCCGACCAGACTTGAAAGATCGGCGTTGGCCATGCCAGCCGCCACACCGCGTCGCATAAGATTTTGCATCGGCAAGACGAGTTCGGTGCTGACATCAGCCGCTTTGCTGGCATCGACCAGATTGACATAGGCATCTGCCTGCATGCCCAGATTGGAAACGACATTGGCGGTGTGGTGGCCGCTGTCGATCTGTTGCGCCCATTTCGGCAATCCGCCTTGCATCGCCTGAAGCCACGATATCAGCAGCGGCATGAATTCGCCGGCGGGGATTCCAGCCTTGCCCGTCAATGCCAATGCCTGCAGGACACCGGCGAACAACCCGTACATGCCGGCCAGGAGCGAGATGTCGTAGAGTGGCGCGAGACCGGCATCCTCGCCAAGATACTTGCTGGTGCCGAGCGCATCGAGCCGACCTGCATGATCGTCGAACGCTTGCCTGGAGCCACTGTAGAGTATCAAGGCATTCTGCCCGCCGATCATCGGCGGTACCGCCATGATGCCGCCGTCGATATAGTAGGCACCGCATTGGGCGGCCCAGACAGACATCGCTCGCGCCTGTTCGGGTGTGCCGTTGGTGAGATTGACCAATGTGCGGCCCGAAAGCGCGTCCCCTGCGGGACCGAGCACCTCATGGACAGTGTCGTAGACCAGAAGGCATGCCACGATCAGAGAGCTCGACCTGACCGCTTCCTCGACATTCCTGGCCACTATGGCGCCCTTGGCCGCGACGAGCCCCGACTTTGCCGCTGAGCGGTTCCACACCGTCACCGCGTGCCCCTTCTCAAGAAAGGCTTCGGCGAGCGCCGTGCCCATGGCACCGAGGCCGATTACAGCAATATCGCTCATCCTGCTTTTCCTTTGTTCGCTTTGCCGGTCACGCCGGCAGAGGGCTCAGATCCTGGCCAAGGCCGCCATCCACGGTCAGCCGGGCACCAGTGGTGAAGGTCGCGTCGAAAGCCAGGAACAGCACCGCACGCGCCACCTCCTCGATCGTGCCGTGACGCTTCATCGGCGTGACCTCGTCGCCTATCCTGATGAAGGCCGCGCGCTCCTCGGCGGAAGCGCTGGCCACACCCATTGTCGGTGTGTCGATAAAGCCGGGGCTGACCACATTCACGCGGATCCGGCGCGGCAGCAGTTCGGCGGCCAGCACTTTGGCGAAGGCGCGAAGTGCTGCCTTCGACCCGGAATAGACACTCATGCCGCCGGTGCCGGATTCGTCGGCGACGGACGAGGTGAAGACGATGGCGCCGCCATCCCTGATGAGGGGCAAGAGCCGCTGAACGGTGAAGAAGGCCCCCTTGGTATTGATGTTGAAGATGCGGTCGTAGCTGTCTTCGGTCACCTGCGGCACCGGCTCCAGATAGGCGATCCCGGCATTGACGTGCAGGAAATCGATCTGGCCGAGCTTCTGCCCGACCTCCGCGCCGAGTGTAACGATAGCGGCCATGTCGCCGATGTCGGACCGCAGCACATGCGCGCGCGAAAACAGCCTGGCGCGTGCGGCATCGATGTTGCGTTCGTCATGGCCGGTGACCAGCACCTCGGCGCCGCCCTCGACCAATGCCTCGGCGACAGCGAGCCCCATGCCGTGGGTTCCGCCGATCACCACAGCTTTGCTGTTTGCGTATCGTGTCATGATGCATCCTTTTGACAAAATCCTGCCCTCGACGGCCTTTGCAGGCCGAAGCGGGATACCGATATGGTGTTGTGGTGCTCGCCGGTGTTTGCGATCTGGTCCGAAGCTATGGGCCGACTTGGTTTTTCTCAAGTGCCGACAAAAATGTAAGCCACCCACCGATTGCTCAGAATTGGATGAAACATGGGAAAGAAACAGCCAGATAGTTGCGGACTTGGACCCGCACTCGAGGTGATCGGCGGCAAATGGAAAGCGTTGCTGCTCTGGCAGATACACAAAGCGCCGGCGCGATTCGGCGAGCTGAAGCGCCTAGTGCCCGCCATCAGCGAAAAAATGCTGATCCAGCAGCTGCGCGAAATGGCGGCGGACGGCATCGTCCATCGCCAGGTCTTCCCCGAAGTGCCGCCCAGGGTCGAATATTCGATCACCGACTTCGGCATCGAGTTGGACAATGCCCTGATCCCGCTCGCCAGATGGGGCAAGCAACATGCGGTGCGGACTGAAAGGCGCCCCGGCAAGGCAGATGTGCCTGCGCCGCACGCTTCGTGACCAGCACCGAATAAAAAACGCCGCGGTTTGAAGCCGCGGCGTTTTTCTTGAAACCTGTGATCTAGGCTTAGCTAGACGGCTGCGGCTCCATGCCGCCTTCGGGCTCGGGGCCCTTCTTGCGGCGACCGGACTTCGGCACGGCCGAGCCACGGCTCGGCGGCGTGTCGTCGCCAAGGTCGCGCGAGGGCTTCTGTCCGGCGATCAACTGCTTGATCTCCTCGCCGGACAACGTCTCGTATTCGAGCAGACCTTGCGCCAGCGCGATCCATTCCTTCTTCTTCTTGGTCAGGATGGATTTAGCCGTCGAATAGGCTTCGTCGATCAGGCGGCGCACCTCGCCGTCGATGATCTGCGCGGTCTCTTCCGAGATGTTCTGCGTACGCGCCACCGAATGGCCGAGGAACACTTCCTCCTGGTTGTCGCCATAGGCGACATGGCCGAGCTTGTCGGAGAAGCCCCAGCGCGTGACCATGGCGCGCGCCAGCTTGGTCGCCTGCTCGATGTCGGAGGAAGCGCCGGACGTGATGTTCTCCTTGCCGAACTTGAACTCCTCGGCGACGCGGCCGCCCATCATGATGGCGAGGCGCGAGATCATGTATTTGTAGCTCATGGAGTAGCGGTCGCCTTCCGGCAACTGCATGACCATGCCGAGCGCGCGGCCGCGCGGAATGATGGTTGCCTTGTGCAGCGGATCGGCCGACGGCACGTTCAGCGCCAGGATGGCGTGGCCGGCTTCGTGATAGGCGGTCAGCTCCTTCTCGGCCTGGGTCATGGCCGACGAGCGGCGCTCGGCGCCCATCATGATCTTGTCCTTGGCGTCCTCGAATTCGGCCATGGTGACGAGGCGCTTGTTGCGCCGCGCCGCCATCAGCGCGGATTCGTTGACCAGGTTCATCAGGTCGGCGCCGGAGAAGCCGGGCGTACCACGAGCGACGACCTTGAGGTCGACATTGGGGGCCAGCGGCACGTTGCGCACATGCACCTTGAGGATCTTCTCGCGGCCGACGATATCGGGGTTCGGCACCACCACCTGGCGGTCGAAACGGCCTGGTCTGAGCAATGCCGGATCGAGCACGTCGGGCCGGTTGGTGGCGGCGATCAGGATGATGCTTTCGTTGGACTCGAAGCCGTCCATCTCGACCAGCAGCTGGTTCAGCGTCTGCTCGCGCTCGTCATTGCCGCCGCCGAGACCGGCACCGCGATGGCGGCCAACGGCGTCGATTTCGTCGATGAAGATGATGCAGGGCGCATTCTTCTTGGCCTGGTCGAACATGTCGCGGACGCGGCTGGCGCCGACGCCGACGAACATCTCGACGAAGTCCGAGCCCGAAATAGTGAAGAACGGCACGTTGGCTTCGCCGGCGACCGAGCGGGCAAGCAGCGTCTTGCCGGTGCCGGGGGGGCCGACCAGCAGCACGCCGCGCGGAATCTTGCCGCCAAGGCGCTGGAACTTCTGCGGATCGCGCAGGAACTCGACGATCTCTTCGAGATCTTCCTTGGCCTCGTCGACGCCGGCGACGTCCTGGAAGGTGACGCGGCCATGCGCCTCGGTCAGGAGCTTGGCCTTCGACTTGCCGAAGCCCATGGCGCGCCCGGAGCCTGACTGCATCTGGCGCATGAAGAATATCCACACGCCGAGGATGAGGATCATCGGCAGCCACGAGATCAGGTAGCCGAACAGCGAATTGGAACCGTCGGTCTCGGGCCGCGCATTGATGGTGACGTTCTTGTCCTGCAGCCGCGAGACCAGCTGGGGATCGCCGGGCGAATAGGTCTGGAAGCCACTGGAATTGTCGGTGTAAGTGCCGGTGATGCGAGCGCCCGCGATGGTCACCGTCTTGACCCGGCCGGCCGCGACATCCTGCAGGAACTGCGAATAAGGCACATCGCTCGAAGCCCCGCGCGTCTGCGGTGTCTGGAACAGATTGAAGAGGGCGATGAGCAGGACCGCTATGATCGCCCAGAGCGCGAGGTTGCGATAGTTCGGATTCATCAATTGTCCCGTTGGCGTCCGCGAGCGGACAGCATCATGAGAGGAAACTTGGGCCTAACATAGGGAGAGCGTCCCCCCTTGCCAAGCAGAACAGCATGTCTGGGTTAAGCTTTCGCCCAGCATCAACCGGCACTGTGGCCACGCAATGGCAAGGCGGGAAGCGGCGCCGCGCCGATCAACCCGGCGACGGCGCGTGCCGGGGCCAGATCGAAGGACGGCAGGAAGCGCGCAAAGGGGCTAACGTTCGGCGAGGCCGCGAACCCTTGCGGTGCGGGCCAATCAGGCGCCGGACCAGCCTTCTCGACGGCCTCCAGCAGGGTTGGTTCAGCCGCCAATGCCGCGCGCAACAGGCTGGGCGGGGTTTCGCCCCGGCCTGCAGCCAGCCGCTTCGCCGCCGCTGCCCCGAATGGCGCGATCAACAATGCACCGCTGGCGTCGTTCAACGTGATTTGGCGGCGGCCATCCCAGATGGCCGCGTCGACCGCCGCCGCTGCCGCAGGCAAGCCCCGCATCTCTCGGTGCAGGAAGATGCCGGCGCGCCGGAAGTCGAGCACCGTCCGCGACAATGTGGCGCAAAGAAATCCGGCCTTCAGCCGGGCGAACAACGCCTCGCTGCGAGCCTGGTCCGGCAGGAAGGCAATCCCGCCTGACGTCGCCAACAGAATGCGCAGCGCGTAGACGGCCGCCCGGTCGTCGCCGGCGCCGAGCAGGGCCGGATCGAGCCGGATGAGGCCCGCTGCCGGCTGACTGGCAAAGCGCTCGATCAGGCAGGTGGCCTCCGCGCCAAGCCGCGTGCGGGCACTGGCCTCCTTCGCGGCCAACGCCAGCGCGTCGTTCATGCGCTGTGCGCCGGCCTCCCCGGCAAGGGTTGCGCGCATGCGCGGCCGCTCGAAGGCCTCATCGGCATTGGTCGGGTCCTCGGTCCAGCCGACCTGTTGGCGCCGCAGGAAATCGCGCAACGCATGGCGCCGCACCCCAAGAAGCGGTCGCACGATCCAGTCGCGCCAGTCATGCAAGGTGGCGGGCGCCATGCCGGCAAGGCCCCGTCCCTCGTTACGGGCCGCATCGTTGCGATCGAGCCGCATCAGCACCGTCTCGGCCTGGTCGTCGGATGTATGTCCGGTCACGATCAGGCCGATGCCTTCCGCCCGCGCGGCGCTGGCCAGCAGCCGGTAGCGCGCCTCGCGCGCCGCCGCCGGGAGGCCGGTCGACGGTTTTTCTCCGGACCAGGTCAGGACACGGTGGGCGATGCCGCGCTCCGCGCAAAGCTTCGCCACGGCCTGTGCCTCATCAGCCGAACCCTGCCGCAATCCGTGGTCGACGGTTACAGCCAGCAGCCTGGCGGACGGTGCGGTTCGGTCGAGATGCTGTTTGAGAAGAAGAAGGAGCGCAGTCGAGTCGCTGCCGCCCGATACGGCCGCAACAGCGCCGTTGGTAAAATCGATATGCGAAAAAAGTCTCGTCGAAAAATCAGGCCCGGTGTCGAGCATCAATGCATGTCGCCAAAAAGCGGTCCCGGGTTTGGGACTGCGACATCCCAGGGAAAGATCAGCACGCAGCCAGTGCCTTCTCCTGCTTGACGCGTTCCTTGAGTGTGCTGGAAATATCAGGATAGCGCTTGCCGACCTCGCTGAAGGTGGCGCAGGCGACGTCATGCTGCTTGAGGCCGACCAGCGAGACGCCGAGCTTCAACAGCATGTCGGGCGCTTTCTTGGCCTTGGGATAGTCCTTGCTGGCGGCGAGGAAGACTTCCGCCGCATCGCGGTATTTCTGCTGGCCAAGCAGCGATTCCCCCAGCCAGTAATGTGCGTCCGCCGTCTTGGCGTCCTTGGGGAAGCGGGAGATGTGGTCGCGGAAACCCTGTTCGGCGGTGCCGTAGTCGCCCGACAGGATGAACTGGTAGGAGTTGCGGTAGAGCTCTTCGGGATTGTTGGTGGCGGGCAGCGCCGCGACCACCGTGCCGCCGGACTTGCCGGCCTTTGAGGATGCGCCGTTGGCTGGTGCCGTGTCCTGTGCCGGCGCGGTTGCCTGCGTGTTGCCGCCGGCATCGATCACATTGCCATTCTTGTCGACGGTGATGGACCCAAAGGTCTTTTCGGGCGCTCCCTTGCCGGGGATCACCTTGCCGGGGTCGCCATCGGGTGATTCGACAATGACGTCCTCGACCGTCTTGCCGCTTGCGGATTGATCGCCGCCGGGCGCGGCGCCGGCATCAGCCGGCGCCTGGGTTGCCGGAGCCGAGGCCACGTCGGTGTTGGTTCCGGTGGTGGCGTCTGATTTCTTCTGCGCCGGCGGTTGTCCACCTTGCGAGCCGCCTTCGAGCTGCTGGAAGCGGAACTCGTTGTCTTCCTGCTGTTTGCGGATCTGCTCCTGCATCTGCAGGATCTGGAAATTGAGTTCCTCGACCTTGCCGGTCAGCTGCCGCAGCTGGTCCTCGAGCCCTGTCACGCCGGCGCCGCTCGACTGCGCGAGCTGGACCTGATCCTGCTTTTTCTTCTCACCGAAAAGGCTGGACAACTCAAGTGTCGGCAGATGGAAGGAAAAACCGCTCTCGGTTGATTGCCCCGAACCGCTCGCCAAAGCGGTTACGCCTGATAGGAGCAGCAGCGCAAGCGTGCCGCTCAGAACCGATCTCAAATGCATGTGCCTCTCGCCGTCCAATCGTTAGCTTGTTCGCGCCTTCCAATCGTTATGAGACCAGCCAAGCGCCCTCGGCTCATAGCAGGGCGCGAGACTTCGGCCAAATTTTGTTTCGGGCCTCCGGATATGAAAAAGGCGGCCCGGAGGCCGCCTTTCGCAGAAGTGTGTTGTATTTTTGCCGATCAGGAACCAGCGCCGCTGAGCGTGGTGACGGCGCGGCGGTTCTGCGACCAGCAGGAGATGTCATCGCATACCGCTACCGGACGTTCCTTGCCGTAGGAAATCGTCTTGAGGCGGCTGGCCGAAACGCCCTTGGAAACCAGGAAGTCGCGAGTAGCGGCGGCACGGCGGGCACCGAGCGCCAGATTGTATTCGCGCGTGCCGCGTTCGTCGGCATGGCCTTCGACGACGATGGCATACTGCTTGTACTGGTTTAGCCACTGCGCCTGACGCGAAAGCGTCGTCTGCGCGTCGGCCCGGATCGAGGTCGAGTCCGTATCGAAGAAGATGCGGTCACCGATGTTGACGGTGAAGTCCTGCGCCGAGCCGGGTGTTGCAGCACCCGCGCCATTGAGGCCAAGGTCAGCGGCGCTGTTCGGCGTCTTCTTCGAGGCGCAACCGGCGACGGCGAGCATCGCCACCAGCGCGATCATGACCGGGTTTCTGGTAAGTGCTGCGATACGGCCCATGCCGCCTCTCCTTCGTATTCGAGTGATTTCGTTGATCACCCAGTAACCACGTTTGGGTTAACCGGCATTCAAGAAACACGGTTAAAATTTGGTTTAAACTGCCCGTCCGCAGCCGTGTTGTCATGAGCCACAGTTGGCGCGGACCCTAGGCGGAAATGCGGCCAAAACGCGACCAAGGCATGGAAAAAGGGCCGAAAACGGCCCCTTTTCAGCTTGTGTGGCAATTCAGTCGAACCTATTCCAGCAACGGCGACCAGGCCGGATCCGAAGCAAAATTCGATGTCGGGATCGGCTGTTCGTTGCGGCCGGTGAGATCGACGGAAACCAGTTTCGGGCCGCCATTGGAGTCACGGAAGAACATCAGCACGCGGCCGTTCGGGGCCCAGGTCGGGCCTTCCTGCTGGAAGCCGGACGACAGGATGCGCTCGCCAGAGCCGTCGGTCTTCATGACGCCGATCTGGAATTCGCCGCCGCTCTGCTTGGTGAAGGCGATGAGGTCGCCGCGCGGCGACCACACCGGCGTCGAATAGACGCCGTCGCCGAAGGAGATGCGGGTCTGGCCCGAGCCGTCGGCGCCCATGACGTAGATCTGCGCGCGGCCGCCACGGTCGGAGGTGAACACCACCTTGCTGCCGTCGGGCGAATAGGAGGGCGAGGTGTCGATGGCGGTCGAATTGGTCAGCCGCGTCGTCGAACGGCTGCGCAGGTCCATGGCGAAGATGTTGGAATTGCCGTCGTCGCGCAGCAGGCTCATAATCACCTTCTGGCCGTCGGGCGAGAAGCGCGGCGCAAACGTCATGCCGGGAAAATTGCCGACCAGTTCGCGCTGCCCGGTCTCGATCTGCAGGAGATAGACCCGCGGCTGGCCGCTTTCATAGGACATATAGGTGATTTCCTGCCGGTTCGGCGAGAAGCGCGGCGTCAGCACGATCGACCGCCCGTCAGAGAGATAGCGGACGTTCGCACCGTCCTGGTCCATGATGGCGAGGCGCTTCTTGCGCGCGTTCTTGGCGCCGGACTCGTCGATGAAGACGACGCGCGTGTCGAAATAGCCCTTCTCCCCGGTCAGCCGCTCATAGATGGCATCGGCGATGATGTGGGCAACGCGGCGCTGATTGGCATCGTTGGCAAAGAACTGCTCGCCGGCCATCTGCTGTCCGGCAAAGGTGTCCCACAGCCGGTACTGGGCGCGGATACGGCCGTCGGCCTCCTTGCTGACGCTGCCGGTGACCAGCGCTTGCGCGTTGATTACCTTCCAGTCGTCGAAGCGGGGGGTTGCGTCCGGATTGGCGATCTTCTCGATGAAGGCGCTCTTGTCGATCGGCGCGAACAGGCCGGAGCGCTTCAGATCGGCGGTGACAATCTGGGAAATCTGAGCGCCAAGCGCATCACCCCCCTGGAAATCCGTGATGGCGATTGGCAGCGGCTCGACATTGCCCTTGTTGACGTTGAGTTCGACGAGCGCCAGCGCCGGCAGCGTGCCGGCAGCGGTCATGCCCATCGCCATCGCGGCAATCATCAGGAGCGGCTTGAGGATTGATTTCATGTCTTCTCGCTTCTCATACTGATTTTCGGATGTCAGGGCCTACAGGCCGAGCATCTCCCTTGGATCGAAGGTGACCCGGATGTCGTTCCAGATATCTTGCTTGCCGGAGGGAACCTGCAGGCCGGCCATGTCGCATTTCTGAACCGCGCGCACCGCACTCTCATCGAACTGCCTGTTGCCGCTCGATGTTTCAACGGAGGGACGGCCGTCGAGCTTGCCTGAGTTGTTCAGATTGAAACGGACGACGACGACGAAATTCTCCGAACCTTCAAGCCCGGCCGGCAAGGTCCAGCAACCGCCCAACTGGCTTTCCAGGGCGCCCTGCTCCGACTTCGACAGCTTCTGGCCTTGATCCTTGTCGCCACCGAGCGACGCCTGCTGGGTCGAGCGCTTGGCGCCGCCGCCGGACGGCTTCTGCTTGTCGAGCAGGGCCGAAATCTCATTGGCGTTGAACTGCTTGTCGTCGGACTTCGGCTTCGACGAGGCTTCCTTGACCGGCTTGTCGGCATCCTTGCGGTCAGGCGCCTTGGCGCTTTCGGCCTGTGCCGGCTGCGGCTTTGGCCGCGCTTCCGGCGCGGGCGCCGAATTCGGCAATTGGGTCTCTTCTGTGGGCGGGTCCTTGGCTATGGCCTCGGCGACGGCATCCGGTTTGACCTCAGGGGTCGGATCGATAGCAGCGGTCTTGTCCTGCGGCGGCGGTGTCGGCGCCGGCTTAGCCGGCGTCGGCTTGGGCTCCGTCTTCTTGACCGGCTCGGGCTTGACCTCTTCCTTGGGCGTCGGCGCTGGCGCCACTTCCGTCGCCGGAATGGGCTTGGGCTTTTCCTGCGGCTTCGGCACGTCCTCGGTCTTCGGGATTTCCTTCGGGGTCGGCGCTGGCGCCGGGGCCGACGTCGTGTCGACTGGTTTCGGCTTGGCTTCCGGCGTTATCGGCTTGTCGGTGTCGACGCTGTTTTCGCCCACCTTCTGCGCATCCGGCACGACGTCCGGACGCTGCGTCGGCAACGGCGCCGGCTTTTCATGCATCACGGCCTTCTTGTCGCCCTGTAGCGTCTGCGCAATGGCTTCCATCGGCACGATATCGACCGCAACCGACTCCACGTCGGCCGACGGAAGCGCGGCGGGCGCCGACAGGGTGAACAAGCCGAAGGCCAGCACCGCCGTGTGCAGGATCACCGATGTGGTGAGGCCGGTCCTCATCGTGCGTCTATTGATCCTGTTCCTGCAGTGAAACCAGGCCGATGTTCTTGTAACCAGCGGCCGAGATGCGAGCCATGACCTTCATGGCCGTGCCATAGTCGGTCGATTTGTCGCCACGGATGAAGATACGCTCTTCATAACCGGTCTTCGAGATCGCCTGCAGCTTGGCCACCAGTTCCTCGATCGGAATCTCGGTTTCCTGCAGGAAGATCTTGCCGGTCGCATCGATCGAGACGGTGATCGGCTGGGTGTCGGCATTCATCGCCTTGGCCTGCGTGTCCGGCAGGTCGATCGGCACCCCGACCGTCAGCATCGGCGCGGCGACCATGAAGATGATCAAAAGCACGAGCATGACGTCGACCATCGGCGTGACGTTGATCTCCGACATCAGCGCATGGTGGCGGCCGCGCCGCCGGTGGCCGCGCCCGCCGCGCCCTCCCATGCCTACGGACATACCCATCTCGTTACTCCTCAGGCCTTAGGCGCGACTTTTTCATCGATTTGGCGCGAGAGTATGGCGGAGAACTCGTCGGAGAACCCCTCCATGCGCACAGCGATCTTGCTCGCATCCGATGACAGCTTGTTATAGGCGATGACCGCCGGAATAGCGGCGAGCAGGCCGATGGCCGTCGCCAGCAGCGCTTCGGCGATACCGGGCGCGACCACCGCGAGGCTGGTGTTCTTGGAGCCCGCGATGGCCTGGAACGACGTCATGATGCCGATGACGGTGCCGAACAGGCCGATGAAAGGTGCTGCCGATCCGGTCGTGGCAAGGAAGCCGAGGCGTCCCTCCAGCTTCTCCATCTCGCGAGTCAGCGCCAGGTCCATGGCCTTGTCGATGCGGGTCTGCAGGCCGAGCGGCGACTTGGCGCCTTTCTCGAAACTCTTCTTCCATTCACGCATGGCGGCGACGAAAATGGCGCCCATGCCTGTCGTCTTGCGGTCGGCGAGCGTGCGGTAGAGTTCCTCCAGCGACTGCCCGGACCAGAAAACCTGCTCGAAGCGGTTCAGCGCCAGCCGCATGCGGCCATAGGCGACCAGCTTGTCGACGATGATCGCCCAGGTCCATACCGAGGCACAAAGCAGCCCGATCATGACCAGCTTGACCACCCAGCTGGCCTGCATGAACAAGGCCCAAATCGACAATTGCGCGCCCGGTTCGGCGAGTGCGATATTTTCCATCGTTACGTCCTTAAGATTTTCCGGGCGAAGCTGGCGGCTGGCCCATGGCATCCCTTGTGGTCGGTTCGCACGAAGCTACCGGACACCCCAAACCGTGCCGTTAGCGGCCTTTTCGGGGCAAATATTGGTGAAAGGAAGGCGCTGGATAACGCCAATCTTCGCCAATCTCTTCATGAACCGTTATGGTTAAGGATGGGTTAGTCTATCAGGCGCGGCGCATTGCCGCGCCCGGGCATCGCAGGCCGGCGTCACCTGAATATCAGCGTACCCGAGGCATGAAGGCCGCGACCCATTCCCTGGGGAAGCGCCTCGGCCGGCCGTTCTCGCCGATGATCGCCGCCTCGACCTTGGCCTCGACCAGCACCTCGTCGCCGCGCTTGAGCTGCTGCGCCATGAAGATGCGCGCGCCTGAGATGTCCTGCGTGCGGGTGTCGACGGTCAGTATGTCGTCGATGCGGGCGGGGATGCGGAAGTCGATCTCCATGCGGCGTACCACCCACACGATCTTCTCGCCATGCTTGCCGTCGGCGAGTTCGGTATGATGCACGCCGGTGAGCCTGAGATAATCGGAGCGGCCGCGCTCGAGGAATTCGAGATAGCGCGCGTGATAGACGACGCCTGAGAAATCGGTATCGGCATAATAGACCCGCGCCATCAGCCGGTGGCCGAACTCGGTCAGCGCGCCGGAAAGCCCAGCCAGCAATGCCGCGGATTCACCATGATCGCCCATTGCGCCTCCCTTTTGGATGCCGACGCGGCAGATATTTTTGGCGCATGAACCCGATGGCACTGTTGACGGCGCGGATCAAGACCCGTGCTGGCGTCGTCGAAGCGTTCAATGGCGAGAAGGCCGAGCCGGACGCAATCCGAAGTTTGCCCCTGAAGTGCCGGTCAGCCGAGGTCGATCTGCAGGATTTCCGGACGCATGCCGAAACGGATGGGCAAATTGCTGAAGCCGAGCCCGCCCGAGACGATCAGGTTGCGGTCGTTCTCGATGACATGGCCATAGGCGTAGCGATTGCCGAACTGCGACGGCACGATAGGCGAATAGCCGAACAGCCGCACCTGCCCGCCATGGGTGTGTCCCGCTAGCGTCAGCGACACGCGCGACGGCACTTTTGGAAAAATGTCCGGTTCGTGCGCCAGCAGGATGACAGGCGCGGGGTCGCTGATTTTAGCCAGCGTGCCGTCGAGATCGTCCAATCGCCTGGGACGCTCGTGCTTCTTTTTCCGCAACAGCGCCAACTGATCGGCGAGGCCGGCGATCCATACGCCATGTCCGTCCTTTTCCAGACGCACGACGTCGTTCTCCAGAACCGGGATGCCGACCTTCTCCAATGCCTTGCGCGCGATCGTCGGACCAACTCCGGCACGCTGCGCGAAGCCATCGGCCCACCAGTCGTGATTGCCGAGGATCGACAGCACGCCGAGCGGTGCCTTGAGGCCCGACAGGGCGCCGGCCCATTCCGGCGGCGTCACCCTTTGCGACAACAGGCGAATGCCGGCGATGTAGTCGCCGAGCAGCACGATCAGGTCCGGCTGCAGAGCATTCGCCTCTTCGGCAAGCGAAGCGATCCGCTCCGGCGTCATCCACGGCCGGCAGGCGTGGATGTCGGCAAGCGCGACGACGCGAAGCTTCAATCCGGCGGGCCAATGCGGTGGCGTGAGCGCATAGCGCTTCACATGCGTCAGCAGCATCGGCTCGATGCCGACGGCGTAGGCACTGAACGAGGCGACCGACAGGAATGACCCGCCGATGAAGCGCAGGAACCCGCGTCTGGTTATCATTGAGTAACTCCGGCACCTCATTTCGGCATGCGCTGATGCCCGTCCTCCAAAAGCGATTTGGGAGGACGACGTGCAAGAGGCAGCGAGCCCGATACAATCCAAGAATACGCCTGCAAGTCGGCGAAGATGAGGAGAATTTGCGCAGGTCCGTTCACTGATGCTTGATCGGCGTGAAAGCCGCGGCGGGCTACTCTTCCTGGAACAAATTGATCTGCTGCTGCGCCAGATCCTTCGGCGCATCGAGGCCGAGATGGCGCCAGGCATTGGCGGTCAGCATGCGTCCGCGCGGCGTGCGCTGGATGAAGCCCTGCTGGATCAGATAGGGTTCGATGATGTCCTCGATGGCGTCGCGCGGCTCGGACAGGCCCGCCGCGATCGTCTCGATACCCACCGGCCCGCCGCCGAAATTGCGCGCGATCATGCTGAGATAGCGGCGGTCGAGCGCGTCGAGGCCAAGCGCGTCGACTTCGAGCCGGGTCAAGGCTTCGTCGGCGATCAGGCGGTCGACATGGCCGTCGCCGGCAACCGAGGCGAAATCGCGCACCCGCCGCAACAGCCGGCCGGCAATGCGCGGCGTGCCGCGCGCGCGCCGCGCGATCTCGAGCGCACCGTCATTGCCGAGCGGCATCTGCAGGATGCGAGCGCCGCGCCGCACGATCTGCTCCAACTCCTCGACGGTGTAGAAATTGAGCCGCACCGGAATGCCGAAGCGGTCGCGCAACGGATTGGTGAGCAGGCCGAGCCGCGTGGTGGCTGCCACAAGGGTGAAGCGCGCAAGGTCGATCTTGACCGAGCGCGCCGCCGGTCCCTCGCCGATGATCAGGTCGAGCTGGAAATCCTCCATCGCCGGATAGAGGATTTCCTCCACCGCCGGGTTGAGCCTGTGGATCTCGTCGATGAACAGCACATCGCCTTCTTCCAGATTTGTCAGCAGTGCCGCGAGATCGCCTGCCTTGGCGATGACTGGCCCGGAGGTCGAACGGAAATTGACGCCGAGCTCACGCGCCATGATCTGCGCCAGCGTCGTCTTGCCCAGCCCCGGCGGTCCGACGAACAGCACATGGTCGAGCGCCTCCTTGCGGCCCTTGGCGGCCTCGATGAAGACTTTGAGGTTTGCCCGCACCGCCGCCTGACCAACGAAATCGTCGAGCGTCTGCGGCCGCAACGTCTGCTCGGCGTCCTCGCCACGCTTTTCCGGTGCAATGAGACGGGGGGAAAGGCTCATGCCCGCAATTCCATGCTTGCAATGGACCTTGCAGCCCGCTGATCGAAAGTGACCGTGTGGGAACAACCCACATTTCGGTTGTGCTCGGCGATTAGCGCATCGGCAAAGTCAACTTGCGGTATGTTGGACCTTTCGAGCGCGATCACGATGGCATCGAAATCCTCGAAAACCAACGTTCTGATTTTCAGCAGTCTTTGGATTGCCGCCAGGACTTGTTCCCTGGACATCCTGTAACGAGAAATCAGCGACCAACTGAACTCGACCAGGACGATCAGGCTGACAAAGCCTGGGGTATCCTCACTAAGGCCTTTGCCGAAAGCCAAGGCTTTTGCCCTTTGCTCGGCATCATCGTTCAGCACCATTCGAAGCAGAACGTTCGTATCGATGCCTATCGACGTCACGCGTCGCCCTCATGCCCGCCCTTCGGCGCGTCCCCGACAACATGCCGTCCAACAGCGTCCCGAACCGCGGCATCGATTTCCTCGAGTGAAGCCGGACCGTCGGGCGGATCTCCCAGGAATCCGGCGAGGTCAGCAAAGTCGAGATTGCGCGGCGTTCCGATCAAGTAGCCATCCACTACCGTCCAGGCGATCATGTCACCCGCCTTGAGCGACAGCGCATCCCTGACGTCCTTTGGGATGGTAAGCTGGCCTTTTGATGTCAGGCTTGCGTAGGCGCCCATTTTTCTTACTTTCGAATAAATTACTTACAAAACATATTGTAGTTGGAATTTTGTTTTCAAGCGATCACCGCGCCAGTTCCCTCAGCCCGAAGCGGATGAGTTTCGACGCATCGGCGCCCTCGCCCGCCGTCTTCAGCGCCGCCGACACCGCATTGGCGGCGGTGTCACGCGAATAGCCGAGGTTGACCAGGGCCGAGACCGCGTCGGTGATCGGCGCCGGCGCCACGCCTTCGCCGAGTTCCTGCTTGAGCCCAATGGTGCCGGTGGCGGTGCCTGCATAGGCAGGTGCCTTGGCCTTCAATTCGGTGACGATGCGCTCGGCCACCTTCTTGCCGACGCCAGGGGCGCGGGAAACCATGGCGATGTCGCGCAGTGCAATGGCATTGGCGAGGTCGGCCGGCGCCAGCGTCGACAGGATGGCCAGCGCCACCTTGGCGCCGACACCCGGCACGTTGTTCATCAGCAACCGAAACCATTCGCGCTCGAGCTGCGACTGGAAACCATAGAGCCGCAGCATGTCCTCGCGCACATAGGTCTCGATGAACAGCACCACCGCTTCGCCGGGCGAAGGCAGTGCCGCCAGCGTGCGGGTCGAGCAATAGGCGACATAGCCGACGCCGTGGATATCGACGAGACAATGGTCTTCATCGACCTCGTCGAGCGTGCCCTTGAGCTTGCCGATCATCCCCAACAGCCTCTCATGATGCCAATACCGCCAGCCGATAGGCCGCACTCTGCCGGTGATGCGCGTGGCAAATCGCGATGGCCAGCGCGTCGGCGGCGTGTTCGGTGTCGAAGATCGCCTTCGGCAGCAGCACCTTCACCATCATGTGGATCTGCTTCTTGTCACCGTGGCCGACGCCGATCACCGCCTTCTTCACCGCATTGGGCGCATATTCGGCGACGACGAGGCCCGCCCGCGCCGGGACCAGCATGGCAATGCCGCGCGCCTGGCCGAGCTTCAGCGTCGCAACGGCGTCCTTGTTGACGAAGGTCTGTTCGACGGCGGCCTCATGCGGCATGGCCTGATGCAGGACTTCGGCAAGCCCATCATGCAATTGGCAGAGCCGCGTCGCCAGCGCTGCCTTGTCCTCGGAGCGCACGGTGCCCGAAGCGACAAAACGCAAGGAATTGCCGAGGCTCTCGACAATGCCCCAGCCGGTGCGCCTGAGCCCCGGATCGATACCGATGATGCGAATCGCGTCCCCCATCCGGTGACTTTACCCCCGGCGGACAGCGATGCCAGCGAAATGTGAACAAACCAGAAACGACCCTTGCCAAGGGGGCGATTGCGAAATCGCTTAATTGCGGGCGAACGCCGTGTTGAGCAGGCTGATCTGGTCCGAAACCGGATTGGGCCGGCGGGCCACGGGCTGCATGTCGACCACCGCACCGGCGCCGTAGATCTCTTCATCCATGCGGCGCACCAATGCCTGCAGGCGCAGCGATCGGTTGACGAGGTCGAGGAAATCGTTCGGCAGTTCGGCCCAGCCGGCCGCTTCGTCATGGGCGGAAGCGGTGTCGAGGCGCACCTTGGACTTTTCCGAGGCGACCTGGTCGCGGGTCATCTCGCCGGAATTCGCCGCGCGCTGCAAAAGCAGCCACGAGGCAACCTGCATCAGCCTGGTGGTCAGTCGCATCGATTCGGCCGCGTAGAGCGTGGCCGCCAGCCGCGATAGTTTCTTGGCCTCGGCCCGGCCCTTGCCGTCGAGATACTCCGCCGCCTGTTCGACCAGCCCCATGCCTTCCTGGTAAAGCGGTTTGAAGGAGTGCGAAAAAACCCGGCGCTCCGCCAGCTTCACGGTTTTCGCAATGCCCTTCGAAGGCTCGTTCATTGATAACGCCCCTGCACTCGCAACCGGCCGATTCGGCTCTCTGCCGATACACCCGGGACCCTATATAACTGAAGCTTGAAAATGCGCTTCGTCCGGGGTGAAGGCAAGCACATGTTTAACAGAAGGTTAACGGGGAACGGCCGCGCGGAATGCCGCCGGAATGCGGACAAAAAAAGAGCCGCGGATAAGGCGGCTCTCAGGAGTTTAACAGGGAGGCGTCAAACAAAGTGGCTCCAACCACTCGGTAAGAATCCAGATCACTGGATGGACATAGTAAACGCCTGTAAAGCTTAATGAACCCTTAACATCCCTGATATTTTTTAACCCGACACCGTGCTCCTGTGCCGTAACAGCACAGCCGCACAGGCCGGTTTCAACCTTCCCTCAGGCCTTTTTCCACACCACCGGCAAGGCAATGAAGGCGAACAGCAGAATGCCTGCGTAGAAGCCGATCGAGGATATCCCCAGCAACGGCTCGATCCCCGGATTTCCGGCAAGCAGTATATAAAGGCCGATCATGAGCCCGATGCCGCTGATTGCCGTCAGCCAGAAATGGACCAAGGCCAGCGTCTTTTGCCCGGCAGCCGGAAACAGGTGGTAAAAGAACGCGAAGACCGCCGACATCAGCCAGCCCGCCACCATTGTGTGGGCGTGGGTCGGCATCTGGCCGTGATCTTCGCTGATGGCCATGTGGATGCCGAGTGCCATGCCGCACACCGCATAGATGATCGCCAGCGTGAAGAAATTCCGTGCTGTCCCTTGCATATCAGTCCCCCGAATTGCCTTTTCCCAAGCTGGGAATGAGTTGATCGTCAGGCAAGCGCTGTCGCCGCCGGATTTCCGGCGTCGGCACTAGCATCGGCACTGTTTCCGGACGATGTCGCGCCCCGACGCTCCCGGCATAGCAGAAAATCGGGCGGTGCGTTCATCATATTAGTCGCTGCTTTCGTTAGCCGGCAGTCTGAAACACAGCCGGCTTTTCCACGACATCGTTCGGAAACAGCCGCGGCGCTAAACGCTGCGGCATCTGATCGGCGAGCGGGCAATGGCCGCCTCGCCGTCAACCATTGGACATCGGGAGAAAGTCATGGATTGGTATTCCATCGTCAAATTGCTGCACATCGTTTCGGCGATGCTTTGGGTCGGTGGCGGCTTCACGCTGATGGTGCTGGCGACCCTGGCGGATCGTGCCGGCAACATTCAGGGAACGCTGCAGGCGATGCGCGCCACCGGCGAGCTGGGCAACCGCTTCTTCGCGCCGATGTCGATGCTGACATTGGCCTTCGGCTTGATCATGTGCTCATTCTGGGTCGGCTTCTCCGATCTCTGGATCCTGATCGGCCTTGCCGGCTACGCCACGACCTTCTGCATCGGCATGTTCGTTTTCAAGCCGACAGCCGACCACATGAGCGCGATGATCGCCAGGGACGGCGTGACGCCCGCGGCACTTGCCTACGGCCAGCGCATCCTGCGGGCGGCGCGCTTCGATTATGCGGTCATGCTGGTCATCGTCACCGACATGGTGCTGAAGCCGACCCTGCACGACGTCGCCATTCTCGCCGGCATGGTTGTGGTTCTTGCCGCCGGCGCCACAATGGCGCTCGGCCGGACACGGCGCATGGTGCCCAACGCCGCCTGACCAGAGCGGATCACCTGAAGGGGCGCTGGTCTACATCAAGCCGGCAATCCCGTCCCACAGAAGCTTCACAGCCACGACCGCCACGGTCGCATAGGTGAAGGGATAAAAAACCTCCGGCCGCATGCGCCGCACCAGCCACGCACCGGCGATGGTCGACAACGGCGCCAGCGGCATCAGCACCGCCGACGCCGTCAGATTGGCGGTGTCGAACTGGCCGAGCGCGAAATAGGGAATGAGCTTCAGCGCGTTGGTGGCGGCAAAGAAGATCGCTGCTGTGCCCGACAGCACCTTGGGGTCGAGTCGGATCGGCAAGGCATAGACTTGGAAGGGCGGGCCGCCGACATGGGCGACGAAGCTGGTGAAGCCTGCGACCGTGCCCCATATGGCCGCGGCCACGCGATTGGGTGCGGCCGCATGGTCGGAACCATGACGAAATTGCAGGTAAAGCCAGCGCAGGACGAAGATGATGGCGACGGCGCCGACGATGAGCCGCACCGCTTCCTCGGTGACGAGTGCTGCCGTCAGCCAGCCAAGCCCGATGCCGATGATGGCGCCCGGCATCATGTCGGCCAGCATCTTTCTGTTATAGACGCCCCACCATGTCCACACCGAGACGATGTCCATCAGGCACAGGATTGGCAGCAGGATGGCGGCCGCCTGCACCGGCGGCATGGTCAGCGCCATCAGCGGCACGCCGACAAAGCCGACGGCGCCGCCAAAACCACCCTTGGACAGGCCGACCAGAATGACCGCCGGGACGGCGGCCGCGTAGAACCACGGATCGAGAAGCAGGCCTGACATGGGGAGGGGCTGGTCTGGAGGGAAAGCGGATCAACGTCTGAATAGCCTGGAATCGCCGGCTCGGCGACTGCAAATATGGGCTGGCCGCGACATATCGGGCCAACGGGCTTCGAACCCTTATCGGCGCGCCGAAACCAGCAGGAACATCGGCCGCTCGAGCTCTTCCGCAAGATCCGGCCTGGCCGCGATCTGCGCGCCCGTCGGACGGAATTCCTCGACATGCTCGATTGTGAAACCGGTGCGGATCAGCGTGTTGAGCGTTGTGCCGATGGTGCGGTGATGTTTGACCACCCCCTTGGCCAGCCAGTCGGTCTTGCGCGGCCCTTCCACCAGATACCGGTCGACAGGCCAGGTCCTTTTCCCTTCCCCATCGATCGACCAGCCCGGATTGGTTGGGGCCATGTAGATCGGATGTTCCGTCGAGAAGACAAAATGGCCGCGGGGCGACAGGGCCTGGTGCACGGTCCTGAACAGGCGCTCAATATCCTCGACATAGTGCAAGGCGAGCGAACTGTAGGCGAGATCGAAGCCGCCTTGCGGCAGGCTTAGCTGGTCGAGGTCGGCTCTCTCGTAGGTGACGCCGGCGTCCGGGCCGGCCGCTCTCGCACGGGCAAGCATCTTCTCCGACAGGTCAAGTCCAAGGACTTGCCTCGCCCCCTGCTCGTGCGCCCAGCGGCAAAACCAGCCGAAGCCGCAGCCGAGGTCGACGATCCTGAGGCCTGCCACGTCAGGTAGCATCGCACGCAGCGCCGGCCACTCGGCGGCGCCGTCCAGGCCTTCGACAGAGCGGCCAAGCTGGCTGTAGCCCGCGAAGAAATCCGGCTGATCGTAAATGTTTTGCGCCATGTTTTTCTCGCTCCTCGGACGGTCATCTGGCGGAAGACTGACATTTGGTGTACTCGCCGCGCCTTTCCACCATGGCGACGGGGTGTCAAGCCTGTGAGCCCGACGGCAACCCCAGTGGCGGCGGCCGTCGCCGAATCGGCTGTGCCTTGATGATGGCGGTGCTGGTCTCGGCCTTGTCGGCGATACGGTCGAGAATGCCGTCGAGGTCGCCGATCGAGCGCACGTACAGCCGGGCGACGAAACAGTCATCGCCCGTCACCTTGTCGCATTCGCCGAACTCGGCAATCTCCTCGATCAGTTTCTGGACGATGTGCAGCTTGCCCGGCAAAGGTTTGATCCGCACGATCGCCTGCAGCGTATAGCCGAGCGCCTGCGGATCGATCTCGACGGTGAACGCCCGGATGACGCCCCGCTCCTCGAGCCGCCGCAGCCGCTCCGAAATGCTCGGCGACGACAGCCCGACCTGGGCCGCGAGATCCTTCAGCGAGGTCCGCGCATCCCTGACCAGGATTTCCAGCAGATTTCGGTCGAAGTCATCCAGCATTTATTTTTCTCGCGGATTTCAAGGTGCCAGCCTAAGATAATTAGGCAATGCCCTCATATCTCCTTTTCCTGCAGATGGAAAGCCTCGGCATCGCATGAGATTATGCCGCCTCAACGGGTTCAGAGGCTTATCATGAACGATACTGTACGTGGCACGGTCGAAATGTCGGCCGCAATGGCGATCCTGGGAACGATCGGATGGTTCGTCATCATGTCCGGCCAGCCGATCATGGATGTGGTGTTCTGGCGCTGCGCGTTCGGCGCGCTGACGCTGCTCGTCATCTGTGCTTCGCTTGGATTGTTGCGCAACAGACTGTCGTTGCGCATCATCGGCCTCGCGGCGCTTGGGGGTGCGGCGATCGTCATCAACTGGCTGCTCCTGTTCAGCGCCTTCTCACGCGCCTCCATCTCGATCGCCACCGCGGTCTACAACACGCAGCCCTTCATGCTGGTCGGCTTCNGGGCGCTGTTGTTCGCCGAGCGGCTGACCTTGACCAAACTGACCTGGCTGGCAATCGCCTTCGCCGGCATGGTGCTGATCGTCGGGGCCGCCCCTGACTCCGGCGATGTCGGTACGAACTATTTCGCCGGCATTCTCGTGGCCCTGGCCGCCGCCTTCTTCTGGGCCGTCGCGGCCATCATCACCAAGAAGCTCAAAGGCACGCCGCCGCATCTGATCGCGCTCATCCAGGTCTGCGTCGGCGTGGTCATGCTGGCGCCCTTCGCCAATCTCTCGCATCTTCCCGCCGACCCATGGAGCTGGGCCATGCTGGCGACGCTCGGCATCGTCCACACCGGCCTGATGTACATCCTGATGTACGGCGCCATCCAGAAGCTGCCGACGCATCTGCAGGGGTCGCTGTCCTTCATCTACCCGGTCGTTGCCATCCTGGTCGATGTCATCGCCTTCGGCCATCGGCTGCATTTCAGTCAGGTCGTCGGCGCCGCCGCCATCCTGATCGCTGCCGCCGGCATGAACCTCGGCTGGACATTGTGGAAATCGAGACCGTCCGCCGCGAGCCCGCAGCCGATCAAGTAAGGCGGCATGCCGGCTACCCGGCCGGTCAAGAATTGCGATCCTGGCTGCCCGCCTGTTCAAAGCGGGCAGTTTGCTCTATGCCGCAATCCAACCATCTTCGCCCGGCATAGGCGAAACCCGGGATCGAAGAACCATGAATGACGCAACGCCCCCCAACCGCTGCCGCATCGTACTGATCGCGCCGCCCGGCGTGCCGGCCACCCGCATCGCGGCCGCGTTCGACGGCGGCGACATCGCCTCGCTGATCCTGCCCGAGAACGGCATGGACGAGGCCTCCTTCCAGGCCTTTGCCGAACAGGTCGTGCCGGCCGCGCAGGCCGCGGGCGTGGCCGTCATCATCGCTGGCGACACCCGCATCGCGGGCCGGGTCCAGGCCGACGGCATCCATGTCGAGGTCTCCAAGGCCGAACTCGCGGAGACGATCGAGCATTTCCAGGCGAAAATGATGGTCGGCGCCGGCGGTGCCAAGACCCGCGACGACGCGCTGGAGCTTGGCGAAGCCAGGCCCGATTACATTTTCTTCGGCCGCTTCGGCTACGACAACAAGCCCGAGCCGCATCCGCGCAACCTGTCATTGGGGCAATGGTGGGCGCAGATGATCCAGATCCCCTGCATCGTCGAGGCCGGTTGCGATCTTGCCTCCGTCGAGACGGTGGCCGCCACCGGCGCCGAGTTCGTCGCGCTGTCCAGCGCCGTGTTCGCCGACGGCGTCGATCCGAAGGCGGCGATCACTCGCGCCAATGCGCTGCTCGACGAAACAGCGCCGCGCTTCGAGGATTGACGTGTCCCTGGCAAGGCTTTCCCTTCAGGCCCTGCTTGCGGCGGTGATGATCCAGGCCGCCGCCGCCGAAACCATACCCTTGCCGCAGCCCAAGCCTGAAACCGGCGTGCACACCGACAAGCCGATCGAAAACCAGCTGCCCCAGCCTGCCACCACGGCGGAGCCCGCACCGCTGCCCTCGGTCGACAGCGTCAATCCCGATCGTTTCGGCGCCAAGCCGGCCGACGCCGCCTATGGCGCGTTCCAGCGCGGGCTCTACAAGACCGCCTACAATCTGGCGCTGGTCCGTGCGCAGAATGGCGACCCGGCCGCGCAGACGCTGGTGGCCGAGATCCTGTCGCGCGGGTTGGGTGTGCCGTTGAACTCGGCCGAGGCCGCGAAATGGTACGCGCTTGCCGCCGAGCAGGGCGTGCCGGAATCGCAATTTCAATATGCGCTGATGCTGCTCGACGGCCGCTACGTCAAGAAGGACGCGAAGGGGGCCTACGCCCTGATGCAGGCCGCCGCNGAAGCNGGCAACCAGCTGGCGCAATTCAATTTCGCGCAGATGCTGGTCCAGCAGGATCCCGGCGACGCCGGCCTGGCCAAGGCGGTTTCCTATTATGAACGCGCTGCGGCGACCGGTCTCGCCGATGCGCAATACGCCATGTCTCAGATCTATGCCAATGGCGTCGGCGGCAAGCCGCGCGACGACGCACAGGCACGGCGGCTGCTGGCGCAGGCCGCCCGTCAGAACTATGACACCGCGCAGATCGATCTCGCCGCCTGGATGATCGAGGGCCGCGGCGGCGCGCGCGACCTGAAATCGGCTTTCGGCTGGACGAAGCAGGCCGCCGAAGGCGGCAACGTCGCGGCCCAGAACCGCCTGGCAAAACTCTATATGCAGGGCATCGGCACCGATCCGGACCTCGTGCTCGCCGGCGCCTGGTACATCGTCGCCCGCCGCGCCGGCCTCATCGATCAGGAAATGGACGATTTCCTGCAAGGGCTGAGCGACGACCAGACCAAGCAGGCCCTGCAGAAGGCGAACCGCCTGCCCTGAGGACAGCGCGCACGCTTATTGCATGTGATCCAGGACGACTTTGCCGAAGGGCGAGCCGTGTTCGAGATGGCGGAAGGCGCTGGCTGCCTCACGCCACGGCAAGACCTTGTCGATCACCGGCGTCAGCCGGTTGACGGCAAGAGCCCGGTTCATCGCCTCGAAGGATTCGCGTGAACCGACCGGTATCCCGCGTGCCCGGACCTGGCGGCGGAAGATGTCGAGCGGGTTGACTGCCCCTTCACTACCGCCGAGATAGCCGATTACGTTGATCTGGGCACCCCGCGCCGAAGCCCTCAGCGACTGGGCGAAGCTTTGCGGCCCGCCGACTTCGATGATGTGATCGGCGCCCCGCCCACCGGTGAGCGCCAGCACGGCTGACGCCCAATCCGGGTCGCTGCGGTAGTTGATGCCGTCATGGGCGCCAAGCGCTTTTGCGCGCGTGAGCTTATCGTCGCTGCTTGACGTGACGATGACGCGTGCGCCGGCGGCGGCGGCAAACTGCACCGCAAACAGCGAGACACCGCCTGTGCCCAGGCTCAGCACCGTCTCGCCGGGTTTCAACCGGCCTTCGGTGAACAGCGCATGCCATGCTGTCACGGCGGCGCAAGGCAGCGTCGCGGCCTCGACGTCGCTCAGGTGCTCTGGCGCAAGGACGGCCGCCTGTTCATCCAGCCTGGCGAACTCGCTGAGCAACCCGTCGATGGGACCGCCCCGTTGATAGGAGGGTTCGGCCATGGCGAAACTGCCGCCGATCCAACGCTGCCAAAATGTAGCGCAGACGCGGTCGCCGACCTTGAAGCGGGTCACTTCGGCGCCAACGGCAACCACTTCGCCGACGCCGTCCGAAAGCGGAACCAATGGCAGCGCAAAGGCAGTGTGGTAACTGCCACGGGCGATTTCCACATCGCGGTAATTCAGTGCCGTGGCCTTGACCTTGATGATCATCTCCTGGCGGCCCGGTTCCGGCATCGGCCGCTCGACCAGCCTGAGATTGTCGATGCCGCCCGGGTGCTGCAATTCGATCGCCTTCATTGTCTTCTTTCCGTTTGGAGGTCCCTGGAAAGGAAAATCGCTTGCCTTGCTTATGATTTCAAATTCATAATAATCAGTATGATTATGCATTTGGAGCACCGCTAGAATGCTGGAGGAACTGCGCACGCTCGTTCTGTTCGCCGAGGAAGGCTCTATTCAGAATGTGGCCCGGCGCCTGCCTTTGACGCAGCCTGCCGTCACCCGTCAGGTGCAGCGACTGGAGGATGTGCTCGGGACAACGCTTCTTGATCGCCGGCAGAAGCCGCCGCGCCTGACCACGGCGGGACTGGAGGTGTTGGAGCGCGCGAAAGACATACTGGCGTCCATCGAGGCTCTGAAAGCCTTCGCCGCCGACACCGAACCGCAAGGCGTGCTGCGTGTCGGCTTGGCACATGGCTTGTCCGACGGGAGCGTTGCGGGCGGTATAGCTCGCGCGGCTGCGACGTTTCCAAAAATATCCTTGCGGCTCAAGACCGGCTGGAGCGCGGATTTGATCGAGCAGTTCGAGCGCGGCCTGCTCGACATGGCGATTGTTCTACGACCCGCCGGTCATCAAGGCCCGGACGTGCTCGGCACCGAACTTCTCGCCGTCATAGCGCAGGCCGGCGCTACCAAATCCCGTCTTACGGACGCCGCCTGGGCTTCCATGCCTTGGGTGCTCAGTCCCGAGCCTTGCGACGCACGTCAGAGACTCCTCGCCATTTTGGGCGGCGAACGGCATCGGCTCGTTGTGGCGGCGGAAATTCAGGACCCGGCGATGCAGATGGAATGGGTACGCCGGGGACACGGCCTCGGCCTCATGCCGTCGCGGCTCGCCGCGCGCGGACTTCCTGACGACCTCGCGCTTGTCGATACTGGAGATTTGGACCTTTCATTGCAGGTCGTGGCACTGCGCTCTCCTCACCTCAACCGCCTGGCGAAGGCCGCGCAGGCCATTGCAACGACCGTCGGCGACGTCCTCGATATCGAAACCTGATGCCGGCTTGCCGGCTGGAGCCGACCCGTCCTCCCTTGCCTCTCCGGGCGATTTGTGGTCTTGGAGCCCTAAATCGCTTGTCACGGCGAACATCCCAACCAACGGTCTGGCCGTTGGCAGCATCCCGGATCCCATCATCATGGCCAAGATCAATGGCAACGAAATCCGTCCCGGCTATGTCATCGAACACGATGGCGGCCTCTGGGTGGCGGTCAGGACCAACACCGTCAAGCCCGGCAAGGGCGGCGCCTATAACCAGGTCGAACTGAAGAACCTCATCAACGGCACCAAGCTCAACGAACGCTTCCGTTCGGCCGAGACGGTCGAGCAGATCCGGCTCGACCTGAAGGATTTTTCCTTCCTCTACGAGCAGGAAGACGCGCTGGTGTTCATGGATACTCAAAGCTACGAGCAGCTCGAACTGAACAAGGATTTCGTCGGCGACCGCGCCGCGTTCCTGCAGGACGGCATGATGGTGACGGTTCAGCTCTACGAGGAGCGGCCGATCGGCATTTCACTGCCCGACTATGTGACGTTGACCATCACCGAGGCGGATCCCGTGGTGAAGGGCCAGACGGCGGCGTCCTCCTACAAGCCGGCTGTGCTGGAAAACGGCATTCGGGTCCTGGTCCCGCCCTTCATCGGCGCCGGCGAACGCATCATCGTCGACACCAACGAAATCACTTACGTGCGCCGCGCCGACTGATGCATGTCGCCCAAAGGTGGCCCTGGTTTGGGTCACCGGCATGCATCGAGACAGAGTTTAAAGCGCCGCACCAGGAAGAAGCACTATGGCACGCTCCGCCCTCCTCAACGTCATGGTCCAGGCCGCAATGAAGGCCGGCCGCTCGCTGTCGCGCGACTTCGGCGAGGTCCAGAACCTGCAGGTCTCGATGAAGGGCCCCGGCGACTATGTCAGCCAGGCCGACCGCAAGGCCGAGGACATCGTGTTTGCCGAATTGTCGAAAGCGCGCCCGGGCTACGGTTTCCTGATGGAAGAGCGCGGCACGGTCATTGGCGATGACAGCCAGCACCGCTGGATCGTCGATCCGCTCGACGGCACCACCAATTTCCTGCACGGCATTCCGCTTTTCGCCGTCTCCATAGCGCTTGAGCGCCAGGGCCAGATCGTTGCCGGCGTCATCTACAATCCGGCCATGGATGAGCTCTATACCACCGAGCGCGGCGGCGGCGCCTTCATGAATGATCGCCGCCTGCGCGTCGCCGGCCGCACCAAGCTTGTCGACACGGTGATCGGCTGCGGCGTGCCGCATCTCGGCCGCGGCCATCACGGCAATTTCCTGGTCGAACTGCGCAACGTCATGGCCGAGGTCTCCGGCGTACGCCGCATGGGCTCCGCCTCGCTCGATCTTGCCTATGTCGCCGCCGGACGCATGGACGGGTTCTGGGAAGTCGGCCTGTCGGCCTGGGACATCGCCGCCGGCCTGCTCTTGATCCGCGAGGCGGGCGGCTTCGCCTCCGACATGGATGGCGGGCAGGACATGCTGGACACCGGCACGGTCGTCGCCGGCAACGAGACCATCCAGCGCGCATTGCTGAAAACGGTGAAAAAGCCGCTCCCGCCGCGCTGAACCGCCGCAGTCGTAAAACCGCAAACAAAGCTTGAAATACTGTCCGTCGGTCGCCCAGATTAAGGGTGATGCAGGACGATAGATGACCGACACCCCGCCACAGATCGACATCCCGTTCATCGGACGCTGGCACTATTCGCGCGCCGAGATGATCGCCGACGGGATCGTCCATGCTGTTGGGATCGTGCTGGCGATAGCGGCCGGTTCGGCACTGCTGGCGCTCGCCGCCTCCCGGGTCGGGCCCGGCGAATACATCGCAGCCGCCTTCTATGTCGTCTCGCTGCTCACAGTGCTTTCTGTGTCGCTGACTTACAATCTGTGGCCGGTGACCTCGCCCGCGAAATGGATTTTGCGGCGTTTCGATCATGCCGCGATCTATCTGTTGATCGCCGCCACCTACACGCCCTTTCTCGCCCAGTTGGGAAACTCGCCGCTGGCGCGCTGGATGATCGTTCTGGTCTGGGTCGCGGCCGCAACGGGCATTGCCATCAAGGTGTTTTTCCCCGGCCGCTTCGACAGGCTGGCGATCGTCTTCTACCTTGCCATCGGCTGGAGCGGCATCGTCCTTGTCAAACCGCTTGTCGAGACGCTGCCGACCACGTCGATCGTGCTCATCGTCGCCGGTGGCGTCGTCTATTCCTGCGGCGTGATTTTCTTCGCCTGGAAGGCGCTGCGCTTCCACAACGCCCTGTGGCACGGCTTCGTCGTCACCGGCGCCGGCCTGCATCTGGCGGCCATGGTCGATTGCCTGGTCATCAACCGCCTTTGAAGCGCCGGCTCCAAAAGCCACCTGTGGCAATATTGCCAAGCACCATTCAATTTGGTCACAATTCCGTTTAGAGTCGCCAACTACGTGATCGGCGGCAGCGGCATCGGAAACGGGGCACGGATGGCTTTTCTCAGATCCTTCGGCATGGGCAGGCGCTCCGACGTGCTCATCTACGATCCGCACAAATTGTCGAGCCCTCAGGTCTTTCTGCTGACCATGGTCATCTTCCTGGCCATCGTCGCCTTCATCGCCGCCATCCTGACTCGCCAGGTCACGACGGCATTCGTCACCAATCCCGGCCTCAACGGCCTGATCGTCGGCGTGCTCGTCGTCGGTATCCTGCTGGCCTTCACGCAGGTCGGGCGGCTGTTTCGCGAGGTGCGCTGGGTCAACTCCTTCCGCGCCGGCTCCGAAACCACCGAACCGGTGCTGCTGGCGCCGATGAAGGCGATGATCGGTCGCTCGTCGTCCGTGGCCTTTTCGACCTCCTCGATGCGCACAATGCTCGATTCCATCGCCACGCGCCTCGACGAAAGCCGCGACACCTCGCGCTACCTGGTTGGCCTGCTGGTGTTCCTCGGCCTGCTTGGCACTTTCTGGGGCCTGTTGAATACGATCGGCTCGATCCGCGAGACGATCGAATCGCTCGATCCCGGCACGGGTGATGCCGCGGCGGTGCTCGATTCGCTGAAGCAGGGCCTGTCGGCGCCGCTGGCCGGCATGGGCACCGCCTTCTCGTCCTCGCTGTTCGGCCTCTCCGGCTCACTCGTGCTCGGCTTCCTCGACCTGCAGGCCGGCCGCGCCCAGACGCGCTTCTACACCGAGCTCGAGAACTGGCTGTCCTCGGTCACCGATCTGTCGTCCGACATCGTCGTTTCCGACCCGGCCAAGGCCGAATCTTCCGACGAGATCCGCGTCCTGTCGGAACGGCTGCGCAGCATGCAGGAGAACGGCGGCGGCTCCAATCCGCGCGTCGCCACCGCCATGGCCAATCTCGCCGACGGCATTTCCGGCCTGGTCAAGAACATGCGTTCCGAGCAGCAGATCATGCGCGATTGGGTCGAGGCCCAGTCCGACGAGCAGAAGGCGATGCGCAACACGCTGGAAAAGATCGCCGACGCGCTGAAGAAGCCCGGGGTGCACTAACATGGCGCTTGCCAGGGGCCGGCGTACCGATCGCCGTATCGACTATTGGCCTGGCTTCGTCGACGCGTTGTCGACGCTGCTGCTCGCCATCATGTTCCTGCTCACCGTTTTCGTGTTGGCGCAGTTCCTGCTCGGCCGTGAAATCTCCGGCAAGGACACGGCACTGTCGCGCCTCAACTCGCAAATCAACGAACTGACCCAGCTTCTGGCGCTGGAGCGCTCGACGGCGCAGGACAAGGAGGATTCGCTCGCCAATCTGCAGGCGTCCCTGTCGGCGGCGCAGGCGGAAAAGAGCCGGCTCGAACAGTTGCTGGTGCAAGGTGCCGGCGCCGGCGACGCCGCCAACCAGCGTGCCGCGCAGTTGGGTGGTGAACTCGACAACCAGCGCCAGATCAGCCAGCAGGCGCTGAGCCAGGTCGAGATCCTCAACCAGCAGATCGCGGCCTTGCGCAAGCAGATCGGCGCGCTTGAGGATGCCCTCAACGTCTCCGAAACGCGCGACCGCGATTCCAACACCAAGATCGCCGATCTCGGCCGTCGCCTGAACGTGGCGCTGGCGCAGCGTGTGCAGGAATTGAACCGCTACCGCTCCGATTTCTTCGGGCGCCTGCGCGAAATCCTCGCCGACCGCGAGAACATCCGCATCGTCGGCGACCGCTTCGTGTTCCAGTCGGAAGTGCTGTTCCCGACCGGCTCCGAAGTGATCAACGACGCCGGCAAGGTCGAGATGAAGAAGCTCGCCGATGCCATCATCGAATTGCAGAAAGAGATCCCGCCGGAGATCAACTGGGTGCTGCGCGTCGATGGTCACACCGACAACAAGCCGCTGTCCGGCAATGGCCGTTACCGCGACAATTGGGAACTGTCGACGGCGCGCTCGACCTCGGTGGTCAAGTTCCTGATCGAGAACGGCGTGCCGGCCAACCGGCTCGTCGCCGCCGGCTTCGGCGAGTTCCAGCCGCTCGACCCCGCCCACACCGACGAAGCGCGTAACAAGAACCGCCGCATTGAACTGAAGCTCACCGAACGTTGATCCATCATCACGCGAACTCACGCGAATTTGTTCGCCGGCTCAACTCTAGGGCGCAAGCGGCGGCCGGCAAGGCCTGAAAAGATTATCTTTTTTTAATTACACTTCGCGCGGAAGCGCTCCTAGCTTGCTGCGCAGGGCCGAGAACCGCCGGCGATGCCTCCCATCGCGACGCGACGGAACTGGACGACCCAAACTGGTCGGAAGGCGAAGCGGCGCGGCCGCTCTCCCTTCCCGGCAGGAGGAACCTCCCCCATGAGCACTTCAGCATCTCTCAAGACTGCAACCCTTGCCGCGATTCTGATCGCGGCCCCGCTTGCCGGCGCCTATGCCGCGGGCCACCACAAGGGCGCACTCGATGCGACTGATCCGACCGATTTGACGGGCCCGCGTGTCGAGGCGCTCATTGAGCAGGTTCGGGGTGTCCATCAGGGCATCGTCGATGCCAGGCGAGCCAACAATATCACCCCGGCCGTCGCGGAGCGCCTGGAAATGCGCACCGCCCGTATCGGTCGGGCCGCCGAGAAGGTAGCCGCGTCGGATCACGGCAGGATACCGGCCGCGCAATACCATGACCTGCTGCGCCAGCTCGACACCGTCGACCAGCGTCTGATGGTCAACACCGGCAGCGGTGTGATGGGCGATGGCGCTGACGGCGGAAACTATCCGAACGGCTGAGGCGATCCTGCCTGAAAGTTCCAGGAGGAAGGGATCAACTGGCGCCTTCGGGGACCCCAATCCCGCAGGCGTCCTTTTCCTTACCAGCCCATCCTGCCTACCGACCGAGCCAGACCGCGATCAGGGCGGCCGCCGCCGGCACGGTCTGGATGTAAAGGATCTTGCGGCCGACCGTTGCCGCGCCATAGAGACCGGCAATGGCCACGCACAACAGGAAGAAGACCTTGACCTGGAACCCGCCGGCGCCGAGGTAAAGCCCCCCAGATCAGGCCGGCGGCGAGAAATCCGTTGTAGAGGCCCTGATTGGCGGCGAGCACCTTCGAGGCACTGGCGAATTCCGGCGTCAGGCGGAATGTCTTGTGCCCGCGCGGCGTGTCCCAAAGAACCATCTCGAGATAGACGATGTAGACATGGATCAAGGCCACCAGCCCAACCAGGATGTTGCCGATCATTCTGCTCCCCCTGCATGCGTCGCCGGCAGCATTTCATGCTCGACCTCGCCTGCGCAAGCTGCATCTGCTGAATGGGATCTGAGGGTTGCCAAGGCTTTTGCGTTGGTGTCTTTTCGCGCCGTCCTCAATCACGGAAGCCGCCATGTCCTTTCACAAACTCGACGACCTCGGCCACAAGCTCGAAGCGCTTGAGCATGCGCTGGCCATCCTCGGCGCCGATGAAGCGACCCATATGGCCGTTGGCGGTGGCGAGAAGCGCGCCGAGGCGATGGCGGCACTGGCCGGCATGTATCACACCAGGGCGACCGCGCCGGAAATATCGGACTGGATCGCCGCCGCCGAAACCGAGGCATTGGACGATGAGCAGCGCGCGGCCCTGACCGAATTGCGGCGGCAGTACACCAACCTGACCTGCCTGCCGGTCGAATTCGTCGAACGCCAGACAACGGCGCGCATGCGTTGCGAGCAGCTATGGCGCGACCTGCGCGCCAAGAACGACTGGGCTGGCTTCCAGCCGGCGCTCGAGGGCGTGGTGGCGCTGGTGCGCGAAGAGGCGGCCCTGCGCTCCGACGTGCTCGGCCTCGCGCCCTATGACGCGCTGATGGAACAATACGATCCCGGCAACCGCACGGCGGACATCACTCCCGTCTTCGCCGACCTGAAGGCCTTCCTTAGAGGCTTCGTGCCGGAGGCGCTGGCGATCCAGGAAGCGCGGCTGCGCAGGCATCCGCTGAAGCCGCTTTCGGGCACCTATGCCATCGACCGGCAACGCGAACTCGGTCTCGCCATGATGGCGGCGGTCGGCTTCGACCTGACGCACGGCTCGCTGTCGGTGTCGCACCATCCGTTCTGCGGCGGCGTGCCCAGCGACGTGCGCATCACCACCCGCTACAAGACATCGGACTTCCTGTCGGCGCTGATGGGCGTGCTGCACGAGACCGGCCATGCGCTCTATGAACAGAACCTGCCGAAGGCATGGTCGCACTGGCCGCTCGGCAAGGCCCGCGGCATGGCCGTGCATGAAAGCCAGAGCCTGTTCGTCGAAAAGCAGATCGGCCGCAATCCTGCTTTCTGGCACTGGGTGCTGCCGGTGGTGGAAAAGCATCTCGGCGAAACCTGGTCGCTCAATGATCTCCTGCCGCATGTGCATCGCGTCGAGCGCGGCCTGATCCGCGTGGATGCCGACGAAGTAACCTATCCGCTGCATGTCATACTGCGCTACGAACTGGAGCAGGAGCTCGTCTCGGGCAGGCTGGAGGTGGCTGATCTACCCGAAGCCTGGGACGCCAAGATGCGCGACTATCTCGGCCTCTCAACCATCGACAATCCGGCCGATGGGCCGATGCAGGACGTGCACTGGCCGGGTGCCGCCTTCGGCTATTTCCCCTCCTACACGCTGGGCGCGATGATGGCGGCGCAGCAATGGGCCGCGCTGGTGCGCGAACATCCTTCAGCCGACGACGACCTGGTGAAAGGGAATTTCGCGGCCATCAACGACTGGCGCCGCAAGAAGATATGGGCGCAGGGATCGCGCTGGTCGACGCCGGACCTGCTCGAACGCGCCACCGGCGAAAAACTCAACGCCGTTTATTTCGTCAATCACCTGAAGCAGCGCTACGGTGGATGAGACCGGCCATATCGAGCCCCGCTATTCCGCCGCGCCCCTGAAGGCGCTGGCGCCGGTCTCGAATTGCAGCTTGGCCAGCCGCGCATAGATGCCGCCCTTGACGACCAGGCTCTGATGCGTGCCTTCCTCGACGATGCGGCCGCCATCCATGACCAAGATCCTGTCGGCCTTGAGCACGGTCGCCAGCCGGTGGGCGATGACGATGGTGGTGCGGCCTTGCATCAGCCGCTCGAGCGCCGTCTGCACCAGCGTCTCGCTTTCGGCGTCGAGGGCCGAGGTCGCCTCGTCGAGCAACAGGATCGGCGCGTCGCGCAGGATGGCGCGGGCGATCGCTACCCGCTGGCGCTGGCCGCCTGACAGCGTTACGCCGCGTTCGCCGACCTGGCTGTCGTAACCTTTTTCGAGCTTGAGGATGAATTCGTCGGCCAACGCATCCTTCGCCGCCGCCTCGATCTCGGCCTCGCTGGCGCCTGGCCGGCCAAAGCCGATATTGTCGCGCGCGCTCGCCGCGAAGATGGTGACGTCTTGCGGCACGATGGCGATGCGCTGCCTGACCGCGACGGGGTCAGCCTCACGCACGTCGACGCCGTCGATCAGGATCTTCCCGGTTTCGGGATCGTAGAAGCGCAGGATCAGCGAAAAGACGGTGCTCTTGCCGGCACCCGAGGGACCGACGATCGCCACCGTCTCGCCGGGTTTGACCGAAAAACTCAAGCCATGGACGGCGGCGCGGTCGGGCCTCGCCGGATAAGAGAACGAGACGTCGTCGAAGATGATCGCGCCCTTCACGATTGCCGGCATCGGCTTCGGCTCGGCCGGCGCCTGGATCGCCGGCGTCTCGGCCAGGATCTCGGTCAGCCGTTCGGCCGCACCCGCTGCTTGCGCGAGTTCGCCCCAGACTTCCGACAGCGCGCCGAGCGCGCCGGCGGCGAACACCGAATAGAGCAGGAACTGGCCAAGCGTGCCGGGTGACAGATTGCCGTCGAGCACGTCGCGCGAGCCGAACCACAACACCGCGACGACCGACGAGAAAATGGTGAAGATGGCGAAGAAGGTGAGGAAGGACCGCGCGAAGGTCGAGGCGCGTGCCGCCTCGAAAGCGGCTTCCACCGCGCCCGAAAAGCGACCGGTGACCAGTTTCTCGTTGGTAAAGGCCTGCAGCGTGCGCACCGCGCCGATCTGCTCGCTGGCATAGGCTGTCGCCTCGGCGAGCGTGTCCTGTGCCTGCCGGGATTTGCGCCTCACGGAGCGGCCGAAGGCGACCAGCGGCAGCACGATGATTGGAATGGCCGCTATGACCAGGCTGGACAGTTTTGGGCTGGTGACAACCATCATCGCCACGGCGCCGAGCCCAAGAATGGCATTGCGCAGCGCCACGGATGCGGTGGCGCCGACGGCCGACTTGACCTGCGTGGTATCGGCGGCGAGCCGCGACACGATCTCGCCCGACTGGGCAGTGTCGAAGAAGGCCGGCGACAGCGTCGTCACATGAGCGAAAACGTCGCGCCTGATATCGGCGACGACGCGCTCGCCGAGCGTGATGACGAAATAGTAGCGGCCGGCCGAGGCGGCCGCCAAAAGCGCCGCCATGGCCACCAGCGCGGCGAAATATTCAGCGATGATGGTGGATCCCGCCGGCGTGAAGCCATGATCGATCATGCGCCGCACCGCCAGCGGCAGCGCCAGCGTTGTCATCGCCGCGACTGCCAGCGAGACGACGGCGCCCGCCACCATTTTCCGGTAGCGGCCGATGTAAGGGAACAGGCGCCTGAGCGGCTTGAGCGAGCGGCGGCGCTCGTCTGCGCTGCTGGATTGCGCCATCCCAGTGTTTCCTCTAGCCGCCTTGTTGTATGCGCCTCAATATGCGCGAGCCACGGCCTTGTGATTCAATTTCGGCTGATGTATAGCCACGCCGACCGTTTTAGAAGCCGTGGCTCCTCAATAGCTGCGGCTTCGAGTTTTAAAAAGGGGCGCATCGACGCAGGCTTATGCCAGTCAGCCGCGCCAGCAAGCCAGGAACCGAGCCATGAAGAGCGCTATTCATCCCGATTACCACACCATCAAGGTCGTCATGACCGACGGCACCGAATACACGACCCGTTCGACCTGGGGCAAGGAAGGCGATACGATGAACCTCGACATCGACCCGACCACCCACCCGGCCTGGACCGGCGGCCAGCAGACCCTGCTCGACCGCGGCGGCCGCCTGTCGAAGTTCAAGAAGCGCTTCGAAGGTTTCGGCCTCTAAGGCAAGAGCTTTTTCGCAGATCGAAAGCCCGCCCTCGTGGCGGGTTTTTGTTGCTTGGCCGAAGGCTGAGTTTTCGGCTCTCTCTATTCCGCCAGCAGTTCCCTGAGCGCCATGCGCTTATAGGCTGCGACCAGCCTGTCGCCCTCCTGCCGCCCGACTGAGATCGCCAGCCGCATGGCCGCCTCGCCCATCTGCCAGACGAGAAAGGCCGTGGTCTCCAGGGAAACGGGATCGACGCCGGGACGTAGCCGCTTCAGCACCGCACCGAGGAATTCGGCATTAGCCCGGCTGTCGGCGAGCTCGAGCCGGCGCAGCGCCTTGTCGGCCTGCGTGCCCGACCAGATGTCGCGCATCACCGGTTCGGCGAGGAACAGTCGGTAGTAGATATCGACCAGCTCCGAAAACGCTTGGCCCAGCCCCTCTGCATCCGTAACGTCCTGGAGCGCCGCCGAGATGCAGGCTTGGCTCTCCACCGTGTAGCGCTCTGCCAGCGCCCAGACGATCGCCCGCTTGTCCGGAAAGAACTGGTAGAGCGATCCGATCGACACCCCTGCACGTTCAGCGACTTCACCCATGCGCATGGCATCGCTGCCTTGCTCGGCGATCAGCGCCGAGGCGGCGGCCAGCATGCGCTCGACCCGCTCGCGGCTGCGCTGCTGGCTTGGTGCCCGGCGCGGCGAAGCGATCTGCTCGTTGGCCGGCGTGCCTTCCATGACTGTCTCCAACAAACGCGCCCGGCAATCGCCTCGAATGACTTGACTCGCAGAATACGAGGGTTTATCACATTTTGCAAATGTGAGGGTTTATCACATTTGCAAACAGAGGAACCCGCCGCAACCGGCGCTTGGAGCAACCGACATGATTGTCAAACTTCTTCCCATCCTCACCTTCATCGCGGCCCTGGGCGCAGGCGTGGTCGGCGGCGTGTTCTTCGCCTTCTCCAACTTCGTCATGCCGGCGTTCGCTCGCCTGCCAGCGGCGGGCGGCATCGCCGCCATGAATTCGATCAACGTCACCGTCATCACGCCGATGTTCATGACGGCACTCTTCGGCACCGGACTGGTCTGCATCGTGCTCATCGCCGGCGCCCTCATCGGCTGGAACCAGCCGGGTTCGTTCTGGCTTCTGGCCGGCGCGCTGATCTATCTCGCCGGGAACCCGATCGTGACCATGGCCTTCAACGTGCCGCTCAACGATGCGCTGGCCGCCGTCGATCCGGCCAGCAGCAATGGCGCCGCCGTATGGACCAGCTTTCTCCGGGACTGGGTGATGTGGAACCACGTTCGCACCGTCACCGCCATCGTGGCCATGGCATCCTTCTGGTTCGCCTCGCGTTGACATGTTTACGGGCGGCCATAAGCATTGTCGGGAGAAGAGTCGTGAACGATCCTTATCCGACCATGGCTGTCGGCATTTCGATCGGCGTCGGCCTCGGCGCTGCTCTTGGCGTGGCGATGGATGACCCCGCCGTCGGCATCGGCATGGGTATAGCGATCGGCGCCGGTATCGGTGCTGTTTCGGAAAGAGGCGCGGCAAGGGAACGTCCCGCTTTCGCGGGAAGATATCAGCTCTTCGCCTTGCGGTCGGCGTGACCGAGATCACGATCCGGATCGATCACGTCGCGGACCAACTGCTTGAGTTTCGCCGCGTCCGGAAAGCCGCCGTCGCGCTTGCGGTCCCAGACCAGTACATCGTTGCACGAGATGGTGAAGATGCCGCCGGTGCCCGGCACCAGCGTCACCTCGCCGAGATCGGTGCCGAAGGTGGAGAGCAGCTCCTGCGCCATCCAGCCGGCACGCAGCAGCCACTGGCATTGCGTGCAGTAGGTGATGCGGATGGCGGGCAACCGAGCTTTGCTCATGTCGGATCGGGCTTCACTCACGCCGCGCTGAGCCTGGCCAAGGTTTCGTCGTCGACTTCGAAGTTCGCGTACACACTTTGCACGTCGTCATCGTCCTCGAGCGTCGCAACCAGCTTCATCAGCGACTGCGCCCGCTCTTCGTCGACCGGGACATTGTTCTGCGGCTTCCAGATCGCCTTGACCGATTCGGCCTCGCCGAGCGAGGCTTCAAGTGCCTTGGACACTTCGCCGAGAGTCTCGAAGGCGCAATAGATCGTGTGGCCTTCCTCGTCCGATTCGACATCGTCGGCACCGGCTTCGATGGCCGCGTCCATGATCTTGTCGGCACTGCCGGCGGAAGCCGGATAGTAGATTTCGCCGGCGCGGTCCCACATGAACGATACCGATCCGGTTTCGCCGAGCGCGCCGCCTGCCTTGGTGAAGGCGGCACGGACATTGGACGCCGACCGGTTGCGGTTGTCGGTCAGTGCCTCGACGATCACGGCGACGCCGCCCGGCCCATAACCTTCGTAACGCACGGCTTCATAGTTTTCGGCATCGCCCATCGAGGCCTTGTTGATGGCGCGCTGGATGTTGTCCTTCGGCATCGACACCGCCTTGGCGTTCTGGATCGCCAGGCGCAGGCGCGGGTTCATCGATGGATCGGGCGTCCCGCTCTTGGCGGCAACGGTGATTTCGCGCGCCAGCTTGGAAAACATTTTCGACCGCACCGCGTCCTGACGGCCCTTGCGATGCATGATGTTCTTGAACTGTGAATGGCCAGCCATGGCACCTCTGTCGTGTTCGGCTAGAGCGTCTTGCCGCGAGATGCGTCACCTCGCCTTTGCAAAAGGCTCGAATTCAAAATTTCAGAACGTCCTGATGCGTCAGTGGACGCGCGGCGTTCTTTGTCGGAATGGCCGGCTTATAAATAAATCGGCTCAATTCGTCCAGCCGCGCCGTGCTGCGGCGATCCCGGCCGTGCCTATGCTTCCAGATCGGACTTCAGCCGGTCGATGATGCTGAGCGCATGACCGGCATACTGGCTGATCCAGCGGTCGTGGATCTGCTTGATCGGCAGCGCGTTGAGATGGTTCCAGCGCTCGCGCCCATCACGGCGCGCGACGATCAGATCTGCCTCCTCCAGCACCTTGAGATGGAGCATGACGGTGCAGCGGTCGATGTCGGGAAAGGCATCGCACAGCATCCCGGTGGTCCTGGGCTCGTCTTTCAACCGATCCAGCATTTCGCGCCGGCGCGGATGCGCCAGCGCCTTGAAAACATTGTCGTCCTGCGATCGGCTTGACATGTTATGTTTATATAACATATCGTTGTCGCGATCAACCAAGGAGCTGTGGATATGTCTCTTGGATTCAGGGTTTCAGGGCGCATCGGTAAACCGGTCGCCGAAGTCTTCGACGCGGTCGTCAATCCGAAGAAGCTCAGCGGTTATTTCACCACCATCGGCGGCGCCAGCGCGCCATTGGTTGCCGGTTCGGGTGTCGTCTGGTGGGGCAAGGTGCCGGTCGAGGTCGATGAAGTGGTCAAGGACAGCCGCATCGTGTTGCGCTGGGATGCCACCGACGCCGACGGCAAGCCCACCTACAAGACCCGCATCGAGATGAATTTCGAGCCGCTCGACGATGGCGGCACCTTCGTCACCATCGCCGAGAGCGGCTGGCAGGAAGGCGCGGTCGGCCTGAAGAAGTCCTACCTGAATTGCGAGGGCTGGTCGCAGATGCTGGCCTGCATGAAGGCCTATGTCGAATACGGCATCAATCTGCGCGACGGTTATTACCGCAGCGAGGTGAAGGGCGAACCGGCCAGCGAAAACAACATTTGAAAAAACGGAGCCCAGCCATGACCGTGAAGATCACCGGCGGCATCAACATCGCCATGAAAGTGCCATCGCACCAGTACGAAGCGACGGTCGCCTTCTACCGCGACGTCGTCGGCCTCAAGCCGTTCACCACCAAGGCGCCGGCCATCGGCTTCGAGCTTGGGCCTGTCAGGCTGTGGATCGACGAAGCGCCGATGATGAGCCAGGCCGAGATCTGGCTGGAGCTTTTCACGCAGGATTTTCCGGGCGCCGCGGATCATCTGGCCAAGGCAGGCGTTGTGCGTTGCGATGCCATCGAGCCATTGGGCTTGGGTTTCCGAGGCGGCTGGATCACCAATCCGGCCAACATCGTTCACCTGGTGCGCGAACCCGACGCCTGGTGAGCGCGTATTCGAAAAGGAGATCGCCATGGAAATCCGTGAAACACCGACAGCCGAAGCCGCCATGCTGATCCGGCGGCCGGTCGCTGATGTTTTCGAGGCCCTTGTCGATCCGGCGATCACGACCCAATTCTGGTTCAGCCATGGCAGCGGCCGGCTTGATGGCGGCAAGCGGGTTCAGTGGGAGTGGCGCATGTATGGCGTCTCGACGACCGTCGATGTCAGCGAGATCGTCAGGGACAAGAAGATCGTCATGACGTGGAGCGATCCGCCGACCACGGTGGTCTGGACCTTCACCGAAATGCCTGGCGAGGCGACCTTCCTCGAAGTCCACAATTTCGGCTTTGCCGGCCAGGGCGACGAGCAGGTAAAACAAGCGGTCGGCTCAACCGGCGGCTTTGCGCTTGTGCTCGCCGGCGCCAAGGCCTGGCTGGAACAGGGCCTGACGCTGGGCCTGATCGCCGACCGACATCCGAAGGGCGCTCCGGGGCATTAAATCAATTCCAGCAAAAGTGCGAAGCGCTTTTGCGTTCGGAATTGCGTAAAGCAAAGAGATAGCGCATTGGAGGCGATCCTGTTCTCGCCGGAAATGCCGAGGCTCGCCCGATCCGGTCGGTCTCAGTGCCCGTCGCCGGATTTCGCTTTCTTGCGCCGTCGCGCCAGCATGTTGAGTCCCTCGACCAGCGCCGAAAAACCCATCGCGGCATAGATGTAGCCCTTGGGCACATGGTAGCCCATGCCGTCGGCGATCAGTGTCATGCCGATCATCAGCAGGAAGCCCAGCGCCAGCATGACGATGCTCGGGTTCTTGGCGATGAAGTCGGCCAGCGGTCCGGCGGCCAGCATCATCGCCGTGACGGCCACGATGACCGCGATGTACATGATGGCGATCTCGTCGGTCATGCCGACGGCGGTGATGATGGAATCGATCGAGAAGACGAGATCGAGCAGCAGGATCTGGAAGATCGCGCCGGCAAGCGAGATCTTGAGCGTCTCGCCCAGCATCGTGTCCTGATGGTCGTCGGGATCGACCGTGTGGTGGATTTCCTTGGTCGCCTTCCACACCAGGAACAGGCCGCCTGCGATCAGGATCAGGTCGCGCCAGGAGAAGCCGTGGCCTAAGGCCGTGAACACCGGCGTCGTCAGCTGGACGATGATGGAAATGGTGGCAAGCAGCACCAGGCGCATGATCAGCGCCGCCGAGATGCCAAGGCGGCGCGCACGAGCCCTCTGCTCCACGGGCAGCTTGTTGGTCAGGATGGAGATGAAGATCAGATTGTCGATGCCGAGCACGATCTCGAGCACCACCAGCGTCAGCAACGCGACCCAGGCGGTCGGGTCGGAAACGAATTGAAAATGCGGCGCCAGGAATTCGATAAGCTGCATGGAGGTCGTCCCCTACGATCTAGAGCAGTGTCGCCGGCAATTGGGTATTGCGAACCCTTATATCAATGTCATGACCAGAAGGAGGGAGTCGTTTCCTCCAGCCGGGGGCCGCGACGAAACGGCGCGATCTTCTCGGTCAGCCCGGTGCGGTCGGAAATATTCACGCCGACCCCGCACAATGTCGCCGGGCCGATCGCCGCTTCGAAACGGCCTTTCGGCACCTTCGACAGGAACCGGTTGAGCGGTTCTTCCTTGTCCATGCCGAGCGAGGAATCGTAGTCACCGCACATGCCGGCATCCGACAGGTAGCCGGTGCCGCCATTGAGGATCTGGTGATCGGCGGTGGGCTGGTGCGTGTGGGTGCCGACGACCAAGCTGGCACGGCCATCGACAAAATGCGCGAAGCACATCTTTTCCGAGGTTGCCTCGGCGTGGAAGTCGATCACCACCGCATCCGCCTGCTCGCCGAGCGGACAGGCCGCAAGCTCGCGTTCGCCGGCCTGGAACGGATCATCGAGCTCGGGATGCATGAATACCCGGCCCATGATGTTGGCGACCAGCACACGCGCGCCGCTCCTGGCAATATAGACGCCGGAGCCGCGCCCTGGCGTGCCTTTGGGAAAATTGGAGGGCCGCAGGAAACGCTGCTCGCGCGGTGCGAAGGCCAGCGCGTCGCGCTGGTCCCAGACGTGGTTGCCTGTCGTCACGACATCACAGCCCGCCGCGATCGTCTCGCGAAAAATCTCTTCGGTGATGCCGAAGCCGCCGGCGGCGTTCTCGCCGTTGACGATGACGAAGTCGAGTTTGAAGTCGGAGATCAGGCCAGGCAGTTGTTCCCACACCGCGGTGCGGCCCGTCTTACCGACCATGTCCCCGAGGAAGAGAAGTCTCATCTATGCCTGATCCCGAAAAGTTGCATGACTTTTCGGCAAAGATCATGCGTTTCAAAGAACTATCTACAATTTTGGTGCAAAGCGGCGCAACCCGCTCTCGGTGAGTATTTCCGCGATGACCACGTCATGGGGTTCGTCCGGAACTTGCGAAACTTCTTGGCAGTCGAAGGCGATGCCGACCAGCCGGGGCGCATGCCCCTTGTCGACGAGCTTCGCGATCGCGCGATCGTAATAGCCCGCGCCATAACCGATGCGGTGGCCGCGCGCGTCGAAGGCGGCGAGCGGCACCAGCATGACGGAAGGGTCGAGAACTTCGGCCTCCGCGTGCGGTCCGACCGTGCCAAAGCCCATGTCGACCATCGGCGCGCCACGCACCAGCTCGCGAAAGACGATGGTGGTCTTGTCGAGAATGGCGGGCAGGCAGAGCCGTGCGCCCTTCTCGCGCAAGGCGAACATCAATGGCCTGACATCCACCTCCGAGCGCATTGGCCAGAAACCGGAGACGATCTGACCGGACCCGACCTCCAGACGGTCGCGCGCCGTCTCCGCCATTTCGAGCGCGGCCTCGACCCGCCAGAATTCATCAAGCGCGTCGCGGCGGGCGAGTGCCTCGAGGCGCAGCCGTTTTTTTAGGTCTTTGGGAGATGTCATACGGCCAAGGTAGAAAAGGTCAGAACTGTGTGAGGTCTCAAGAGCGACGTTTTCCACCGCGGCATCCACCGCGGTGCGTGGACGCCTTGCGACAAGTGACGATCCACACAACCGGTGGAGAGGTCGATCCCGGGTGCCTACAAAGTAGGTGGGCGCCGTATGAGAAAACCCACGGGTCTTCCCAGGGACAGCTCCCTAAGGATCATTAAGGCCCCGGGGAAAAGTGTCTCCTGCCGGGAAGCGCAGACCGCCTCCGCCAATATAGGCCGATGGTGGTCCGAGCGCCAGAGAGACGGCGCTCTTTCCGCACCGGTTGGCCTCATTGCCGTTGCAGACCCGCCCTTGCGCGGGCCAGAGGGCCTCCTTACGGTCTCCGGAACGAACCGAGGAGCAAAAATGCGTTTCGAAGGCACGGCGGCCTATGTCGCCGACAAGGATCTGATGGTGGCGGTCAACGCGGCGATCGCGCTGGAGCGGCCGTTGCTGGTCAAGGGCGAGCCCGGCACCGGCAAGACGGAACTTGCCCGCCAGGTGGCGGCGGCACTCGGCCTCGACCTCATCGAATGGCATGTCAAATCGACGACACGGGCGCAGCAAGGTCTTTACGAGTACGATGCCGTGTCGCGGCTGCGCGACAGCCAGCTCGGCGATCTCAGGTTCAACGACATCAAGAACTACATCAAGCGCGGCAAGCTTTGGGAGGCATTCGCGGCCGGCAAGAAGGTCGTGCTTCTGATCGACGAGATCGACAAGGCCGACATCGAGTTCCCCAACGACCTGCTGCAGGAACTCGACCGGATGGAGTTCTTCGTCTACGAGACCGGCGAGACCATCCGCGCTGCGGTGCGGCCGATCGTCATCATCACTTCCAACAACGAGAAGGAACTGCCGGACGCCTTCCTGCGCCGCTGCTTTTTCCACTATATCCGCTTTCCCGATGTCGACACGCTGCACAGGATCGTCGATGTCCACTATCCCGGCATCAAGCAGAACCTGGTGCGCGCGGCGCTGACCCAATTCTACGAAATCCGTGACGTGCCGGGGCTGAAGAAAAAGCCGTCGACATCGGAGGCGTTGGACTGGATCCGCCTGCTGGTCGCCGATGACATCGCGCCAGAGGATTTGCGCGCCGACGCCAAGAACGCGCTGCCCAAGCTGCACGGCGCCCTGTTGAAGAACGAGCAGGACGTGCACCTGTTCGAGCGGCTGGCCTTCATGGCCAGACGGCAGGGGTGAAGATCGAGCGAAGGTCCGCTGCGAGCAGGCTTCGGCCGCTCATTCGGCGGCAGCAAAGCCTCTCTCCTGCGGCGCGACACGCTTCGGTCCAAAGATGACGAAACCGATGACCGCCAGGGCAAGAACGCCAATCCCGCAATAGAGCATGACCCAGCCGAAGCCATTGACCAGGGCGGCATGCACAATGGCGCCGGACGGGTCGAGGGTTGCGAGGTGAGGCGTCTCCCGTGCAAGGCCATCGAGATTTCCGGCGGCGATCCTTTCCGCCAACGCGCGCAATTCGCTAGGGTCGAAAGCCCCGCCGAATGCGTTGCGGAGATAAGAAGCAATCCCATGCGTCAACAAAAGGCCGAGCACCGCTATGTTGATGGCGAGCGTGATTAGGCGCGCGCTGATGTCGATGCCCGAAGCCATCCCGGCGCGATCGGCCGACACCGCCCCGGTGGTGGTGTTGGTGGTCGGCGAATTGGTCAGCCCGATACCGATCCCGGCGATCAGAGTGCCGGGCAGCATGGTCAGCCAGTTGGCGCCCTCGAGCCCGGACCCGATCCACATGGCGATAAAGCCGATCCCCAGGGTCAGCAGGCCGAGCGGGATCGCGATCCGCGCCTGATAACGCGCACGCAGGCGCTCGGCGATCGGCGGCATCACCATGAAGGGCAGCGTGTAGACCAGCAGCAGCAGGCCGGTCGCGGTGCTGTCGTAGCCGAGCACGCCGGAATAGTAGATCGGCAGATAGATGATGAACGGCCAGTAGCTGAAATTCATGCCTATGGCGCCCATGATCGCACCCGAAAACTGGCGGATGCGGAAGACCGAGAAATCGAACATCGGATAGGGATTGACCCTCTCGGCGACCAGGAACGCGATGAAAGCCGCAACCGACGCGACAATCACGGCAATACGGGCGCCGGCCCCGAGATCAGCACCTTGCGTGATCAGATAGGAGAAGCCGAACACTGCCGCCGACAGGGTCAGCAGGCCTGCCAGATCGAGCTTATGGGCGTTATGATCGCGCGATTGCGTGACCCCGGCACCAATGAAGGCGAGCGCCAGGATCGCCAGCGGCACGTGGATGAGGAAAACCCATTGCCAGTTCGACAGCGCCACGATCAAGCCGCCGATCGCGGGCCCAAAACCGAGCCCTATGCCGGAGACGACGCTCCAGGCGACGAAGGCCTTGCCGCGCGCCTTTCCGTCCTGGAACTGGTGCGACAGCACGGCCACGCTGCAGGTCAGCATTGCGCCACCGGCAAGGCCTTGCAGAAAGCGGGCGGCGATCAGCAGCGGCGCGCTCGTTGCCAGACCGCACATCAGCGAGGCAAGGCCGAAGGCGACGGTGGTGATCACCATCACGCTCTTTCGCCCGAAACGGTCGGCCAATGTTCCCGTCGCCATCAGCACCATCGTGCAGGCAATGGTGTAGGCATTCATGATCCACTGCAAATCCTTGAAATCGGCGGCGAGCACGCTTTCCAGCTTCGGCAGGATCACCGGCACGCTGGAGATTTCGAGCCCGAACAGGAGAGACGCCAGGCACACGCCGGTCAGCGCGATGGTGTTTCGTTCAATTTGAAACGGCATGTCGGTCACTTTCCATCGAGACAGGGAGAGGCGGCATTCTTCAAACCGCGGTCAGGCTGACATAGATGAGACTTGACCATGAAAAAAGGCTATGGTTGGCTATATCAGAAATGACAAGTTGGCATGATGCCGATGGAAGGCCTGGAATGACCACCCTTGACGTCGACGCCGTACGCACCTTCGTGATGGTGGCCGATCTGCAGAGCTTCACCCGCGCCGCCGAAGCACTTGGCAGCACCCAGGCGACGATCAGCGTCAAGCTGCGGCGTCTTGAGGAAAAGCTCGGCGCGCGGCTGATCGAGCGCACCCCGCGCCGCGTCAGCCTGTCGGCGAGGGGCGCCGTTTTCCTGCCTTCCGCGCGCGACTTCCTTGCCGCGCATGAGCGCGCCATGGCCGAGTTTTCGGAAGCGCCCTGCCGGCTCGCGCTCGGCTTTGTCGATCATGTCGCCGGCCCCGAACTTTCCGTCCTGATCGCCCAACTCCACGCGCACGATCCATCGCTCACGCTCAGTTTGAGGATCGACACCAGCACCATTCTGAAGGAGGCGTTCGATCGCGGCGAACTCGATGCGATCATCGTGCACCGCGAGGGCGACAGCCGTCCGGGCCGGACCTTGTCGCGCAATCACTATGGCTGGTTCGCGACGCCTTCCTTCGAATGGCAGCGCGGGACGCCGCTGCGCCTCGCTCTCCTGAGCACCATATGCAGTTGTCCGGATCGTGTGCGAGCCGTCGAGACGCTGGACAAGGCTGGCATCGCCTGGGAGGAGGCATTTGTGGGTGGCGGCGGCGCGGCCGTCAACATTGCGGTATCGGCGGGCTTTGCCGTTTCGGCGCTGGCCCACCGCGTCGTTCCTCCCGGCCTGGTCGAGATTGGCCGCAAGCTCGGCCTGCCGCCGCTTGACCCGTCCGAAGTGGTCCTGCATTCGCACACATTGGCGCCGCGGGCGCGCGAGGCGCTGCATGTGCTGGCCACCGCATTTCGCGAGTACAATTCGGCCGCGGTTTAGGCGAAGCTGTATCCGCCCTGATTCCGTCCGGAACAGATCAGACTTTGGAGGAACCGAAATGACCGAGATCACCGTCCGCCCGCTTGCGCAATCCGACCACGCCGACTGGCGGCGCCTGTGGACCGACTACCTCACATTCTACGAAACCACGCTGCCGGAAGAGGTCTACGCCGTCACCTGGAAACGGCTGTTCACCGAAGGCGAGTTCGAGCCGAAGGGTTTTATCGCTACCCTCGACGGCAAGGCGGTCGGCCTCACCCATTATCTCTACCACCGCTCCGGCTGGTCGGAGAAAAACAACTGCTACCTGCAGGACCTGTTCGCCGACCCGCAGGTGCGCGGCAAGGGCATCGGCGCGGCCCTCATCGAGGCGGTGAAGCAGGAGGCCGGCAAGATCGGGGTGAAAAACGTCTACTGGATGACGCACGAAACTAACGTCACCGCGCGCAAGCTCTACGACCACGTCGCGCGCCGCACCGGCTTTATCGAGTATGATTTGCTGTAACCGGCCATGTTCATCCCCTTCTTCCTCGAACTGAAGGCAGCGCGTGTTCCCGTTTCGCTCAGGGAATACCTGTCGCTGCTGGAGGGGCTGGAAGCCGGGCTGGTAGACTATGACATCGAGGGTTTTTATTATCTCGCCCGCGCTGCGTTGGTGAAGGACGAGCGTCATATCGACCGCTTCGACCAGGTGTTCGCGCATGTCTTCAAGGGCATCGAAGCGCTGGGTGGCCCGGATGCCGTCAATGTCGCCGACATTCCAGAGGAATGGCTGCGCCGGCTCGCCGAGAAACACCTGACCGAGGAGGAGAAAAAGCTGGTCGAGGCGCTTGGCGGCTTCGACAAGCTGATGGAGACGCTGAAGCAGCGGCTCGAGGAACAAAAGGGCCGCCACCAGGGCGGCTCGAAATGGATCGGCACCGGCGGCACCTCGCCCTTCGGCGCCTATGGCTACAACCCCGAAGGCGTCCGCATCGGCCAGCATGAAGGCCGCAACCGCCGCGCGGTGAAGGTCTGGGACAAGCGCGAGTTCAGGAATTTCGACGATGCCATCGAACTCGGCACCCGCAACATCAAGGTCGCGCTGAAGCGGCTGCGCCGCTGGGTGCGCGAAGGCGCGGAGGAAGAGTTCGACCTGCCCGGTACCATCCACGCCACCGCCGAGCACGGCTACCTCGACGTCAAGACACGGCCCGAGCGCCGCAATGCGGTGAAGCTCCTGATGTTCTTCGATGTCGGCGGCTCGATGGACGACCATATCAAAAGCGTCGAGGAACTGTTTTCGGCCGCCCGCGCCGAATTCCGCCAGCTCGAATATTTCTATTTCCACAACTGCATCTACGAAGGCGTGTGGAAGGACAATCGCCGCCGCCATGCCGAGGTGATTCCGACCTTTGACCTCCTCCACAAATATGGTCCGGACTATAAGGTCATCGTCGTCGGCGATGCCTCGATGAGTCCATACGAGATCGCCCACCCCGGCGGCTCGGTGGAACACTGGAACCCCGAGGCCGGAACGGTTTGGCTCGGCCGGCTGCTGCAGCAATGGCCGAACGCGGTGTGGCTTAATCCCGAGAGTGAAAAGAACTGGGGTTTTACCCATTCGATCGCGATGATCCGTGACATCTTCGGCGGCAGCATGTTTCCGCTGACAATGGCCGGGCTCGAAGGTGCTACGAAGCAGCTTTCAAGAAAGCACTGAAGGACCACGGGAGATCAGATGACCTGCTTCCTCTGCTTGCAGTGCGGCGTCCAGTTCGCGGGGACGGAAACGCCACCGCGACACTGCCCGATTTGCGAGGACGAACGGCAGTATGTGCGCTGGGAGGGCCAGGCCTGGACCACGCCGCAACAACTCGCCGCCGCGCATCGGCTGGTGATGAAGGACGACGCCGGCGTGCTCGCGTTTGGCATCGAGCCGCGCTTCGCCATCGGCCAGCGGGCGCTGCTGGCGCAAACGCCGCACGGCAATGTGCTATGGGACTGCATCTCGATGGTAAGCGACGAGGCGGTGGCGGAGATCAACCGCCGCGGCGGCCTTGCCGCGATCGCCATCTCGCACTGCCATTACTATTCGGTGATGGTCGAATGGAGCGAGGCGTTTGGCGGCGTGCCGATCTATCTCCATGCCGACGACCGGCAATGGATCATGCGGCCGCATCGCTCGATCGTCAGTTGGCAAGGCGAGACGCTGGCCATCAACCCGTCGCTGACACTCATCCGCTGCGGCGGCCACTTTGCCGGCGGCCAGGTGCTGCACTGGAAACGCGACGGTGCCGATGCCCTGCTGACCGGAGACATCCTGCAGGTGACGCCGACACGCCGCCATGTCAGCTTCATGTACAGCTATCCGAACCAGATCCCGCTCAATGCTGCCGCCATACACCGCATCGCGGCAGTCCTTTCGCCGTTCGCCTTCGACGATATCTACGGCGCATGGTGGAACCAGAACATCATCGGCGATGCGAAGACGGCGCTAGCCGCCTCCGTCACGCGCTATCTCGCGGCGATCGCCTGAGGAATTCCAGGTGGTCCGCTCGAAAATGCGGGCAAATGCCGTAACAAACGCCTATCTTGTTGCGAATATCCGGTTGCAACCAAGAACGAGCCGCCAAGGCTGAGGAGATCAAATGGACACCCACACCTACCCCGTAACCCGCACCGACGCCGAATGGCGCGCCCGGCTGACGCCGGAGCAATACGCGGTCATGCGCAACCATGGCACCGAGCGGCCGGGGAGCTGCGCCCTGCTCTATGAGAAGCGTGCCGGCACTTTTTCTTGCGTTGGCTGCGACCAGCCGCTGTTCCAATCCACGCTGAAGTTCGAGAGCGGCACCGGCTGGCCGAGCTTCAACGATCCCGTTCCGGGCTCGGTCGAGAACACGGTCGACCGCAGCTACGGCATGGTCCGTACCGAATGCCACTGCTCTCGTTGCGGCAGCCATCTCGGCCATGTCTTCGAGGACGGCCCGCCGCCGACCGGCCTGCGCTACTGCATCAATGGCGTGGCGCTGAAATTCGAGCCCGCGGCCTGAACAGGCGTCATCATTTCTCGCGAAGGGCGGCTCTGGCCGCCCTTTTTCGTACGGGTCGTCTCGTCAGACGACGATCGTGGCGATCAGCCAGAGCGCTGATCCGAGCATGAAGAGCGAAGCCCTGGCACCGCCGGCCTTCTCTGCCGTGCGCCAGACCGCCAAAGTCAGGAAGACGTTGTAGGGCACCGGTGCAAAATGCACCGCCAGGACAAGACCGAGCGGCATCTTCATCCCAAGCAGGATCAGCGCCGCAGCAGACGACGCAATATTGATCACGGTCCCGACAAGCATCATGTCACGCCAGAACAGCCGGTCGACCGGCACCTCGCCAAGCCAACGCGAGCGGAAGAAATCCGCGATCACTTACCCTGCCCCAGCACTTCGGTTACGGCGCGCTCGACCCGTGAGCATTCCGTCACCAGCCAGTCGGTCATGGCAGGCCAGTTGTCCTCGGGAAAGCAATTGACCCGCCACATCGAATTGATGCCGAGGTCTTCGCAGCTTTGTTCCGGCCTGAGTTTCAGCCTGTCTTCGATTGCCGGCCGGAACGGCTCCAGCCGCGACCAGCTTTGCGTGGCGCCGAACTTCTCGTTGCGCCCGAAGAAGACGCCGACATGGTTCTGCGCCGGCGCGACATACATGGAAAGGACCAGTGCGAAGTCGGGCAGCCCGCGCTGCCAGAACCAGGGTCCGCGCCGCGCCAGCAGGGCCCTTTCTTCCGGATGCCGTTCGGCAAACAGCGACCAGAAGCCGCGATGGCGGAATTCCGAGGCGCGACGGCCGCCGAAGTCGAATTCGCTCATGGTTCGAACCGTTGAGGGCGCCGCACTGACGCCCCGGACTGTGTCCAGTCTTAGACCATGCCGAGCGCGGCCATGTACAGATCGAGGATGGCATCCTCCTCCTGGCGCTCGGCCTGGTCCTTCTTGCGCAACCGGATGATGGTGCGGATTGCCTTGGTGTCGAAGCCGGTGCCCTTGGCCTCGGCGAAGACTTCCTTGATGTCGTCCGAAATCGTCTTCTTTTCTTCCTCGAGCCTCTCGATGCGCTCGATCAAGGCACGCAGCTGGCCGGCGGCAACAGTCTGGCTGGTCTCGGTGATATCGTCGGCCATGTTTTCTCCAAAATCGGTTCCGCGCCGCGACTCGGGGAACGTGCCGCGGCGAATTTCAGCGGTTCGATGCCCGACCAAGGCCGGCGGGTCAAGCCGTTATCGAACAGCTCGCCAAACCTGCCGCCAGAAGCCGACGGCCTGCTCGTTTCTCGCGAGCTCTCAGTTGAACGCGATCAGCAGATCCTTCGCGTCGATCTGGTCGCCGGCCTTGACCAGCACCTCGGCAACCGTACCGTCGCGCTCGGCGTGCAACGCCGTTTCCATCTTCATCGCTTCGATGGAGAGCAGCACGTCGCCGGCCTTGACCGCCTGGCCGGCGGCGACCGCAAGCGCCGAAACCACACCCGGCATCGGCGCTCCGACATGCGCCTCGTTGCCAGGCTCCGCCTTGCGGCGCGCCTTGGCTGCCGATGCACCGTGCGCGCGGTCGGGCACCTTCACACGTCGCGGCTGGCCGTTGAGCTCGAAGAACACGGTGACCATGCCCTTCTCATCGACATCGCCGAACGCCTGGCAGCGCACGACCAAGGTCTTGCCCCTTTCGATATCGACGAAAATCTCGTCTTCCGATTTCATGCCATAGAAATAGGTCGGCGTCGGCAGAACGCTGACCGGGCCGTAGGTTTCCTGCGCGGCGACGAAGTCGGAAAACACTTTCGGATACATCAGCCACGAGGCGAACTCGTATTCCGACAGCTTGCGCTCGAGCTTGTCCTCGATCTCCTTGCGGCTCTTCTCGAGGTCGGCCGGCTTCAGCAACGAACCGGGCCGCGCCGTGATCGGCTTGTCGCCTTTCAGTGCCTTCTTCTGCAGCACCCGCGGCCAACCGCCCGGGGACTGGCCGAGGTCGCCGCGCAGCATCGAGACGACCGAGTCCGGGAAGGCGATGTCGCGGGCCGGGTTCTCGACATCGGCAACGGTCAGGTCCTGGCTCACCATCATCAGCGCCATGTCGCCGACGACCTTCGAGGACGGCGTCACCTTGACGATGTCGCCGAACATCAGATTGACGTCGTGATAGGTCTGCGCCACTTCGTGCCAGCGTGTCTCTAGCCCCAGCGAACGGGCCTGTTCCTTCAAATTGGTGAACTGCCCGCCCGGCATTTCGTGCAGGTAGACCTCGGAAGCCGGACCTTTCAGGTCGCTCTCGAAGGCGGCGTATTGGTTGCGAACGGCTTCCCAGTAGAACGAGATCTTGCGGATCCATTGCGGGTCGAGGCCCGGGTCGCGTTCGGTGCCCTTCAGTGCTTCCACGATCGAACCCAGACATGGCTGCGACGTGTTGCCGGAGAAGGCGTCCATCGCCGCGTCGATGGCGTCGACGCCGCTTTCCACCGCCGCCAGCACGGTTGCCGCCGACAGACCCGATGTGTCGTGGGTGTGAAAATGGATCGGCAGGTCGGTCGCCTCGCGCAGCGCCTTGAACAGCACACGGGCGGCACTCGGCTTCAACAGGCCGGCCATGTCCTTGACCGCGATGATATGGGCGCCGGCGGCCTGCAATTCCTCGGCCAGCCCGACATAATATTTGAGGTCGTACTTGGCCCGCGCCGGATCGAGGATGTCGCCGGTATAGCACATCGCCGCTTCGATCAGCTTGCCCTCGGCGCCCACGGCGTCCATGGCGACGCGCATGTTCTCGACCCAGTTCAGGCAGTCGAAGACGCGGAACAGGTCGATGCCGCCGCTTGCCGCCTGCTTGACGAAATGCTGCACGACATTGTCGGGATAATTGGTGTAGCCGACGCCGTTGGCGCCGCGCAGCAGCATCTGCAGCAACAGGTTGGGGGCTGCTTCCCGCACCAGCGACAGCCGCTCCCACGGATCCTCGGTGAGGAAGCGCATGGCGACGTCGAAAGTGGCGCCGCCCCAGCATTCGAGAGACAGAAGCTGCGGCAAGGCGCGCGCATAGGTGCCGGCGATGCCGGCAATGTCATGCGTACGCACGCGGGTGGCGAGCAGCGACTGGTGGCCGTCGCGCATCGTCGTGTCGGTGACCAGCACTTCCTTCTGCTCACGCATCCAGGCGGCGAACTTCTCCGGCCCGAGCACGTCGAGCTTCTGCTTGCTGCCGCTCGGCACATTGCCGTTGAGATAGGGCACCACGGGCGGCGCCGCGTCGGCCTTTGGCGTCGGCCGCCCGCGCGTCTCGGGATGACCATTGACGCTGACGTCGGCCAGATAGTTGAGCAGCTTGGTGGCGCGGTCCTGGCGCTTGACCTGCTGGAACAGCTCCGGCGTCGTGTCGATGAACCTCGTCGTATAGGAATTGTCGGCGAAGCTCGGATGATTGATGATCGCTTCGAGGAAAGTGAGGTTGGTGGCGACGCCGCGGATGCGGAACTCGCGCAAGGCGCGGTTCATGCGGGCGATCGTCTCTGCCGGCGTCGGCGCCCAGGCCGTGACCTTCTCCAGCAGCGGATCGTAGAAGCGGGTGATGACCGCGCCGGAATAGGCCGTGCCGCCGTCGAGGCGGATGCCGAAGCCGGTGGCGCCGCGATAGGCGGTGATGCGGCCGTAGTCCGGAATGAAATTGTGTTCGGGGTCTTCGGTGGTGATGCGGCACTGCAAGGCATGGCCGTTCAGCCGGATGTCCCTCTGCGCCGGTACGCCCGATTCCGGCGTGCCGATGGCGAAGCCGTCGAGGATATGGATCTGCGCCTTCACGATGTCGATGCCGGTCACCATCTCGGTGACGGTGTGCTCGACCTGGATGCGCGGATTGACCTCGATGAAGTAGAATTTGCCGGTATCGGCGTCCTGCAGGAATTCGACGGTGCCGGCGCCGATATAGCTGGTCTCGCGCGCGATTTTCAGCGCGTAGCCGCAAAGTTCCTGGCGCAGGTCCTCGCTGAGATAGGGCGCCGGCGCGCGCTCGACGACCTTCTGGTTGCGGCGCTGGATCGAGCAGTCGCGCTCGAACAGGTGCACGGCATTGCCGTGAGTGTCGCCAAGCACCTGCACTTCGACATGGCGAGCGCGCTCGATCAGCTTTTCGAGATAGACCTCGTCCTTGCCGAAGGCGGCTTTCGCCTCCCGCTTGCCTTCCATGACCTCGCGAGCGAGATCGGCCTCGGAACGGATGGCGCGCATGCCGCGGCCACCACCACCCCACGAAGCCTTCAGCATGACCGGATAACCGACCGTCTTGGCGAGTTCCTTGACCGCCTCCAAATCGTCCGGCAACGGATCGGTGGCCGGCACCACGGGCACGCCGACCTCAATGGCGAGATTGCGCGCGGCGACCTTGTTGCCCAGCCGGCGCATCGTGTCGGGCTTCGGTCCGATGAAGGTGATGCCTGCTTGCGCGCAGGCCTCGGCGAATTCGGGGCTTTCCGACAGCAGCCCGTAGCCGGGGTGGATGGCATCGGCGCCCGAAAGCCTGGCGACGCGGATCACCTCCTCGATCGACAGATAGCTCTCGATCGGCCCCATGTCCTTGCTGAGATGCGGTCCGCGCCCGACCTGGTAACTTTCATCGGCCTTGAAGCGGTGCAGCGAATATTTGTCCTCCTCGGCCCAGATCGCCACGGTTTTGAGGCCAAGTTCATTGGCTGCGCGAAAGACACGGATTGCGATTTCTGACCGGTTGGCGACGAGGATCTTCGTGATGGCCAAGGACTGGGCTCCAGCAGCGGAAGGGACGGGAAATCGAGGCAATGATTAACGTGAAAATGCTGCAGTGCAAACAAAATCGACGCCGGTTTAAACCGATTTAAATCAATTATCCGGCCAACACTCGCACGCATTCGTTCGAACGGACGGAACAATGGCGACAATTTCGATCCTGGATGCGATCTTCCCAACCAAGCAGGGATCTCACCACTGCCGGCGCGTCAAAGAAAATGCCCGGCGCGAGGCGCCNGGCATCGTTGGTTTCGGATCCGAATGAATTACGACTTCGGGAACCAGGAATACTTCCCGTCGTCCTTCTTCTTCCATTCGTACATAATGTAGCCTGGCAGCTTCGGGTCGCCCTTGGCGTCATAGGCGAGATCGCCCAGAACGGAAGGGAACGGCCCGTTTTCATGCATCGCCTTGGCGACGGCCTGCGGATCGTTCGTCTTGGCGGCGGCGGCCGCCTCGGCGACCACCTGCACGGCGGCATACGCGTAGAGCGTGTAGGCTTCCGGCTCGAAACCCTGCGCGCGGAACTTCTCGACGAGTTCCTTGTTGGCCGGGATCAGCCGCGGGTCGGGGCCGAACGTGTTGAGCGTGCCGGCGACAGCGTCGCCCGCGATGGCGGCGAGTTCGTCCGTCACAATGCCGTCACCCGACATCATCGGCGCCTTGAGGCCCTGGTCCGCGGACTGACGGATGATCAGGCCGGCTTCGGTGTGCAGGCCACCCCAGTAGATCAGGGTGACGCCGGCTTCCTTCATCTTGGCGATCAGCGCGGAGAAGTCCTTGTCGCCGACATTGACGCCTTCATACATCACTTCCTTGACGCCCGCGGCGTTCATCGCCTTCTTGGTTTCGTCCGCGAGGCCCTGGCCGTAAGGGGTCTTGTCATGGATCACGGCGACTTTGGCATCCTTGAAGTTCGCGGCGATATAGGCGCCGGCGATGCTGCCCTGCTGGTCGTCGCGTCCGCAGGTACGGAACACATTCCACAGGCCGCGCTCGGTGAACTTCGGGTTGGTCGCGGCCGGCGTGATTTCGACGATATTGTTTTCAGCATAGACTTCGGAGGCCGGGATCGACACGCCCGAGTTGAAGTGTCCGATCACAAACTTGACGCCGTCGCCGACGAACTTGTTGGCGACCGAGATGCCCTGCTTCGGATCGGAGACGTCGTCGCCGACTTCAAGCTTGATCTGCTCGCCATTGATACCGCCCTTGGCGTTGATATCGGCGACCGCCGCTTCGGCGCCCTTCTGCAGCTGTGCGCCGAAGGCCGCGTTCGGACCGGTGATCGGCCCGGCGACCGCGAACATTACATCAGCCCACGCGTTGCCGCCGAACGCGACGAGCGCGGTCAGGGCTACGGCGGACAAAAGTGACTTTTTCATTTAAACGCTCCCATTAACGGAGTGGGCGTGGATGAAGCTTTCATGCGATGCCCACCCTTATCGCAGAAAGCATAGTTTGCCGATTTTCAGGCACTTGTCACGCCGATTCATCCCTGACGCGGCGTTAATGATGAACATCAATCTTTCGGTTTCCAGCTCAAGATGGAAGCTCTTTCATAGAGCCAATTATACTGTGTGACCATCTGGTTGGTTCGTGTGTATTGATAGCCGACGAAGCCCAGTATCATCAGCACGATGGTATCGACGATATAGTAATGCAGCGAGAACATCGTGCCGTTGAACAGCGCATGATGGATGAAACGGATACCGATGCCGAGGCCGAGCATATAGGCGAACAGCTGGATGAAGCTGCGCCATGTCTGGGCACTGGCCTTGCCGGTCATCCAGGCCGCCCAGCCGCCGAGCAGGCAGGTGACGAAGAAAAACTGCCAGATCGACGGTTCCTCGTAGAGAATGCCTTGCATGGGAAGTCTCCTGAACTCAGTGATGTCCGCCTTCAAGATAGGCGGCGCGCACTTCCGGATTGGCGAGCAGTTCCTTGCCGGTGCCACTCATCGTCACATTGCCATTGACCATGACATAGCCGCGCGTGGCGAGCTTGAGCGCGCCGAACGCGTTCTGCTCGACCAGGAACACGGTCAGCCCTTGGGTGCGGTTCAATTCGCGGATGGCATCGAAAATCTGCTTGACGATCAGCGGCGCCAGACCCAGCGACGGCTCGTCGAGCAGAAGCAGTTTCGGCCGCGCCATCAGTGCGCGTCCGATCGACAGCATCTGCTGTTCGCCGCCCGACAAGGTCCCGCCACGCTGGGCGATGCGCTCCTTCAGTCTGGGGAACAGCGTGAACACCTTCTCGACGTCCTCGCCATAGTATTTGAGGTTGTCGAGGCTGGCGCCCATCTGCAGGTTTTCCATTACCGTCATGCGCGGGAAGATGCGCCGGCCCTCGGGTGACTGTGCGATGCGCATGCGTGCGATTTCGTGCGTCGGCAACTGGGTAATATCGGCTCCGGCGAAGGTGATGGTGCCCGTGCGGGCCCGCGGAGCCCCGAAGATGGTCATCATCAGCGTCGACTTGCCGGCGCCGTTGGCGCCGATCAGCGCCACGATTTCACCTTGCTTGACGGTGACGTTGACACCGTTCAGCGCGCGGATGTTGCCGTAATAGGTCTCCACGCCCTTGATATCGAGCAGCGTTGTCGCGGCCATCACTTGCCCCCTCCGCGCTTGCCCTGGACGGGCTTGCCTGTGCCCGCGGCCTTGCCGGAAGCATGACTGGTCGCCACCTTGCCCGCATCGACGCGGCGCGAGAATTGCGTATCCTTGCCCTGACCGAGCAGCTTCGCCTGCTTGACCCATTCCTCGCGCGCGATGCGTCCGTCAAAGGCGAGATAGGCCTCGACCGCCTCGACATCGGCCTTCTTCCAGGCGCCGATCTGGTCGAAGTGGAAGATGCCGTGTTCGTTGAGCTTCTTCTCGTTGACCGTCCCGATGCCCTTGATGCGGGTCAGATTGTCGGCCTTGCCGCCACGGGGGGCAGCGAGCCGGTTCGAAACGCCTTCGGCCTTCGCGGCAGGTGTCTTGGCGGCCGTTTTCCTTGGTGCCGCTTTCTTCGGCGCGGGCTTGGCTGGCGCCGGTGCGACAGGCCTGCTTGCCACGGTGGCGGCGCGGGCGTCGATCTGTGCTGCCTTGGAAGCGCCCTTCGACACGGTCACCCGCTCGCCTTCGCTATGGCCGACGGTGTCGCTCACCGGCCCGGCAAGATACGACGACGACGTCCCCGGGCCATGCGCCGAGTCGGGACCGATATCGAGCTGTTCGATGACGTCCTCGTCACCGACTTCGGTGAGCGCGGTCTCGACCTCCTCGTCGTCGACGCCGAGATAGGCGGCGATGACGCGCGGGTCGGTGCGCACCGACTGCGGATTGCCGTCGGAGATCTTGCGGCCATATTCGAGCACCACGACGTGGTCGGAAATCTGCATGACCACCGACATGTCGTGCTCGATCAGCAGGATCGAGGTGCCGGTCGTGTGCTTGATGTCCATCAGCAGTTCGTTCAGCGCCGCCGATTCCTTCGGGTTGAGGCCGGCCGCCGGTTCGTCGAGGCAAAGAAGCTCAGGACCGGTGCACATGGCGCGTGCGATCTCGAGCCGCCGCTGCGCGCCGTAGGGCAAGTCGCCGGCCGGATCGTCGGCGCGATCGACGAGGTCGGCCTTTTCCAGCCAGTGCTTGGCAAGCTCCACCGATTCGGCCGAGGCCTTGCGGTAGCCGCTGAAGCCGAACAGGCCCAGGATCGTATAGCCCGAAGCCTTCATCAGCTTGTTATGCTGGGCGACGAGCAAGTTCTCCAGCAGCGTCATCCCCGAGAACAGGCGGATGTTCTGGAAGGTCCGCGCCACCTTGGCGCGCGCCGGGATCTCATGGTTGGGCAGCCGTTCCAGCAAGTAGCTGGAACCATCGGCCCGGTTGAGCGTGATCATGCCCTCCGACGGTTTGTAAAAGCCGGTGATGCAGTTGAACACGGTGGTCTTGCCGGCGCCGTTGGGGCCGATCAGCGCCGTGATTTCGCCGCGCCTGGCGGTGAAGGACAGGTCGCCGATGGCGACCAGGCCGCCGAACTTCATCGACAGATGATCGACCTGCAGGATGGCATCGTTCATTTGCGTGGTCGCATTCATCAGCCGTGGCCCTCCTTGGTGAAGGAGCCTGAGACAGCTCTTCGTTCCTTGAGGACGGCTGTCGGTTCACGGCTGCCGACGAAGCCGCGCGGCTTCCACAGCATGACGATGACCATGGCCATGCCGAACAGAAGCATGCGGTAGAGTTCCGGTGTGAAATCGGGCCCGAAGACCTGCTTGAGGAAGTCGAGTTCGCGCAGCGCCTCGGTGCCGCCGATCATTACCATCGCGGCGACGGCGATGCCGACCAGCGAGCCCATGCCGCCGAGCACGACGATGGCGAGGATAATGGCCGATTCCAGGAAGACGAAGGATTCGGGGCTGACGAAACCTTGCCGCGCGGCGAAGAACGAACCGGCGAAGCCGCCGAACATGGCACCGGTGGCAAAGGCCGTCAGCTTGGTGGTGGTGGTGTTGATACCGAGCGAGCGGCAGGCGATCTCATCCTCACGCAAGGCTTCCCAGGCGCGGCCGACCGGCAGGCGCCGCAGCCGGATGGTGACGAAGGCGGTTAGCAGGCAGAGCCCAAGGATCAGGTAGTAGAGGAAGATCTTGTAGTAGGCGCTGGACGTGGCGATGTTCAGCACCTTGGCGATGTAATTCGGGTCCGACACGTTGAACGACATCAAGCCGAAGAAGCTGACCTTGGGAATGCCGGAGATGCCGGCCGACCCATTGGTGACCTCGCGCCAGTTGATCAGCACGAGGCGGATGATCTCGCCGAAGGCGAGCGTCACGATCGCCAGATAGTCGCCGCGCAGGCGCAGCACGGGAAAGCCGAGCAGCACCCCCCAGAGCGCGGCCATGGCGCCCGCGGCCGGCAACAGTATCCAGAACGACAGGCCGAAATGCGTGGCGAGAAGCGCATAGGCATAGGCGCCAAGCGCATAAAAAGCGACGTAGCCGAGATCGAGCAGACCGGCGAGGCCGACGACGATGTTCAGTCCCCAGGCCAGCATCACATAGATCAGGATCTGGATGCCGAAATTATCGACCCATTTCAACGAACCCTGCAGCCCGGTGGTGACCGACCAGGCGTTGAGTGACAGCACCGCGACGACGAGGATCGGGTACAGCACCAATGCCGAGATGCCCAATTTGGTGAAGTTGGCATGGATGAAGGCGCGGAAGTAATAGATCACGCAGGCCAGCACATAGATGACCGCCAGGGCGCGCAGGAATTGCAGGTAGCCGGCCGGTTCTGCCCCAACCCATCCGGCGAGAGAGCTGTTGAACACGAACAGCAGCACCATGGCGACGACCGCTCCGATGAAGGTCGGCAGGGTGAAGAAGCGGGATGCCACACTTGCCGGCATGAGCCCGGTGGCGACATCGGCGATCTTCTGGTTAGCCATGAAGGGCTGGCCGTAGGCGACATAGAGGAAACGCCCGACGGCCGTGGCGATCACCACCGCGGCAAGCAGGCCCCAGCGCTGCACCACGACCAGTTCGTTGGAAATGTTCTGGTCGGTCCTGAGGCCGATGAACAGCACGAACAGGCCAAGCGCTATCGCGCCGGCATAGAAGGCCTCGCGCAGCGCGCGCTGCATGGGGCTGGCGACGAGGTCGCGCTCTGGAGATACGGTCACGGCCATGGTCTCAGACCTTTTCGACTTCTGGCCGGCCCAAGATGCCGGAAGGCAGGAAGATCAGCACGATCGCCAGGATCGAGAAGGCGGCGACGTCCTTGTAGTCGATCGAGAAATAGGCCGACCACATGCTCTCGATGAAGCCGATGAGGAGGCCGCCCAGCACGGCACCTGGCAATGAGCCGATGCCGCCAAGAACCGCCGCCGTGAAAGCTTTTACCCCGGGCGTAAAGCCGTCCGAGAAGGCGATGACGCCGTAATACATCAGGAACAGCGTGCCGGCGACGGCGGCAAGGGCTGCGCCCATGATGAAGGTGATCGAGATGGTGCGATCGACGTCGATGCCGAGCAGTGCGGCCATCTTGCGGTCCTGCTCGCAGGCGCGTTGCGCCCGGCCGAGCGAGGTCTTGTTGACCAAGTACCAGAACAGCGCCAGCAGCAAAGCGGTGACGATGACGATGATGATCTGCTTCAGCGACACGCTGACGCCGTTGATGTTGTAGACCTGGCTGACCATCGGCGGGATCGGCTTGTTGCGCGGGCCTTGCGTCACCTGGACGAAGTTCGACAGCGCGATCGACATGCCGATGGCGGTGATCAGCGGCGCCAGCCGGAACGAACCGCGCAGTGGCCGGTAGGCCACCTTCTCGATCGTCCAGTTGTAGAGGCTGGTGAGCAGCATCGCCACGATCATCATGACCAGCAGCGCGATGACCACGGGCACCGAATAAAACAGCGCGCCGAGGATGAGGAAGACGATCAGTGCCGTGAAGGCGCCCACCATGAAGATGTCGCCATGGGCGAAATTGATCATGCCGATGATGCCGTAGACCATCGTGTAGCCGATTGCGATCAGCCCATAGATCGATCCCAGCGTCAGCCCATTGATAAGCTGCTGGACAAAATACTGCATGTGTACATGGCTCCCCTGGAATGTCGCCCATGCAGACGCATTCCTTTTCGTATTTCCCCTAGTCGTAAAGTTTCGAGCCCGGATTGCAACGTGATTTTTTTGACCGCTCCGCGTGGTTCCAAGTCACGTCTTCCCGATCGCCCGTTTTTCGCACCCAGCCCCTGGACTATCGCGGACCCTATCATTGGCATAACGCAATGTCTTTGACGATTGCGCCGCATCATGCGCTCCGTTTCGAAGAAATCACCGTCAAGATTAGGTGATGAGAAGAATCGTTGCGTTCCTGACATGGTTCGTTTTTTCGTCACACTCCTTTCCGCAAGGTCAGGATTCTCCTACTTGACCACGAAACCATGCGCGAACGGGTCGCGGTCGTCGATGAAGATGGTGTTCAGTCCGGTCATGCGCGCCCAGCCGCCGATCGAGGGGATGATCGCCGGCTTGCCAGCCACGGTGACCTCTTTTTCGACCTTGCCCTTGAACAGCGAGCCGATGATCGATTCATGGACGAAGGCGTCGCCCGCCCTAAGCTTGCCCTTGGCATGAAGCTGCGCCATGCGCGCCGATGTGCCGGTGCCGCAGGGCGAGCGATCGATCGCCTTGTCGCCGTAGAAAACAGCATTGCGGGCATCGGCGCCCTCGACCGTCGGCTTGCCGGTCCACAGCATGTGCGACAACCCGGCGATGCCGGGGTTCTCCGGATGCACGAAGGAATACTTCTCGTTGAGCCGCTGCCGCACCACCGGGCTCCAGGCGATGAAGTCGCCGGCGGAATAGTCTGCCATGTCGCGATAGTTCGCCTGCGGTTCGACGATGGCATAGAAATTGCCGCCATAGGCGACATCGACCGTTATTTCACCCAGCCCTGGACATTCGACTGTCAGCCCTTCGGCATGGAGGAAGGACGGCACATTGGTGATGCGCACCTCCTCGACATACTCGCCGACCTGCTTGTATTCGGCGATGACCAGGCCGGCCGGCGTGTCGAGCCTGAGCACGCCCGGCGTCTTCGGCTTGATCAAGCCGTGCTCGATGGCCATCGTCACCGTGCCGATGGTGCCGTGGCCGCACATGGGCAAGCAACCGGACGTCTCGATGAACAGGATGGCGATGTCGCAATCCTCGCGTGTCGGCGGATAGAGGATCGAGCCGGACATCACGTCATGGCCGCGCGGCTCGAACATCAGGCCGGTGCGGATCCAGTCGTATTCGGCGAGGAAATGCGCGCGCCGTTCCATCATCGTCGAGCCCTGCAGCAGCGGCCCGCCGCCGGCGACCAGCCGCACCGGGTTGCCGCAGGTGTGGCCGTCGATGCAGAAGAAGGATTTCTTGGCCATGTCGCTCCTCAAGATCAAAACCGTTGTGGGCTGAAGGGGGCCAGATCAACGGACGAAGTCTGCCCCAGAACGAATTCCCTGATCAACCGCCCGGTTGCCGCGGCCTGGGTCAGGCCGAGATGGCCGTGACCGAAGGCGTAGATCACCGACCGGCTTCGCGTCGCTTTGCCGATGACGGGCACCGAGTCCGGCAGCGAGGGCCGGAACCCCATCCATTCGCGTCCGCCCGAGGGATCGAGCCCCGGAAGGAATTTCTGCGCCTTCTGCAGGAGCGCTTTCGACCTGTTGAAATTGGGTGGTCGCTCGATGCCGCCGAGCTCCACGGCACCGCCGACGCGCAGGCCCGTTTCGAGCGGGGTGATGACGAAGCCATGACCGGAAAAGATCAGCTGCCGCGTCACGTCGAAAGCGCTCGTCGGCAGCGTCGTGTTGTAGCCGCGCTCGGTCTCCAGCAGAATGCGATCGCCGAGTTGCCGCGCCAGCAGGTGCGACCAGGCGCCCGCGGCAATGACGATGTGCCTGGCATGTCTTGTCGAGCCATCGGCCAGCGTCAGCGTCGCACCATCCTGATTCGCGGCGACGCTGTCGATGCGGGCCATCTCGAAGCGGGCGCCTTTGGACTGCGCGTAAGCCCACACCGCCTTGCCGAGCAGTTTTGGATCGGCGACCGTCTTCCATCCCGGCACGAAGGTGCCCTTGACGAAGCGCGGTGACAACCCAGGCTGCAAGCCCGCGAGGTCTTCACCTTCTACATGGCGGAAGCCGATGCCGAAGCGCTCGCGCGCCGCCCAGCCCGACAGTGAGGCGCGGAACTCGGCTTCGCTTTCGTAGAGCTCGAGCGAACCGTCCTCGCGCAGCATCGGCCGCGTGCCGGACCGATCGAGCAGATCCATCCATTCGGCCTCGGCAAGCTTCATCATGCCGGCCTGGGCCGTCAGGCTCGCCTCGTATTTCCCCGGCGCGCCGGCGCGCCAGAACCGGATCAGCCAGGGCAGCAGCTTGGGCAGGTAGGCGGGCGGGATGCTGAGCGGGCCGAGTGGATCGGCGAGCCATTTCGGCAGCTGCCTGATCATACCCTTGTGCGCCAGCGGCAGCACATCGGAAAAAGCAAAGGCGGCGGCGTTGCCCGAGCTCGTCTCCTCGCAGATGCCGGTGCGGTCGAAGACCGTGACATCCAGCCCGGCCTCGGCGAGGAAGGCAGCCGCGCAAATACCGATGATGCCGCCACCGACGATGGCAATGTCTTTCCCTTCTCCCCGTTCACGGTTAGAAGGCGCCCGAAGGGCGGGGCGGCGCCCCGCTTCTGTCGATTTGGTACTTCCTGTCACGTGGGCGCTGCCCTTCACCTGGCTGCCGGCATCTTCTCCTTAGAATTGCGGCAGCGTTGGCCGTACCGCCAGTGCATCCCTGACGATCTTCTCGACGGTCTTGCGGCGTTCGCCCGACAGTGGCATGCGCGGCATGCGGACGCGATCGTTGGTGTTGATGGCGAACACTTCGGCAAGCTTGATGTTCTGCACCAGATAGGTCGAGACATCGAGGTCGAGCAGCGGCCGGAACCAGCGGTAGATGGCGAGCGCCTCTTCGCGGCGGCCGTGCTTCATCAGCTGGTAGATGGCGACGGTCTCGCGCGGGAAGGCGGTGACCAGGCCGGCCACCCAGCCTATGGCGCCGACCGACAGCGCCTCGAAGGCGAGATTGTCGACGCCGGTGAACAGGTCGTAGCGACTGCCCAGGCGGTTGATGATCTCGGTCGAGCGGCGGATGTCGTCGGAAGATTCCTTGATGGCGACGAAGCGCTTGTCCGATGCCAGCTCCTCCATCTGGTCGACGGTGACGTCGACGCGATAGGCGAGCCGGTTGGAATAGATCATGACCGGCAAGTCGCCGGCCTCGGCCACGGCGCGCAGGGCCGCCACGGTCTCTTCCGCGTTGGTGTGGTAGATCGGGCTCGGTACCACCATCAGTCCGTTGGCGCCTTCCTTGGCGGCGCGCCTGGCGATGCTGGCCGCCTCCCGAGTGCCGGCCTCGTTGACCGTCAGCAGCACCGGCTTCTTGCCTGCGACCTTCTGCGCGGTCTTCAGCACCTCGATCTTCTCGTCAGGCGACAGCATCGGCCCTTCGCCGAGCGAGCCGCAGACGATGATGCCGTCGCAGCCGGCCTCCATCTGCAAGCTGAAGCAACGCTCCATTTCGGCGTGGTCGAGCCGGTCGTCGGCGGTGAATTTGGTCGTGACGGCGGGGAAAACTCCGGTCCACATGGCTATTTCTCCATCTGATATATCAGCCGTATATCTGTTAGGAAAGTCGCTGTCAATGCGGAATCCGTTATGATATATTCTAGATATATCAGGAGACCGGCTTTGATATCCATGGAAGCAACCACCCTGTCGGAGCCTGCGGCGATCAAGGCTTACCGTGTCCTTGAGCACATGGTCGTCACGCTCGAACTGGCCCCGGCGAGTTTTGTCACCGAGGGTTCCTTGATCGAGCGGCTGGCGCTCGGCCGCACGCCGGTGCGCGAGGCGATCCAGCGGCTGGCCTGGGAAGGGCTGCTCGACGTCAGGCCCCGCGCCGGCATCGCGATCGCGCCGCTGCATCCGGGCGACTGGCTGCGTGTACTCGATGCCCGCCGCGGCGTCGAGGTGGTGCTCGCACGATCAGCCGCCCGTTTCGTCACCCGCGAGGCCGCCGACCTGTTTCACGAGGCGGCGCTCGCCATGCAGAAGGCAGTCATCTCGGGCAATGTGCTCGCCTTCATCCAGGCCGACAAGGCGCTCGACGAGGCGCTGGCGCTGGCTGCCGACAACCCGTTCGCCGCCCGGCTGGCCGCCCCCCTGCAGACCCACAGCCGCCGCTTCTGGTTCCGCTACAAGGCGGACACCGGGCTGGCGGAATCCGCCGAGCACCATGTCGCGTTGATCCGCTCGATCCTGGACGGCGACGAGGAAGGCGCCGCAAAGGACGCCAAGAAACTGATGGCGCTGCTGCGCGGCCATGCCGAAGTGGCCGCGACGCGCTAACTGCAAAAATAATTCAGGCGCCCGGCAAGGCCGCCTTGATCGTTGGGCTGTCCCAGCCCTCGCCGACCGACAGGATGCAACTCTGGCCCTTCGTGTCGGAAGCCAGAACCGTCCAGCTGCCTTGATCGGAAACGAACACTTCGAGGACCACATTGGGATTGATCAGGCCGCGCCCGGCTTCGCTTTCGTGGAAGTTCTCACCGAGCGCTTTCACGATATCGGCGCGTGCCGCGCATTGCCCGGCCGCATTTGCCTGAGCAGCGCCGGTGCACATCGCCATCGCCGCAACGAACAGTGTCGCCGTAAGACGTCGTGTCATCTGACACCTCCTTGCGCCGGACGATGCAATGCCACCGGCCCGCCGTGCGGCGCCCTGGTTGTCTGCCGCGCCTCCTCCACGGCAGGATTGCAGCCCTAAGTCCCGCGAGCCCCCGCCGGTTCCATCACATTAGCGTTTGCAAAGACAAAAGGCCTAAGTCCGGGGACTTAGGCCTTGAGTAAAATCGCGTCTTCTCGTCCGGTCGGTTCATCGTCCGGATGACGAACTCGGCGCCATCCTTGATGCCTGCCCGCGCGCCCGGAGCGAGGACGCGCAGACGAAGAAAACGTCCGGTCAGTTCATCGTCGGGATGACGAATTCGGCGCCATCCTTGATGCCGGACGGCCAACGCGAGGTCACCGTCTTGGTCTTGGTATAGAAGCGGAACGCGTCCGGGCCATGCTGGTTGAGGTCGCCGAAGGAAGACGCCTTCCAGCCGCCGAAGGTGTAGTAGGCGATCGGCACCGGGATCGGCACGTTGACGCCGACCATGCCAACCTGGACACGGCTGGCGAAGTCACGCGCCGCGTCGCCGTCGCGGGTGAAGATGGCGACGCCATTGCCCATCTCGTGATCGTTGGCGAGCTTGATGGCGTTCTCATAGGTCGGCGCGCGCACCACCGAGAGCACCGGTCCAAAGATCTCTTCCTTGTAGATGCGCATGTCCGCCGTCACGTTGTCGAACAGGCAACCGCCCATATAGTAGCCGTCCTCATAGCCCTGCATCTTGAAGCCGCGGCCGTCGACGACGAGCTTGGCGCCTTCCTTGACACCGGTATCGACATAACCCTTGACGCGCTCCAGCGCCTGGGCGGTGACCAGCGGGCCGAAATCGGCGGCCGAGTCCGTCGACGGTCCGACCTTCAGGCTCTCGACGCGCGGGATCAGCTTTTCCATCAACCGGTTGGCGGTGTCGTTGCCGACCGGCACGGCCACCGAGATCGCCATGCAGCGCTCGCCGGCCGAGCCGTAACCGGCGCCGATCAGCGCGTCGACGGTCTGGTCCATGTCGGCGTCGGGCATGATGATCATGTGGTTCTTGGCGCCGCCGAAGCACTGCACGCGCTTGCCGGCCGCCGTGCCGCGCGAATAGATGTAGTGGGCGATCGGCGTCGAGCCGACAAAGCCGATGGCCTTGATGTCGGGATCGTCGAGGATAGCGTCGACGACATCCTTGTCGCCGTTGACGACGTTGAGGATGCCAGCCGGCAGGCCGGCCTCGATGAACAGCTCGGCAATGCGCATCGGCACGCCCGGATCACGCTCCGAAGGCTTCAGGATGAAGGCGTTGCCACAGGCGATCGCCGGTGCGATCTTCCAAAGCGGGATCATCGCCGGGAAATTGAACGGCGTGATGCCGGCGACGACGCCGAGCGGCTGGCGCATTGAATAGACGTCGATGCCGGGGCCGGCGCCGTCGGTGAACTCACCCTTCATCATATGCGGCGCGCCGATGCAGACCTCTACGACTTCGAGGCCGCGCTGGATGTCGCCCTTGGCGTCGGCGATGGTCTTGCCATGTTCGCGCGCCAGGATCTCGGCCAGTTCGTCATAGTCGCGGGCGACCAGTTCGAGGAATTTCATCAGCACGCGCACGCGGCGCTGCGGATTGGTCGCCGCCCATTTGGGCTGCGCGGCCTTGGCATTCTCGACCGCCGCGCGCAGCTCCGCCTGCGAGGCCAGCGCCACCGTGCCGCGCACTGTGCCGTCCATCGGCTGCATGACGTCCTGCTTGCGGCCGCTGGTGCCGGCGACACGCTTGCCGCCGATGAAATGACCGTAATCGATCATGATTTCTCTCCCTTTGTTTGTGATGCCGTATTGTCCGCCTTTGCGGCGGCGAAGGCAACGCGACGGAGAACGCAACCGTTGTGCGGGAAATAGATAACAAACGAGACCTGTGCATCAATTGCCGCAAATGGTAAGGTGTGCTGGACATCACTGCATGGTTATATTGGATTCTGTGGACCTCGCCGTTGACGATTGCCCGCCGGAGCATCCCCATGAACTGGGATGACGTCCGCATCTTCCTCGCCGTGGCGCGTGCCGGCCAGATTCTTGGCGCCGCGCGCCGGCTGGAGCTCAACCATGCCACCGTCTCGCGCCGCATCGCGGCCCTTGAGGAAGCACTGAGGACGAAACTCTTTCGCCGGCTGACCACCGGCAGCGAGCTGACGCCGGCCGGCGAGCGCTTCCTCGATATCGCCGAGCGCATGGAAGGCGACATGATCGCCGCGCGCTCGACCATATCAGGCGAAGGAGATGACGTGTCCGGCACCGTGCGCATCGGCGCACCCGACGGCTTCGGCGTCGCCTTCCTGGCCAAGCGGCTGGGCGAACTCACCGCCCTTCACCGCGAACTCACCATCCAGCTCGTGCCGGTGCCGCGCTCCTTCTCGCTGTCGCGGCGCGAAGCCGATATCGCGATCACCGTCGAACGGCCGACCGAAGGCCGGCTGGTGGCGGGAAAATTGGTCGACTATTCGCTCGGCCTGTTCGCCTCCCGCGCCTACGCCGAAGCCCATGGCTTGCCCCAAACCGCCGCCGAACTCGGCCAGCACACACTGATCGGCTATGTGCCGGATCTCATCGTCAGCCCTTCGCTCGACTATGCCGCAGAATTCAGCGCGGACTGGCGCACCAGCTTCGCCATCTCCTCGGCACTCGGCCAGGCCGAAGCCGTACGCTCGGGCGCCGGCATCGGCATCCTGCACACCTTCGTCGCCCGCTCGATGCCGGAGTTGGTGGCCGTCGATGTCGTCGCGCCTATCCGCCGCGCCTACTGGCTGGTCTATCACGAATCGGTCAGGCCGCTGCGCCGCGTCCAGATCGTCGCCAGCTTCATCATCAAGGCGGTGGAGCGCGAGCGGGGCCTCTTCCTTTAGAAACGCCGTCACGGCAAAACAGCCAGGTTTCCACACGCCGCCTTTTCCTTGCCACAAAACCGCACAGTGTGGCATCACCGGTCGCCGGCCATGGGGGTGTGGGGTGGGAAAATCTTTCAGAAAGCTGGCGCGGATAGACATGCGAGCCGTTCTTGCCATCCCGCCGCTGCTGTTCGTCTCCGCATGCGCCAACCCATGGACAAAAGTGCCGGAAGCCGAATTGCCCAAACCGATCCGCTACGTCATGGCGCGCCCCTCGCCTTTCGTCATCGGCAATTACTGCGGTCCCGGCACCCGCACCGGCGATCTGTCGGCCCGGCCGGTCGACCGCCTCGACGCCGTTTGCCGAACCCATGACGCCTGCTACATCGCCCGCCGCAACCATTGCGACTGCGATGGCGCCCTGGTTGCCTCGGCGAGCGTAATCCGCGACGACAAGACGGCGCCCCGCAAGATGCGCAGCGAGGCGGAACTGCTGATTGCCACCTTCACCATCCCTGTCTGCAAGGTTTTTCCGCAAGGTTTCATGCCGCCGCGCGACCCGGCGCAGTTGAGCGCCATGAAGGCCGGAGCCGCCGGGTGAACGTCCGCACGGCCGTCATCCTCGTCCTGTTCGGACTGGCCGCCCTTGCCGGCTGTGCCGACGCAGGCGGCAATGCCTGCGACCTCCTGGCGGGACAGGAGGCTTGCGCGCGGCCCTCGCTGTCGGCCAGCACGCCCGGGGCACAGGTCGCGGCGGCGCAGTTTTTCGGAGATACCGGCGACAGCGACTACGAACGACGGTTCCTGACGCTGCTTGCCAACAACCAGCTCGGTGCCATGGACCGTGCCAACGGCACCGGCCCCTTCGGCCGCAACCGACGCGATGTTCAGAGCCGCGATTTCCAGGCGACGTATTCGAGGCTCCGGCAACTGGCCGGACCGATCGCCAAGGCGCATCTGCCGCCGGCCGGCATAGGCAGCGGCGACGGCCATTTCGACGGCCGCTGGCGGGTGTCGCGGCAGACGCTCTACATCGATGCGGCGGCGCGGCCGTCGGCGACCAAGACCTTCGATTTCTCCGGCCTGCAGGCGCGCAGCACCGAGATCGTCGTGCGCCAGGTGGGCAAGCAGCCGGCCGACATTGAGGGCACTTGCGACGGTGCATTGGCGATCCGCGCCGCGGGAACCTCACGGATCATTGCCGCCGGCGCGGCATTCGGCTTTCGCCTGTCGGGCGAGGACGACACGGTCAGCCTGTTTCCGGGTGACAGCCTGAACCGGTGCACGGCAAGGATCCGCTCCAGCCTTGCGCCCACCGGCGCGCTCCTCACCATCCGGCGCGAAGAGACCGCCGATCCGGCGCTCGCCAGCTTGGACAGCCGCTACCAGCGCTGCCCGGTCCCCAGCGGCGCCGACATCGACGCCCTCGAGCGCGCTTTCTATGCCAGCCGCTGGCTGTCGCAGACCTGCGCCATGCCGATCGGCGAGCCCAGGCTGCTGCGCAAGTCGCGCGACGGCTTCAACGCCAAGGTCGAGGCGCTGATGGGCGCGCCGCTGTCCGATGCGACAATAGACAAGGGTGACCCCGAACTGCCGCTCGATTTCTCGAAGGCGCCAACGCTGAAGCTGATCTATCTGTCCTCGCTCGAGTTCAAGGCGGACTTTTCCGGCCGTATCATCGAACGATTGATCCGCCATCATGCAGCGCTTGGCTCCAAGGTGCGCATCATGATCACCGACGTGCTGGAACGCGACAAGGACGACGCCATGCTGCACCGCCTGGCGGCCGAATTCCCCAATGTCGAGCTGCAGGAATATCGCTGGCAGGCGGACCACGGCGCGCCGATCGACGAGCAGATTTCACAATTGCACAAGGTCCATCATATCAAGATGCTGGCGACGCTGGCGCAGGACCCCGCGCGTTCGCGCGTCATCATCGGCGGCCGCAACATCCATGACGGCTTCCTGTTCCACCAGCCCATCGACCTGTCGCGCTATCCGGACCTCGAGCAATATGGCAAGACCGACGGATTTTCGCTGAACTACTATTCGAACTGGAGCGACTTCGACATCGAGTTCGCCGACCGGGCGACGGTCGAGACGCTGGCCGCGCATCTGTCGACGATATGGCTGCGCGACGCCGACACCAACCTGGCGCGCCCCTTCTCTGTCCCGGTCCACGAAGATGGTCACCCCCAAGGCAATGCCCGGCATTTCATCTCGGTGCCCTATGAGGATGATCATGCGCTGGAGGCCTATTTCGTCGAGCTTGTCGATGCCGCCCAGCACCGTATCCAGATCGTCAACCCTTACCTCAATTTGACCCCCAGCCTCGCCGAGGCCTTTGACCGGGCACTCGCCCGCGGCGTCAGGATCGACATTGTCGGCCGCATCGACCTCAAGGGTGACATCGGCGGCAAGTTCCTTACCGCGCTGAACAAGCTGTTCGTCGAAAAATATGGCGACCGCATCGACATCCGCGAGTTCAAGGCGCCTGACGTGGTGCTGCATTCCAAGATCATGATGATCGACGAAAGGCTGGTCGCCATTTCCTCGGTCAACCTCAACAACCGCAGCTTCTTCCACGATTCGGAGAACGGCATGATGGTGCTCGACCCCGCCTTCTACGCCAGGATGAAGCCGGTCTACGACGACTATCTCGCCCACTCGAACCCGGTTTCCACCAAGGTGACGATCCCGTGGGCCTACCGGCTGCTGTTCGACGAGGCGTGGGTCAGGCAGGCGTTCTGATGCATGTCGCCCAAAAGTGGCTCCGGTTTTGGGGCAACGACATGCATCAAAGCAAAGAACAAAGCGCGTCGGCCAGACGCGCGGGCAGCTATTTCAGATAGCGCTCCTGCGCCAGGGCACGCACGTCGATGTCGGGTACCCGGTTCGACATGATGTCGGCCAGCACCTTGGCCGAGCCGCAGGCCATGGTCCAGCCGAGCGTGCCATGGCCGGTGTTGAGAAAGAGGTTCGACAGTTCGGTGCGGCCGATCAGCGGCGGTCCGTCCGGCGTCATCGGCCGCAGCCCGCACCAGAACGTCGCCTCGCGCGTGGCGCCGGCGCCGGGAAAGAGATCGCCGACCGAGTGTTCGAGGGTTCGGCGCCGCGATTCGTGCAGCCTGAGATCGAAGCCGGAAATCTCGGCCGTGCCGCCGACGCGGATGCGGTCGCCGAGCCGGGTGATTGCGACCTTGTAGGTTTCGTCCATCACCGTCGACACCGGTGCGGCGGCGGCGTCCTTGATCGGCACGGTGATCGAATAGCCCTTGACCGGATAGACCGGGATCGGCCGCTTCATCCGCCGCATGAGGCCCGCCGAGTAGCTGCCCAGCGCCATCACATAGGCATCGGCGGTCTTGAAACCCTTGCTCGTGCTGAGATTGGCGACGCGGTTGCGGCTGCGGATGACACGCCAGATCGTCACGTCGTATTCGAACTTGACGCCGCGCGCCACGCAGAGCTCGGTCAGCCTGTCGGTGAACATCTTGCAGTCGCCGGTCTCGTCATGCGGCAGCCTCAACCCGCCGACGAACTTGTCGCGCACACCGGCCAGCGCCGGCTCGGCCGCGATACAGCCGTTCGGATCGAGGATCTCATAGGGCACGCCATATTTCTTCAGCACCTCGACATCGCCTGACGTGCCGTCGAGCTGCTTTTGCGTGCGAAACAGCTGCAGCGTGCCCTGGGTCCGCTCGTCATAGGCAATGCCCGTTGCTTCGCGTAGCGCCTTCAGCGTGTCGCGACTGTATTCCGCCAGCGGCACCATGCGCGATTTGTTGATGGCGTAGCGCTCGGCGGTGCAGTTGCGCAGCATCTTGACCAGCCAGGTCCACATATGCGGGTCGAAGGCCGGCCGCACCACCAGCGGGCCATGCTTCATCAAAAGCCACTTGATCGCCTTGAGCGGAATGCCGGGGCCGGCCCAGGGCGAAGCATAGCCGGGCGAAATCTCGCCGGCATTGGCAAAGCTGGTCTCCAGCGCCGGGCCTTTCTGGCGGTCGATCACCGTCACCTCATGGCCAGCCTCGGCGAGATAATAGGCTGTGGTCACCCCGATGACGCCACTGCCCAACACCATGATCTTCATTCATTCACTCCTTACGCCATGTCCTTCATGCCGATGGACACGGCCGCACTGCGATTTGCACACGGTCGCCGGCGAATATCGATTCCGATCGTCGCGACCTTGCGCCATGGCTTTCACGCCGCCGATGGACCGGGGTCGTCATCTCTCTCTGTCTGCCGCATTCCTGCCGTCCCGCCAAGAGGCCGGATGGAAGCGTCGGCGCTGTACACGAGGGTCAGTCCGTGCGGCCGCGGTCCGCCAGCGGCGGCTCTTTCCCGGGCTGCCCGCCGCGCGGCTTCCGGCTGATAGAGCACCGCCTTGATCCGGATCGATTCGCGCCTGCCGTCGGGATGCTCGAGCGAAGCCGTCTGGCCTTGCGCCATGCCAAGCATGCACAACCCGCGCCTGGTTGTCACCGACAGGCTGGAGCCGACTGGTTCACGCATTTCGCTCTGCACCAGGGTGCGCGTCTCGGCCACACCGGCATCGACGCAAAACACCGCCCGGCTGTTCAGCGTCACGATATCGGCTTCGATCGAGTCGATGGGCACGACGCCGGCATTGGAAAGCTTTTCTTCGATCATCCGGCCCATCGGATCCGCGAAGGCCCGTCGGCGCTCAAGCATCACTTCCAGGACGGCGAAATCCTTCGTCGTCAGCCGGCAGTTTCCGTTTTTCATCACCGCCTCCACGATCAGTACTCGCCGCCGCCGACGGGCGTATCGACGGCCTCCACGGTCACCGACAGTTTGCGGCCGCCTCGACCGCTCCAGCACACCACCTGCCCGATGCTAGCGCCGACCAGCGCCGTTCCCATCGGCGTCAGCACCGAGATCCGGTTTTCGGCAATATCGGCGTCGCCTGGATAGACCAGCGTGATGTGCTTGATATCACCGCTTTCGCCGCGAACCGTGACCGTCGATCCCATTCGCACTACGTCGGCCGGCATTGCCTCCGCTTCCGTGATCACCGCCCGGTCCAACTCCGCGAGCAACTCTTCAGCCGTCTCGGGCGCGCGGTCGAGCACGGTGCTCGCCAGACCGGTCAACCTGTCGTGGTCGGTGTCGCTGATCAGAATTTGGGCGGATGGACGCAGTCCCGTTGCATGTTGCATGGCAAACCTCATGGATCGGCGCATCGGACAGATGCGCGCTTGCCGCCGCGCTGACGGCGGCCTGATGAAAGCCGGCAGCCGCGGAAAGCGATGCGGCTTGATGGCGATGGGTGGATGTATGGATGCCCCGGGACGGACGAACGCCGGAAGGCGGCCGCGCCGGGGCTACGATCCCGCGATCGGGCAAACCCTGAACAAGGTTCTGATATAAGCGAGGTTGCTCATGCGCCGAACCTTGCCGACAGGCGTCCGCTTGTCAAGCGCGGCCAAACCGCTCAACCGCCGACATAGCGCCGGTGGAAGCGCGTGCCGAGACTGGCCAGGATTTCGTAGCCGATGGTGCCGGCATGGCCGGCGGCGTCGTCGACGCTTTGCGAAGGGCCGAGCAGTTCGACGAGATCCCCTTCGCGAAGCTTGCCGGGCGGCAGGGCGGAAATGTCGAGAATGATCGAATCCATCGACACGCGCCCGAGGAAGGGCAGGCGCGCCCCCTCGAACCAGGCGGCCGACGCTGACCGCCGCAACCAGCCATCCGCATAGCCGAACGAGATGGTCGCCAGGCTGAGCGGCCCTTCCGCATGATGGGTGTGGCCATAGCCGATGCCGGTGCCCCGTTCGACGCTGCGCGTCTGCGCCACCTTGGCCTGCAGCCGCACCACCGGCAGCATCGGGTTGGGTTCGGCAGGCGTCGGATTGATGCCGTAGAGCGCGGCGCCAGGGCGGGCGAGATCATAATGGTAGGACGGCCCGAGAAAGATGCCGGAGGAATTGGCGAGCGAGGCGGGCGCCTCGGGCAGCATCGCGCGCAGCCGCTCGAACGCCAGCCGCTGCTGTTCATTGGCGGGATGGCGCGGCTCGTCGGCGCAGGCCAGGTGGCTCATCACATATCTGACGTCGATGCCGTCAAACGCGGTGGCATCACCGGCCATCGCCTCGACTTCGGCTGGTGCCATGCCAAGCCGCGACATGCCGCTGTCGACCTGGATGGCGGCCGGAAGTTTTCGGCCAACGCGATTTGCCGCCGCGCGCCAGGCTTTCAACTGCGCGCCACTGTTGACGACCGCGCAGAGATCGGACGCGACCGCTTCCGGCTCGGAGCCCGGCGGCAGTCCGTTCAGCACGTGGATCTCAGATCCGGCCCCGATCGCCTTCCGGAGCGCGATGCCTTCGGCCAGCAGCGCGACGAAGAAGACGTCGCAGCCTTCTTCCGCCAGCGCCCATGCCACTTGGCTCGCACCGAGACCGTAGCCGTCGGCCTTGACCACGCCGGCGCAGCGGACGCCGCCCAGCCTTGCCTTCAGCCGCCGGTGGTTTTCGCGGATCGCACTGAGATCGATGGTGAGAATGGCCCCGGCCGCCGCCTCGCTTACGGCAGCGCCATCATCGGCCAGCAATCTTGTGGGGGCGTCGTTCATGGCGACCCTCCTTATAGCGGATAAGATATCAATAGGACCGCGGGGCCGGCACGGCAACAGCGGCCCTCGAACCACGGCCGGCGCGCGACATACTAGGGAACCAGATGCCGGAACGCCGCCACCACATCTTCATAGACCTGACGCTTGAACGGCACGATAAGGTCGGGAAGGTCCTGCATCGGCCGCCACGACCACTTGTCGAATTCGGCGGTGTGGCCGCCCGGCGGCGGGTTGATCCGGATCTCGCTGGCATCGCCATGGAAGCGGAAGGCGAACCATTTTTGCGTCTGGCCGCGATACCTGCCCTTGAAGGCGATGCCGACGAGGTGGTCCGGCAGATCGTAGTTGATCCAGTCCGGCGCTTCGGCCAGCATCGAGACGCTGCGCATGCCGGTTTCCTCATAGAGCTCCCGCTCCGCCGCCTGCAGCGGCTCCTCGCCCATGTCGATGCCGCCTTGCGGCATCTGCCAGAGCTGCGTGGTACCGGCGAATTCGCTGTCGGGTTCGGCAATGCGATGCCCGACCCAGACCAGCCCCTCGCCATTGAGGATCATCAACCCGACACAGGGGCGATAGGGCAGCGTTTCGCGGTCGACTTTTTTGGCCATAGGTGAGGTTCCAGCCGTTTTGAGAATTCGCTCTGGTGAGGCAGGTGGCGAGTGATTTCGAGAACCGGAGCGGAGCGTACTTAAAGTACGCGAGCACCGGAAGCGCGGAAAGCGCCGCCAGATGCCCGCCGGAGTGGAATTATCAAGACGGCTGTTAGCCTTTTTGTGGATCGACGGCCACCGCTGAAATCGGCACGATCTCGATGCCGCGCTTCTTGGCCTCGGCCACCCATGACGACACCGTGTCGACCGTCAGGTCGAAAGCCGAGCCGATGCCGACGGCCGTGCCCTTGGCACGCGCGGTCGCTTCGAGACTGTCGAGCTTCTTCAGGATGGCACCGCGATCCTGCACCGCGTCGATCACCGTGTCGCCGGCGACGAAAGGCACGCCATCCTTCAGCGCCACGTCTGGCGCCAGGCTGCGCGCCGACGAGCCATCGTCGATATAGGCGAGGCCCCTTTTGCCGAGCTCGGCCATGAACGGCTGCATCGCCGCCGCGTCGGAGGAAAACCGCGCGCCCATATAGTTCATGACGCCGGTATAGTTCGTCGTCCGCGACAGCGCCCAGTGCAGGTTTTTCAGATTCTCGTCGGGGGTCGCCGCCACCGTCAGCGTGTTGCGGCCGGGGTTGACGTTGGGATAGTCGAACGGTTCGAGCGGCACCTGCATGACGATCTCATGGCCGCTCTGCCTCGCTGCCTGCATCCAGCGGCCGATGCTGTTGCCCTGTGGCGCGAAGGCCAGCGTCACTTCCGCCGGCAGCTTGGCAATGGCCGCCTGGGTGCCGGTCTGTGAAACCGCGAGCCCGCCGATGACGATTGCCACACGTGCGCCGCGTGTGCCGGACCATGGGCGCGCATAAACGTCGAACGGCCGCCGGCCATCGGCGGAGCGCATCGGCAAGGGTCCGGTTTCACTGGTTTCTATCAGCGCCCTGTCGGGAATATGCGCGATCTTGAGGTTCTGGCCGACGGTCGACGGATCGCGAATGACGATTGCCGCCTTGGGTGGGCCATCGCCTTCTTCCGTCTGCACATGGATGATCTGCGGACCGCCCGTCTTCGCCGGCGTCTCCACTTTTGGCGTCGCCGCCGGGGCCAATGCGGGAGACGACGCGGTCGGCTCGGCCGCCGCAGTCACTTTCGGCGTCGAAACGGCGACTTCCTGCGGTTTTCGAAACGGCTTTTCCCTGAGCGCGATCGCGGCCGAGACGCCGACCACGGCCAGCACGACCGCGCTCGCCGCGATCACGCCTACGCTGATCTTGCCGGCGGCACGCGGCGCCCGGACAGTCTGTCCAAGCGGGCGTTCGATGTCCTTGCCGATATCAGCCAAGCCCTGTCCCCGGTGCACGGTTCCGAAGACGACCTCCTTCGGCAACAGATGCACGAAATCATCAATCCTGGCGCCCGTCTGGCGCCGTATATGGAGGCCTGGTCCTGCCCCCGAATCAAACTGCCGGAACCTGTCGGTCCCGGCAGCATCGCATTGCTTCGTTCAACCGGCCAGACCGGTTGCCGGTCTTACTGGTTGAGCACGGCCTTTTCCGGATTGGGCGGGAAGGACGGATCGGTCTTCTGGCCGCGCAGCAGCTGCTCGGCATAGATGAGCTGCAGGTCGTTCTTCGGATCCGGCGGCACATAGGCTGCGGAACCGGAGCCGGTCTTGCTCTCGTCGGCACCCTTGATATGGCCCTTGAGATCGGATTCGCCGCGCGTCAGGTCCCTGCCCTGCAGTTCCGGCGGCAGCGGCTGGTCTACCTTGATGTCTGGCGTGATGCCCTTGCCCTGGATCGATTTGCCCGACGGCGTGTAATAGAGCGCCGTCGTCAGCCTGAGCGCGCCATTCTCGCCGAGCGGGATGATGGTCTGCACCGAACCCTTGCCGAAGGACTGCGTGCCGACCACCGTGACGCGGCGCAGGTCCTGCAGCGCGCCGGCGACGATTTCCGAAGCGCTGGCCGAGCCGCCATTGACGAGCACGATCATTGGCTTGCCGTTGATGTCGTCGGTCTGCTTCGGCTTGGCGTCGAAGCGGGTGACGTCCTTCGGATCGCGGCCGCGCGTCGAGACGATCTCGCCGCGCTTCAGGAAGGCATCCGACACGCTCACCGCCTGGTCGAGCAGGCCGCCCGGATTGAGGCGCAGGTCGAGCACATAGCCCTTGAGCTTGTCGTCCGGCACCTGCTTCTTGATGGTGTCGATGGCGTTCTCGAGGTCGTCATAGGTCTTTTCGGTGAAGGAGGTGATCTTCATGTAGCCGATGTCGTTCTCGACCCGGAACTTGACCGCCTTGACCTTGATGATGTCGCGCACCACCGTCAGCTCGATCGGCTTGTCGGCGCCCTGGCGCAGGATGGTGAGCTTGATCGGCGTGTTGACCAGGCCGCGCATCTTGTCGACCGCGTCGTTGAGCGTCAGGCCGCGAACCTCCTCGCCGTCGATCTTGGCGATATAGTCGCCGGCCAGCACGCCCGCCTTGGCAGCCGGCGTGTCGTCGATCGGCGTGATCACCTTGACCAGGTCGTTCTCCATGGTGACCTCGATGCCGAGGCCCCCGAACTCGCCCTTGGTCTGCACGCGCATGTCCTGCGCCTGCTCGGCGTTCATGTAGGAGGAATGCGGGTCTAGCGAGGAAAGCATGCCGTTGATGGCGTTCTCGACCAGCGACTTGTCGTCGGGCGGGGTCACATACTGCGCCCGCACCCGCTCGAAAATGTCGCCGAAGATCGCCAGTTGCTTGTAGGTCTCCGACCCTGCAGCGTTCGCCGCCGAGCCGGGTGCGCCATAGACAAGGCTCATGGCGGAGGCGCCCATCAGCGCACCGGCAATCAGAAGCGACAGTTTCCGCATCATTTCACGTCCTTCCAGAAAAACGGTCCGCCCACCATGGGGCCGGATCGACGGGTTTTCCATCCTTGCGGAACTCGACATAGAGTTCCGGCGTGGCATTTCCATTCTTCGAAACCGAGGTGCTTGCCACCCGGGCTTCTCCCATCGCACCGACCGGCTCTCCTGCGAGCACTGACTGGCCAGTCGCGACGCTGATTCTGCTCATCCCAGCCAGGACGACATGATAACCGTCGCCGGCATTGAGGATCAAGAGCTGACCATAGGAGCGAAACGGCCCCGCATAAAGCACATTCCCATCCGCCAGCGCGGTAACGATGGCTCCCGATTGTGTCGCAACCATGTCCCCAAGCATCAAGGCGCCGTTACCGTCGTCGGCGCCGAACCGGCGTTTGATGCGGCCGGTGACCGGCAAGGCGATCTGTCCCTGCAGTGCCGAGAAAGGCGTCGCCGCGGTCAACCTGTTGCCTTCGGGAACCGGCAGCGATGCTGTCTGGTCGCCACCGGGCTCGGCCTTTGCCGCATCGGCTGCCTTCGCGGCATCCGCGGCCTTGCGGTTCTTGTCGGCCTGCGCTTCGAGCGAAGCGATCAGATCCTTCAGGCTGCTGGCCTTGGCCGCCAACTGCTCGGAACGCTGCTGTTCGGCCGCCATCTGCGCCTTCGTGTCGGCCTCGAGCTTCTGCTTGGCCTCCAGCAGCATGCCGAGCCGCTTCTTCTCCGCCGCCTGGTCGCCGACCGCTGCCGTCAGCCGCGTCCGCTCGGCCTCGATCGACGCCGTCACCCGGGTCTGCTCCTTAAGGTCGGCCAGCAGCGCATCGGTCTGCTGGCGCAATTCCGGCACCACGGCGCCGAGCAGGATGGCGCTGCGCACCGACGACAGCGCGTCCTCCGGCTTGACCAGGATCGCCGGCGGCGGATTGAGCCCCATGCGCTGCAGGGCGCCCAGCACTTCGGCCAGCACGTCGCGCCGCGCCGCCAGTGAAGCGCGGATCTTCTGTTGCTGGCCCTTCAGCCCTTCCAGCTTGGCCCCGATGTCCTCGATGTCCTGGCCAAGCTTCTGTTCGGTCATCGCCGACTGAATGAGCGCGGCGGTGATCGAGGCGTGGTCCTTCTTGACCGTGGCGATATCGGCGGCGAGCTTCGCCAGCCGTTCCGACGACAGCGTTATTTCCTTGGAAACCTGCTCGTATTCGGCGCGGCTCTGGTCCGGATCGGGCGCCATGTCGAGCGTGTTCTCGGCCCGCACCGCATGGAGCGACAGAAGCACCGCCGCCGCCGCGATACCGCAGCGCGCGCGCCAGGAGCTCCCGGTCGATGAGCCCGTCGTCGATTTCCAGCCTTCAGACATTCGCGATCGATTCTATCCGCGGCTTCGTTAACGAATCATCAACCATGTTAGCGCCTGTCGCCCAAAGGGTTCGCAATAACACCCTGCAAAGCAAAGGCAGCCCCAAAATGAATTTTACGCGGCATTGGGGCTAAATTCGGTGCGACCCGGCGGCTTTCAGGATCTGTGATAGGGATGGCCCGACAGGATCGTCGCCACCCTGTAGAGTTGTTCGCCCAGCATCACGCGCACCAGCTGATGCGGCCAGGTGAGCGCCCCGAACGACAGCACCAGCTCGGCTTGGTCACGCAGCGGCGGATCGTGGCCGTCGGCGTCGCCAATGGCGAGCACCAGCGCCTTGCGTCCGCCATCGCGCAACTGTCCGATACGGCCAGCGAAATCCTGCGAGGACAGGCTCTTGCCTCTTTCATCGAGCAGGATCAATGCCGTGCCTGGCTGCAGCTGCGCCTGCAGGCGCGAGCCTTCGTCGCGCTGCCGCTCGCTGGCGCTCTGCGCGCGGCCCTCGGCGATCTCGGTGATGCCGGCGAATTCGAGCCCCACGGCTGGTCCGCTCTTGGCGAAGCGCTCGAAATAGCGGTCGGCCAACTCCCGCTCGGGGCCGGCTTTCATTCGGCCCACGGCATGAACTGAAATCTTCATCCTCGCCTCTATAAGCCGCTAGTGCATGTCACCCAAGGGCGGGAGCCGGTTTTTCGGCATGGCATGCATCAACAAAGGCGGCCTAGTGGAGGGTCTCTTCCTCGAGGTCCGGCGCCTGCCACATCTTTTCGAGATTGTAGAATTCGCGGACTTCGGGGCGGAAGACATGGACGATGATATCGCCAGAATCGATCAGGACCCAGTCGGCACCGGACAATCCCTCGACGCGCGCAGTGCCGAGGCCGGCATCCTTGAGCGCCTTGAGGAGATGATCGGCGACAGCCGCGACATGACGGTGCGATCGACCCGACGCGACGACCATGTAGTCGCCGAGGCTCGATTTTCCCTGAATGTCGATTGAGACAATATTTTCGGCCTTGGAGTCTTCCAGACTGGCAAGGACTGTCTTGATGGCGCGGGACACGGCGTCGTCTACGCTGATCCTGGCCGGCGAAGGCATGATATCGGCCTTCTTCCGCAGTGCTGTTCTCAGTGTATTTCCTTTCGCAGCAAGAACAACCAAATCACCCCTTGAAGCAGGTGACACCTCTTAGATAGGCAGAGTTCCGTTGCAGTTTCAAGACGGAGCCCCAACTCACGCGAACTCGCCGACTGGTATATTGTTCCACGCGAGACGCAGAAACATCGGAACCCAGGCGTTCCGCAGCGGTTATCGGCTGACCGACCAACCGGAATCCCACCATGCCGATCGACCCGCAAAACACCCTTCTCACCGTCCAGGCCGGGCTCGCGCAGCTGAGTACGCTGATCGTTTCCTATTCCTTCTCCGCCATCGGCGCCGTCATCCTCCTGGTGGTCGGCTACATCGTTGCCAACCTCGCCGAGCGCTCGATCTCTGCTGGCCTCGGCCATATCCACGGTTTCGACGCGACGCTGCGGCATTTCTTTTCCAAGATCGTCCGCTATGCCATCCTGATCCTCGTCGTCATCATGGTGCTCGGCCAGTTCGGCGTGCAGACCGCATCGATCATCGCCGCGATCGGCGCTATCGGCCTGGCCATCGGTCTCGCCCTGCAAGGCACGCTGCAGAACATCGCCGCCGGCATCATGCTTCTGGCGCTGCGGCCGTTCCGCATCGGCGAATCGGTCGAGGTCGGCGCCATTGCCGGTTCGGTCGAGGAAATCGGCCTCTTCGCCACCAAGCTCAGGACGGCCGACGGCGTCTACATACTGGCGCCCAATTCGACGCTGTGGAACCAACCGGTACGCAATTTCACCCGTAATGGCGTGCGTCGCACCGACATCACGCTCAGCATCGGCTCCTGGAACGACATAGACGGCGCGCAGAAGACATTGCTTGGCATTGCCGGCGCCGAGAAGCGCATCCGCCGCGAACCGGCGCCGATCGCCTTCGTGGGCGCACTCGGCGATACGACCGTTTCGCTCACCTTGCGCTACTGGACCGCGGCGGCGGACTACTTCGCCACCCAGATCGATATGACCAAACGCGCCAAGCAGGCCTTCGACAGCGAAGGCATCTCCATCCCGCTGCCACCCCCGGAAGCACCGTCGCCCGAGACCCGCAAGCAGTAATCAACCGCCCCTGCGGCGGGCCTCTTCGTCCGGCGCGAAGGCGAGTTCCACCGGCAACGGTGCTTGCGCCGACATCGGCGCGAAACTGCCCGTGGCGGCCGCCGGAACGGGCCGCACCGCGATCACCCGCCACAGCACGAACAGGCAGAATGCCGAGGCGATGACGATGCCGACATAGATGAAGGTTGCCGTGCCGAAGATGGCGGAAAGCGCCGTGACGATGCCTGGCACGATGAAGCCGGCGAGCGACCAGGCAAACAGCATCGAGCTCGACAGGGCAAGCAGTTCATCCTTCCTGGCGCGGTCGGCGGCATGCGCGCTGGAGAGCGCGTAGATCGATTCCGCCGCCCCGTCCCAGATCAGGTAGATCACCAAAAGGGCCATCAGCGCACCGCCGTCGAAGGCTACGGCCAGCACGCTGGCGAAGACCGCGAGCGCCGCGGCGCCGGCAAGCACGTAACGCCGATCAGTGCGGTCGGAAAGCCAGCCAAGCGGTATCTGCAGGATCAGCGTGCCGACCGGCATTGCCGACAACAGCAGCGCCACATCGGCCTGGCTATAACCCTTGGCCGTGGCATGGATGGGGGCAAAGCCGGAAATGATCATCGACAGGCCGCCGACCGCCAGCATGCCAGCGACGCCGACCGGCGAAATCCGCCAGGCCTGGCGCAGCGCCACCGAAGCAGCCTGCGGCGCCGGCGGCTGGGCAAGGCGCGTCATGCCGACAGGCAGGATCGACAGAGCGGTGAAGGTGATGCCGATCAACGACGCCGCGGCCGTGTGGATGTCGATGACGGCAAGCGTCGCATAGCCGACGCCAAGGCCGGCAACGTAGGCGACGTAGAACACCGCCATCACCCGGCCGCGTATGGCGTTCGGCAGCGTGTCGTTGAGCCAGCTCTGCGCGACGATGAACAGCCCGCATATGGCAAAGCCGTAAAGCGCACGCGCCACGATCCACAGCAGCGGATGCGGCCCGGCGCCGATGGCGACATTGGACAGCGCGATCAGTGCCGACAGCACCATGAAGGCGCGTGCGTGGCCGACCCTGCGCACCAGCGGGCCGGTCAGGATACAGCCGGCAAGGCCGCCGGCCGACAGGCCGGTGACGATCAGCCCTGCCCAGACCGGGTCGAACCCCTCCACGCCGAGCCGGACGGGGATATAGGCGAACATCAGCCCGTTGCCGATGGCAATCAGCGCCATCGACACGATGACGCTGGCAATCGCGATCAGCGGCGTCGGTGCACTGCCCTGTTTCGGATCGATTTTGGGGTGGGTTTTCTTTTGGACCGCCATGGCTGATCAGCATCGCCCATCGGTCAGGCGGGCGCCGCTGTAAAAACGACATGGCCGGATGGACGAGATGCTCAACCCTTCGTCATTTTCCGGATCGCGGTCGAAGACAACGAGGAACGCGGACCGTGGATGAAGGTCCAGGCCGGCGCCTTCATGCGGGCGAGCAGCGGCGCGTCGCCCTCGTCAATGCGGGCGTAGTCGAAGGTCTTGGCAACCACCGAGGACAGGAACGACAGCGTGGCGCCCGGACGATCGATGACCGCGATCGGAAAGGTGAGCACAATCTCGCGCCATCGCTGCCAGTGATGGAAATCGCGCAAACTATCCGCGCCCATGATCCAGACGAAGTCGACGCCGGGATTGCGCGCCTTGACCAGAGCCAGCGTGTCGGCGGTGTAGCGCACATTGTGTGCCGCCTCGAAGGCCGTGACCTTGATCTTTGGATTCCTGGCGATCTTCTCCGACAGCTGCAGCCGCTCGACCAGCGGTGCCAGCTCGCGTGCGCTCTTCAACGGGTTGCCCGGGGTTACCATCCACCACAGCTGGTCGAGCGCCAGGCGCCGCAAAGCGATTTCGGCAACCAGCGCATGGCCGGCATGCGGCGGGTTGAACGAGCCGCCGAACAGGCCGACGGCGAGACCTTTTTCGGCGTGCGGCATCTTGAGGTAGACGGAAGAGACCGTGGGCTGAGGGGACGAAAGCATAGTGCTAGGCGCCCCCCTCTGCCATCTCCCCCGCAAGGGGGGAGATTGGCTGTTTGATCGCAGCCGCGGATCTTGCAACGTCCACGATCAGCGAAACCGGAAATGTCAGCCGATCTCCCCCCTTGAGGGGGGTGAGGAGTGGTCCGCGAAGCGGACGGAAAGCCAATTGCTTGGCTTTCCGAATAACGAACGCCCGGAGCGACAGCGAAGGGCCGGCTCCGGCAGGACGGAGGGGGGTGCCTGGGCGCAAAGTTTCAGGCCTGATGGGCGAAAGACATCAAGGCCTCACCTGTCCTGATCCGCGCACGCGGTATTTGAACGAGGTCAGCTGCTCAACGCCGACCGGTCCGCGCGCATGCATCTTGCCGGTGGCGATGCCGATCTCGGCGCCCATGCCGAACTCGCCGCCATCGGCGAACTGCGTCGAGGCGTTGTGCAGAAGGATTGCCGAATCGATCTCGTTGAAGAACCGTTCGACGGCCTTCGCGTCCTCGGCGACGATCGCCTCGGTGTGGTGCGAGGAGAATGTCTCGATATGATCGATCGCACCGCCGATGCCGTCGACCAGCTTCACCGCGATAATGGCGTCGAGATATTCCGTCACCCAGTCGGCATCGGTCGCCGGCCTGGCGTCGGAGAAGACTTTCAACACCTCGGCATCGGCATGAATTTCACAGCCGGCGGCGCGCAGCGCGTCGAGAATCGGCACCAGATGGGTGGTGGCGATGGCGCGGTCGACCAGCAGCGTTTCGGCGGCACCGCAGACACCCGTGCGCCGCATCTTGGCGTTGACCGCGATCCGCACCGCCATGTCGAGCTCGGCGGAGCGGTCGATATAGAGATGGCAGATGCCTTCTAGATGGGCAAAGACCGGCACTCGCGCCTCGCTCTGCACCCGCCCGACCAGGCTTTTGCCGCCGCGCGGAATGATGACGTCGAGATTGCCGCCAAGCCCCTTGAGCATTTCGCCGACCGCGGCGCGGTCCGTGGTCGGCACCAGCTGGATGGCATCCTCGGGCAGCCCGGCCGTCTTCAGTCCCTCGACCAGGCAGGCATGGATCGCCGAGGAGGAATTGAGCGAATCCGAACCGCCGCGCAAGACCACCGGATTGCCGGCCTTGAGGCAAAGCGCACCGGCATCGGCGGTCACGTTCGGCCGGCTTTCATAGATGACGCCGACGACACCAAGCGGCGTGCGCACGCGCTCGATACGCAAGCCGTTCGGCCGCTCCCACCCGGCGATGATATCGCCAATCGGATCCTTGAGCCCGGCAATTTCGCGAATGCCGTCCGCCATGGCGCGGATGCGCGCCGGATCGAGCTTCAGCCGGTCCATGAAGGATGCGGACAATCCCGATTGCTCGCCGTTCAGGACGTCGATGGCATTGGCATCGAGAATGTCCCGTTCCCGGGCGACGATTGCCTCCGCCATGGCGGCAAGCGCGGCGTTCTTGGCGGCGGTGGTGGCGATGGCCAGCGGTCGGGCGGCGGCGCGGGCGCGGCGGCCGATGTCGGCCATCAGCGTCACGGTGTCATCCCCGGATTTTTCATGCAGCTTCAGCATGGCTCATCCTCCGCTTATGTCGCCTTCAGCCCGCACTTGGTCACTGGCCTGTACTTGGTCACTGGCCCGTACTTGGTCACTGGCCCGTACTTGGTCACTGGCCCGTACTTGGTCACTGGCCCGTACTTGGTCACTGGAATGACTCACCACAAGATCGTCGCGGTGGATCATCGCCGAACGCGCCTCGTAACCGAGCACCGTCTCGATCTCGGCCGTCTTCAGGCCTGCGATCCTTACGGCATCGGCGGCATCATAGGCAACCAGCCCGCGCGCGATCTCGCGGCCCTCGGGCGACAGGATCGCCACCGTGTCGCCGCGCGAGAAATTGCCGCTGACCAGTTTCACGCCGGCCGGCAGCAGCGATTTTCCCGAAATGAGCGCGCCGATGGCGCCGGCATCGACCGTCAGCCGCCCGGCCGGCTCGAGCTGGCCGGCGATCCAGGTCTTGTAGCCTTTGACAGGATTGGTGCTCGGCTTGAAGAAGGTGGCGCGCTCGCCGCGTTCGATCGCCATCAGCGGCGACAGCCTAGTGCCCGAGGTGATGATCATCGCGGTGCCGGCGGCGGTAGCGATCTTGCCGGCATCGAGTTTCGTGCGCATGCCGCCGCGCGACAGCTCGGACGCGGCGGCTCCCGCCATCGCCTCGATATCAGGCGTGATGCGGTCGACCACCGGGATGAACTTGGCTTGCGGGTCGCGGGCCGGCGGCGCGGTGTAGAGCCCGTCAATGTCGGACAGCAGCACCAGAAGGTCCGCGCCCATCATCGTCGCCACGCGCGCGGCCAGCCGGTCATTGTCGCCATAGCGGATTTCGGAGGTCGCCACCGTGTCGTTCTCGTTGATGACCGGCACCGCCTTCATCTTGAGCAGCGTCGATATCGTCGCGCGTGCGTTGAGGTAGCGGCGGCGCTCCTCGGTGTCGCCGAGCGTCAAAAGGATTTGGCCCGACTTCAGGCTACCCTTGCCGAGTGCGTCCGACCAGGCACCGGCGAGCGCGATCTGGCCGACGGCGGCCGCCGCTTGGCTTTCCTCGAGCTTCAGCGCACGCTTGCCGAGGCCAAGTATGGTGCGGCCAAGCGCGATGGCGCCCGACGATACGACCAGGATCTCGGCACCGCCATTGGCAAGCACGGCGATATCGTCGGCGAGCGAGTCGAGCCAGTCGCGCTTCAGGCCGCTCGCCCGGTCGACGAGCAGCGCCGAGCCGATCTTGACGGTGATGCGCCGGTATTTCCTGAGCGACTGCATGGTCCTACTTTTCCCAGCGCGTCTCGACCGGGGCGGCAATTTGCGCGCGGGCTTCGGCGATCACCGCCATCAGCGCGCGCTGCACCGCCTCGACGCCCTCACCGGTGACAGCGGACAGCAGCATCGGCGCACGCCCGGCGGCCCGCTTCAAAGAAGCGACCTTCTTCTTGCGCGCATCGGCGTCGAGCGTGTCGACCTGGCTCAGCGCCAGGATCTCGACCTTGTCGGTCAGTCCGTGGCCATAGGCTTCGAGTTCGGCGCGCACGGTCTTGTAGGCCTTGCCCGGATTTTCTTCCTGCGCCGAAACCAGATGCAGCAGCACACGCGTGCGCTCGACATGGCCAAGGAAGCGGTCGCCGATGCCGACGCCTTCATGCGCGCCTTCAATCAGACCCGGTATATCGGCGATGACGAATTCGCGCGCGTCGATGCGCGCGACGCCGAGCCCCGGATGCAGCGTCGTGAACGGATAGTCGGCGATCTTCGGCTTGGCCGCAGTGACGGCGGCGAGGAACGTCGACTTACCGGCATTGGGCAGCCCGACCAGACCGGCATCGGCGATCAGCTTCAGCCGCAGCCAGATGTTGAGCTCCTCGCCCGGCAGGCCGGGATTGGCCCGGCGCGGCGCCTGGTTGGTCGAGGTCTTGAAATGCTGGTTGCCGAAGCCGCCATTGCCGCCCTTGGCGAGCAGGAAGCGCTGGCCGACCACGGTCATGTCGCAGATCATCGTTTCGTTGTCTTCCTCGAAGACCTGCGTTCCGGCCGGCACTTTCAAGGTGACGTCGGCGCCCTTGGCACCGGTCATGTTGCGGCCCATGCCGTGGACGCCGGTCTTGGCCTTGAAATGCTGCTGGTAGCGATAGTCGATCAGCGTGTTCAGCCCGTTGACCGCTTCCAGCCAGACATCGCCGCCACGGCCGCCGTCGCCGCCATCCGGCCCGCCGAATTCGATGAATTTTTCGCGCCGGAACGACACCGAACCGGCGCCGCCGTCGCCGGAGCGGACATAGACCTTGGCTTGATCGAGAAATTTCATGGGATCGCAGTTTCTTTTATTGGCCTTGCGGCATTGCTCTAAACCTTGGGCCTTGCTCTAAACCAAGGCGCGGCGAAGGGCGAGGCCGTTTTATGACGATGGCCGGCGTGGGGTTGGCCGGAGAGATTGCGGCATGAAGCTTGTAACCTACAACATCCAATACGGCATCGGCCTCGATGGGCGCTACGATGTCGGACGTATTGCCGATGCCGTGCGCGGCGCCGACGTGATCGCCCTGCAGGAGGTCACCCGCAACAACCCCAGGAACGGCAGCCGCGACATGGTCGCCGAGATCGGCGAGGCGCTGCCCGAATATTTCGCCGTCTACGGCAGCAATTTCGAGGCCAATATCGGCTCGCGCATCGAGGACGGCCGCGCCATCACCACCACCTTCCAGCTCGGCAATATGGTGTTGTCGAAAACGCCAATTCATCTGTCGCGCAACCTGCTTTTGCCGCGCAGCCGCAGCTTCGAGATGATGAACTTCCAGCGCGGCGCGCTGGAGGCGCTGATCGAGACGCCGCTTGGTTTCATCCGCTTCTATTCCATTCATCTCGATCACCGCAGCCCGGTCGAACGCGCCAGCCAGATCCAGTTCCTGCGCCGGCGCCTGTTGAACTATGCGCTCGAAGGCGGCGCGCTGTCCGGCGTCGCCGAGATCGGCCTGCCGGAATTGCCGCATCCCGAAGCTTTTGTCGGCATGGGCGATTTCAACATGCTGGCCGGTTCGCCCGAATATGTCGAACTCGCCGGCCGGCCGGACCATGAATTCGGCATGCCGCTGACCGCCGACTTCGCCGTCGATGCCGCCATGCGCCTTGATATCGCCGGCGACGATCTCGTCTCCTGGGTCGACCCAAAGGACCCCGCCAACACCACCCGCCACAAGCGCATCGACTACATCTTCACCAGCGCGTCGCTGGCCCGCTCGCTGAAGCGCCTGTGGGTCGACCGGAAGGCGAGCGGTTCGGACCACCTGCCGGTCTGGGTCGAACTGGGTTGAGCCCAGTCCAGCCCGGCACCCTTGGTATCGAGCTGGCCCCCCGATGTGTGTTGAGATTCAGGTCAGGCCGAGCCGAAAACATTGGTTTTCGAGAACCGGAGCGGAGCGTACTTATCGTACGCGAGCACCGGAAGCGGAGAAAATCAACGTTTGCAGGCCGGCCTCACCTGAATATCAGCACACATCAAAAATGCACCCAGTTGCGCAGGCTAGTCCAGGTCTTCCTGTCGAGCCGGTAGCGCTCGACCGGCACCTGGCCGGCGACGATCGAGTTCAGCATGCCCTGGCCGGCATACTGGAAGCCGCACTTGTGGATCACCCGGCGCGAGGCCGGGTTGATGACCCGCGTCGAGGCATGCAGCACCTGGATCGAGGTGCTCTGGAAAGCGAGATCGACCAGCGCGTGGGCTGCTTCGGTCGCATAGCCGCGCTTCCAGTGGGGCTCGCCGATCCAGTAGCCGAGCTCCAGCCCGCGATCGGTGGTGTTCAGCCCGGCGCAGCCGACGAAAGTGTCGGTGCCGGCCAGCGTCAGGGCATAGGCGATGCCGGCGCGGCGTGACTTGGTCATGGCGAGGAAAGCGCGAGCCTCGGCTTCGCCATAGGGGTGCGGCATGCGCGCCAGCATCTCGGCGACGTGACGGTTGTCGGCAAGCTCGACCAGTTGCCCGATATCCCGCTCGTCTGGAGCCCGCATCACCAGCCGCTCGGTGACCAGCACCGGGCAATCTATCGCGTAACTTTCGTCTTCTGAGTCTTCCGCTTCGGCAACCATTTCAAAGTCCTCCAGGCAAAAGAAAAGGGGAGATGGAAACCCATCTCCCCTGATCCTTTTCCTGGCTTTGCCAGACACCGGTTCCCGAGATGGGCGCCGGTGTTCTAGTGCGGAACCGGCTACTCCGCGGCTTTGGTAATCGGATTGACCGATACGTAGGTTCGGCCGTTGGCTTTTTTGTTGAACGTCACGGCGCCTGTTTCGAGCGCGAAAAGGGTGTGGTCCGTGCCCATGCCGACATTGACGCCGGGATGCCAGGTGGTGCCGCGTTGACGAATGATGATGTTGCCCGGGATGACGGCTTCGCCGCCGAACTTCTTCACGCCCAGACGCTTGGAATGCGAGTCGCGACCGTTGCGCGACGAGCCGCCAGCTTTCTTGTGTGCCATCTAACTAACTCCGTTGCGCCGCAAGGCGCCTAAAAGGCCTTATGAACGCGTTCGCGTTCCGTTTCAAGTCCGATCCGGCGACCTAATCGCCAGAAAATTACTTCGCCGCCAATTCCTTGGCCTGTTCGCGCCAGTCCTTGATCTGCTCGGCGCTGAAGGGCATGTGCTCGTCGATCTTGGCGACATCCTTGTCAGACAGCTTGGCGAGCTGCGCGAAGGTGATGATGCCCTGCTCGGCGAGATCCTTGGCGGCGACCGGGCCGATGCCCTTGATCACGGTCAGGTCGTCCGGCTCGCCCTTCGGCGCCTTGAACAGCGGCGCGGCGACGGCCTCGGCTGCCTTGGCCTTGGGCTCCTTCTTCGGCGCGGCTTCCGCCTTCGCTTCGGTGGCTGCCTCTGCCTTGGCTTCCTTCTTCGGCGCCTTGACCGCTGCCGTCTTCGTCGGCTTGGCGCCACCCAGCAGGATCTCGGAGATCCGCACGGTGGTCAAAAGCTGGCGATGGCCGATCTTGCGGCGCGAATTCTGGCGGCGGCGCTTCTTGAAAGCGATGACCGTGCGGTTCTTGCCCTGCTCGACGACTTCGGCGGTGACCAGAGCACCATCGACGAACGGCGCGCCGAACGTGACATTCTCGCCTTCGCCATGCGCGAGCACCTGGCCGATCTCGACGATATCGCCGACATTGGCTTCGACTTTTTCGATCTTCAGGAGATCGTTGGCGGCAACGCGATACTGCTTACCGCCCGTTTTAATGACTGCGAACATTTTTTGCCTTTCGCTGTTCGGTCGGCCTTGATGAACCGCCTCTGGCGGTTCGGCCGTCTTTTTGTCAGTCTGCGGGTTCAAAAAACAAGCGGCGCGGAAGAACCCTCCACGCCGATTGCGCGCTGTCCCTAACCGAAGATTGAGTGGGAGTCAAGGCAAGTAGCCCTTGCCGAGACTGTTATTGGCCGCTCGGCGATGCGGACGTGGCAAGCTTCTCAGCGGAACGACGGCAAGGCATACGCGCCCTGGAGAACCCGGTGACGACAGCGACGACTGCCAAGGCCACCAATGCCGCACCCCGCCGATGAGCGGCGGACGCCACCTTGACGCCACTGCCTGAGCCCACTGCCTGAACCCACTGCCTGAACCCACTGCCTGAACCCACTGCCTGAACCCACTGCTTGTCCGACAAGCCAAATATCGCTGGATTTGGCCTTGTAACCTGCCCGTTCAGCCGTTATCTAGTGCGCCGCGCCGGCAACGGCCGACCATGACCGCGGAGAGGTGGCAGAGTGGTCGAATGCACCGCACTCGAAATGCGGCATGGGTGCAAGCCCATCGGGGGTTCGAATCCCTCCCTCTCCGCCATATAAATACGACGCTGATCGACATGGCCGAGCGCCGACCACGCGATCTGGACGATTCGCGGAGGTGAATGGCGTCGGTGCCGCCAAGCTCAAGGAGTTCGACGAGATTTTTCTCGGCGCTATTGCCGCGAACAGCCCGAGCGTTTCACCCTAGATCCGCTCCAGCAAATGCCGGGACTAAACACCTAGGGGCAAGCGGAGCACAAGGCAGAACCCCTATGTCAGCCTGATCACTTTACCCGTTGCGTCCAGGTGGCATCTGATCCGCGCCTGCCGGATCTCGGGGCCACCTTGCCTTTTGTAATGTATGCGAACTGCTATCGGGGCCGAGACCGCGCCTCGGCTCAGACGGCGTACGGAACCTGCGCTCGTCGCACGTATACTCACGACGCCAAACGGGGAGGCGGCCGACGCAATCGCGTCACGGCAGGCGCGAACAGTTGCACCCGGCGTGCCCGGTATTGCTTCGATTGCCGTCACGGCCGATGAGCGACCACCCTCGCCGTAAGGCCGCAGGATGCGTGGCAGGGAGATGTGTGGCACGCCTGCGGCCGGGGCGGCCGGGGCGGTCGTGGCGGCGGGATGACCAGGGGTATTGCCTGGCGGAGCGCCTGCTGGGGTACTTTCGGACGAGGCGCCTTGCCCACTGAGTTGGCCGCTGGCTCCAACGCTTGCGCCTACTGAGCCGTCGCCTGTTCCGACCGAAACTCCGGCGTCGGCCCCTACGCTGCCGACGCTCGCGCCAATACCGATTGACGCCCCGTTCTGGCCGACGCCCACACTGGTACCAACCCCCACATTGCCGGCCTTGGCCCCAACTCCTGCCTCAATAGCCATGGCAGGTTGAGTCGCGATTACAATCGAGAAAACGGCCGCGACGTATCTGCTCATCGCAATCCTCCATCCTCGNCTGTCATTGACTGAACCCCTCANNCGGGGGTCGCGTGGGAAGCAGCGCGTCTGGCAGCGTGATCGTCGTCAGNCGAACGACCCGCGANTTGGGCACTTCCGCNTTGCCGACNTNCTGCTGCCNCNGGTTAAGCGANCTGCGCCGGGGCGCATGTGCNCNTGCGCGATCNGNGGGGNGTGCCTTTGCCNNGTTTTCGATATGCGAGGTGCAGCGCTCANCCCAGCGCTTGANGNNGTNGANGTCCTTGCGNGCCGAAGCGAGGTCGCGTGNCAGGTCAATGGTTTTTTTGCGCTCCTGATCCGCCGCCTCGTTGAACGCCGTCGATATCCGGGCCAATTCCTCCTTTGCGGCGTCGCGTTCCCGCCGAGCAGTTGCAAGATCACTCGCCAGCGCGTTTGCTCTTTCGCGTTCCTGTGCGAGGGCCTCGCCAGCCTGCCTTNCAGCAACTTCAGCAAGCTGGCTGCCCTGAATGGCGCCGGCCCGCGTTGTTNCTGCCAGCTTCGNGCTCGCCTCCAGCGCTTCGATGGACTGACGNGCCCCGGCGATATCACGCTCCAGGAGCCCGATTTTCCGCCGCTCCCCTTCAATCGTCTGCCTGGCCTCGGCCAGAGACCTTTCCGCGGTATCGCGTGCCGCAAC
>NZ_AZUY01000001.1 GCF_000513935.1 Mesorhizobium sp. WSM3626 | reverse complement strand
TGAGAGCATTAAGAGTTCGGTGCCGAGCGCACGCTCGACACTGAAGGCCGGAACTTGCAAGCAGAGGAGAAGATGGTGTGACCGGTCGAACCGGGACGAGCGAGACACTCCGAGGTGCTCACTGGCAGTCAATGTCGTGTACGTGTTTGGAACTCGCTATCCGTGAGCCCATCTAGGCCAGCGCTCACATATCCGCGCGCAAAAGGCCGGACATATGAGCGCAAGCGATCCGATCAAATCATCTTCAGCCAAAACCTTGCAAGCAGGGGGCCGTCCACATATGAGTACCGGAAGCGCAGAAAACGGCAGCAGACGGCCGGCCTCACGAATTCCCTGACGGGATTTTAGGCGCAGACGCGATTACGGCCTTGCCTCTTGGCTTCGTAGAGCTGGCGGTCGGCGCGGCGGTAGAATTCCTCGGCGGTTTCCTTGCGGTCCCAGACGGCGAGGCCGACGCTGGTCGTGATCTTGAGCCGGACATTGTTGCCGGAGAGGATCGACATGTTGGCGATCGCCTTGCGGATGCGCTCGGCGAATTTGGCCAGGAGGTCCGCCTCCATGTTGGGCGTGACCACGGCGAATTCCTCACCGCCCAGGCGCGCCACCACATCGTGGAAACGTGTCATGTCCTTGAGGCATCTGGCGACAGCCTTGAGCACCTCGTCGCCGACGTCGTGGCCGTGGGTATCGTTGACCTGCTTGAAATGGTCGAGATCGAGGATCATCAGCCCGACCGGCTTTTCGATGCGCCGGAACTCCTCGAGATATTCCTTCAGCGCGTCGTCGAAATAGCGGCGATTCTGCATGCCCGTCAGACCGTCCGTCAGGGCGGCATGCTCGAACGTCTCCGAGCGGGCACTGAGCGAAACCGTCATGGCGCGCAGCTTGCCTTCTTCCGTCGCCTGTTTGCGGATCAGCGGGTAGATGAAGAAGATGCCGAAAAACAGCGCGGTCGCGAGCAGAACGCCCGTCGCGAACAACAGCTTGTTGAGGTAGATGACCTTGTCCAGGCCCGAAGGCGTATGGAGCTCGGTGGCGAAGGATTGCAAGAGCCCATAGGCGTGCAGCGTCACCAGGCCAGCAGCGAGGATCACGAAAATAAAGACGAAAAAAGCGGATTCCGCCTTATGGAAACGCATCTGCTCCCCGATGGAAAAGTGCCCGCCGACCTTATGGCACCGACCGCCTTACGGAGCGTTAATTCCGGCAACTTCGGCGGGAACCTTGCCCTCAAGGTCAACTTTTTAAGTTGCATTAGCAACAAGTGTTTGGATCGTGGTTTCGCAATCGTCACCGGGGCGCAGTCTCTGCCATTCCGGCCCCAGCTGATGGCGAAACCAGGTCCCCTGCCGCTTGGCATATTGCCTTGTCGCGATCTTGGCGCGCTCGATCGCCTCGGGAAAGCTCGATTGCCCTGCCATCGCAGCCTGCAGTTCGCGAACGCCGATCGCTTTCATCGCCGGCAGGTCTGGGTCCAGATGAAGGGCCGCAAGCTGCTTGACTTCCTCCAGCGCGCCCTTGTCCAGCATCCGGTCGAAACGTCGTTCGATGCGGTCGACCAATGCCGCCCGGTCCGGCTCGATGACCAGGAAATGCGCGCTCTGCCTGTCGATCAGCGGCCGGCCGCGCTCGGCCTGCCATTCCAGGATCGATCGGCCGGATGCGTCGAGCACCTCGAGCGCCCGCACAATGCGCTGGCTGTCGGTTGGCTTCAGCTGCATGGCGGCTCTCGAATCCTCACGCAACAACAGGGCGTGCAGCTTGACCGCGCCTTGCTCCTTCAACTCATAGCGCCAGCGATCGCGGATCCGCTGCGGAATGTCGGGCATTTCCGAAATACCCTCGGTCAGCGCGCGAAAATAAAGGCCGGTGCCGCCGACGAAGATTGGCCGCCGCGAGAGTGTTCCGTCAGGCCGTTCGAAGAACGTGCCGTCGTCGATGAGTTTCATCACGTCGCGCAGCCAGGCGCCGGTCGAGTAGGCGGAGCGGGGATGGACATGCCCATAGAGAAAATGCGGCGCTCTTGCGAGCTCGGCCGCCTCCGGCCGGGCGGTCAGGACGTCGAGAACCGAATAGCCCTGCATGGAATCGGTGTTGACGATGACGCCACCTGTGCGTTCGGCCAGTTCGAGCGCCAGCGCCGACTTGCCGCTGGCGGTCGGCCCAGCTATCAGGATCGCGTTCTTCACGCGGCCTTCGCCCGCATCCGCGCCGGAATCCTCGATGCCGCTCATTGCCACGCTTGTTTCCCATCCCGCTGACCGCGCTCTGTCGCCGTCGCTTGCGAATATGGCCTCACGGTCGGTGGGCGCAAGCGCTGTCGTCTGGCTGGCCGAAGGCATTGCCTGTGATCTTGCCCTGCCGCCAGCGGCGCAGGCTGATGAAACGACTGCAGGGCTTCGTGCCGCATTGGCCGTTGAGCCCATCGATGTGATCGTCCAGCAGGCTGAAACACGCCGCAAGAAAATCCTTATCGCCGATATGGATTCGACCATGATCGACCAGGAGTGCATTGACGAACTGGCCGACGAGATCGGCGTCAAGGATCACGTGGCGGCCATCACCGCGCGGTCGATGAATGGCGAGATCGCCTTCGAGCCGGCGCTGCGCGAGCGCGTGGCGCTGCTCAAGGGTCTCGATGCCGCCGTGGTCGAGCATATCGTCGCCAATCGGCTGACGCTGGCCTCGGGCGGCCGCGCGCTGGTCCAGACCATGCGCGCCAACGGCGCCTGGACTGCACTCGTCTCGGGCGGTTTCGAGGTCTTCACCACGCGCATCGCTGCGATGCTTGGCTTTCAGGAAAACCGCGCCAACAGCCTGCTCGACCAGGATGGACGCTTCACCGGGCTGGTCGGCGAGCCGATCCTCGGCCGCGCCGCCAAGGCCGAGGCGCTGCTCGAAATCTGTGCGCGCCTTGGCTTGACGCCGGCCGATGCCATCGCCGTCGGCGACGGCGCCAACGATCTCGACATGATCCGCCTGGCCGGCACCGGTGTCGCGCTCCATGCCAAGCCTAGCGTCGCGGCGCAGGCAAAAGTCCGGATCGACCATGCCGACCTAACCGCGCTGCTCTATCTGCAGGGCTACCGGCAGGAAGAATTCGTGCAATGAAACCAATTCGTACCGAACGACTGATCCTGCGCAATTGGGAGGATCGCGACCGCCAATTGTTCCATCGCATCAATTCCGATGAACGCGTGATGGAGTTCTTCCCGTTTCGCCGCGACCGCGCCGCCGCCGACGCCAAGATGGATGAGTTCCGCGCCGCCATCGATCGCGACGGCATTGGCTTCGCGGCCGCGGAGATCGTTACCACGGGCGAATGCATCGGCTTTGTCGGCATCACCGGAACCGATCACCTGCCGTTCCTGCCCGCCAGCATGATCGAGATCGGTTGGCGGCTGGCGCCCGAATTCTGGGGCAAGGGCTATGTCACCGAGGCCGCCGAGGCATGGCTGGCCTACGGTTTCGAGACATTGGCCCTCGACGAAATCGTTTCCTTCGCCGTCGCCGACAACCGCCGCTCGACTGCCGTCATGGAACGTCTCGGCATGACAGCCGATCCCTCCGCCGATTTCGATCATCCCGGTATTCCCGACAGCCATCCCGCGCTCGAGCGGAATGTGTTCTACCGGCTGTCTCGCCAAGACTGGCAGGCGAACCGCGGCTGATCAATGCCTGTCCGAAGGGAGTTCGTCGCCAGGTTGTGGCGATGCGGCGGCGACGCGGTCGAGCATTTTTGCGAAGTCGTCGCCCGATGCACCACCTGCCCTGCGACGCAGGAAATCGGTCGCCGTTTCCATTGCTCCGACCTTCTGCGCCACGGCAGAAGCGATCCACTGATTGAGCGATACACCGTCGGCCTTTGCCAAGCGCGCGGCTGCTTCCTTGACTGACTGTGGAAGCTTCAAAGGATAGGTTGCCTTGATCATATTCGAAATCCTTCCAGCAGTTCGGCAGGACTGACAACTGGAACGACCTCGAACGTCAATCCATCCGGATCGTCACGAACCTGAGCTCACCGGTCTTCGAAGCCAGCATCAGCAGCGCGTTCTTGCGCCCCTGCTCCTTCAGCGCGCCAATCCTGTCCATGACGTCCTTGGGCGTGGCGACCGATTCCTGCGCGATCTCGGTGATCACTTCGCCCGGCTGGATACCGCGTTCGGCGGCGGCGGAGTCCTTTGCCACCTCGGTGATGACGACGCCGGAGACATCTCCGGCGATGCTGAACTTCTTGCGCGTCTCGTCATTGAGTTCGCCGACCGTCATGCCAAGCACTGCGGCGGTCGAGACAGCCGGAGCCTTGTCGCCGCCCTTGTTCTGGTCGGTGTTGCCATTCTCGCCGCTGGCGAGCTTCTCGCCATCCTCGAGCCGGCCGAGCGTCACCTTCACCGTCTGCTCGACGCCCTTGCGCACGATCAGCACGTCGACGGCCTTGCCCACTGGGCTTTCGGCCACGACGCGCGGCAGGTCGCGCATTTCATGGATGTCCTTGCCGTCGAACTTGATGACGACGTCGCCGGCCTGGATGGTGCCGTTGTCGACTGGTCCGCCCTTGATGACGCCGGCCACCAGCGCGCCCTTGGCGGTCGCCATGCCCAGGCTTTCCGCGATGTCGTCCGTCACCGGCTGGATGCGCACGCCGAGCCAGCCGCGCCGCGTCTCGCCATATTGGCGCAACTGCTCGACGACGCCCGAGGCGAGCTGCGAGGGAATGGAGAAGCCGATGCCGATCGATCCGCCGGACGGCGAAATGATCGCGGTGTTCATGCCGATGACCTCGCCGGCGCTGTTGAACAGCGGTCCGCCCGAATTGCCGCGGTTGATCGCCGCATCGGTCTGGATGAAATCGTCATAAGGGCCCGAATTGATGTCTCGGTTGCGTGCCGAGACGATGCCGACGGTGACGGTGCCGCCGAGGCCGAACGGATTGCCGACCGCCATCACCCAGTCGCCGACGCGCATCTTGGTGGAATCGCCGAATTTCACCGCCGTCAGCTTGTGGCCTTTCGGATCGACCTTCAGCACCGCGACGTCGGTCTTGGTATCGGTGCCGACCAGCGTCGCCTTCAAGGTCACGCCATCGGAAAAATTGACCTCGATGTCGTCGGCATCGGCGATCACGTGGTTGTTGGTGACGACGATGCCTTGTTCGGCGTCGATGACGAAACCCGAACCGAGCGACTGCACCTTTTGCGACCCATTGTCCTTATCGCCACCGCGGTTCTTGAAGAAGTCGTCGAAGAAGTCCTGGAAGGGCGAGCCTTCGGGCAGCTGCGGCATCGGCACGGCGCCCGGCCCTTCGGTGCCCTTCACCGTCTGCGAGGTCGAGATGTTGACCACCGCGCCGAGCACGCCTTGCGCCAGGTCGGCGACCGAGGCAGGCCCGTCGGCGGCGAATGTCGGCGTCACGAAGGACGGGATGGCGGCAGTGCCCAGGACAAGCGCTGCCGTACCGGCGACCAACGTCCGTCGAGCGGCGCGCAAAAGGGTGTTGGATGTCATCGAGAAGCCTCCCGGCATTTCTGAAAGAGAAAAGCGCTTCGACGAAAACGCCGTGTCGCGCCATGATGGCAAGAAATACGGCACGTTTGCGGCTATGGCTATCGGCGGAGCGTAAATCGAGCGTTATTCCGCAAACCGGACGCCTTTACCCGCCCCGCACCAGCCAAACGATGCCGACACCGATGGCGATGGCGGCCAGCCCGCCAATCCGCAATGCATTCTCCGGCATCGACAGCACTTCGCCCGCGAGCTTCCTCGCAAAGCGGGGGAAGCCGCCATAGACCAGGCCCTCTATGACAAGGACCAGGCCTATCGCCGCGAAGAAATCCTGCACCGGCCGTTACTGGCCGGTGCTGGGCTGTGTCGCCGGCGCGGCAGGTGCCGCCGGCGCGGCGGGTGCCGGCGATGTCGGTTTCGCCGGTCCTTCCTTGCCGTCAGGATCGCGGAAGTAGCGGAAGAACTCCGAGCTTGGCGACAGCACCATGGTGGTCCCGGTGCTGTCCAGCGCGGTGCCATAGGCATTCATCGACCGGTAGAAGTCGAAGAAGGCCGGATCACGCTGATAGGCTCCCGCGAAGGTGGCGCTGCGCTGGGCTTCGCCCTCGCCGCGCAGGATCTCGGACTCCTTCCGCGCTTCGGCAACGATCTCGACCACTTCACGATCGGCACGTGCCGTAATGCGCTGTGCCGCTTCGTTGCCGCGTGCCCTCAGCCGCGCGGCCTCCGCCAGGCGTTCCGCCTTCATGCGGTCGTAGGTCTGCTGTGAAACTTCGGCCGTCAGATCGGTGCGGCGGATGCGGACGTCCTCGATCTGCAAGCCGAGCGACGTGGCGTCGGGCCTGAGCTGATCGCGAACTTCGCGCATCATCACGGCACGCTCTTCGGAGAGCGCGGCCTCGAAATCGCGCAGGCCGTAGACGCGGCGCAACGCTGCGTCGAGACGCGTCCTGAGCCGCGCTTCGGCCAGTTCGATCTGACCCGACACCGCCGCACGGAAGACGCGCGGATCCGAGATGCGATAGGCGATGAAGGCATCGACCTCATAGAACTTGCCGCCCGACACCTGGACGCGAATATTGTCGAGATCGAAGCGCAGCACCCTGTTCTCGATCAGCTGCACCGTGTCGGCGTCGAAGAACGAGAACGGCGCCTTGAAGTAGATGCCTGGCTCGCTCTTGACGTCAACGATCTCGCCGAAACGGAGCACCAGCGCCTGCTGGCGCGCATTGACCACGAAGACCGAGGAATAGATCAGGAACAGGATGACCGCCGCTACGATGACGAAGATGGGAAGACGGTTGGCCATCATCACTGGGTACCTCCCGTGCTCGCGGCGGGGGCAGCCGGCGCCGGCGGTTTCGGCTGCAATGCGGGCAGCGGCAGATAGGGCAGGACACCTTGTCCGTTGCCTTGCTCGACGATGACCTTGCTCGAGTCCTTCAGAACCCTCTCCATGGTTTCCAGATAAAGGCGTTTGCGCGTGACATCGGGGGCCTTGGCATATTCGTCGTAGACCGAGATGAAGCGCTGGGCCTCACCTTCGGCTTCCTGCACCACACGATTTTTGTAGGCGGCCGCGTCTTCGCGGACCTGGGCTGCTTCGCCGCGCGCCTGGCCGAGCTTCTGGTTGGAATACTGATTGGCCTGCTCGACGAACTTGTCCTCGTCCTGCTCGGCGCGCTGCACCTCGTCGAACGCATCTGCCACCTCGCGTGGCGGTGCTGCATCCTCGATGGAGACGGCGTTGACGTTGAGACCGGCCTTGTAGCCGTCCAGTGTCGTCTGGATGATCTCGCGCACCGAGGCGGCAATGCCCTGGCGGTCGTCGCGGAAAATGTCTTGTGCCGGCCGGCGGCCGACGGCTTCGCGCATGGCGCTCTCGGCAACCTGCCGCAGCATGCCGTCCGGGTCGGAAACGTCGAACAGGTAAGCGCGGGGTTCGGAGACCTGGTAGGCCACCGAAAACTGTACATTGACGATGTTCTGGTCGCCCGAGAGCATCAGGCCGTTGCCGCTGGTGTTGCCACCGCCAATGTCGACGAGCTGCTCTGAAATCTTGGCCGTCTCGACGGTTTCAAGCGGCCACCAATGGAAGTGCAGGCCAGGCTGGGAAAGCTCGGCCTTCGGCTTGCCGAAGCGAAGTTCGACCGCGACCTCGTCGGGCTGCACGGTATAGACCGCCTGGAAGGCCCACAGAACGACCAGCACCGCGGCGATCAGCCCGAACACGGCCGGACTGGCGCCACCGCCGCCGGGAAGCGCGCGCCTCAGCCGATCCTGGCCACGGCGAATGATGTCTTCGAGGTCGGGAGGCGACCCCTGCGGGCCGCTCGGCCCCTTGGGTCCCTGCCCCCAGGGCCCCTGGTTGTTGCCGCCGCCGCCCCACGGGCCGCCGCCTCCGCCACCTTTGTCGTTCCAGGGCATGAATGTCCTTTCGCTTGGAATTCCCTCAAGCGCCGCGGTACGGCGCAAATCCAGTGTCGTTCTTCTATAGGGACGCCACGGCACGCTTTCAACGCGATGCCCGTCGACTTCATCCGTTTTGGGCCGGTAGCGACCCTTTGTCGTCCTTAAATGTCGTTTTTGTTTTCAAACCATCTCGCGGCGGCGCTCGTAAACCGTATAGCGCGTCGCATGGCTGTCCTTTTCTCCTGACGGAACCTCCTGCGAACTGACCACGTGCCATATATCAGGGTCGATCGGCGGGAAATACGCGTCGCCGTCGACGGCGGCCAGCACATGGGTGACGTGCAGGCGGTCCGCCAGCGGCAGCGCCTGGGTATAGATCTCGCCGCCGCCGATGATGCAGACCTCGTCGACGCCTGTCATGCAGCGTCCGCGCACCGTCGCCAGCTGGATCGCGGCTTCCAGTGTATGCGCCACCTCGACGCCCTCGGCGCGCCACGCCTTGTCGCGGGTGACGACGATGTTCAGCCTGCCCGGCAGCGGCCGGCCGATGCCTTCATAGGTCTTGCGGCCCATGATGATGGGCTTGCCCATCGTGTCGGCCTTGAAGCGCTTGAGGTCGGTGGAGAGCCGCCAGGGCAACCCACCATCCCGCCCGATCACGCCGTTCTCGGCAATGGCGACGTAGATCGCGACATGCATCAATTTGCGTCCCCGTCATTGCTGTCCGACGGTTCGAGCAGGAGGATATCGATATCGTGCTCGGGATAGAAATCGTGCGCCGTCATCTCGAAACTCGTCGGCCCGACCTTTTTGACATTGTCGCCGCAGAACGAGACTAGGGCTTTCGGGTTGCCCTTGTCGACGGTCAGCTTGAACTTGCCGATGGTGCCCCCCGCCCAGTTGCCGCCGGTGGTCAGAATATAGGCGATGCGGCTTTCGTAGAATTTGGGATAACCGTCCGCATTGTCCTTCGCCGCCTTGCGCACCGCATTCTCGAATGCGCCGTCCATGCAGTAGCGGGTCTTGTAGGCTGCGTATGAACCCTGGAACTGGCCCTCATTGAAAAAACTGACAGACGACGTGCCGCCGACGCTCGGCTTGTAGCGGTGCGAGACGTGAACGTCCTTGTTGGCCGGGAAGGCCGAGCGCCACCAATAGGTCGAGCGCAATTGCCAGAACGGCGAATAGCCGGGTTTTTGGCCACTGTCGGCCTCCGCATCCTCGATGATGATGCCGCGGTTGACCCAGTCGTCAGCCACCGCTTGCGGCAGCTTCGTCAGCGCCGCCTTGGCGGCATCGCCGAACGGATTGAAGGGCACGTTTTGCGCCTTCAAATCGGCGCTGATGTCGATGCCGAGCGCGAGCACCTTCTGCTCGAGTTGCGGCTTTGCCGGCGCGCCGTCGATCGTCACCTCGAAGCCGAGGAAGTTGTCGCTTTGATTTTCAGGGATCGCCGGCATCTCTTCGGGATCGCCCGAAATGTCGGGCATCGGGAAGGCCACGATCGCGTCGACATCCTTGTCGGTGTTGTTGTGGAAGACGTAATCCACCGTCACCTTTTCGGGCGAGATGAAAAGATCCTCACTTTGCATCGCCACGGCGTCGTTGCGCGACAGGATCAGGCCGCCGGTGCCAAGCTCGGCAACCGAATCATTGGCCAATGCAGGCGCCGCCGACAGGGCCAGTACGGTGGTCAAAACATATCGCAGCATGAAAGCCCCCTCGGCGAGAATGCCCGCGGGACCCTAGCCCTTTCAATGCGGCGTTTCAAAGCCCTTCCGCGTCAGTGCTCACGCATGCGGTCTGGACACGCACGCGGTCTGGACTAACAGGTCACGATCGGGCAGGAGTTCGCCGCATGCGCAAGCTTCTCGTCATCGGCATCGGCGCCGGCAATCCCGACCACATGACGGTTCAGGCCATATCGGGCCTGAACCGGGCGGACGTCCTGTTTATTCCCGACAAGGGCGCCGGCAAGACAGACCTTGCCGACCTGCGGCGCGGGATCTGCGACCGCTTCGTCACCAACCCGACCTCACGCCGGGTCGAGTTCGACGTGCCGGTGCGCGCCGAACCAACGTCTTCCTATCGCTCGACGGTCGACGACTGGCATGAGGCGATCGCCGCCATCTACGAGGGGCTGATCCGCGACGAGATCGCCGAGGACGGTTGCGGCGCCTTCCTGATCTGGGGTGACCCCTCGCTCTACGACAGCGCCCTGCGCATCCTGGAGCGCGTGCGCCTGAGGGGCAGTGTCGCCTTCGAGCTGGAAGTCATCCCCGGCATAACTGCCATCCAGGCGCTGGCCGCCAGCCACAAAACGGCGCTGAACCGCATCGGCGATCCCGTGCTGATCACCACCGGCCGCCGCCTGACCGAGGAAGGCATGCCGGACAATGCCGGCAGCGCCGTCGTCATGCTCGACGGCAAATGCGCCTTCAACACGCTGGCCGACCAGAACCTTTTCATCCAATGGGGCGCCTATCTCGGCACGCCGGACGAGATCATCATCTCCGGCCGCCTGGGCGATGTCGGCGCCGAAATCGAAAAGCGCCGCGACGAAGCCCGCCGGGAAAAAGGCTGGATCATGGACACGTATTTGCTGCGGAAGCAGGAGTAGTGGTGAGTAGTGAGTAGTGAGTAGTGAGTCCAACCAACTACTGACTACTGACTACTGACTACTGACTACTGACTACTGACTACTGACTACTGACTACTGACTACTGACTACTGACTACTGCCCCGCTTCAATCTCGGCCTGCAGCGCATCCATATGCGTCGCCGCCGCGGCGGACGCCGCGCGCTCGAGGGCGCGAAAGCGGCTGACCACCGCCAGGCCGACCGTCGTCAGCTGCGCCCCGCCGCCCTTGCGGCCGCCGGTCTGCGCCGAAACCAGCGGCTTACCAAACACCCGGTTCATGTCCTCGACCAGATCCCAGGCGTGCTTGTAGGACATCTCCATGCCGCGCGCGGCGGCCGAGATCGAACCGAACGTGGCGATGTGCTCCAGAAGCTCGATCTTGCCAGGGCCTATCCGTCCGTCCGGATCGAGATTTATCCGCAAGCTCAGCGACGGCATTTTGCTCCTCCGCGATCGCTTCAGCTTCGGCGACCGTTATTCCAAAACAATATAGCGGCGATCACCACCCCTGTCAGCCGTCGACCTCGAGCGGCAAGCCGGCGCCGGTATTCGCCCGGTCGAAGCTCACGGTCTTGACCACCGCGAAGACCTTGTCGCCAAGCCGCAGCTTCAGCGCCTGTCGCGATTGTTCCGTGATGCGAGCCAGCACGGTTGCGCCATCGCAGTCGATGCCGATCTCGACCGTCGGCCCTTCGCCCGGGCTGATCGCGACGATAGTGCCCGGCAAGATGTTGAGTGCACTGAGGCCCGTCGGTTTTTCCGTGGCGATCATCACGTCGCGAGCGCGAATGCGGATACGCACCGGAGCCCCGGGCTTCATCTCAAGGCGCGGCACGCGGATCTCGCCGGCGGCCGAACCGAGCACGGTCATGCCGAAAGTCTCGTCGTGACGCAGCACCTTCGTATCCAGCACGGCGCCACCCTCGCCGCGCTCTTCGGCCGGCAACAGGTCGAGCCTTTGCATGACTGCCTCGGTCGGACCGCTGGCGATGACCTTGCCCTGCGCCAGCATCACCACGTCGCTGGCCAGCCGCGCCACCTCGCCAACCGAATGGCTGACATAGACGATCGGGATCTTCGTTTCGTCGCGCAGCCGCTCGATATAGGGCAGGATCTCGGCCTTTCGGGCTTCGTCGAGCGAGGCCAGCGGCTCGTCCATGAGCAGCAGCCTGGGGCTGGCAAGCAGCGCCCTGCCGATCGCCACGCGTTGTTTCTCGCCGCCCGAGAGTTTTGCCGGCCGTCGCCCAAGCAGCGGACCGATGCCGAGCAGTTCGACAACACTGTCCATATCCGCGTAGCGTTCCGCCGCTGGCGTGAACCAACGGCCGTAGCGCAGATTGCTCATAACGCTCATATGCGGAAACAGGCGCGCATCCTGGAACACCATGCCGATGCGGCGCTTGTGCCTTGGCACGAAAATGCCGGCACCGGTGTCGGCCAGCACGCGGCCGTCGACCTCGATGCGCCCCTGGTCCGGCCGGATCAGCCCGGCAATCATGTTGATCAGCGTCGTCTTGCCCGAACCGGATGGCCCGAACAGCGCCGTCAGCCGTCCGGCGCTCTCGAAGTGGGCGTCGATGGCGAAATCGCCAAGCCGATGTCCGATGTCGACAAGGACGCTCATTCGATGTCCATCCGCCGGCCGACGCGCCGCGCCAGCACTTCCGAGGCGACCAGTGCCGCCATCGAAATGATGATGGAAATCAGCGTCAGCCGCAGCGCCCCTTCGTCGCCGCCCGGCACCTGGGTAAAGGTGTAGATTGCCGTCGGCAGCGTCTGCGTCTCGTTGGGGATGTTGGAGACAAAAGTGATCGTGGCGCCGAACTCGCCCATCGCCTTGGCGAAGGACAGGATGGCGCCGGCGATCAGCCCGGGCAGGATCAGCGGCAGCGTGATGGTGCCGAACACCCACAGAGGGTTGGCGCCGAGCGTGCCCGCGGCCGCCTCCATCTTACGGTCCACCGCCTCGATCGACAGCCGAATCGCGCGCACCATCAGGGGAAAGCCCATGACGCCGCAGGCAAGGGCGGCACCCGTCCAGCGAAACGAGAAGACGATGCCGAAATGTTCGGCGAGGAATGCACCGGCCGGGCCGCGCCTGCCGAAAGTCAAAAGCAAGAGATAACCGGTCACCACGGGGGGCAGGATCAACGGCAGATGCACCAGCCCGTTGAGCAGTGTCTTGCCCCAGAATTTCCCCCGGGCAAGCAGCAGCGCGATCGCTATGCCCGGCGGCAGACTGGCCAGCATCGCAGCCGTCGCCACCTTGATGGACAGCCGGACCGCATTCCATTCGTCGGGAGTGAGGTCCAGCAGCCAGGTCATATTGCGGTATCGGGGCCTTTCGAACTCAGTTGCTCGGCGTGAGCACGGTAAAACCCTGTTCCCTGAAGAGTGCGCCGGCCTTGGCGGATTGCAGGCACTTCAGGAAGGCCGGTGTATCCTTGTCCTTCGAATCAGCGGTTTGGGCAACCGGATAGATGATCGGCGGGTGTGAATCCTCTGGGAACGTGCCGACCACCTTGACGCCCTTTTCGGCGTGCGCGTCGGTGGCATAGACGATACCGAGGACCGCTTCGCCGGTCGAAACCAGCTTCAGGGCCGCACGGACATTCTCGGCCTGCGCCACCTTGCCCTCGACCGAGGACCAGACGCCGACCGATTCGAGTGCCGCCTTGCCGTATTTGCCGGCCGGCACGGCCTTGAAGTCGCCCATGGCGAGTTTGCCGTCGCCGACCAGCTTGGCGAGATCGAAGCCCTTCTCGATCTTGGCTTCGACAGTCGAATCCTTCGGCGCCACCAGCACGATCTTGTTGCCGAGCAACTTCACTTCCGTATTGGGCTTGGTCAGCTTTTTGTCGGAGAGATATTTCATCCAATCGAGATCGGCCGAGATGAAGACATCGGCCGGTGCCCCGCCCTCGATCTGCTTGGCCAGCGCCGAACTCGCGGCATAGGAGACGGTCGCGGCCTCGCCGACATCGGCTTCGCAGGCCTTGTTCACCGCGTCGAGCGCGTCCTTGAGGCTGGCAGCCGCGAACACCACGACCTTGTCTTCCGCGTGCGCTGCCGACGTTGCCGTCATCAACGCCGCCGCAAAACCGCTAATGGCGATCGTCCTCAACCCGAAACCTTTGCGCGTCATCGAAAACTCTCCCTGGGTTCAAAAATCCGATCGGCTCGAAGCTCGCAGACCGATATATCCGCATGGATATAACAAGGGAAGGCCTGGCGTTGCCGGAATGCACCTGTTCGAGGGTTGTTCTGCTAAGACCTTCGATCACCAACGAAGCCGTCGCCGACCTCAAGCTCGAAAAAAGGGTAAGGAGGCCTATGCCGTGGTCAAGGCTTCGGACGTGATGGTCGGCATCGACTGAAAAGCTGCGGCTCAGACCGCTATCGGCGCCTTGATCGAGGCATCGGCGACATAGTTTTCCAGCCGGAAATCCTCGAAGCGGAAGGCGAACAGGTCCTTCACGTCCGGATTGATCCACATCGTCGGCAGCGCCCTCGGCGTGCGCTGCAACTGTTCGCGCGCCTGCTCGAAATGGTTGGAGTAGAGATGCGCGTCGCCGAGCGTGTGGACGAAATCGCCTGGCTTCAGCCCGGTCACCTGCGCCACCATCAGCGTCAGCAGTGCATAGGACGCGATGTTGAACGGCACGCCGAGGAAGATGTCGGCGGAGCGCTGGTAGAGCTGGCAGGAAAGCCGGCCCTCGGACACGTAGAATTGGAACAGGCAGTGGCAAGGCGGCAACGCCATGGCTTCCATCTCGGCGGGATTCCAGGCCGAAACGATCAGTCGCCGCGATTGAGGATTGCGGCGGATCTCCTTGAGAAGATTGGCGATCTGGTCGATCGAACCGCCGTGGCCGTCCGGCCAGGACCGCCACTGCTTGCCGTAGACCGGACCGAGGTCGCCATTTTCGTCGGCCCATTCGTCCCAGATCGAAACGCCGTTGTCCGTCAGGTACTTGATGTTGGTGTCGCCGGCCAGGAACCACAGCAGTTCATGGATGATCGACTTCAGGTGCAGCTTCTTGGTGGTGGTGACCGGAAAGCCGCGCGCCAGATCGAAGCGCATCTGGTAGCCGAAGACGGAGCGCGTGCCGGTGCCGGTGCGGTCGCCGCGATCGGCGCCGTTGTCCAGCACATGCTGCAAGAGGTCGAGATACTGGCGCATCGGTTTCGGGCTCGATTCGAGATTTGCCGATCATAGCGCATGTAGGCGCTGACGCCACGTTTGTCTGAAGTTTCCCCATCCAGGGGAGAAACTGTTTCAGCGCCTACTCTGGCGAACCGGAAACGCGGAAAGTCGCCAGCCGGCCGCCAGAATGGAGTGACCCAAAAGGTCCTAGAGGGAGCTGAGCTTGCCCAGATCCTTGGCCAACAGATAGTAAAAGGTCACGCGGTTCTTGGTGTTGTCGGCGTGCATCGCCTTGCAGGTCTTCTCGATCGCCGCGTCGGCTTTCGCCCCGTCGCTGACGCCGAGTTTCTTGGCCACCCAGCGCTCCTTGACCCGCGCCAATTCCTTCGGGTCCGTGCAGGACACCAGGGAGGAGTCGCGGTTCCTCAACGCAATGCCCAGATGCTTGACGATCTTTTCGACCGCATCGGCGTTTGCCGCGGCGTCATATTTCTTCACATCCGCAAGATAATCGGCCATCAAAATTCCCCTCGTCGGCGCCACGGATCCGATCGATGAGGGCTGTGGCGCGCTTGGCAACTTGTGCGCTAGGTCGGTAACTCCTCACCGCTCGCAAAGCTTCGGTTGAGACCACGCCCAAGTCAACCCGTGGCGCGCAAATTGACACAGGGACAAACCGCCAATGCGGCCTTTCATTTCCACGCAACGCCCCCTATATTCGTTTTGTCGGCTTGACCGACTATGGCGATAAATGGGCGATGAAATAAGCCGTTCGGACCCGGGGGCGGTACCCGGCGCCTCCACCAAAAGCCGCTGTCGACGACAGAGCGGTTTTTGCTGGGGGCGAAATAGGATCGACGAAGGTGTAAAGGTCGTACTTTTGCCCGGCATTGTACCACCGTTATCGGGCTAAACTTATAGTTGCCAACGACAACTATGCGGAAGCACGTCTCGCTGCTTAATGCAGTGCGATAGCTTCAAATCAAGCCCTAGGGGTTCGCACTTCTAGGCGGGGTTCGGAGGTACCTGGCAACAGAAACCTCCACTTCTCCCCTTCAATTTGCGTCACGCACAACGGCTCGTGCCGACGAAACTTCGCGTCTCTTCACCCAGGACGAAGAGCGCAGGCCAACGCTCGACGAGGCCGAGCGCACTTGCCAATCAGTGGCCGGCGTCTGTGCCGGACTCGGCTACGAATTGGTGACCTTGCCGCTGGCGCCAGTCGAGGAGCGCGTGCACGTCCTCCTCGACGCGGCTGGATTGCCGCTGATATCGCGAGCATAAAGCGGCCGGACCACCGGCCCGGCCGTTCATGCGCGTTGTTGGAACCCGGCGAAATATTGTGGATTGAACCGACATCTTGGAGATCGGAAACATGGCGCTCAAGCGGATGGACAATGTAGGAATCGTCGTCGAAGACCTCGGAGTGACGATCGATTTCTTTCGCGAACTCGGCCTCGAGCTCGAAGGGCGGGCCACGATCGAAGGAGAATGGGCCGGGCGTGTCACCGGACTGGGCGATCAGCATGTCGAGATTGCCATGATGCGCACACCGGACGGCCACAGCCGGCTGGAGCTCTCCCGCTTCCTCACGCCGCCTGTGGTCGCGGATCACCGGAATGCTCCAGTCAACGCCTTGGGCTACCTCCGCGTCATGTTCACCGTGGACGACATCGACGATACGCTTGAAAGGCTCCGCACGCGCGGCGCGCAGCTCGTAGGGGAAGTGGTCCAGTATAAGGATGTGTATCGGCTCTGCTACATCCGTGGACCCGAAGGGCTTCTCATCGGACTCGCCCAGGAACTCAGCTGAGCACCAGAGAGCAGTCGTGAACCCGGGGCAAACGCCGGTTTTCCGCCGGGATAAACGACTGCAGCTTGTGTCGTCCGCGATGCCTCCAGCACAAAAAAAGCCGGGATCGACCCGGCCTTTTCTGATTCATCGAGGGCCTATTCCGCCGGCGCTTCGACCGTTTCGCGGCTACGGCCAAGCGTGACCTTCGCCAGCGCGAACGATATCACCGCGCAGAGCGTGATGCCGGCGACCATCGGAAACGGCGTGCCGTCGAAGAACACGCCGGCAACGCCCATGGCGAGCGCGCCGATGGCAAAGTGCAGCGTGCCCATCAGTGCCGACGCCGTGCCGGCGATCTCGCCATGCTCTTCCATCGCCAGCACCGATGTGGTCGGGATAACCAGGCCGAGGAAGCCATAGCCGACGAACAGCAGGGCCGCCATCACATCGAGCCGGTCGACGCCCGTCGCCATGATGGCAAACAGCACAACCATCGTCGAGGCGTAGCCGGTCACCGCCACCCACACCACGCGCTTCAGCCCGAAGCGTTCGGAAAGCAGGCCGGTCAGTTGCGACATGCCGATGAAGGCAACCGCATTGATCGAGAAGAACACACTGTAGACCGAAGGCGACAGCCCATAATGGTCGATCAGGATGAAGGACGAGCTCGACAGATAGACGAAGAAGCTCGCAATGCCGAAGCCGGCGATCGCCACCAGGCCAAGGAAATTACGGTCGCCCATCAGGAAGCGGTAGCCGGCGAGCGCGGTTCCGAAGGAGGAACCGACCCGTTCTTCCGCCGGCCGCGTCTCCTTGAGCGAGGTCGCGAGCAGGATGGTGGCGAGCACGGCCGCGCCGGTCACCGTCCAGAATACGGCGCGCCAGCCGAAATTCTCGATGATCTGGCTGCCGGTCAGCGGCGCCAGGATCGGCGACACCGAAAACACCAGCATCAGCAGCGACATCAGCTTGGCGGCCTCATTGCCGGTGTGCAGGTCGCGCACGATGGCGCGCGGAATGGCCATGCCGGCGCTGGCGCCAAGCCCCTGCAGGAAGCGGAAGGCGATCAGCCACTCGATGGTCGGCGCCATTGCCGAGCCGATGCCGCCGACCATGAACAGCGCCAGGCCGCCGTAGAGCGGCAGCTTGCGGCCGACCATGTCGGAGATAGGCCCAACGACGATCTGGCCGAAGCCCATCGACAGGAAGAAGATCAAAAGGCTCATCTGCACGGCGGCGGTGCCGGCATGCAGATCGGTGCCGATCGACGGCAATGCGGGCAGATACATGTCGATGGCGAACGGACCGATGGCGGACAACAGGCCGAGCACGACCGCGATGCGGAGGAATTTGGGATTCATGATATTGGCTTCTTTCGAATCTGGTTATCGCCGCCAGGCGACGTCTACCCCAGGACGTTCCATCCCGTGGGATTCCGACTCCTGGAGAGAATTTATTCGTCCCTCTGGAGTGAAATCCCCTTATATCGTGTCCACAAATTTAGACAGCCTTGTCTAAATCGTCAATCACCTCTATATAGATTTTCATGAGACCGGGCGTTTCTCCTGACACTTTCCCGCCACGCGGCCACGAAGCCAAGCGCCTGTCGATCGTCGACGCCGCCGCCGGCGTGTTCTGCCGAGAAGGCTTCGCCGGTGCCAACATCGACCTGATCGCGATTGAGGCGGGCGTGTCACGCCAGACCGTTTACAACCACCATGGCGACAAGGAAAAGCTGTTCATCGCCGTCGTGCGCGACCTGACCGAGCGCTGCAACGCCGGCATCTTCGCCACCATTGCCACCTTCCCCGATCAGCCCGGGGATCTCGAAGCGGACCTTGTCGGTTTTGCGGTGCGCCTGAATCAGAATTGCATCTGCAACCGCGACGGAAAATTCCTGCGCAAGCTGATCCAGACCGAAGGCGAGCGCTATCCCGAACTCTTTGCCGAGTGGCGCGAACAGGGCCCTGGCCGGACATGGCCGGCAATCGCCGCCCGCTTCGCACGCCTCGCCTATGGCGGCCACCTCACGATCGACGATCCCGACGTCGCGGCACGCCAGTTCCTCGGCCTCGTCAATGCCGAATTGCAGACCACCTTCATGCTTGGCGGCACGCCGCGTGAGGACGAGGTGGTGCAATCGGCGACGAACGGCGTGCGCACCTTCCTGCGCGCTTTCGGCAAGCGCCCTTCCCCGGCCGGCGCGAAAAAGCACACTGCGCTGGCTAACGCATAACATTTGCGGTTGCGGCGAAGCCGCCTTGCCGTTCAAATCGGTGGCAATAGTCTTCGCTTCGGCGCGGCGGCGGTCTATATCAGGTTTACGCCGCGCCCAAGCTTGATTACAGCTATGCGGACGATTCAACGGAACCCGACCCAACTCATGGCCGACGACCACATCCGCTACGACATTCTGGCCCAGGAGGCGTTGCGCGGCGTCATGCGCAAGGTCCTGGCCGAGGTCGCGCGCACCGGCCTTCCCGGCAACCATCATTTCTTCATCACCTTCCTGACCGGCGCGCCCGGCGTGCGCGTCTCGTCGCGCCTGCGCGAGCGCTATCCCGAGCAGATGACCATCGTCATCCAGTTCCAGTATTGGGACCTGAAGGTGACCGACACCGGCTTCGAGGTCGGTCTCTCTTTCTCCGACGTGCCGGAGAAACTCGAGATCCCGTTCTCGGCCGTGCGCGGCTTCTACGATCCCTCGGTCAATTTCGAACTCGAATTCGACGTCAAGACCGACGCGCAGCCCGACGAGGAACCGGCAGCACCGGCCCCCGAGCCGCTGACCATCGTCTCCGAGAAGAAGCCGAAGGCCGAGAAGAAGGCCGCCGCCGAAGCGGAGAAGAAGCCCGCGGCCGCCGATGCCGGCACCAAGGGCGCAGAAGTGGTTTCGCTCGACGCCTTCCGCAAGAAATAGGCTCGGTCCATGGCCGACATCGTCAACCTTCGTCAGCTCCGCAAACAGAAGGCGCGGGCCGACAAGGAACAAACGGCCAGCCAGAATCGCGCCTTGCACGGCCGCACCAAGGCCGAAAAGCAACGCGACCGCCTGATCGCCGACAAGAGCGAAAGGTTCGTCGCGGGCCATCACCGGGAAAAATCCGGCGAACCGGACGATTCCAACCAATCTGACGGTCAATGAGCGCCGTCGAAAAGCGCTCGGTGAGCATTCGCGGTCATCGCACCAGCTATTCCCTCGAAAAGCCCTTCTATGACGATCTCGTCGCCATCGCGGCGGCGAGAAAGCTGACACTCGCCGCCCTTGTCGCCGAAATTGACGAGACCCGGCCGCGCGATGCCAACCTGTCCTCGGCGCTGAGGCTCTATGTCCTGGAGTGGGCGAAGCGCGGGACGAACGCCTGAACTAGGCACTTTCGGCCGCGTCCGCCTTTTTCCTGCGTCTGGTGCCAAAGCCGAGCAAGGTCGAGCGCTCACGCTCCTCGGCCTGCTTGCGCGAGCGCACGCGCATCAGATCCTTCCAGCCGACATAGCCGATCAGCCTTCCATCCTCACGCGCCACGACCGGCAGATGCGAGACGTTGGCCGTCAGCAGCTTGTCCGACAGGCCTTCCAGATATTCGTCGGGATAGGCCAGCGTCACCTTGCTTCCGGCCAGCAGCTCGCCAAGCGTCGTCGTCCGGTGCTTGCCGGCGCGGCGCCAGCGCAGGATTGCCGGCGGATCGATGAGCCCGAGCACCTGCCTGTCTTCATCGACCACGGGAAAACTCGGATGCCGGGTTTCCGGCGCGGTCAGAAAGGCGGCCGCGCCATGCAGCGTCATCGTCGCCGGCACGCTCTCGACTTCCGATGTCATCACCTCGCGCACCCTGGTGAGCGCGAATGGATCGACGCGATATTCGCGCACGAGGTGGTGCCCTCGCCTGGCGATCTTCTCGGTCAGGATCGAACGCTTCATCAGGAGCACGGTGACGGCATGCGCCGCCGCACAGGCCGCGATCAGTGGCACCAGCACATGCGTGTTGCCGGTCAGCTCGACGGCGAAGAAAGTGGCTGTCAGCGGTGCACGCATCGTGCCGCCCATGGTGGCGGCCATGGCCAGCAGCGCCCAGAAGCCCGGGTCCGCCGCCGGCAGGATCCCGGCAAGCACCGCGCCCATTGCGCCACCCATGATCAACAGCGGCGCCAGCACGCCGCCCGAGGTTCCCGAGCCGAGCGCCACCGACCAGATCACGGCCTTGACCACCAGCAGCAGGAGCGCCGCGGTCGCGATCGTGCGGCCATCCAGCATGTCGGCGATGTTGTCATACCCCACGCCGAGCGCCCGTGGGTCGATCAATCCGCCTATGCCGACCACCAGGCCGCCGAGCATCGGCCACCACATCCAGTGGATGGGCAGCTTCTGGAAGCCGTCCTCGCACGCATAGACCATCTGCGTCAGCAGCCCGGACAAAAGACCGGCGCAGATACCGACCAGCAACCAGCCGCCAAGGCCGAGGAAGGAGACCGCCATGCCGCCCTGGAACGGAAAGATCGGCCCCGGCATATGCAGCATCGTGCGCTCCACCTCCGCCACGATGGCCGCCACCGCCACGGGAATGAAGCTGCGCGGCGTCCATTCGAACAAAAGCAGTTCCACCGCCAGCATGATGGCCGCGATCGGCGTGCCGAACACGGTGGTCATGCCGGCCGCCGCTCCCGCGACCAGCAGCGTCTTGCGCTCATTGTCTGAGACCGGCAGCATCTGCGCGATCAGCGAGCCGATGGCGCCGCCGGTCATGATGATCGGCCCCTCGGCGCCGAACGGCCCGCCGGAGCCGATCGAGATCGCCGACGACAGCGGCTTCAGGATTGCCACCTTCGCGTCCAGTCTGGAGCGCCCGAGCAGGATCGCCTCGATCGCCTCGGGAATGCCGTGGCCGCGGATCTTCTCGCTGCCATAGCGCGCCATCAGGCCAATGATCAGCGCGCCGATGACCGGAACGATGACGGCGGCAAGCCCGAGCGGCGTATCCTGCAGCTTCAGCTCGGCAAGCGAGAACTGACCGAAATAGGCGATGTTGGTGGCCAGCCGGATCAGCTTCAGAAGCACGATGCCGGCAAACAGCCCGGCGGTCGCCACCACCACCGCTATCGCGGCGACGAGCAGCACTCGGGCATCCGTGGTGAAATCCCTGAGATGACCGGGATTAGTGTTGTGGGTCTTCATGGTGGCTTTGCTTCCTGGCGGCGGCCGTGTCTGATTTTTGCGGCACGGTCGAAGTGGCCAGCCGGTTGTCGGTCGGCTATCTATCGTAACACGATATATCTGTTCAAGCTCGTTCCGCCCGAAATTTCGTTTGAGCTTTCACCGGAAAACGAAGACATCTCCGATATGACGCAGCCGCCCAAGACACCACGCCCCGCCATCAGGCAATCCGACTACGAGCGGCTGTCCGAATTCCGCTACCTGATCCGCCGCTTCCTCGAATTCAGCCAGGTGCAGGCCGAGGAGGCCGGCCTGACCCCGCGCCAGCACCAGGCGCTGCTGGCGATCAAGGGATATCCGGGCGGCGGGCCGGTGACGGTGGGCGACCTGGCGGAACGCCTGCGCATCCGCCACCACAGCGCCGTCGAACTGGTCAACCGCCTCGGCGAGGCAGGACTGGTCGCACGAGATCAGGACAAGGACGATCATCGCCGCGTACTGCTGCGGCTGACCGAGCGCGCCGACGATTGCCTGGCCGAGTTGTCTGCCGCGCATCTCGACGAGCTCTCGCGCGTAGAACCCATGCTGCGGCGCCTGCTCGATCGGGGCCAAGACTGACGCCCGGCGTCCGTGCGGGCCGATACCGAACTATTTTTTCGAATCCGAATCCTTTGGCCTGGCCGCGGCGTCTTGGACAGGTGAGAGCCAAGGAGCCGATGCGATGAAACACCATTTGATACGCTATAAGACGAAGCCGGACCGGGCCGACGAGAACGAGCGCCTGGTCAAAGCCGTGTTCGAGGAACTGCGCGGCAAATCGCCGGAAGGCGTTCGCTACATGACCTGGCGCTCCGGCGACGGCACTTTCGTCCATCTCGTCGAGATCGAAACCGACGAGCATGCCGACGTCATCCCCGGGCTTGCCGCTTTCGAGGCCTTCCAAAATGGCATCAGGGATCGCAGCATCGAACCGCCGCATCGTGACGTGATGACAGTGGTGGGCCATTATCGGATGCTGGACGAGCAGCCTGAATAAACCACGTCAAAGAACGGCCGGTGCATGAACAGTCAAGGCGAAGTCCGCGAGCCTTTCGACCGCTTGTTCGGCGAATTGCGCCCCAAGCTGCACCGCTATTGCGCCCGCATGACAGGCTCGGTCGTCGATGGCGAGGACGTCTTGCAGGAGGCGCTGGCCAAGGCATTCGAGGCCTTGCCCAACGCCGGCCCGATCACCAATCCCGAAGGCTGGCTGTTCCGCATCGCCCACAATGCGGCGCTCGATTTCCTGCGCCGCCGCGCCCGCGAGAGGGCCTTCTCCGACGAGGAGCCGGACATGATCGCCGACCCGGCAAATTCCATCGCCGACCGGCAGGCCGCGGCAGCCGGACTGCACAGTTTCATGCGCCTTCCCGTCGCGCAACGAAGCAGCGTCATCATGATGGACGTCCTGGGCTATTCGCTGCAGGAGATCAGCACCATGCTCGACACCAGCATCCCCGCGATTAAGGCCGCGCTGCACCGTGGCCGAGGCCGGTTGCGTGAGATCGCCGACGAACAGGACGATCGTCCTGTTCCCAGGCTGAGTGCATCGGAGCGCCTGTTGCTCGACGCCTATGTCGATCGCTTCAACGCCCGCGATTTCGACGCCGTGCGGGATATGCTGGCCGACGAAGTGCGGCTGGAACTGGTGGCCAGAGCAAGGCTGAACGGCCGCAAGGAGGTGGCAACCTATTTCGGCAATTATTCCCGGGTGCAGGACTGGCATTTCGCGCCTGGTTTCGTCGAAGACCGTCCGGCAATCCTCGTGCGCGATCCCAACGACCCTGCGGCAGCGCCGACATACTTCATCCTGCTGGGTTGGCAGGGCGGCAAACTTGCCACCATTCGCGACTTCCGCCACGCCAGATACGTCGCTGACGGCGCCGAAACGTTTCTTCTTTGAGACGATTGCCATACGGCGAGCAACCGGAAAGCCCAGTCCTACCGCCTACTGCAGCGACTTCAGCAGATTGTCGACAGTGAACGGATTGGCTTTCGGCTTGGCCGGAGGCGGATTGTCGTTGGCGGGCACCCGCTCGGCCTTGGGCGCCTGTTCCGCCGCCTTGCGCTCGGCTTCGAGCCTGGCTTTTTCCTGAGAGGCAATGCGCATCGCCTCCTCCGCCTTCTGGCGTTCCTGCTCGGCCTGCGCCCTGGCCGCCTCGTCCGCTGCCTGCTGTTCCGCCGCCGCCTTCGCATCGGCATCGGCCTTGGCTTTCGCGTCTGCATCCGCCTTGGCTTTTGCTTCCGCGTCGGCCTTCGCCTTGGCATCCGCTTCAGCCTGGGCCTGAGCATCGGCTTCCGCTTTCGCCTTGGCGTCGGCTTCTGCTTTCAGGCGCACTGCCTCCTCCTGCTGGCGCAGTTCTTCCGCGGCCTTGTCGCGGGCATCCTGAAGTGCCGCGTAGTAGCGCACCTCGCGCCGCAGCCGCTGTTTCTCCAGCAGCGCGGCCTGCATCGCCTCGACGCGTTGCTGTTCTTTTTCCAGCGCGCGCTGGGTCAGGAACTGCGCCAGCGGCTCGCTGTCGAACTGCCGTTTCACGGCACCGAACGGCCCCTCGGCGGTGAAAGTCACGACCGGCTCGGAGCCGACCAGCGCTTCGTCGCCGGGCCGATAGGTGACCGCGCCCTTGGCCGAAACCGTGCTGGCATTGAGGTCGGCCGTGACGTCGGCCGACAAGGTCGCCGCCGGATTTTCAAGGTTGATCGGCGGCGCCCTGAGCGTGCCGCCGGCAATCGTGAAGGCGACCTCGGCGTCCTTTGCGGCGAAGCTGCCGTCGGCGGCGATGTCAGGCACGAAGCTGGCGGTCTTGGCCGCGTCGATATCGCGGCCGATCGCATCCGCCTTGGCGAGGAATGCGCCGAACGCATCGGGATTGACGCCGGCGATCTGCAAGCCCTTCAGCGTCGCGGTGCCGGATCCCGACAGAGCGGCGATCATCGCGTCGACCGACTTGCCGCTGGTCGACAGCGTCGTCGAGAAATCGCCCCTGCCGCCGATGCCCGCATTCGGCAACACATCAGTCAGGTCGGCACCCGCCAGTTTCATCTGTCCGGTGAAAAGCCCGGTGCCCTCATTGTTCTTCAACTCGAACAGGCCGGAGAGCGCCCCGCCGAGGAATTTGGCTTTGAGGTCGGCGACCCGAATGCCTTCCGGGTCGAGCTTGAGCGAGAAGGCCGCGTCATAGGCGGTGGCCAACGGGCCGGCGGCCAGCGAAGCCGTGGTCAGGTCGAGATCGGCGGTGAACGGCAGGCTGGACTTCTGGCTGAACGGGGCGGACGGCCATGCGCCGGCCTTCTCACTCTTGTCAGCATTGTCACTCTTGCCGGCGCCGTTCTTGTCCAAGAGAAAAGCGGAATCGCCAAACAGTGCCACCGCCATCGGATCGAGGTCGAGTTCGTCGAGCGCCAGCGCACCGGCCAGATGCGGCACGCCATCCTTGCCGTCGACCCCCTGCTTGACATCGAGGTTGATGTCGCCGGACACAGCCGCCTCGTTGATGGCGCCGCTGAGCCCGGAGAGCACCAGCAGGCCATTGCCGTAATCGGCCTGCGCGGCCAGCGATGTCGACATGCCGGCGCCCATGCCGGGCAGGCCAATGCCCGTCGTCATCAGCCAAGGTTCGATGTCGGAGGCGTCGAGATTGACCTTGCCCTTGGCCGTCGGACCTTGCGGCGTGTCCGCGACCGTTCCCTCGAAGCCGGCCTTGAAGTCGTTGCCGGCAAGGCTGAAGCTCGTCGCCAGGCCGCCGCCAAACGTGCCCTTGGCCTGGATATCGGTGCTTGCTTCGCCCAGCATGCCAAGCGGCAGCGCCGGCAGGCCATAGAGCGCCAGCAAGGCGGTTGCGTCCGGGTTCCTGGCATTGAAAGTCAGTGTCACCGGCGCGTCGGCAAGCTTGTCCATCGCGCCCCTTCCCGACAGCGACGCCGAAAACGCCGAGCCGCCGGCCTTGCCCTGCCCGCTGACCGCCAGACCCGTGGTGCCATCGCCATTGTCGGCCGCACTGGCCACGAGGTCGATGCGCGCATCCTGGAACAGGTCGGGATAAGCGGCGGCGCGGCCCGCGAGCCCCTTCAGCACGGCATTGTCCGGATAATGCTGCGCGGCGACATCGATCAGTGGCTTCAGGTCGACCGCGACCACCGAGGCGTCGAGCTTGCCGGTCGGGCCCGCCGGAAAATCCTTGATCCGGCCCGTGGCGCTGATCGAGGAACCGGCCAGTCCGCCGACCGAAAGCCTGTCGATTTCGAGCAGCCCGTCGCGCAGCCTGAGCGCGGTATCGACCGTGTCGGCGGCCAAGCCACCGGCGCTGACCGGGCCGGCCTTGATCTGGAAATCGAGGTCGCTGCTGGCAAAACGGTTGGCGCCCTTGTCGCTAACGAAGATCGAGGCGAAGGCCGCCAGCCCGTCGACATCGAGATCACCGCCCTCGAGCCGCATCAGCACCGAGGGCTTTGCGTCGTCAGGCTGGCTGGAATCGATGCGGCCGGAAAACTTCGCCTTGCCCAGGATCAATTCGAGATCGCTGAAGGATTGATGGTTTTCCGAGAGATCGACCTTGGCCTTGAACCCGGCGGCAGGCAGACGGCGGATCGCTTCGTCGACATCCTTCGACAGCCAGGCTGCGAACCCCGAAGGTTGCGCCACGGCCAGCAGCAACGAGCCGGTGAAGCCGAAATGGCCCTGCACGTTGAGCATGACCTTGCCATCGGCTTCCAGCTTGGTGCGGCCCGGCAAGGTCGCGGCCAGTGATTTCACCGACCAGCCGTCACCGACCGGCTCGGCGGAAAGATGAACGTCGCGCACCGTGGTGTCGCCGGCCACCACCGCCGGCAGCTTAACCTCGACCGTGCCGGGAATGGTCGGCTTCGGCAGATCGAGCAGCGCCTGTTCGAGCCCGGCGATACGCTGGTCCAGCGTCAGGCCCGCGCCAGCCGGCGCACCCACCGCCTCGTCGAACTGCACCTGCGCGCCATTGGCTTCGATGGCGAAGCTCGGTTTCTGGCCGAGATCGACCGAGGCCTTGCCGTCGGCGGTGTAGGGATTGTCGAGCGGACCGGTCTCGAAACGGAATTCATCGACGCCAAGCTTCTGGTGGTCGAGCGAGAACTTGCCGTTCAGCCGGAAACCCGGATCGGGCTTGCCGGCGCTGACCTTGACCGTCTCGCCATCCGTGCCGCGCAGCTCGGCTGAATTCTTGCCAGCACCATCCTTGTCGGCACCCGAAATCTTGAACTGGCCGGAATAGACGGCGGCACCGTTGACGATGCCGGCATTGCCGTCGGTCTCGATGACCAGCGGATAGGCATCGGGGTCCGCCTTCATCCGTAACCGCATCTGCCCGGAGGGTTCGGCTTTGCCGGTCGACGCCGCGACCGTCGTCCGCAACCCGTCCAGCCGCAACGTGCCGTCCATGCGCCAGGGGCCGGCCAGCGACTTGGCCGAAATGGTCGAGTTGATCTCGGAAAAGATGTGGCTGCGGCCGCCTGCGGCATGGCGCAGTTCGACCTGCCCTTCCGTCACCGTCAGCTTCTCGATCGAGATCTGGCCGGGGTCGAAGGGCGAGGACGGGCGCATCGCCCAGTCGACGGTACCATCGGCCGCGATGTCTATGGTCGCCTTCGGCCGCACCAGCCGCATGTCGAAGATCAGCACCTCGCCGCGCAGGAACGGCGCCAGCTCCGCATCCATCGAAAACGTCTCGACGGTCATGGCCGGCTGGCCGTTCGGGCCACCGGCGACGGCGACGTTGGAAAAGGTCACCGAGGGGAACGGCAACAGCCTTGCCGTGGCATCGCCCTGCACGGTGACCTTGCGGCCGAGGATGGCGCTTGCCTCGCGCTCGAACTCGGCGCGGTAGCCGGTCCAGTCGACGAAGTACGGCACCACCAGCGCCGCAAGCAGCACCAGCACGAACAGGCCACCGAAGATCACGAACAGGCGTGCGAGCATCCGCTCCGAACAGGTTGATTGAAATTCTGCCGCACTCTACCCGCATCCGCGTGTCGATAAAGAGGCAATTCATGCTGTGTTGCGTCACGTCGGACGATCTGAAACAAATTCTGGAAAAAGCGGAGATTCTCGGATGTCGGGCAAGAACTGGGATCGCGTGCCGATCGATGCACAGAGTGTCGATGCCCCGCTATCGCAGTCGGCGATTTTCCTTGTCGTCACCGTCGCCGGCGACCAGCCGGCCTTGGCCAGGGTTTGCTCCGTACTCGGCGAGCTCGACGACCTGGTCAAGACTGTCGGATTCCGCGATCTTGGCGGGCGCCTGTCGTGCATCGCCGGCATCGGCAGCGATCTCTGGGACCGGCTCAGCCCCGGCCGGCGGCCGCTGGAGCTGAAGCCGTTCGCGCCGATCAAGGGCGCGGTCCATTCGGCGCCAACGACATCGGCGACCTGCTCTTCCACATCCGCGCCGAGCGGCCCGACATGTGCTTCGAATTCGAACGCATCCTGCTCGACAGGCTTGGTCCCGGCGTGACCGTCATCGACGAAGTGACGGGCTTTCGTTATTTCGATGCCCGCGACCTGCTCGGTTTTGTCGACGGCACCGCAAACCCGACCGGCCTCGATCTGCCAGCCTCGGCGCGGGTTGGTGACGAGGATGCCGACTTCGCCGGCGGCAGCTATGTCGTGGTTCAGAAATATCTGCACGATATGCAGGCCTGGGCGCGCATTCCGACTCCCGAGCAGGAGGCGATCATCGGCCGCACCAAAATCGACAACATCGAAATCGATGATGACGACGCGCCGCGCAAATCGCACAAGTCGCTGGCCACCATCGAGGATGCCGACGGCAACGAATACGACATATTGCGCGACAACATGCCGTTTGGCAGGCCCGGGCAGAACGAGTTCGGAACCTACTTCATCGGCTACAGCAGGTACCTCTGGGTCACCGAGAAAATGCTGCAACGCATGTATATCGGCGAGCCGCCGGGCGCCTACGACCGGCTGCTCGACGTCTCCACGCCGCACACCGGCACGACCTTCTTCGCTCCGACCCGCCCCATGCTGCAAACGCTTGTGCAGGCGAACTAAGACAAGCTATCCCACCGCACGGTAGAGCAGTGGCCGGCGGCCTTTGTCCGCGGTCCCTCAACGTGCGTCGCGCTTTGCCTGCGCCACCTTGGCCGCCTTGCGCTGCCGGCCGAGTTCCGCCGGTCGAACCGGGCTTGGAACCTTCTGGTTGGCCACGGCCCGCATGCCCTTGTGCGCCGTGCGCGAATTGTGCGCGGGACCGTCCGGAGCTTTCTGCTTCAAGGCCAGCGCCTTGCGCGCATTGTCGACCAGCGAAATACGGGCCGCCAGTTGGCGGCGCCGTTCGGTCTCGCCGTTCAGCCGCCGCATCGCCATGGCCAGCACAGCGAGCTTCACTTGTGAACCGCCATCGGCCTTCGAAGCAACGGCCCCTTTCGGCGCTCCCTTGCCGCGGATTTCGCGCCGACGCCGATGCGCTTCGGTCTGCGCCTTGTCACGCCGCTCCCGCAACAGCTTGACCAGGCCGGAAAGGTCGGAGTCGGAAAGCTCCTGCACGGCCGGATGGTGCGATTTCTCCACCATCTCGTGTTCGTCGGTGCTCAGCGCGCGCGCTTCTTCCTTGCGTGAAATAGCCATGACAGTCCTCCTCAGCCGGCACGCCTTGTTGGCTCCAAGCCTATTGAGCGCTGAGTCTCTGCCCCAAAACTGCAGCGGTCAAGAAGCCTTCCGATGCGCCCGCACGACGCCGATGCCGCCCCGATCAACTCGCGGTTCGGCGGCGCAGGTATCCGCAGACCAAGTCTATGAGCTCCGCTCGCAACGCCGGCGAATCAAGTTCGCCATGTCGCGCCGCGGCATGCACGACCCCTTCGACCGCGCCCGACAGCACGCGCCCGGCAATGTCATCGCGCTCGAGATCGGGCTTGCCTGAGGCGGATGCAATCACGGCCTGGTAGCGGCGCAGATATTCCGCTTCGAACTGATCCTGCGTCGAGCGGGCGGCAAGTGGCACTTCGTCGAGCAGGACGCGGTGTAGCTGCTGATCGACACTGTGAGCAGCGACGACCCCGTCGATCAGCTTCGCCACGCGCTGCTCGAGCATGCCCGCTCCGTCGCGCTCATCTGAACTGGATATGGCGGCGAGCACAGCATCGAGATGGCGTTTGCGGATCTCCTCCGCCAGCGCCAGCTTGTTGGGGAAATACTGATAGAGCGAGCCGACGCTGACACCGGCGGCCGAAGCCGTCTCATTGGTGGTGAAATGCGCCCAGCCGCGCCGCGCCAGAACGCGAGCCGCGGCCTCGACGATGGTATCCACTGTCGCGCGGGAACGCTGCTGCCGTGGTGCTTTGCGCACACTTTCATGCCGTAAGGGAACGCGAGTAGCCATGCTCAGGCTTTTTCACCAAAATGCGAATGTCCGCTCACATTTATTCAAGAAGCGCGACAGGCAAGTCAATGAGAGGCCATTATGAGCAGCAAGACACTGCTTCTATCCCTGTTCGGCTACAAATCCTGGGCCGATGATGAACTCCTCGCTCTTTTGGCCGAGGTCGAAAACGACGTGACCGACGAGCAACTCGTCGCGATCCTTGAAACCGTCAATCACGCGCATGTCGTCGACAGGATCTTTATGTCGAACATCCAGAAGAGGACGCACGGCTATCGGGACACGGGCACCAGCAGCACGCCGAAGCTCGCCGAATTGTCCGAGGCGATCATCGAAACCGACCGCTGGTACCTCCGCTATGTCGAACAGGTGGAACCGGAAGAACTGGCGGAGACGATCAACTTCAGCTTTACTGACGGCGCCTCGGGACAAATGTCGCGCGAAGAGATGCTCGCGCACGTCATAACCCACGGTGGCTATCATCGTGGCGAGGTTGGCCGCATGGTGACCCAGCTATCGAAGCCGTCTTCCCCTGACACGTTCACGGGCTATCTCCACCAAGCCGAGCCCGCACGCCGCGCATCAATGTGAGCAGGAGTATCCGGGCGTGGAGATGCCGGCCCCGTGCCGGCTCTCTAGCTAATGCTGCGACGGGCCCGGCAGTATCTTACCGGGATTCATGATATCAAGCGGATCGAGCGCCTGCTTGATGGTGCGCATGATGTCGACGCCATGGCCGAGTTCATGGCGCAGGAAGCCGATCTTGCCCTGGCCGATGCCGTGCTCGCCGGTGCAGGTGCCCTCCATGGCGATCGCCCTCATGTTGAGCCGCGCGACGAATTTTTCCGACAGCGCGATTTCCTTGGGATCGTTCACATCCATCAGCACCAGCACGTGGAAATTGCCGTCGCCTGCATGGCCGACGATCGGCGCGATCAGCCCCATCTCGGCGATATCGGCCTCGGTTTCCATAACGCATTCGGCAAAGCGCGATATCGGCACGCAGACATCGGTCGACAGGCCCTTGGCGCCCGGCCGCAAGGTCAGCGACGCCCAGTAGGCGTCGTGCCTCGCCTTCCACAATTTGGTGCGCTCCTCGGCGACGCTGGTCCACAGGAACGGCCCGCCGCCATTCTCTTCCGCGATCATGCCGAAGGTCTCGGCCTGCTCGGCGACGCCGGCATCGCTGCCATGGAACTCGACGAACAGGCACGGGCTCTCGGGATAGTCGAGCTTGGAATAAGTTTTCATCGCCCGCATCTGCAGTGCATTGACCAGTTCGATGCGCGCCACCGGAATGCCCATCTGGATCGTCGCGATGACGGCGTTGCAGGCCGCCTCGACGCTCGGAAACGGACAGACGCCGCCCGAGATCGCCTGCGGAATACCCTGCAGCTTCAAGGTTAGCGCGGTGATGATGCCGAGCGTGCCTTCCGAGCCGACCAGCAGCCGCGTCAGATCATAGCCGGCCGAACTCTTCTTCGCCCGCTTGCCGGTCGTCACCGTCTCGCCGTCGGCCATGACGGCGGTCAGCGACAGCACGTTCTCGCGCATCGTCCCGTAGCGCACCGCATTGGTGCCGGACGCCCGCGTCGCCGCCATGCCACCGAGCGAAGCATTGGCGCCCGGATCGATCGGAAAGAACAGCCCGGTGTCGCGCAGATGCCGGTTCAGGTCCTCACGCGTCACGCCGGGTTCCACGGTGCAGTCGAGATCCTGTGGATTGACCGAAAGAATGCGGTTCATCCGCGACGTATCGACCGAGATGCCGCCACCCGGTGCGTTGGTGTGGCCTTCCAGTGATGAGCCGACGCCAAACGCGATCACCGGCACGCGATGCGCGGCGCAGGCGCGCACGATCTCCTGCACCTCGGCCGTGGTCTCCGGGAAAGCCACGCCGTCGGGCGCCTGCGTCGGAATGTAAGTCGTCGTATGCGCGTGCTGCGAGCGGATGGCTTGGCCGGTCTGAAAGCGCTCGCCCAGCCGCTGCTTGAGGATGCCGAGCACGGCAGTAATGCCTTCCTCGTTGCGTTCGACCGGATTGAGGTCGCTCAGGGCCATGAAATCCTCCGCGAATGGACCAGCATGCATGCTTGTTATGCGACTATGGATGCGTAGTCTCCGCAACCACGCTCTGTCCAGCACCAGAACAAGGAAGTTTCGATGTCCATCTCCGCCCCCTTCGTCTCAAGGCCCATGGACATCGAGAAGGACTGGATCGATTATAACGGCCATCTCAACATGGCCTATTACAACGTGCTGTTCGACCGCTGCTCGGACGAGGCCTTCGAGGCGATGGGCATGGGGCTGGACTATGTGAAAGAGCGGCGGCTCACCATCTACACCGCCGAAGTCCATGTCTGTTATGTGCAGGAACTGCACCTGGACCACAAGGTCACGGTCTCTTTCCAGCTCATCGATCATGACGAGAAGCGGCTGCGGGCCTATCAGGAGATCCGCCATGTCGATGGCTGGCTCGCCGCCACGTCCGAGACCTTGTCGTTGCATGTCGACATGTCGGGGCCGAAGGTGGCGCCCTTCCCGGCCGATGTGCTGGCCAGGATCGAGGCCATGCGTGCCGCCCATTCGGTGCTGCCGATGCCCGAACGCGCCGGCCGCTCGATTGGAATCAAGCGCAAGTAGGGCGAAGCCGGCATCCATCTCGCCCCATTAGCGCGAAGACCGGATCTGACTTCAAAGCCACACCCGAAACTCAAAATCGCAGAACCTCGGATATCCCGTAGCACCAGTGCTTGAAGCGCCTTCGCGCCCGCATTAACCTTACCGAGGTTTTAACGGGAACAAGCCATTTGAGCCGTTGAACGACTCAGCGGAGCGGTTGAAAACGTCCGCACAAGGGTTGTTTTAGCGGGCGGCGGGGCGAAGCCGGTTCGAGGAACGTGCATGAAAACCGACATCAAGGTCGAGGTGGACAGGCTGGCCGCCGATCCGCGCATATCAGACTACGATTTCTGGCGTTCGCTCAAGAATGTCGACAACGAGATCTTTCACATCGCCAACAACAACGAACCGATTCCATTCGACATGATCCGCTGGCGCAGCATCCTGAAGCGCGCCCGCCTGAAGCGCGGCCATGCATAGCGCCTGGGGCCGATACATCGCTTGCCCCGGGGATCAAATCCCCAGTTTCACGGCTGCCGCCTGATCGCCTCCAGCGGCGAGCGCGCGATCACCGGCGATGACTGGATGATCGCCGTATTGGTCATCGCATGGGGGATGATGCGGTCGATCACCCGTTCGAGTTCGGCGACCGAGCCGACATGCGCCAACGCGATGAAACAGTCCTCACCGGTCACCCGGTCGCATTGCGCGATTTCCGGCAGGTCGCGGATGATCTCGGCCACGACGGCCAATTGCCCAGGCACCGGCCGGATGCGCAGCCATGCCGATAGTTTCAGGCCAAGCGCCGCCGGATTGATTCTGACTGAATAGGCTTCGATCACGCCGTTTTCCTGCAGCCGCTTGATGCGCTCGGCCACACTCGGCGCCGACAGGCCGACCGAGCGCGCCAGCTCCGCCGTGCTGGCGCGCGCATCCTTTTCCAGCAGGCGCAGGATTTTCATGTCGGCCGCATCGAGGTCGATGTTTTCGCTTCGAAGGCGTTTCATGGAAAACTCCTTGCTTCCGAAAAAGAAATGATCGGATAACCGGATCATCATCCATATAAATCGGGACGATCGGCTGCGATACTGATCCCATGGATGACCCGACGCAAGTCTCAGCTGCAGGTCCCGACGCCATCAGGGCTGCCCTTGCCGGCCCCGCACTCACCGGGCTGGCGACAAGACTGCCGCCGCATCTCTGGTTCGCGGTCAGCGCGGTCTTCCACTATCTCGGGCCGGCCTTCGCCGTGCTGCTTTTCCCGCATGTCGGCGTGCTCGGCATGGCGTGGCTGCGCATCGCCGCCGCGGCGCTGATCTTCGCGCCGCTGACCCGCCCTTGGCGAACCTTCGCCCGTGCCGGCCCTCGGACGCGGCTCCTGCTCATTGCCTTCGGCGCCTGCCTGGCGGTGATGAACTGCTCGTTCTACCTGGCGCTTGACCGCCTGCCGATCTCGCTGGTGGCGGCGATCGAGTTCGTCGGCACCATCGGCATTGCGCTGGTCGGCCTAAGGAGCGCCCGCAATCTGGCCGCTCTCGCCATCGCCGTCACCGGCACCTTGCTGTTGATTGACGTCAAATGGTCAAGCGACCCGGCCGGGCTGTTCTGGGCTTTCCTCAACGGGGCGCTCTTTGTCGGCTACATCGTGCTTGGCCACCGTGTCGCCCGCGCGGGCGCCGGCGACGGCATCGCCGGCCTTGGTGCTGCCATGGCGGTCGCCTTTGTCGTCGTGCTTCCGATCGGTGTCACTGACGCGCTGCCCGCCCTTTTCTCGCCGCCGCTGCTCATCGCGGCCATAGGCGTCGGCATCTGTTCTTCGGTCATTCCGTATATCTGCGATCAGCTCGCCATGGCGCGGTTGCCGCGCGCGAGCTTTGCGCTGATGCTGTCGCTGCTGCCGGTCACCGCGACGCTGATCGGCATCGTCGTGCTGCGCCAGATTCCCGGCCCGACCGATTGCCTCGGCATCGCGCTGGTCGTGGCCGGCGTTGCCTTCCACAAACCAGTGGCTGATCGCGCCTAGGCCAGCTTCTGCTTGAGGAAGGCGATCGTCCTGCCCCAGGCGAGGTCGGCCGCCTTCTTGTCGTAGCGCGCCGCCGAGGTGTCGTTGTTGAAGGCATGGTTGGCGCCTTCATAGACATAGACCGTGTATTCGACATGCGCGGCGTCGAGTTCCTTCTTGAAGGCATCGATGCCGGCGTTGGTGCGCTCGTCCAAGCCCGCATAATGCAGCAGCAGCGCAGCCTTGATCTTCGACGCGTCGGCGGCCTTGGGCTGCATGCCGTAATAGGCGACGCTGGCGGCGAGGTCGGGCGCGTTGACGGCCAGCATGTTGGCCGTGCCGCCGCCCCAGCAGAAGCCGATGGCGCCGACCTTGCCATTGCCGTCCTTGTCGGCCTTGAGGAAGGCGACGGTCGCCACGCCGTCGGCCACGGTCTGCGCCGCGTCGAGTTTCCCGAACATGTCGCGCGCCTTGTCCTCATCAGTGGGCGTGCCGCCGAGCGGCGACAGGAAATCGGGCGCGAGCGCCAAGAAGCCCTCCAGCGCCACGCGCCGGGCGACGTCGCGGATATGCGGGTTGAGCCCCCTGTTTTCATGGATGACGATGACGGTGCCGAGCTTGCCGGTCTGGTTTGCCGGTTTGACCAGATAGCCTTTCATCTCGCCGCCGCTGCCGGGATAGGTGATGTCCTCGCCCTTCACGCGGGGATCGTTTTCGGCCACGATCGCCGCCTGGGCGGAGTTCGCCGCCAGCATCGGCACGATCGCGGCGGCCGCAGCACCTGATCCGGCAAGCCTGGTCAACTGCTCCATGAAGCGGCGGCGATCCAGCGTCAGATGCGTGTATTCGTCATAGGCGTCGATCATCGCCTGGGTGATGACGGGTTTGGTGGTGACGTTGGCCATCGGCTTCCTCGCTCTCTCGGCTTCGGTGTTCTTGTCGGTCGCAAGATAGGAGCGAGCCTCTCATCGTCCAGTCACCGGACCGTGACATCTCGCTGTCCTCCCGGCCGCCAATCGGTCGGCTGGAAGATCATCACGTTTTTGTCATCGGTGACAAATCTTGATGGCGCTGCCACAATAGTGGGGGAAACTCATAAAACGGTCGCGTCATGGTACGGTGCGGCCACGGTCCTGAAGGAGCGACACCGATGACCATGACCTCGCCGATCCTGGCAACCGTCTTCGTGGCAGCATTGGCCGCCGTTCTGGCGATGCGCGCGGCTGTTGTCGCGGCGAGCCGCAAGTCCATGGTCAAAGTTCGCAGCCGCCGGCGTCAGCCCACAAACATGAAAACCCAAGCTTGAGGTGAAGTCATGAACGTCCAGGACATCGTGAACACCGTCTCGCAGAAGGCCGGTCTTGACCAGGCTACGACCGAAAAGGTCGTCGGCACCATCCTCTCGGTGCTGGAGCACGAGGCCGAAGGCACCAGCGCGTCTTCGTTTTTCGCCAAGATCCCCGGCGCCGACCACCTTGCGCACCAATATGACGTCATGGCCGCCGCGCCGGCCGGCGGCGGCGGCTTCCTGTCGTCGCTGCAGGGTGCGCTTGGCGGCGTTCTCGGCGAGAAAGCCGGCGCACTGGTCAACGGCCTCGCCGCGCTCAAGGCATCCGGCCTCGACATGGCTCAGATCCAGAAGGCCGGCGAGACGCTTGTCCAGCAGGCCGAAGCCGCCGCCGGCCCCGATTTGACCAACCAGGTGCTCGGTTCGGTGCCCAGCCTGAAGGCCCATCTGGGGCTCGGCTGATCGTCGGATCGCCGAACCCCGGCACCGCCTATTTCGGCAGCGCGTAGGCCATCACATAATCGCCCGGCTTGGTGCCGACCGAGCCGTGGCCGCCGGCAACGATGACCACGAACTGCCGCCCGTCGGCGACCGTATAGGTCATCGGCGTCGATTGCCCTCCGGCCGGCAGCCGCGCCCGCCAGAGCTGCTTGCCCGATGTCAGGTCGTAGGCGCGCAGATAGTCGTCGACGGCGGCACCCAGGAAGGCAACACCGCCGGCCGTGATCATCGGCCCGCCAATGCCGGGCACCCCGACCTTCAGCGGCAACGGCAGTGGCGTCATGTCGTAGACGGTGCCGTTGCGGTGCTTGTAGGCAATGGTACCGGTTCGAAGATCGACGCCAGCGACATAGCCCCAGGGCGGCGCCTGGCACGGAATGCCGAGCGGCGACAGGAACGGTCCCATCACCACCGCATAGGGCGCGCCGTCATTGCGGTTCAGCCCCTGCTCGCTGCCCTTGGTGTCGCCCGGCGGCGGCACGTCGGCGCGGGGGATCAGCCTAGACGTGAAGGCGAGATAAGTCGGCATGCCGAACATCACCTGCCGCACCGGATCGACCGCCACGCCGCCCCAGTTGAAAGTGCCGAAATTGCCGGGGTAGACCAGCGATCCCTGCAGCGAGGGCGGCGTGTAGCGGCCTTCATAGCGCAATTTATGGAGTGCGATCCGGCAGGCCAGCTGGTCGAACATGGTGATGCCCCACATATCGGCCTCGGTCAGCGGCGGCGGGCTGAAGGAAAGGTCGGATACCGGCTGCGTCGGCGATGTGTGATCTCCTTCGATGGCGCCGCCCGGCGCCGGCACGTCCTTGACGGGGATGACCGGCTCGCCGGTGCGCCGGTCGAGCACATAGAGGTCGCCCTGCTTGGTCGGCCCGACGAGCGCGGGCACGACGGAGCCGTCAGCCTTGGTGATGTCGATCAGGCTCGGCTGCGCCGGCACGTCCATGTCCCAGAGGTCATGGTGCACGGTCTGGCGCACCCATTTCAACTGCCCGGTGTTGAGGTCGAGCGCGGTGATCGAGGAGGAGAATTTCTCCACATTGGCGCTGCGGCCCATGCCGAGCTGGTCCGGCGTCTGGTTGCCGAGCGGTACGTAGAGCAGGCCGAGCTTCTCGTCGGCGCTCGGGGTCGACCACATATTGGGCGAGTTGGCGGTGTAGGTCTGGCCGGCCGCCAGTGGCGTCGTCTGGTCCGGATTGCCGGAATCCCAGTTCCACAGCAGCTTTCCGGTGCTCGCATCATAGGCGCGGATGACGCCGGACGGCTCCTGCGTCGAATAATTGTCGTTGACCGCGCCGCCGACGATGATCTTACCGCCCGCGATCAGCGGCGCCGAAGTCGAGTAGTAATAGCCCGACTTCGGATACGGCATGTTGGCCAACAAATTGAGCGTGCCGCCCTCGGCGAAGGCCGGGCAAACCTGCCCGTTGGCGGCGTCGAGCGCGATCAGCCGGGCATCCGAGGTCGGCAGGTAGACGCGTGCCGCGCAGGGCTGACCGGCGGCGCCCGAAGCATCGGCATAATAGGAAACGCCACGGCAGGTCTGGTGCTGGCGGTCCTTGTCGAGCTTGACCTTGGGATCATAGCGCCACTTCTCCTTGCCGGTCGCCGCATCGACGGCGATGGCGAAGTTGTGCGGCGTGCAGATATAGAGCGTGTCGCCAATTTTAAGGGGTGTCACCTGGTAGGTGGTCTCGCCGACATCGTCCGGCCCCTTCACGTCACCGGTGCGGTAGGTCCAGGCCGGCTGCAGATTGGCGACATTGTCCGGCGTGATCTGGTCGAGCGGCGAATAGCGCTGGCCGAACTGCGTGCGCCCGTAATAGTGCCATTCGCCCGCCGGCACATCGCCGCCGAGATTGGCGTTGGGTATCACCTTGTCGGTGTCGAGCGCGCCGCCGATGTCCTTGGGGTCCGTGGTCATCGAATAGCCGGCCACCGCCAGCGATGCCAGCACGGCAAGGATCAGAGGCGCGCGGCCGTCCGGACCGGCAAGGCCCCGCCGCGCCCACGGCGTCAGCAGCCACAGCGCCACCAGCACGATGATGCCGCCACGCGGGCCGAGTTCCCACCAGTCGAAGCCGGTTTCCCAGACCGCCCAGGCCAGCGTGCCGAGCACGATTGCCGCATAGAGCCAGAGCGCCGTGGAACGGCGCCGGTAGAGCAGCCAGGCGGCGATCAGGAAGGCGAGACCGACAATGATGTAGTACCAACTGCCGCCCAGCGAGGCCAACCAGATACCGCCGGCGCCGACCGCCAGGCCGATGAGGAAGAGGATGAGGGAGGTGATGGTGACAGCCAAGATGATACTCCTTCGACTGTTGCGCGCATGAGGCGGCCTTGGGCAACCCGGCATTGTGTGCTGCCCCCTGCGCAACTTTCTCCCGACCGCCGCGCCTGTCAAGCGTGGGTCATGGGTCCGCGGCGGCAACCTCGTTTGTTCACAACGCCGGCCGCCATGTCGCTCAAGTGGCCGTATCAGGCAGTTTACCGGAACAAAACGTAGACAGTTCTGGTCTTTCGCTACCGAATCACTACATTCGGGGGCGATGTCCGGCTTTTCCGAAGACATGCCCTTTTTCGACGAACCCGATGCGCGGCCCACGGCCCCGTCGGGCATTGCCGCGCGCGCCATGGCTGCCCGCGGCGGCCAAAACAATGCGCCGGACTATCTGAGGGGGCTTAACCCCGAGCAGCGGCTGGCGGTGGAGACCACCGAAGGACCGGTTCTGGTGCTGGCCGGCGCCGGCACCGGCAAGACCCGCGTGCTGACCACCCGCATCGCCCACATCCTCGCCACCGGCAGGGCGTTCCCATCGCAGATCCTCGCCGTGACCTTCACCAACAAGGCCGCGCGCGAGATGAAGCAGCGCATTGGCATCCTGATCGGCGAAGGCAATGTCGAGGGCATGCCGTGGCTCGGCACCTTCCACTCGATCGGCGTGAAGCTGCTGCGCCGCCATGCCGAGCTTGCCGGCCTGAGATCCGACTTCACCATCCTCGACACCGACGACGTCGTGCGGCTGATCAAGCAGCTCATCCAGGCCGAGGGCCTGGATGACAAGCGCTGGCCCGCGAAACAGTTTGCCCAGATGATCGACGGCTGGAAGAACAAGGGCCAGGGCCCGGCCGACATCGCCGAGGGCGATGCGCGCAGCTTCGCCAACGGCAAGGGCCGCGAACTCTACAAGGCCTATCAGGAGCGGCTGCAGACGCTGAACGCCTGCGATTTCGGCGACCTGCTCTGCCACCCGATCCGCATCTTCCGCGCCAATCCCGATGTGCTGAAGGACTATCACCGGCGCTTCAAATACATCCTCGTCGACGAATACCAGGACACCAACACCGCCCAGTACATGTGGCTGCGCCTGCTGGCGCAAAGGCCCGAAGCGCCAAGGAGTGGTTCTCCGGGCGGTCGCGCTCCCACCGCGTCCAATTCGTCAGTCATCGACAGAACAGAAGTAGGGCGCTATAGGCCTCTAGCGCCTGAAGAAGGCCCACTGGAGCATAGCCATGGATCGGCTGCTTCGGCCGAAGGCCGCAAGCCCGACCGGGCGTCCGAGCCGTTGCGAGGCCACTCCCGCGACGCCGAAGGCGCGCAAAAAAGATGGGGCGGAGGGCCCGCGCCGGCAGGCGCGGAACAGCCCGTGAGCGAAAACAAAGTAAATATCTGCTGCGTTGGCGACGACGACCAGTCAATCTATGGCTGGCGCGGCGCCGAGGTCGATAACATCCTGCGCTTCGACAAGGATTTTCCCGGCGCCACCATCATCCGGCTGGAGCGCAATTACCGCTCGACCGCGCACATACTGGGTGCCGCCTCCCATCTCATCGCCTACAATGAGGGCCGTTTCGGCAAGACGCTGTTCACCGACCGCAACGATCCCGAGGACGGCAAGGTCAACGTCCACGCCGCCTGGGATTCGGAGGAGGAAGCCCGCGCCATCGGCGAGACCATCGAGGCCTACCAGCGCCAGAAGCATAATTTGAACGACATGGCGATCCTTGTCCGCGCGTCCTTCCAGATGCGCGCCTTCGAGGACCGCTTCATCACGCTCGGTCTGAACTACCGCGTCATCGGCGGCCCGCGTTTCTACGAACGCATGGAAATCCGCGACGCGCTGGCCTTCTTCCGCGTCGTCGCCAACAGCACCGACGACCTCGCCTTCGAGCGCATCGTCAACGTACCGAAGCGCGGCCTGGGCGAAGCGACCATCCGCCAGATCCACGACACGGCGCGCAGCCTGCGCATCCCGATGCTGGAGGCGGCGGGAACGCTTGCCGAAAGCGACGAGCTGAAGCCGAAGCCGCGCGCCGCGCTGCGCGAGGTCGCGGCCAATTTCGAACGCTGGCAGAAGGCGCTGGAAACCACGCCGCACACCGAGCTCGCCGAGACCATTCTCGAAGAGAGCGGCTACACCGACATGTGGAAGAACGACCGCTCCGTCGAAGCGCCCGGACGGCTCGAGAACCTGAAGGAGCTGATCCGCTCCATGGAGGAGTATGAATCGCTGCGCTCCTTCCTCGAACATGTCGCCCTGGTCATGGATGCCGAGCAGAATGCCGGGCTCGATGCCGTTTCCATCATGACGCTGCACTCGGCCAAAGGCCTCGAATTCGAGACCGTCTTCCTGCCCGGCTGGGAGGAAGGCCTCTTTCCCCACCAGCGCGCGCTGGACGAAGGTGGCCGCTCAGGCCTGGAGGAAGAGCGGCGGCTCGCCTATGTCGGCCTGACGCGGGCCAAGAAGAACCTGCATATCTGGTTCGTCTCCAATCGCCTCATCCACGGCCTGTGGCAATCGACCATCCCGTCACGCTTCCTCGAGCAACTGCCGGAAGCCCATGTCGAGGTCGCCGAAGCCGGCAATTCCTACGGCGGTTACGGCAATCCCTATGGCGGCGGCTCGTTCGCGTCCGGCCGTGGCGGCGGCCAAGGGGCAGGAAGACAGAACCCGTATGGCGCCTCGCGCTTCGACAATATCGGCGCCAATTCGGGTGGCGGGGAAAAGTCCGGCGCCTTCTCCAACACCTATTCCACGCCGGGCTGGCAGCGCGCACAGGCCAACCGCACCGAGGCGACCGACCGCAACTGGGGCACGCGCTCGGGCCATCAGGTCGAACGCATCGGCTATGGCGAGACAGACTCCGGCTACGGCGCCGGCCGCACCAGCGTGAAGGGCCGGACCATCGACGGCGAACTGGTCGCCAAATCCGTCTCCGACACGCCGTCGGCTTTCAGCGTCGGCGACCGCGTCTTCCACCAGAAATTCGGCAACGGCAATATTTCAGCCATCGAGGGCAACAAGCTGACCATCGACTTCGACAAGGCCGGCCAGAAACGCGTGCTGGAGGGGTTTGTCGCGGCGGTGTGAGTGGTTCAACGCCGTTGCGTTTGGGCAACAGTTTGAAATGATCGCCATCTTCCAATAATTCCCTGATGAAACAAAGCGTGAACGAGCATATACTGCGATCTATGCGCGATTCTCACGCATGCCCAAGCTAGCGAAGATGAAAAACATCACCACGAGTTTCGCGATCCGATTCATACGTTTATCAGCGTCCGCACCGACGAGCGGAGCGTGATTGACTCGCGACCATTTCAGCGCCTTCGTAATATCCATCAACTTGCGCTTACGTACTTGGTTTATCCCGGCGCGACGCATCGCCGGTTTGAGCACTCCCTCGGAGTGATGGACTTAGCGTCGCGAATATTCGACATCGTGACAAGTTCTGAAAATGTCGTCCACTCTGTGGTTCGAGATATTATACCTGATACTGATGCCCTTCGATATTGGAGAGCCGTTCTTCGCATGGCGGCACTTTGCCATGATGTAGGTCATCTGCCTTTTCACATGCTGCGGAACATAAATTACTGCCAAAAGGCTATGATCATGAGAGAATTACAGTTGACTTAATAAGATCTGACGAAATGCAAGCTATATGGGAGAGGATGACCCCTCCGCTCCGGGCGGATGACATCGTTAGGCTGGCAGTTGGACCAAAGAAGGCAAAAGGTTTAAGCTTTTCAACATGGGAGACAATATTATCGGAAATTATTGTTGGGGATGCGTTTGGCGCTGATAGGATAGATTACCTATTGAGGGATTCTTACCATGCAGGTGTTAAATATGGAAACTTTGACCACCATAGATTAATTAACACTCTGAGGATAGTTCCAAGGCAGGATCAGGGGTCGGACGAACCTGCGCTTGGATTGGAAAATGGCGGCCTGGAATCCTCAGAAGCACTGATGCTTGCTCGGCATTTTATGTACAAGCAAGTTTATCTTCACCCAATCCGCCGAGTCTACGACCTTCATTTGATCGATTTTTTAAACTCTTGGCTCGATGGCGGTGTATTTTCAGTATCTCTGGAAGATCATCTTGCAGTTTGCGATGCCGAAGTGATTTCGGCAATTCGCAAAGCTGCAAGCGATGCCTCAAGCGCATCTTATATTCATGCTTGCCGGATCGAGAAACGGGAGCATTTTCGCCTTTTTTACGCAACAAGTCCTGGCGACAAGATTGGCGGGGTCCTTCGACCCGGAGAGAAGCTATTTGAGCTTGCTCAAAAAGAGTTTGATCCTGCGCTTATCAGGCACGACTACATTCCACCCAAGATTGCGTCTCCGGATTTTCCGGTGAAAATGTACGATAATACGATTCAATCTTCCTTGAAGGTATCACAGGTTCTCATGGGTCTTCCAACTATCGAGGTCGACTCTCTTTTTTGCTGCAGGTCGATTTTGAGAGACGCCCTGAAGTGGCGCGATTCCATTCGCGCCGAGGCCTTGGACTTGGTCAAACAAACGGAAATGCTATGAACCCTGCCCATCAAGACGACAGAGTGTCGATCATACTCGATTTAACCATTAAATTGAAGCAGAAAGGGAGTTGGTGTGGTGAGACGCACATCCAGAAAACCGCTTTTATATTGAAAAGCTTTGGCGTCGACGAACTTGATTACGACTTTATATTGTACAAACATGGACCATATTCTTTTGAACTCCATAGCGAACTAGCTATAGTTCGGAATGCGAACTTAATTTCACTAGTGGTTTTGCAGGACCGTTATGGGCCATCCTTTGAGGTAACCGAGATATGGGGAACTCGCTTTCTTGAAAGACATCAGGAAAAGGTCAAGAGGATCAAAAAGAAGGTGAGTTTCGTTGTCGAATGGGTCGGCGATCGAGACGTAAAGTCCCTTGAAAAAATTGCCACCGCATTAATGATCATGAGCGAGAATCCGACCAAAACAGCTGATGCACGCGCTCAAATCCTTAACAGGCTTAAGCCTCATATTTCTCTCGCTGAAGCAGAGAATGCAACAAAACAGGTCGAACTTAAATTGGATGAGGCTAGGAGGCAGAAAATCTTCCCACAATAGTTAGCTTTTCCGAAAAATAGACTTATGGATTAGGCGGTTTAATCATCGTGAATTTCTAATCCACCTTCTTCTCGCCCTTCTCGCCAGCCTTCACGATATCCCCTGTGGTGAACAGAATCTCCTTCAGTTCCACGCGCCAGTCCGTCTTCTGGCGCAGCAGGAATTCGAGGTCCATGCCGAAATGCTTGAACTCCTCGCTCTGCGCGTTCTTCATGATCGCCTTGGCCTGCGGGTCCTTCTCTACCGACATGCGCTGTTCGTACCAGTTGATCGCTTCCGCCTCCTCGATCAGCGAGGCGATCATGCGGGCAAAGGTCCGCACTTCCTGCGACAGTTCTTCCGGCGGTTCGTGATACTGGTCGAAACCCATGTCGTCCTCCCTCAACGGCTCGCGAATGGAGCCAGGCATTGGCCCGCATCCATGAATGCGTGGGACGCGCCGCGGGTTCCGGGACAACGGCCACAATTCAGGACGGTGGATCCGCGAGCTATCTCACGACACCGGTGCCGCGCCGCCCTCTTCCGTGCGCCTCGCGATGAATGCGTCGAGCACGCCTGACGTGGCCGCCGTTGCCGGCGGCTCGAAATCGGCGAGGATGCGTTTCCAGATGCCGGTGGCGCGTTCGGTGGCGTTCTTCGACCCGCTTTGCGTCCAGTTGCCGAAATTCGACCAGTCGGCCACCAGCGGCTCGTAGAAGGCGGTGCGGTAGCGCGCCATGGTATGGCTGGCCGAGAAGAAGTGGCCGCCCGGCTGCACTTCGGCGATGGCCTCGAAGCCGATTGCGTCGTCGTCGCCGGGCGTTGTTGTACAAAGTTCCGCGACCGTCTGCAGCGCTTCGATGTCGGTGACCAGCTTTTCCAGGGAAACACTCAAGCCCCCTTCCAGCCAGCCGGCCGCATGGATGCAGACGGTGGCGCCCGAAAGCACCGAGCCCCACAGCGCGAACTGCGTCTCGTGCGCGGCCTGCGCGTCCGAAATGTTGGCAGCGCTGCCGCCGCCCGAGCGCCAGGGCAGACCGGTGAAGCGCGCCAGTTGGCCTGCACCGAGCGTGGCCTTGACGTGCTCCGGCGTGCCGAAGGCCGGGGCGCCGGATTTCATGTCGACATTGGAGGAGAAGGAACCGTAGACCACCGGCGCGCCCGGCCGCACGATCTGTGCCAGCGTCAGCCCGGCGAGCGCTTCGGCATGCTGCAGCGTCAAGGCGCCGGCCACCGTGATCGGCGCCATCGCACCGGCCAGGCAGAACGGCGTGATGATCAGGACCTGGCCCGCCTTGGCGAAGTCGATGATGCCTTGCGCCATGGGAATATCGAGCTGGCGCGGCGAGTTGGTGTTGATGACGGTGTAGCAATGCGCGCCCGAGCGGAACTCCTCTTCGGACAGCCCGCGGGCCAGCCTGATCATCTCGAAACTGTCATCGACCTGCGGCGTGCCGCGCGCGAACACGAATGGGAATTTGTCGGAGAGTGTCAGCTGCGCCCGATTGACGGCGTAGTGGCGAAAACGATTGTCGATGTCCTGCGGTTCGATACACGGTCCCAGCATGTGCAAGACATCGAAATGCTGCACCAGCTTGATGAGCTCCTCGAAGGCGACCAGCGTTCCGGGCCGCCGTCCGCGGTCGAGATCGGTGACGTTGGGCGCGCCGGAGCCCGCCAGGAATGTCATCGAGCCCAATTCGAGCGACAGGTCGCGAGCGCGCGCGCCTGCATTGGCGTGGATCGATCGCGGCGCCGAGGCTAAGGCTGCCACCACCATATCGCGGCCGATGCGCACCATGTCGGTTTCGGGATCGACCAGCGCGCCGGCGCGGGCGAGCATCTCGCGCGCCTCAGGCAGCAGCACCTTGATGCCCAGTTCTTCCAGCACGCGCAGCGCCGTGTCGTGGATCGACGCCACCTGGTCGTTGGAAAAGATCGGCTGCGGCAGGAATGGATTCTTCAGCGACCGGTAATTGGGCTTGCGGCTTGATTCGCTGCCGGCCTCGCCCGTGCGTCCGCGCCGGCGTTCGCGCCTGCTGTCCCGAGCCGCGTCATCGATCATCGCGAATTCCTCCTCATTGCCGCATCACCTTGCCCTAGGTCATAGGGCGAGGCCGCGAAGATCCGCGCAGGCCGTTCGACGCCGACAATGTGCACGCAAAGCTGCGTCCCCTCCCCGGCGAAATCGTCGTCCACCAACGCCAGCGCGACGCTCTTGCTGATCGTGTAGCCAAATCCGCCCGAGGTGACGAAGCCTACGCGGCGGCCTCAAGGCTTCCCTTCCGATCAGTTCGAAGCCGGCACTCTATATGTGCTAGACATATGTGTCCAGTACGCCAGCGGACCGGCATCGCGCACTGTCACGCAAGCATCATGTTCACGCCTTAGATCGCTTTTGGGGAGGCGCGCGCGGCATCGTCGATGCGGCACCTCATTCCGTTTTTGTCCTTCGGCCGCTCCGGCATGCTTCGTCACAAAGAGGATTGTCCATGAAACACCTGCACCGAACCGCCTCGCTCGGCGTCGCGCTGGCCTTGTTCACCGCCCTGACACCGGCGCTTGCCGACAGCGTGGCCTACATCAACAAGGGCCTGGTCGGCGTCGGCCGCATGCCGGCTGCTCAGCGCGACAAGTTCGGCGAGACCTTCGGCTCGGGCTCCGGCATGGCAATCGACACTACAGGCTGGACCCATGATGCCGGCACCTACAAGGGATCGCTCTGGCTCCTGCCCGACCGTGGCTACAATGTCGCCGGCACCACGGACTACCGGCCGCGCCTCAACACCATCGGCATCGAGTTCACGCCTGTCGCGCCGGGTGCTGCTCCCGCCGCCGGCCAGGAGCAGACGGGCGTCAAGGCGACGCTTGCCGACACCATGCTTCTCACCGACGACAAGGGCGCCGATGCCACCGGCCTCGATCCGCTGTCGGATGTACGCGCCGCGGCCGGCGACATGCCGATGCTGCCCGTCGCCACCAACGGCAAGCTCGCTCTCGACAATGAGGCCATCGTGCGGCTGCCCGACGGTTCGATGTTCATCTCCGACGAGTACGGCCCCAACATCTACAGGTTCTCCGCGCAAGGCCGCCTGATGTCGGCGACCCAGCCGCCGGCAGCCCTCGTGCCGATGCGCAAGGGAACGCCGAACTTCTCCTCCGACAATCCCGGCCCGGGTGCCGCCGACCCTGATCCGAAGGATCCCGAAACCGGGCGCCAGAACAACCAGGGCCTCGAAGGCATGGCGATGACGCCGGACGGCAAGTTCCTGATCGCCGTGCTGCAGTCGGCGCCGAGGCAGGACGGCGGCGATTCACCCTCGACGCGCCAGAACACCCGGGCGTTGGTTTACGATGCCTCCGACCTCGCCCATCTGAAGCTCGCGCATGAATACGTCGTGCCGCTGCCGGTGTTCAAGGACGCCAAGGGCAAGACCAAGGTCGCCGCGCAGAGCGAGATCGTGGCGCTTTCGGACACATCCTTCCTGATGCTGGCGCGCGACAGCGGCAACGGCCAGGGCCTGAAGAAGGGTGATGCGTCGCTCTACCGCCAGATCAACATCGTCGATGTGTCCGGGGCGACCGACATCGCGGGCGGCGCCTTCGACGCGGCCGACAAGCCGGTCGCACCCAAGGGCGTGCTTGATCCCTCGGTGACCCCGGCCAAGCTGACGCCGTTCATCGACATCAACGATGCCGCCGAGCTTGGCCGCTTCGGCCTGCATAATGGTGGGGCGAAGGACCACAATGAGCTTTCGGAGAAATGGGAAGCGATGTCGCTGGCCAGCGTCCTCGATCCGAAGCTGCCCGACGACTATTTCCTGTTCGTCGGCAACGACAACGACTTCCTCGCCCAGGACGGCTTCCAGGTCGGCGCATCCTACAAGGCCGATGACGGCGCCGATGTCGACACCATGTTCCTAGTCTATCAGATGACGCTGCCGGGTCTCGGCAAGAAGTAACGATCACTGCACAGGCGGGCGCGCCTGGCGCGTCCGCCTGAGCAGGTCGTGAAGGCTTACTTCAAGAACTCGGCGTCCTTCGGCACGCCCGCATCGATCGGCTCGGCCGTCCTGCCCGACACGGCCATGATCTTGCCGGCGGCAGACAGGTTGGGCCGCACGAAGACCTGGGCGGGGCCGTTGACGCGGCCGTAGAGGTCGATGATGTCCTGGTTCATGAAGCGCACGCAGCCGGACGACGCGTTCTTGCCGATGGAATCCCATTCCGGCGTGCCGTGCAGCCGGTACATCGTGTCCTTGCCGTCGCGGAAGAGATAGAGCGCGCGGGCGCCCAGCGGGCTCTGCGGTCCGGGCGGCATGCCGTCCTTGTATTTCGCCAGTTCCGGCCGGCGCTGGATCATTTCCGGCGGCGGCGTCCACACCGGCCACTTCTTGCGCGCTTGGACCACGGCGCTGCCGGTCCATCCGAAACCGGCCTTGCCGAGGCTGACGCCGTAGCGGATGGCCTTTCCGCCGTCGCGCACCAGATAGAGGAAATGCTCGGAAACATCGACGACGATCGTGCCAGGCTTTTCGCCGGTCGGATCGGCCACGATCTGGCGCACGAACTTCGGATCGAGCTTGGCAACCGGGATGGCCGGCAGTTGATAACCCTCGTCGGTGCGCGCCGCATACATGGTTGCGGTATCGCCGACAGCCGGCTCGCTTGGCGCAGCCGACGGCGGGACCGGCGCCACTGCCGGCGGCGCCACATCGGTCGTGGTGCACGCCGAGAGAACGACGGAAGCGCAGCCCAAAGCGGACGCGCCAACAAACGCGCGCCGGCTCAGGCGCTCAGGAACAAGCGGAATATCGGACATGAACCCCCCGGTGAGAAACGCGGCCCAACGCGCTTGGGATCAATATCCCATTCCGGTGGCTTTGAGAACAGGATGGACCATGGCATGAGCACCGTGGACCGCGCTTCCCGCTGCCCCCGCATCGACCTGTCGGGTTGAATCTGCAATCATCGCGCACCGGACTCGAGATAGGCTTTGTCGGCCATGAACGAAAAAATGCCCGCGCGTCGGCGCACCGGCGACCTGACCAGCGGCCCGATCCCACGCACGCTGCTGCTCTTCGCCTTGCCGGTGCTCGGCTCCAACGTGCTGCAATCCCTGAACGGCTCGGTCAATGCCGTTTGGGTTGGCCGCTTCCTCGGCGAATCGGCGCTGACGGCGACCTCCAACGCCAACCTTGTCCTGTTCCTGATCCTCGGCACGGTGTTCGGCATCGGCATGGCGGCCACCATCCTGGTGGCGCAGTCGGTCGGCGCGCGCGACCTGCCCGAGGCGCGCCGCATCGTCGGCACCAGCGCTACTTTCTTCTTCCTCGTTTCGGTGGTCTTCGCGGTCTGCGGCTGGATCTGGGTCGACGCCATCCTGGGCGCGCTTGGCACGCCGGCCGACGCCTTGCCGCTCGCACGCTCTTACCTGCGCATCATCTTCGTCGCCGTGCCGATGATGAACCTCCTGTCCTTCGTCATGACCGTGCTGCGCGGTGCCGGCGATTCCCGCACGCCCTTCATCTTCATGGCGCTGGCGGTCGTGCTCGACATCGTGCTCAATCCCCTGCTCATCCGCGGCATCGGCCCGTTTCCCGAACTCGGCATCGCCGGTTCCGCCACCTCGACGCTGATCGGCCAGACCGTGAGCGTTATCGCCATTCTCGTCGTGCTCTACGCGCGCAAACATCCATTGCGGCTGGCCGGCGCCAATCTCGCCCTGCTACGCCCGGATCCGGCGCTGCTGCGCATCGTCGTCTTCAAGGGCGTGCCGATGGGCCTGCAGATGATCGTGATCTCGGCGGCGGCACTGACGGTGATGGGCATCGTCAATTCCTATGGTTCGCAAGTCGCCGCCGCCTACGGCATCGCCGCGCAGCTCTGGACCTACATCCAGATGCCGGCGCTCGCGATCGGCGCCGCGGTTTCTTCCATGGCGGCGCAGAATGTCGGCGCCGGCCGCTGGGACCGGATCGGCCGCGTTGCCGCCTCCGGCGTCGGCTTCAACCTCGTCCTGACCGGCGCCCTCGTCGCGCTGCTATGGGTCTTCGACCGCTCGATCCTGGGCCTGTTCCTGAGCAGTGACAGCGCCGCGATCGATATCGCCGCCCACATCAACACCGTAGCATCCTGGTCGTTCATCCTGTTCGGCATCACCATCGTGCTGTTCGCCACGGTGCGCGCCACGGGTGCCGTGATGCCGCCGCTGATCATCCTGGTGATCTCTGTGCTCATCGTGCGCACCGGCTTTGCCTATTACATGCGCGGCGTGATCGGCGAGGAAGCGCTGTGGTGGTGTTTCCCGGCCGGTTCGATCGCCTCGCTGGTCCTGGCCGCGGCCTACTACCGCTTCGGCGGCTGGCGCACCTTGCACATGATCGAGAACAGGCCGGCTGCCGGCGAGCCGCCCGACACGGGGCTCGGCGTGCCGCGCCAGCGCGCGAACATGACACCTGAAACGCCGAACGGCTGAAGCGCGGCTGCTGGCGCGGCTGTCTCAGCGCCTCTGTCTGAGCCCGAAGGCGAGCGCCACCAGCGCGAACACGATGATCATGGCCGCGAAGGCCAGGCTCGCGGCGACAGGGCTGGCATAGGTCGACACGACGCCGATGCCGATGACAGGCAAGGCATTGCCGACAAAGCAGCAGACGAAGAAGCTGGACACCACTTCGGCACGGCGGTCCTGCGGTGCGATCTCGTTCACCACCTGCAGGCCGCCTCGGTAGCCAAGCGCGGCCGCGACACCGCAGCAGGCCGTCGCCACTATCATCAGCGTCATCGAGGCCAGCATCTGCGCCGCCACCAACACCAGCACGCTAGGGATCATCAGGGCCAGGGCGGCCAGCATGGCCTTGCTGCTCTGCACCCGCATCAGCAACACGATGCTGGCCGCCGCGACGATCGCCAGTTCAAAGAACAGTGCGCCGGCAACGGCATGGTTCGTTTCGTTCAGCTGCTGCGCCAGGATGCTCGGCGCCAACGCGGCATAGAAGCCGACCAGCGCCATCGCGCCGAAACCGGTCACCGCCGGCGCGACGAAGTGCGTGCGTATCTTCTGAGGTACGGAGAGGCGCGGCCGCATCGAAATCCGCCCGAGGCCACCCGGCTTCGCCACCGTTTCACGGGTGCGCCAGACCAGGACCGCCACCACCGCGAGTGCCACGAGATAGACGACGAAGACCAGCCGCAGGGGCCAGGGCTCGTATTGAGCCAATAGGCCCGATATCAGCGATCCGAAACCGAGACCGAGGAAATTGGTGCTGGTGGTGATGACGCTGGCACGCGATTTGTCGGCGGCGGGGAGAAGCTCGGCAATCCAGGCGGTTCCCGTTCCGGCGCCAACGCCGATGCCAAGCCCGCTCAGGATGCGCGCCACGTCGAGCGAGACGACATTTCCGGCGAACAGGAAGATAAGCGCGCTGACAATGGCCACGATCATCGCCGCCAGCGCAGTGGGCCGGCGTCCGACAACATCCGACACGCCGCCGAACACCAGCAAGGCGCCGAGATTGCCGACAACATAGACCGCGTAGATCAGCGTCAAGGTAATCTGCGAAAAGCCGAATTGCTGCTTGTAGATGATATAGAGGGGCGTCAGCGCCGTGCTGCCGGCAAACAGCACCGCGATCATCGCCGCGACAGTCGGGATCGCGAGGACGTCGCCGGCCTCGTTCTGAGTTTGCGCCAAATCACGAAAGGCCATGGCCAACCTCGTCATCAGTTTCAGGGATCGCGACGTTAACGCGCCCTTCCCGCCGGCGTTCCGGTCAACGGCTACCCTCCTGACACCACGGTGGGCCTTGCCTGACCAGGCCGATGAACGCACAAATGCGGATCGGGGCCAGCGGCCCCCATCCATCACGGCACCCCTTGTGCCGCATCAGACGCTATCAATCCGTTTGCAGGAAACCGGGCCTACTTGCAGGAAAAACCGGGCGCGATCTTGCACTTGCCGGGACGCGGCTTGTGCGGTGGGCGATGGTGCGGCGGGCGGTGATGGGGCCGATGGTGCCAGTATGGCGGGCGATGCGGCGGGCGCGCGATGATAACCGGCGGATGCACGACTTGGGCTCGCGAGAGATAGCCGGAGCTGGCCCAGCCGCTGACACCGCCGCCATGGATCCTGCACCAGCCAGGCTGGCAGCCGGTCACGTCAACCCGGAAGCCGGCCGGCAGCGTCCCGACCTTGGCGTATTCCGCGCCAGGCCCGGTACGAACGTTGAGGCTGGTCGTGGTATGGGCGCCGTAGGCGAAAGCCGCGGCGGACGTCCCGAAGACGGCGGCTAGGATGGTCGCTATCGCAAGCAGAAATCGAAATCTCATCGGTCCCTTCCATCGAGTGCCGGCCGTTCGACTGCTTCGGCCGGGACAGCATCGCAACGGGAGAGGCCGCGGCGAGAAAAGTCAACAAGCTGCCAGGGCCGATCACCACGATCACCGGCCCTGCGTGGAAGTTTCCCCTGATATAGTTGAGGAATTTTCCTCGCACTGTTTATCGGCGCGCCAACATCCGCTAACGATTTACTATCTTTCGGCAATTCGTCGCGGACCGGGGTGGTGATCATGGGCAAAGGCAGGGTCGAGGCATTCACCGACGGCGTGGTGGCTATCATCATCACCATCATGGTGCTGGACCTGAAGGTGCCGGAAGGCGAGGATTTTTCGGCGCTGCTGCCGCAGTGGCCGATCTTCCTATGCTACGTGCTATCCTTCATCAATGTCGGCATCTACTGGAACAATCTGCACAACATGTTCCACACCGTGCAGCGTGTCGACGGCCACGTGCTGTGGGCGAACCTGCATCTGTTGTTCTGGTTGTCCCTGATGCCGATGACGACCGCCTTCATGGGCGAGAACCATTTCGCCACGGTTCCCGTCGCGGTTTACGGCTTCGACCTTGTAATGTGTGCGACCGCCTACAGCATCCTGGTCATTGCGCTGCATCGGCTGCATGGGCCGGATACCGCATTCGCCAAGGCGATCGGCCGCGACCGCAAGGGAAGGATTTCGCTTGCCGTCTACATAGCGGCCGTTGGGCTGACCTTCCTCGACCGGTGGATCGGCGTCGCGCTCTATGTCGCCGTCGCCTTGGTCTGGCTGGTGCCGGACACGCGTTTTTCGCGCGTTCTCGAAAAATAGCTCTTTGTCCGGCGCAATTCCCTAGGGAAAGCGCTATGCGCTTTTCCCGGGAAAACCGCTTCACACTTTACCTGGAATTGCTTAACCGCGCATCGCCTTCAGCTTCTCCGCCACGGAAGCGGCAAGCTCGGCATAGCGCTCTTCCAGCCGCTCCGCCGCCTTGATGATCGAGAAATCATGGCCGAACTTCTCCAGCGCCATGCGCAGCTTCTCGACGAACTCCGCTTGCTTTTCCAATGCGGAGAACAAGGTTTTCACCTGGGCTTCGCTGATATCCGGGTTGGCCAGCATCTGTGGCACCTCGCGCCCCATCTGGTCGCCGGTGGCGGTCTGCTCCTTCAGAATTGCAACCCAATCCGTCAATCGGAAATCTCCCTTTTGGCATCGCAGCATGCGCAGCCACGACCGGACTGGTCAACCCGACAAGCCCCGACGGCGGCTTGCACAAGCCCGTTCCGGCGCTAAGTTCGGCGCCATCGAAAAAGGAAAGCATCGCCGATGATCCCCGATACCGAGATCCAGACCGCCTTGCCCGCGCTTGGCCAAGGCAATACCGCCGTCATCACCGGCGCCGCCAGCGGCATTGGTCTTGCGGCGGCCAAACGGCTGGCGCTGATGGGCATGAAGATCGTGCTCGCCGACATTGGCGGCCCGCGCCTCGACGATGCCTCGCGAGCCGTTGCCGCGATTGCCGGCGACGACGCCGTGCTTGCCGTTGCATCGGACGTGTCGAAGGCCGATGAGGTGGATCGTTTGGCCGACCGGGCATTCGGCGCCTTCGGCGACGTCTCGCTGCTGATAAACAATGCCGGCGTCGGCGACAACCCGGGAAAACCCTGGGACAACCGCGACGGCTGGAAACGGCTGCTCGACATCAATTTCTGGGGCGTCGTGCATGGCGTCGAAGCCTTCGCGCCACGCATGCTCGCATCGGCCAAGCCGGGCCTGATCGTCAACACCGGCTCCAAGCAAGGCATCACCACGCCGCCCGGCAACCTCGCCTACAACGTTTCCAAGGCCGGCGTGAAGACCTTTACCGAGGGTCTGGCGCATGCGCTGAGGAATGAGCCTGGCGCCCGCCTGTCGGCGCATCTGCTTATCCCCGGCTTCACCTATACCGGCCTGACCGAAGGCGCGACGGAAAAGCCGGCGGGGGCGTGGACCGGTGAGCAGGTGATTGATTTCATGCTGGAATCGCTGGTCAGGGGTGACTTCTACATCCTGTGCCCCGACAATGAGGCCGCGCGGCCGCTGGACGAAAAGCGCATGGCCTGGGCGATCGGCGACATCATCGAAAACCGCCCTGCCTTGTCGCGCTGGCACCCCGACCACAAGGATGCGTTCGCGGCGTTCATGAAAGGCTGAGCCTCAAGCCACGCTCTTTTTCGCGCCCCGCTTCTGGGCAACCGCCTTCTTGGCCGCCATGGTGGCGACCTTCTCGTCGTGCCGCTTAGCCGCCCGCTCGCATTTGGCGCGGATCTCCTGGACCTCGGCTTCAGTCAGGTGCTCGATGCCGATGAAGGTGTTTTTGGCCGCGCTGACCCGTATCAGCTCATCGAGCTTGGCCTGGATCGCCGCGCCGTCGCGATTCTGGGTGTTCTGGATGAGAAACACCATCAGGAAGGTGATGATTGTCGTCCCGGTGTTGATCACCAGTTGCCAGGTGTCCGAGAACGCGAAGAGTGGCCCGCTTACTCCCCAGACGATGACGATCAAGCAACAGAGTGCGAACGTGGGGGACAGGCCAGCAAGGTGAGCTACCCGGTTGGCGATTTTGGTGAAAAGCTTCTCGATCATGAACTCCCTCAGACAGCGCGGCTCCGTGCGGGCACAAGAGGAAACAACCACCAGCCATTTCAGGTTCCCGCGGGCAAAAAATACAACCGATGCAATTAAATGCACGCGAAGCGCGCATTCGGCACAAAACACACCTTATCGGTTCAATGTCATGGTAGCCGCGCAGGCAAGAGCCTGTTCCTTCCGCTTCACAGCGGTTTACCTCCAGCCCCTTCCGCCGCGCCACCCCCGCATGGCGGAAGGGGTTTCATTCCGGAGAGCGCCAAGAACAGCTCCCTGCGCAGCCGTGACGGCGAGGCCCAAACCGTTCTCCGCGGGAGATTAAACGGCGTCGTTTTCCCAGCGGTCGAGGAAGGCTTCGATCGGCATTGCCTGCATGTCGGGAACCGCCCTGGCGAGTTTCTCGACCGGCCAGTCCCACCAGGCGAGAGCCTCGATGCGTGCCGCTATTTCAGGGGCAAAGCGCAGCCTGATCGGCTTCGCCGGCACGCCGGCGACGATCGTGTAGGATGGCACGTCCCGCGTCACCACCGCATTGGCGCCGATGACCGCGCCATTGCCGATGGCGATGCCAGGCAAGATGACCGCGCCGTGGCCGATCCAGACATCATTGCCGATGGTCACGGCCTTCGACCGCCGCCGCTCGCGGAACGCGGCATCGACGCCCAGCCAGCGGAAATATTCGTTCGGCCGATAGCTGACCTTGTGCTGGGTCAGCCGCTCGATCGGATGTTCCAGCGCGTTGATGCGGCTGTTGGCGGCGATGGAGCAGAATTTGCCGATCGTCGTATAGATCGCCTCGGCATGGCGTTCGAAATAGGAGAAATCGCCGACGATGACCTCGCGCAGCACGACGCGTTCGCCGATCGCGGCGTAGCGGCCAAGCTTGCAGCCCTTCATCTCCGCCGTTGGATGGATGCGCGGCTCGGGGTCTTTCGCTACGAGATCTTCGGAACGGTCCATGCCGGCGGCTTTACGTCAGAGCGATTGGTCCCGCAAGCAGGAGCCGATCATCGTCAGAGTAGCACCAGGAAGAGTTCGCCCGCCTATTTCGGCTTGCTGTTGCTCCACACCACGTTCTGGCCGTAGAGCGGCACCGTCGTAACCGACATCTTGGCCGAGCCGTTCTGCACCTGGCGCGAGTGCGACAGATAAATCAGCGTCTCGTTCTTCTTGTCGTAGATGCGGTTCACCACCTGCTTCTTCCAGATCAGGCTGAGGCCTTGCTTGAACACCTCCTCGCCGCCCTCGCTCATGTCGATGTCGCCGATGGTGATCGGGCCGGTCTGACGGCATGAGATCGAGGAATCGCTTGGATCCTCGAACCAATTGCCCTTGTGCAGGCGGTCGATGACGCTTCGGTCGAAATAGGAGACATGGCAGGTCACGCCATCCACCTTCGGGTCCTTGATCGCGTCGATGATGATGTCGTTGCCGACCCAGTCGACGCCGACCTTGCCGACTTCCTCGGCAACTGCGCTACCGGCGCCAAGCGCAATGAATGCCGCCAACGCGCCGCCGATCAGTTTCCGTCCAGTCAGTTCGAGCCCAATCAGTTCGAGCAAAGAGGCCTCCTCGGTTCGAGTTGCCGGTCTCGGGTGGGGCGGGCTGTGCGGCTTTGCAAGCGGATGCGTCAACACCACAGCGGTTGCGGCAACGCGGCACTTTGCCTGTGCGAGGCTGAACCGCTAAGACTGTGGCCGAACAAGGGGCGCACGGCTTTGGCCCGCCCACCCCATGACATTACAGACGGACTTTTCTGATGATGCGTTCTATCCTGGTTGGCATTCTCGTCCTGATGGCCGCCGGCATCGGCTGGCTGACCTTCGACTGGTATCGCGGCCACTATGGCGGCGAGCCGTTCGGCGCGGCGTTCACCCTGGTCGACCAGAATGGCGCACCGATTACCGAGGCCGCTTTCCGGGGCCAGCCCAGCGTCGTCTTCTTCGGCTTTACCCATTGTCCCGAAGTTTGCCCGACCACGCTGTTCGAACTCTCCGGCTGGCTGAAGACGCTCGGCGACAACGGCAAGGACCTGCATGCCTATTTCGTCTCGATCGATCCGGAGCGCGATACACCGCAGGTCATGAACGCCTATGTCAGCAATTTCTCCGACCGCATCACCGGCATTACCGGCGACCCTGACAAGGTCCATGCCATGGCCAAGGCATTCGGCATCTACTGGAAGAAGGTCGACACCGGCGACGGCGACTACACCATGGACCACACCGCCTCGGTGCTGCTGCTCAACGCCAAGGGCGACTTTGCGGGCACGATCGCCTATGGCGAGAGCGCCGACACCGCCGTGGAGAAGCTGAAGCGCCTCGCCGCGAACGGCTGACCAGAATTCACATGACCCAGACGCGGCTCCACTTCACCACCGGAAAGATCGAGGCGGAGCGCATCTTCGCGGCGCTCGAAACGGCCTTCGAGGATGAAGGCCTGCCGATCGCCGTGCTGGAGGTCGACGAAGACGCCGACATCCATGAGGTCTCGCTCTATGCCGATGGCGACGTCGACGCGGTCGAGGCGCGGCTGAAGGACGTTCTCGCCGGCCTTGCCTTGTCGAGACCGGTCGAGCGCGAGGCGCTGCCCGACATCGACTGGGTGGCACGTTCCCTGGAAGGCCTGAAGCCGGTGCGCGCCGGCCGGTTCTTTGTCCACGGCGCGCACGACAGCAGGAAGCGCCACAGCGGCGAACTCGCCATCGAGATCGAGGCGGGCCTTGCCTTCGGCACCGGTCATCACGGCACCACCGCCGGATGCCTCGAAATGCTGGAGAAAGTCGTGCAGCGCGAGCACCCGCGCAACGCGCTCGACCTCGGCACAGGCAGTGCGGTGCTGGCGATCGCCGTCGCCAAGCTGGCGCATATTCCGGTGCTGGCCACCGACATCGATCCGGTGGCGGTCAAGGTCGCCGCCGCCAATGCGCGGCTGAACCACGTCAAGACGCTCATCGAGACGGTGACCGCGCCGGGCTTTCATCACCCGATCTTCGCCAGGCGCGCGCCCTTCGACCTCATCGTCGCCAACATATTGGCGCGGCCGCTGATGCGGCTCGCGCCGCAAATGGCAGGGCATATCGCGCTTGGCGGCTCGATCGTGCTGTCAGGCATCCTAGACCGCCAGCGCGATGCGGTGGTATCGGCTTATGTCGGCCAGAATTTCCGCCATATCAGCACCTTACACCGCGAAGGCTGGGTGACGATCCACCTCAAGCGCTGAGGCCGGCAAAGCCATTGCCGATCAATGGTTGTCGGCAAGGCACCGCCAAGAGAATGCCGGCGCCGTCCGCTTCAGGCCACGGCTGGACCAGCCCCATTTGGTTGTCAGCCAGGCAATGCTGTAGCAGGTTGCGCCAGCCGGAAATCGATTCCGATTTCCAGGCCCATGCGCTACGGTCAAGCTGATATCAAGAGGCCCATCATGTTCCAGACCTTCGATTCCGCGGGCGATCCGGCAGTCGGCAAGCCACGCGTGGCGCTGCTGCGCCAATGGCTCAGCGACAATGGCCTCGATGGCTTCATCGTTCCGCGCGCCGACGAGCACCAGGGCGAATACGTCGCCGATCGTTCTGCACGGCTGAAATGGCTGACCGGCTTCAGCGGCTCGGCCGGCGTCGCCGTCGTGCTGCGCGACCGCGCCTTCGTCTTTGTCGACGGGCGCTACACGCTGCAGGTACGCAACGAAGTCGACCTCGGCATCTTTTCGATCGAGAGCCTGGTCGACAATCCGCCCGCTGTCTGGCTCGGGGACAACATCGGCAAAGGGGCGCGGCTGGGCTTCGATCCCTGGCTGCACACGATCGGCGAGGTCAAGGCGCTGCAGGCCTCCGCCGATAAGACCGGCGCGGTGCTCGCGCCGCTAGACAAGAACCCGATCGACATCATCTGGAAGGATCAGCCCGCCGCACCCGTGACCCCGGTCGAGCTGCACCCGATCGGCTTTGCCGGCGAGCTCGCCAAGGACAAGCTGGCGCGGCTGGCAACGGCGATCGGCAGGGACGGCGCCACCCATGCGGTGCTGACCGACCCCTCCTCTATCGCCTGGGCCTTCAACATTCGTGGCGGCGACGTCCCGCATACGCCGCTGGCGCTCGGCTTCGCCATTCTCGCCGCCGACGGATCGCACCAACTTTTCATGGAGCGACGCAAGTTCTCGCGTCAGGTGGCGGCCTATCTCACCCAGCTTGCCGATCCGCACGAGCCCGGCGAATTCGAGGCCGCGATCGTGGCGCTTGCCAAAAGCGGCGCGAAAATCGCGCTCGATCCGGTGCTGGCGGCCGACCGTCTGCGCATGCTGGTCGAGGACAATGGCGGCACGGTGATTGCCGCGCCCGATCCCGCTCGTATTCCGCGCGCCACCAAAAACCAGGCCGAGATCAACGGCTCACGCGCCGCGCATCGCCGTGACGGCGCGGCGGTGGCCAAGCTTTTGTGCTGGCTCGACCGGCAGCAGCCCGGCTCCCTCGACGAGATCGCGGTCGTCACCAGGCTCGAAGAGACGCGCCGGCAGACCGGCGAGGAAACCCAGATGCCGCTGCGCGACGTCTCCTTCGACACCATTTCCGGCGCCGGCCCGAACGGCGCCATCATGCATTACCGCGTCTCGCGCGCCACCAGCCGCAGGCTGCAGGCCGGTGAGCTGTTCCTGCTCGATTCCGGCGCGCAATACCAGGATGGCACCACTGACATCACCCGCACCGTACCAATCGGCCAGCCTACCGAGGAGATGCGCGAGCGCTTCACGCTGGTGCTGAAGGGCATGATCGGCATTTCGACGCTGCGCTTCCCCGCCGGCACGCGCGGCTCGGAGATCGATGCCGTCGCCCGCATGGCGTTGTGGAAGCATGGCTGCGACTTCGCCCATGGCACCGGTCATGGCGTCGGCTCGTACCTGGCCGTGCATGAGGGTCCGCAGCGCATCGCCCGCACCGGCACCGAAAAGCTGCTCGAGGGCATGATGCTGTCCAACGAGCCCGGCTACTACAAGGAAGGCGCCTACGGCATCCGCATCGAGAACCTCATCCTGGTGACGCCGGCCGAACAGATCGAGGGCGGCGACATCGCCATGCACGGCTTCGAGACGCTGACGCTCGCCCCGATCGACGTCAGGCTGGTGCGATCGGACCTGCTGACTCGTGACGAACTGCACTGGCTCGACACCTACCACGCCCGCGTGCTGGCCGAGATCGGTCCGATGCTCGACGGCGAAACGCTGGCCTGGCTGGAAAAGGCGACAGCACCGCTGCCGCATGACGCGAAGATTTGAATTTTTGAGGCGCCAAGGGCGATGCGCCCTACCCCACGAACTGCCGTGCCAGGATCAGCACCACCGCCCCGGCCAGAAACATCGCCATCAGCCCTCCACGCAGTGAAACCACCGCCGTGACAACCAGGGCTGCCCATTCGGCCGGTCCGGCATTGAGCAGCTCAGGCGCCACCAGCGTGGTCAACACGGCAGCCGGCACGGCATTGAGACCGGCTTCGACGCGCGGATGGATGTGATCGAAGCGGGAGATGACCAGATGCCCGCCGATGCGGGTGAGATAGGTGGCGATCGCGCCGGCGATGATGATCCAGAATGTCGTGCTCATCGCTTTGCCTCCACGCCGCTGTGACGGGGCGGCAGGATGACGGCGAGCAGCACGCCGGCAATGGCGCCGATCGACACGTGCCAGGGCGAGCCCACAGTCTTGTAGGCGACGATCGACGCGCAGGCACTGGCGACGACCACCGGCAACCACAGCGGGCGCTTGCGAAAGCCCATCACGAGGCCGAGGAAATAAATCGGCAGCAGGAAATCGATGCCCAGCGCATGGGTGTCGGGGATGAGCTTGCCGAACAGCGCGCCGAGCGCGCTTTCAACAATCCAGAACAGATAGACCGGCAGGCCAAGCCCCAGATACCAGGCGAAGCCCACGGTCTGGCCAGATTGCGCCCGCGCCTCGGCGACCGCGAATTGCGGGTCGGTGAGGATGAAATAGCCGAGCGCTTGGCTGATGACAGGCCAGTGCGCGATGCGCCGTCCAATGCCGGCGGAATAGAGCACGTGGCGGAAATTGACGGCGAAGATCGAGAGCACGACCAGCCACGGCGCGACATGCTGGCCGAACAGCTGGATGCCGACCATCTGGCTGGCGCCGCCATAGACCAGCGCGCTCATCAGGAAGGCTTCGAGGACCGAGAAGCCATTGTCGACGGCGAGCGCGCCGAACAGCACGGCGAACGGCGCCGACGCCACCACGACCGGCATGGAGAGCCGCACGCCCTGCCAGAAATCGCTTTTGCCGCCGCTCTCAGAAATCAAGTCCGTCGCCATCGGCCACTCCTGATGCATGTCGCCCAAAACTGCGTACGGTTTTGGGACAGCGACATGCACGACAACAAAGGGAGTGGCGGTATTTAGGTGGCATGGCTTGCCGTGTCACACGAATTCGCTTGAGCCAAACGATCAGCGGAAATGATCGTCGACGCTTGCGTGGAAGCTCAGTCCTTCGCGGTCTTGCCCTCGATCGCCCTGCCCCAGTCGAGCAGCGGCTTGGCGCGCAAGGTGAAATCGACAAGTTCCTCGACCAGTTCCGGCCCGTGGATACCAGCCGGATCGATCGCGTGGCGGACGGCGAAATGCCGGTTGCGGATGGCATCGACAAGATCCTTGTCGGCGACCTCTTCGAAGCCGCGCGGCGTGCGTTTCATGCCGCCTTCGGCATTGAGTTCAAGGCCATTTTTCCTCAGCGCCGCCACCACGGCGCGAAACGTATCGGGATGGCTCGCGATGGCCTTGCGCATGGCCGTCAGCAGTTCCGGCGCCGGCTGCCACCAGGCGACGCCAGCAAAGCAGCGCTCAAGCCCGATATGGACGAAGAACACGCCCTGCTCCATCTTGGTGCCGTCCGGCGACAGGATAGCCGACAGATGTCGGTTATAGGGTCGCTTGTCCTTGGCGAAGCGCACGTCGCGGTTGATGCGGAACAGCGACTTCTTGCGATCGCCGCGCAGACCGAGGCCGGCTTCCGCAAAACGCTGCGTAAGCGTGTCGACGAGATCGCCCAGCGGGTCGCGCAATTCCTTTTCGAACAAGTCGCGATTCTCCAGGAACCACTCGCGACTCTGGTGGAAATCCAATGCCTTCAGGAACGGAATTGCCTTGGAGCCGAACCCCTTGAACGCTTCGCCCGTCACGACTTGCCGACCCGCTGCAGCCAGGTGTCCTCGTCGATGACTTCGACGCCGAGTTCGCTGGCAAGCTTGAGCTTGGAGCCCGCACCCGGTCCCGCCACCAGCAGATCGGTCTTGGCCGAAACCGAGCCGGCCACCTTGGCGCCGAGACGCTCGGCCATTGCCTTGGCTTCGGAGCGCGTCATCTTTTCCAGCGAGCCGGTAAAGACGATCGTCTTGCCGGCGACCTCGCTGTCGGCCGAGACGGTGACGATATACGGCTTCGGTTTGACCTGCTCCAGCAGCTTCTCGAGCACGTCGTCATTGCGCTCATTGCCGAAGAAATCGCGCAGCGCATCGATCACCGTATCGCCAATGCCGTTGATCGATGGGAAGACGGCATGCGGATCCTCCGCCGCCGCCGTCTCCTTGCCGACGCGGATCAACTCCTCGATGGTTGAAAATGTCCGGGCCAAGACGGCAGCCGTTGTCTCGCCGATATGGCGGATGCCGAGCGCGAAAATGAAGCGGTCGAGCTCCGGCTCTCGGCGCGAATCGATGGCCGCGAACAGCTTGTCGAGCCCGTCATAGTTGCGGTCCTCAACGCTGCGCACGTTCTTGCGGGTCTTGCCGGACGCTGCCTCGCGCTGCCTGGCCTGCTCCTCGCGCCGCTCGGCCAGCGCCTTGGTCACGGCGGGCCGGCGCTCCCTGAGCGTGAAGATATCGGCGGCGGTCTTGATCAACCCGGCATTGAAGAAAGTATCGATGTTCTCCGCGCCCAGCCCCTCGATATCCAGGGCGCCGCGCGACACGAAGTGGCGCAGCCCTTCCACTGCTTGCGCCGGGCAGATCAATTCGCCGGTACAACGGCGCCGTGAATCCTCCTTGCCGGTCTTCTCGTTGATCTCGCGTGTCGCCGGCGAACCGCAGATCGGGCAGGTGTGCGGGAATTCGTATGGCACGGCATTGGGCGGACGCTTGTCGATGACGACACTGACGATCTGCGGGATGACATCCCCTGCCCGCTGGATCACGACAGTGTCGCCGATGCGCACGTCGATACCGTCGCGGATCGGCTGGCCGGTGCTGTCCAGGCCCTTGATATAGTCCTCATTGTGCAGTGTGACGTTTTCCACCACCACGCCGCCGACCGTAACCGGCGCCAGCCGCGCCACCGGCGCCAGCGTGCCGGTCCGGCCGACCTGGATGTCTATCCTCTGCACGGTCGTCATCGCCTGTTCGGCCGGGAATTTGTGCGCGACGGCCCAGCGCGGCTCACCGGTGACGAAGCCCCAGCGGCGCTGCAACTCCAGCTGGTCGACCTTGTAGACGACGCCGTCTATGTCATAGCCGAGCGACGAGCGCTGCTCCTCGATCCGATGATAATGCGCGACCAGTTCCTCGACCGATTTCGCCCGCACCATCAGCGGACTGATCTTGAAACCCCAATCGGCGAATTTCTGCACCGCTTCGTACTGCGTTGGTGCAGGATCCGCCGTCGTATAACCCCACGCATAGGCAAAGAATTTGAGATTGCGGCTGGCGGTGACGGATGGATCCTTCTGGCGCAGTGACCCGGCCGCCGTATTGCGCGGATTGACGTAATCCTGGCCACCGACAGCCGCCGAGCGCGCCTTGAGCGCCTCGAATTCCGCATAGGTCATGTAGACCTCGCCGCGTATCTCAATGATCTCGGGCCAGCCCGAACCTTTCAGCCTTGCTGGGATGTCGGCGATGGTCCTGAGATTGGCGGTGATGTCCTCGCCGACGGCGCCGTCGCCGCGCGTCGCCCCCTGCACGAACACGCCCTTTTCGTAACGCAACGACGCCGACAGCCCGTCGATCTTCGGTTCGGCGGTGAAGGCGATGTCGAGATCCTTGTCGCGGTCGAAGAAGCGCCGGCCGCGCTCGATGAAATCGGCAACGTCAGCGTCGGTATAGGCCTTGGCGAGGCTGAGCATCGGCACGGCATGGCGCACCTTGGTGAAGCCTTCCGCCGGTGCGGCACCCACCCTGAGCGAGGGCGAATCGTCACGCACCAGGCCGGGAAAGCGCTCCTCGATGGCAAGATTGCGCCGCCGCAGCGCATCATACTCCGCGTCCGTGATCGTAGGCGCGTCCTCGGCATGGTAGCGCCGGTCGTGACCGGCGATCTCCTCGGCAAGGCGCTGGAGTTCGGCTTCAGCCTCGCTCTCGCTGAGCGAATCGACAGGTTTTTCGGCCATGCTTTTTGTCCCCGAACGGTGGCGCGTCACCATAGAGCATGATCCCGAAAGGTGGGAACCGGTTTTCGGAAAAGATCATTCCTGAACAGCAGGATGGAGCCATATCCTGACTCGCCCCATGACGCCGGATAGTCTCACGCCGCGTTTGTATTCTCGCGCAGCAGCCGCTCGGCGGCGGCGCGCGCCTCGTCGGTGATCGTGGCACCGGCTAGCATGCGGGCGATCTCCTCCTGCCGCGCCGTCCTGTCCATCTCGGCAATCCCTGTCGCGACCCGGTCGGTGCTGCCCGATTTGGAGATCAGGAAATGTGTTGCCGCGCGCGCCGCAACTTGCGGAGCGTGGGTGACGGAAAGCACCTGGACGCGCTTCGACAGCCGCGCCAGCCGCTGGCCGATGGCGTCGGCCACCGCGCCGCCCACGCCGGTGTCGATTTCATCGAAAACCAGTGTCGGCGCCGAACCACGATCGGCCAGCGCCACTTTCAGCGCGAGCAGGAAGCGTGACAGCTCACCGCCGGACGCGACCTTCATCATCGGCCCGGGCCGCGTGCCGGGATTGGTGCGCACCCAGAACTCGATCTGGTCGATGCCCTCCTCCATGCGGCTCTCGGCCTCGCTCTTCATCTCGACGATGAAGGCCGCGCGTTCGAGCTTCAGCGCCGGCAGTTCGGCCATCACAGCCTTGGTCAGACCGACCGCCGCGGCATGGCGAAGCGAGGAGAGCTGTACGGCGGCGATGTCGTAGGTTTCGCGCGCGGCGGCCGCCTGCTTTTCCAGGCCGTGCAGGCGCTCCTCGCCGGCATCGAGATCGGCGAGATCGGCAACCATCGTGTCGCGCAGCTGCGCCAGATCGTCGACGGCGACGCTGTGCTTGCGCGACGCCGCGCGCAGCGCAAACAGCCGCTCTTCCGCTTTTTCCAGCCGTTGCGGATCATATTCGGTGGCCCGAAGCGCGGCCTCGACGCCCGATTGCGCCGCATCGAGCGACAACATCGCTTCATCCAGCGACTTGACCACGTCCTCGAGCAATCCGGGCGCCTCCGTCGCCTTGCGCTGCAACCGCCTCAGCAAGCTGGCCAGTTGCGGCAAGGGCGAGGACGGACCCGACAGCACATCCTGGGCGTCGTGGATTTCGGAAGCGATCTTCTCGGCGCGCATCATGTGGGCGCGCAGCTCCGCAAGTTCGGTCTCCTCGCCGGGCTGCGGGTCGAGCTTGGTCAGTTCGGCAACCGCGGCGCGCAGATAATCGGCCTCGCGCGCGGCGGCCGCCACCTTGGCGCGATGGCGCGTCAGCTCCTGCTCGCAGGCGCGCCAGTGCCGCCATGCCTCGCCGGTCGAGCGGACGGCACCCAGATGGCCGCCGAAAGCATCAAGCACATCGCGGTGTGCGCCGGGATCGACCAAAGCGCGTTCATCATGCTGGCCGTGGATCTCGACCAGTGCGCGGCCGACATCGCGCATCAGCGTCACACTGGACGGCTGGTCGTTGACGAACACACGGGTACGGCCGTCCGCCGTCTGCACGCGGCGCAGGATGACGTCGCCATCGTCCTCGATGGCGTTTTCGGCGAGCAGCGCGCGCACCGGATGGTTGCGCGGAACATCAAACACGGCGATGACCTGGCCCTGCGATGCGCCATGGCGCACCAGCGAGGCATCGCCGCGCGCGCCGAGCGCCAGCGACAGGGCGTCGAGCAGGATGGATTTGCCGGCGCCGGTTTCGCCGGTCAGCACGGAAAGACCCGGCTGGAAGTCGATGTCCAGCTTTTCGATCAGGACGATATCTCGGATCGACAGTCTGGAAAGCATGAGAAACCGGACCTATTGCATGCCGCCCAAAAGTGGACCCGGTTTCGGGATAACGACAGGCACGAAACAAAAATTTAAGGCGGCACCCGACAGTTGGAGTCGCAGCGCCGCACTATCTTTTTGTTTGAGCTTCGGATCAATCCGAAAAAGCGCGCTGCGCGCTTCGCTCGGAGGTCAGGCGCCGGTAATCAGCTTCCCGGCCTTGGATATCCACGATCCGGCATTCTCGCGCGGTGCCAGCCCGTTACTCTGCAGCAGCTTGTAGGAATCCTTGTACCACGAGCTGTCGGGATAGTTGGTACCGAGCACCGCGGCGGCCGTCTGGGCCTCCGAGGTCAATCCCATCGCGTAATAGCTTTCGGTCAGGCGCGCGAGCGCTTCCTCGACATGGCGGGTATTAGAATAGTTTTCGACCACGGTGCGGAAGCGCTTGACGGCGGCGATGTACTCGCGGCGCTCCAGATAATAGCGCCCGATCTGCATTTCCTTGCCGGCGAGCTGGTCGTTGGCGAAGCGGATCTTTTCCTTGGCATCGTCTACATATTCCGACGTCGGCCAGCGCGTCACCAGGTCTTGCATGGTCTGCAGGGTCTGGCGTGCTTCCTTCTGGTCCTGCGTCACGTCCTTGATCTGGCGATAGTAGCTGAGACCAATGATGTACTGGGCGTAGGCGGCGTCATCCGTGGACGGATAAAGAGCCAGGTACCGCTTTGCCGACTGGATCGCGTCGTCGTAGCTGCCCTTTCGATAGTCGGCGAACGCGCCCATCACCATCGATTTGCGCGCCCACTCCGAATAGGGATGCTGGCGGTCGACGGCGTCGAATTTCTTGCTCGCCTCGTCCAGGCGTCCCGCATTCATGTTGGCGAGGCCCTGATTGTAGAGAACGTCGGCCGGCTCGGTCTGGTCGACATAGGTCGACAGGTCGATATCTTTCTCCGACGACATACAGGCCGACAGAAAGAGCGATGGAACAACCACCGAAAGCGCCAGGAAAACGGACCGCTGCGGCGCTTTCGATTGACCGACTCGCTTGAAGAACATGATTGGATTGCGCCCTTTCGGCGTTATTTCAATGCCTCTTGCATGCTGTTGTCCCAAAACTGATCCCCACTTTTGAGCGACATGCACTAATAGACGGCAGCAGCCTTAAACCATAACCGCCTTGCCCGGCAACGCTATGTCCAGCCAATCGCACATTTTTGTGGCGGCGGACCGTGGCGTGAAAATCTATGCAATTTCGCTGATGGATGATGCATTCATGCAACACCCATGCCCCATGGAATCCGAAAAAGATTAAGAAAATCAGATCATCCAGGGCGCATAGAGCGGCGCGTTGACGGCGTTCATCTCGGCGGCCCGGCCACGCTCCCGGCGTGTCGTCTCGACGATCTCGAAGGCCGTGCGGTCCGACAGCAGGCGCCGCAGCGCGGCGGCGTTCAGCCTGTGACCGCCGCGATAGGAGCGGAAACAGCCGATGAAGCGCGCACCGGCCAGCGCCAGGTCGCCCATGGCGTCGAGCGTCTTGTGGCGCACGAATTCGTTGGGATAGCGCAGGCCGCCCATATTGATGACGCGGTTGTCATCACCGATCACCACGGAATTTTCCAGCGAGGATCCCAGCGCATAACCGGCGGCCCACAGCCGCTCGACGTCCTTCATGAAGCCGAAGGTGCGGGCCCGCGCGATGTCGCGGCGGAAAATATCGGCGTTGATGTCCGATGCGAAGAGCTGACGGCCGATCGCCGGGCTTTCGAAATCGATCTCGACCTCGAAACGGGTACCGTCATAAGGCCTGAACTCCGCCCAAGAGGCGCCGTTCTCGATGCGGACCGGCTTGACCACCCTGATATAGCGCCGCTTGACGGCCAACACCTCGATGCCGGCCTGGTCGATGGCTTCGACGAACGCCATGGCGCTGCCATCAAGGATTGGAACCTCGTGGCCGTCGACCTCGATGACGACATTGTCGATGCCGAGCCCGAACAGGGCCGCCATGATGTGCTCGACCGTGGCGATGTGCTCACCCGAGGGATCGCCGAGCATTGTGCAAAGGTCGGTGGCGCCGATCTCGGAAAACAGGGCGCGGAACTCACGGCCCTGCCCATCGCCATTAAGGAGCTGGAACACGATGCCGGTATCGGCATCCGCGGGCAGGAAACTGATGGAAACTTCTTTGCCGCTGTGAACGCCGGTGCCTGTAAGCGACGCGCGCGTCTTCACTGTCGTCTGGTGGTCGTGCAAGACAATCCCCATGAGCCCGTAATGCCTAGGTCCGCTTCTCCAGCCCGAGGGCGCGGCTCTTGTTAAATCGGCAGGCAGGGCCCCTTCCCCCGAAATCCCGGCATACCGACTATGGTAGGCAGCGAAGATAATGTCCCGGCAAGGAGACTCCAAATCACGGTTTCTTACTCTTTGTAACCCCGAACTGGAACATGTACGGCGCCATAACCAATTGATTATACGGCATTTTAAACGTTAACAGCCAAGCAATTCCTTGCCTGCCTGTTAACAATTGTTACAGTCCGTTAACGACTCAGTTGGCCTGGCGGCGCAGGAACGCCGGAATCTCCAACTGATCGTCGTCCTGAGTCGCCCTGGTCTGCGGCGTCAGGCGGCCCTGATCGTCCAGCTGACCGCGGCGCGGCGCGTAGAGCTGCGCGTCCTGGCTGGCGAGGCGGCGCACTTCCGGTGCGGCCTGGCGCAGTTTGGGCTCGCGCGGTTGCGCCGGCTGCAGCCGTGCAGGTTCCTCTTCGCGACGGGTCAGGCCATTGGTCAGACGCTTCAGGAGACCCATCGGGCCGCTGTTCTCATGGTCCACCGGACGGCTCTTGGCGTCGACCTCGGCCTTCACGACCGGCGGAAAGTCCTCGACGCGCGGCATGCGCTGCGGCGCCATCGCGACCGGCTGCTGGACCTCACGCAGTATTTCGCGCGGCTGCGGAGCCGGCTGCATCATCTGCTGGACGACCGGCTGCACCATCGGCTGCGGCTGTGCGGGCGGCGCCTGGAAGATCTTGCTCTGCGGGCGGAAATCGTCCGCATGGGCGACCGGAGCCGGACGAGCCTGCGCCATGGCCGCGGCATTCGCTTCGGCCAACTGGATGGCTTCGGCAACCGGATCGGCGGCGCGCGGCTCGTAAGCAGCCTGCTGGACCGGTGCCGGGCGGCTTTCCATCGGGGCGACGGCCGGCCGGGCAGCCGGCTTCGGCGGAGCGGTGCGGATCGAAATCGGCGCGGCGGCGATTTCAGCCGCCGACTTGTCGATGCCTGTGGCGACCACCGAGACGCGGATGACGCCTTCGAGTTCCTCGTCGAAAGTGGCGCCCAGGATGATGTTGGCGTCCTGGTCGACTTCCTCGCGGATGCGGGTCGCGGCTTCGTCGACTTCGAACAGGGTCAGGTCGCGGCCGCCGGTGATCGAGATCAGCAGGCCCTTGGCGCCCTTCATCGAGGTCTCGTCGAGCAGCGGGTTGGCGATCGCGGCTTCCGCCGCGGCCATCGCACGGCCCTCGCCCGAAGCCTCGCCGGTGCCCATCATCGCCTTGCCCATCTCGCGCATCACCGAACGCACATCGGCGAAGTCGAGGTTGATCAGGCCTTCCTTGACCATCAGGTCGGTGATGCAGGCGACACCGGAGTAGAGCACCTGGTCGGCCATCGCGAAGGCGTCGGCGAAGGTGGTCTTGTCATTGGCCAGCCGGAACAGGTTCTGGTTGGGGATGACGATCAAGGTGTCGACGCATTTCTGCAACTCCTCGATGCCGAAGTCGGCCGTTTTCATGCGGCGCTGGCCTTCGAAGTGGAACGGCTTGGTGACGACGCCGACGGTCAGGATGCCCTTCTCGCGGGCCGCGCGGGCAACAACCGGAGCAGCACCCGTACCGGTGCCGCCGCCCATGCCGGCGGTTACGAAGCACATGTGGGTGTTGGTGAGATGGTCAAGGATCTCGTCGATGCACTCTTCCGCCGCGGCGCGGCCGACTTCCGGCTGCGATCCGGCACCGAGCCCCTCGGTGACATGCGCGCCAAGCTGGATCAGCCGGGAGGCCTTCGACATGGTCAGCGCCTGCGCGTCGGTGTTGGCCACGACGAACTCGACACCGCGCAGTCCGGCGGTGATCATGTTGTTCACGGCATTGCCGCCGCCGCCGCCGACACCGAACACGGTGATGCGCGGCTTGAGCTCGGTGATGTCCGGCTTCTGCAGATTGATGGTCATTGTCTCCGTCCTTTGCCTTTCACGCCGCTTCGCCGCCGCGGCCGCCTATGGGGCTGTCCCCGTCAATTAGAAACTGTCTCTCAACCACTGACTCATGCGATGCAGTTTTCCACCAGTTCCGGTCATCCTGAGACCGGAAATGCCTTTCGCCGGATGGCTCTCGAAGCTCGCCATCTGCGGATAGATCAGAAGCCCGACAGCGGCCGAGAAAGCAGGGCCTTTCGCCGCTTCGGGCAAGCCCGCCACGCCGAGCGGGCGACCGATGCGTACATTGCGCCCCAGGATGCGGCGCGCCGCCTCCGGCAGGCCGGCCAGTTGGCTGGCGCCGCCGGTGAGCACGACGCGCTTGCCGACCGCATTGCCGTAGCCGGACTTGTTCAACCGGTCGCGCAGGAGTTCGAGCGTCTCGTCGATGCGGGCGCGCACGATGCGCGTCATCACCGAACGCGGAATCTGCAGCGGCACGTCGCCATCGTCGCCGATCGGCTGGATCGAAACCAGGTCGCGATCGTCGGCACTGCCCGGCAGCGCCGAGCCGTGCATCACCTTCAGCCGTTCGGCGGCATCGAGCGAGGTCGAAAGTCCCTTGGCCATGTCGAGCGTGACATGGTTGCCGCCGATGGCAATGGCGTCGCCATGAACGAACTTGCCTTCCGAAAACACCGAGATCGTCGTCGTGCCGCCGCCCATGTCGATGCAGGCGGCTCCGAGTTCCAGCTCGTCGTCGACGAGTGCCGCCAGCCCGCTGGCATAGGGCGTCGCCACCATGCGCTCGACCGACAGGTGCGAGCGATTGATGGAAAGCTCCAAATTGCGCATCGGTGCCGCGTCACCGGTCAGCACATGCATGTCGACCCCAAGCGTGTCACCGACCATGCCGCGCGGATCGCGCACGCCGCGTTCGGCATCCAGCGAGAAGCCGACGGGCAGCGAATGGACCACCTCGCGTTCAGCCTTCAGTGCCTGCTTGGCGCCGGCGCCGAGCACGCGCTTGATGTCGGCCTCGTCGGCCTCGTGGCCGCCAAGGTTGATGGTGGCCGAGAAGCTTTCGCTCTTCAGCCGTCCGGCGGTCATGTTGACGATCAGCGAATCGACCGTCAGCCCGGCCATGCGCTCGGCGGCGTCGACGGACAGGCGGATAGCATGCTCGGCACGGTCGAGATCGACGATGACGCCCGACTTCACGCCTTGCGATTTCTGGTGACCGATACCGATGACCTGGATGCGGTGCGAGCGGCCACGCAACAGCTTGCCGTCATCGTTCGGCTTGAGCTTGGCCACCATGCAGCAGACCTTGTTCGAGCCGACGTCCAGCACTGTCAATGTGCCCGACCGGCGCGACGAGGCATCGCCAGAACCGCCAAGCCAGCTCATATCTTCGTCTCCGGCTTGCGCTTGAGGGTCTTTGGTTTCTCGTTGAGCGCGGCTTCGCGCTGCGTCGCCGCCTGTGGCGTCAGCTCCACGACCAGCCGGTCCGTCAGGCGCATGTCGACAGCGGCGATGTCGCGCGACAACAGGCCCCTGTCATGGTCCATCTTGACGAGTTCGGCGAGCGCCTGATCCTCGTCATCCTCGGGCAGCTTGATGGTGATGCCGTTGTCCAGCTTCAGGTCCCAGCGCCGCTCGCCGACGCGGACATAGCCTTTGATGCGGCTGGCAAGGTCGGGATACTGTTCGATCCTGGCCAGGAAATCAGGCGCCTTGGCGGGCGCGCCGGTACCGATCAACAGCGGCAGGAGCACCTGCTTGCCGCCCGAGAACGGCGCGATGACAGCGCCATCCTTTTCGATGACGGAGAGGTCGTTGCCCTGCTGCCAGAGCGCGAAAGCCGCGCGCTCTTCGACGCGCACTTCGAGCGTATGCGGATAGACCTTGCGCACCGCGGCGACCTGGATCCACGGCAAGGTCGCGATGCGCTCCCGCGCGGCCTCGGCATCGAAGCCGATCAGCGAAGTCCAGCCATCGAGTTCAAGCCTGTCGAGAATGTCGATCTCTGAAGTCTGACGGTTGCCGACCACCTTGACCTGATCGACGGCAAAGCCGGTGCGGGCGGTGATGCTTTGAATGATGCCGTCGGCATGACCGCCGAGGTAGGCGCCATAGGCCCCGCTCGAAGCCAGCAGCACCGACGACATGATCGCGACGGAGAACCGCGGCGCCTGGAATTCACCATCACCAAGGCGCGTCAGGATGCGCACCGGGCGGCGAAGCACGCGCGGCAGGACGAAATGGTCCAACGACAACGGCAAGCCGAACAGCGACGGCCCGGCCGCGCCCCTCACCTTGCCCTGCCCCCATTTCAACGCAGACACGAAGCGTCCTCCACCATCCAACTCAACAGTTCACCAAACGAATGCCCGGCATGGGCGGCAATTTCAGGCACCAGAGACGTCGGCGTCATGCCCGGCTGAGTGTTGACCTCGAGCCATACAACCTCGCCATTTTCGGAGTGACGATCGTCATAACGGAAGTCCGACCGGGAAACGCCCCGACAGCCGACAGCTTGGTGAGCCTTGAGCGCCAGTGTCTGTATTTTTTGGTAAATATTCGGTGAAACTTTTGCGGGGCATTCGTGTTTTGATCCGCCCGCGACATATTTTGAATCATAGTCGTAGAAGGAATGGCCCGTCGGGATGATCTCGCAGACGCCAAGCGCCACATCGCCCATGACGGCGCAGGTCAGCTCGCGCCCATGGATGTAGCGTTCGACCATGACGGTATCGCCATATTTCCACTCGGACGACCCGATCACCTGCGGTGGGTGCGACTGCCCCTCCGACACGATGACGACGCCGAAGCTCGATCCTTCGCTGACCGGCTTGACCACGTAGGGCGGCTTCATCGGGTGCTTGTTCTGGATAGAGAAGCGATTGGCGACCTTCGATTCGGCAACGGGAACGCCGACCGATTTGACGATCTTCTTCGCCTGTTCCTTGTTCATGGCAAGCGCCGAGGCGAGCACGCCGGAATGGGTGTAGGGAATGCCGAGATATTCAAGGATACCCTGGATGGTACCGTCCTCGCCAAAGGGTCCATGCAGCGCATTGAAGGCGACGTCGGGCTTGAGCTCGGCAAGCACCGAGCCGACATCGCGCCCGACATCGACACGAGTGACCTGATACCCCTCCTGGTCCAGCGCATCGGCACAGGCTTTTCCGGAAGACAAGGACACGGGCCGCTCGGACGAGAAACCTCCCAGCAATACGGCCACATGCTTGTTTTTCATTCCCCGTCATCCCCTCTCACGGCGGACCAAAATCCAAGATTTCCGCAACATTGAGTCCGAGTCTCCCGGCAGGTTCCCCCCCCCAGACGGAAAACGCGGGTAACGCGTCGAACGACTCAAATCAGGAAACGCTTTAGGGCAGAGAATCAGAGAGTTGATTCACTGGCAAGTACTTATGATTCCGAGAGATTCACTTTCTGAGAAAATGGATGCGAAAACCGTGTCGCTGAGTCTTTGCAGCAACGATTTCACGGCATTTCGATCCCGTTGAAGTTCACGCATCACGTGAACTTCAAGATGCGCTAAAGGAGCTGGCCGAGGAACTCCTGCACGGCATGCCCGGAGCGGAAATCGCCGATGCGCTTGATCTCCCACTGCAACCGGATGCCGGAATGCTCGAGCACCCGCGCGCGTACCGTCTCGCCGAGATATTCGAGGTCGTAGCCGGTCGCGGTTCCGGTGTTGATCATGAAGTTGCAGTGCATCGGCGACATCTGCGCGCCGCCGATCATCAGGCCGCGGCAACCCGCCTTGTCGATTTCCTTCCAGGCCGAGGTGCCTTCCGGATTCTTGAAGGTCGAGCCGCCGGTCTTCTCGCGGATCGGCTGCACCGTCTCGCGATGGTTCTGCACCGCATCCATCGCCGTCTTGATCACCGCTTTCTCCTCGGCAAAGCCTTCGAAAACGGCCGAGGTGAAGATCAACCCGGACGGTGCCGCCGAATGGCGATAGGCATAGCCCATCTCGGCATTGCTCAGCGTCTGGACATTGCCCTTGCGGTCGAGCGCCCGCACCTCGACGACGCGCTCGCGCGTCTCGACGCCATTGGCGCCGGCATTCATCCTGAGCGCCCCGCCAATGGCGCCCGGAATGCCGTGATAGAAATGGAAGCCGCCAATGCCGGCCTCGAGCGCCACCGCCGCGATACGCTTGTCGGGCGTGGCGGCACCTGCCTTGATCCTGATCGGGGAAATGACTTCTGGCTCGCCAAAGCCCTTCGCGGAAAGCCTGACGACAAAACCCGGAATGCCGCCGTCGCGGACCAGAAGGTTCGAACCGACGCCGACGATCATCAAGGGAATCTCTTCGGGAACCGCCCTGAGGAACGCCGCAAGGTCCTCCTCGTCCGCCGGCTGGAACAGCGCCTCGGCAAGGCCGCCTGCGCGGAACCAGGTGATCTTGTCCATCTCGGCGTTCGGCGTGATGCGACCGCGCAGGCCGGCCAGCCGGTCGCCAAGTCTGTCGATCAGGGCCTGGCCGTTCATCATGAGGCGGCAAGCTCCTTCGGCAAGGCATAGGCCCATTGGGTGATATTGCCGGCGCCCAGGAAGACGACGAAGTCGCCGGGCTTGGCGATGTCGCGGATGACAGGCGCGATATCCGCCGGCCCTTCGATGTAGCGGGCATCACGATGGCCACCGGCGCGGATGCGCGACACCAGCGCGTCCGAGGTCACGCCGTCGATCGGCTCTTCGCCGGCGGCGTAGACCGGGGCGACCATCACCGTGTCGGCATCGTTGAAGCAGGCGGAGAACTCGTTGAACAGATCGTGCAGCCGGGTGAAGCGGTGCGGCTGGGCGATGGCGATGACGCGCCCGTTGGTGGCGCTGCGCGCCGCCTTCAGCACCGCCGAGATCTCGACCGGGTGGTGGCCGTAGTCGTCGAACACGTCGACACCATTCCAGGAACCGGTATGCGTGAAGCGGCGCTTGACGCCGGCGAAGGACGACAGACCCTTCTTGATCGCCTCGGCGGAGAGGCCGAGTTCGTGCGCGACCGCGATCGCGGCCGTCGCGTTGGACACATTGTGGTGACCAGGCATCGGCAGGCGCAGGCCCGCTATCGTTGTCTGGCCGCGCCCCTTGCGGTCGCGGATGATGACATCGAACTCCGAGGTCGCCCCCGCCATGCGGTGGTTGGTGAAGCGCACGTCGGCCTGTGCGTTCTCGCCATAGGTGATGACGCGCCGGTCCTCGATGCGGCCGACCAGCGCCTGCACTTCCGGGTGATCGGTGCACATCACGCCGAAGCCATAGAAAGGCACGTTCTCGACGAACTGGCGGAACGCTTCGCGCACATTGTCGAAATTGCCATAATGATCGAGATGCTCGGGATCGATGTTGGTGACGACCGCGATGTCGGCTGGCAGCTTGAGGAAGGTGCCGTCGCTTTCGTCGGCTTCGACCACCATCCACTCGCCGTCGCCCATGCGCGCATTGGTGCCATAGGCATTGATGATGCCGCCATTGATGACGGTCGGGTCGAGCCCACCGGCTTCAAGCAGTGTCGCCACCATCGAGGTCGTCGTCGTCTTGCCATGCGTGCCGCCGATGGCAACAGCCTGGCGGAAACGCATCAGCTCGGCAAGCATCTCGGCGCGGCGCACGATCGGCAACAGCTTTTCACGCGCCGCCTTCAGTTCGGGATTCGACTTCTTGATCGCGGTCGAGACGACGATGACCTCGGCGTCACCGAGATTCTCGGCCTTGTGGCCGACGAAGCATTCGATGCCCTTGTCGCGCAGCCGCTGCACATTGGCGCTGTCGGCCTGGTCGGACCCTTGCACCTTGTAGCCGAGATTGTGCAGCACCTCGGCGATGCCGCTCATGCCGATACCGCCAATGCCGATGAAATGCACGAGGCCAATGGTCTGCGGCATCTTCATGGGTGCGTTCCCTTCCTGAAATCCGATACTGTTTTGCGGGACGCAATAGCCTCTGTGAGGTCGGCGAGCAACCGTGCCGCGTCGGGCCTGCCGACCGACTTGGCAGCTGCAGCCATCGTCGCTAGCCGCTCCGGTTGGTCCATCAGGGCACCGAGCAGTGCCGCGATACGCTCGGACGAAAGCGACGATTGCACATGCACTTCGCCGCCGCCGGCGGCAGCGAGCGCTGCCGCATTCGCTGCCTGGTCGTGGTCGAGCGCAAAGGGATAGGGGACCAGCAGCGCCGGCCGGCCGATAACGGCGATCTCCGAGACAGTCGAGGCGCCGGAACGCGAGATCACCAGATGCGCCGCCGCAATGCGCGCCGCCATGTCGGTAAAAAACGGCGAGACCTCGACGGCGACGCCGAGCACGGCATAGGCCGCCTTCACCCGCGCCACGTCGTCCGCGCGAGCTTGTTGAGTAATGACAAGGCGTCTGCGCTGTGCATCGGAAAGCAGCGCGACTGCCCCCGGCATCGCATCGGAAAAGAATTGCGCGCCCTGGCTGCCGCCGAACACCAGCAGGCGGAAAGGCTCATCCCCGGTTGAAGCCACGTAAGGTGTCCTGGCTGCTTCGAGCACAGCCGGCCTGACCGGATTGCCGGTCGTCACCGTCTTGGCGCCGGCCGCACTCTCATCCTGCGGCAGGAAGCCGCCGGCTATCGCATCGACACGGCCCGACAGCGCCCGGTTGGCGCGCCCCATCACCGCGTTCTGCTCATGGATCAGCGTCGGAACCTTGCGCCGCGTCGCCGCATAGAGCGGCGGCAAGGTCGGATAGCCGCCAAAGCCCACGACGGCCTCCGGCTTGATCCTGCCGATGATGGCGGAGGCCTGACGCACGCCGCTCCAGATTTTCCAGAAGGCGCCAAGTAGGGTGAAGGGATTTTTCGAGCCTAACGTCGCCGACTGGATCGGGTGGACGGCCGCCGCCGGGAAATGGGCGGCAAACCGCTCGGCCCGGGTGTCGGTCGCCAGATGCACCGCCCAGCCGCGCTCGATCAGTTCGTGCGCCAGCGCTTCGGCTGGAAACAGATGTCCGCCGGTTCCACCCGCCGCGAGAAGGATAACGCCTCTGGCCATGTCACTCCGCCGGCATGGCGCGCTGCGGCAGCGCAAAGCCCATCTGCTTGCGCTTTTCCGGCCGCTTGCGTGTCAGCGCCAGCACCATGCCCATCGATATGGCGATGGCGATCTGCGAGGAGCCGCCATAGGAGATGAAGGGCAGCGTCATGCCCTTGGCCGGCACCAGTTGCAGGTTGACGCACATGTTGATGACGGCCTGCAAGCCGAACACGGTGACCAGACCACCGACGGCATAGCGGGTGAAGTCGTCATGCTCCTTGAGCGCCGTGTTGAGACCGCGCAGCACGATGAAGGCGAAGATCGACATGATGAAGAAGCACATGATCAGCCCGAACTCCTCGCCCGCGACCGAGAAGACGAAGTCGGCATGGCTGTCGGGGATGACCCGCTTGACGGTGCCCTCGCCCGGCCCGACGCCGAACCAGCCGCCATTGATCAGCGCATCGCGGCCCATGTCGACCTGGAACGTGTCGCCTTCGCCGGTGAGGAACTTGTCGATGCGCAGCGCGACGTGCGGAAACACCGTATAGGCGGCGAAGACGCCGCCGACGCCGGCGGCTCCCAGCACGATGATCCAAAGCCATGGCAGTCCCGCCATGAAGAACATAATGCCCCAGGTGCCGGTGGTCAGCATGGTCTGACCAAGGTCCGGCTGCGCTACCAGCAGCGACACGACCAGCACCAGGAGCAGCATGGCGAACAGATTGCCCGGAATGTCGGGCTGGCGCTTGTGTTCGGCGAACAGCCAGGCGCACATGATGACGAAGGCCGGTTTGAGGAATTCCGAAGGCTGGATCGACAGGCCGGCGAGCGATACCCAGCGGCGCGCGCCCTTCACCTCGACGCCGACATAGAGCACCGCCACCATCAGCACCAGCATGAGGCACAGCATGATCAGCGACATGCGCCGGATCTGCCTGGAATCGAGGAAGGAGACCGCCAGCATCACGCCGAGCGCAGGCACGGTGAAGATGATCTGTCGGGTGGCGAAATGGAAACTGTCGAGGCCGATGCGTTCGGCGACCGCGGGGCTTGCCGCGAAGGACAACACGATGCCGAGCCCCATCAGCGACAGGAACGCCGCCAGGAACCAGCGATCGATGGTCCACCACCAGGTTGCGACCGGACTTTTGTCGAGACGGCTCTGCATTATCGTGCCCCTCCGATGGGTTTGACACCATCTATAGCGCTCGCAGCTTGCCTGAAGGCTTCGCCGCGGACCTCGAAATTCTTGAACTGGTCGAAACTGGCGCAGGCCGGCGACAACAGCACCACTGCCTCGCCGCTGTCGTCTTTGGCCGCGTCATGCGCGGCATGCTCGACCGCGGCGGCCAGCGTGCCCGAGATCTCGTAGGGCACGGCCTCGCCGAGCGTCGCAGAAAAGGCGGGTGCGGCCTCGCCGATCAGATAGGCCTTGGCGATGCGCGGGAAGAAGCCGCGCAGCGGCTCGATGCCACCTTCCTTCGGCAGGCCGCCGGCGATCCAGTAGATGCGGCTGAAGCTGGACAGCGCGGGTGCCGCGGCATCGGCATTGGTCGCCTTGGAATCGTTGACGAACAGCACATGGTCCTTGCGGCCAACCTGCTCCATGCGATGGGCGAGACCCGGAAAGCTTTCCAGTCCGGACTGGATCTCGCCGAGGTCGAGCCCGACCTTGAGGCAGGCGGCGACGGCGGCTAGAGCGTTCTGCGCATTGTGCTGGCCGCGCAGCGAGCCGATGCCTTCGAGGAAGGCGACCCGGCTGTAGCGGCCATGCACGGCTTCCATCATGTTGGTGCCGTCGGCGAAATAGCCGTCGGTCAGCGGCAGACGCTTGGAAATGCGGATAACCTGCCGCCCTGCCCGCTCCAGCCGATCGGCGATCTGCGCGCACCAGGAATCGTCGATGCCGATGATCGCCGTCTCGCTGCCTGCCACCAGCCGCTCCTTGATCGAGGCGTAGTGCTGCATGGTGCCGTGGCGGTCGAGATGGTCGGGCGTCAGATTGAGCAGGATACCGGCCGTCGGATTGATCGAGGGCGCAAGGTCGATCTGGTAGGACGAGCATTCGACCACGTAGTGGCGATCGGGCTTCGGCGGATCGAGCGTCATCACCGCGCGGCCGATATTGCCGCCCATCTGCGTGTCGCGTCCGGAGGCCTTGAGAATATGCGCCGTCAGCGCGGTCGTTGTCGACTTGCCGTTGGTGCCGGTGATGGCGATGAAGGGAGCATCCGGCGAACGCTGCGTCCGCTCCCTGCAGAACAACTCGATATCGCCGATGACCTCGACGCCCGCCCCGCGCGCCAATTCCACGGTCCAGTGCGGCTTGGGATGGGTCAGCGGCACGCCGGGCGACAGCACGAAGGCGGAAAACCCAGCCCAGTCGGCGCCACGCAGATCGCCAGTGGCGATACCGGTGGCGGCCGCCTTGGCGATACTATCGGGATTGTCGTCCCAGGCCAGCACCTCAGCGCCGCCCTCGATCAGCGCGCGCGCCGTGGCGATCCCCGAGCCGCCGAGCCCGAAGAGCGAAACACGCTTGCCTGCGAAGGATGCGGCGGGGATCAAACGGTGGCCTATCTGAGCTTGAGGGTGGAGAGGCCGACCAGCGCCAGGATGACGGCGATGATCCAGAAGCGGATCACCACCTGGCTTTCGGTCCAACCGAGCTTTTCGAAATGATGATGGATCGGCGCCATCAGGAACACGCGCTTGCCGGTCATCTTGAAGTAGCCGACCTGGATGATGACCGAGAGGATTTCGACCACGAACAGGCCGCCGACGATGACGAGCACGATCTCGTGCTTGGTGGCGACCGCGACCGTGCCGATCAGGCCGCCCATGGCGAGCGACCCGGTGTCGCCCATGAAGATCGCCGCAGGCGGCGCGTTGAACCAGAGGAAGCCGAGGCCGGCGCCGATGACCGCGCCAAGCACGACCGCCAGTTCACCGGTGCCGGGCACGAAATGGATCTGCAGATATTCGGCGAACACCGCGTTGCCCGAGAGATAGGCGATGACGCCGAAGGACGCCGCCGCGATCATGATCGGCACGATCGCCAGACCGTCGAGGCCGTCGGTCAGGTTCACCGCATTGCCGGCGCCGACGATGACGAAGCAGGAGAACGGAATGAAGAACCATCCGAGGTTGACGATGAATTCCTTGGCGAAGGGGAAGGTCAGCGACGACGAGAACGGCGCCTGGCCATTGTGCATGATCGCCCAGGCGGCGATGCCGGCGATAACGAATTCCAACGCAAGCCGCGCCTTGCCGGAGAAGCCGAGATGCGACTGCTTCGTCACCTTCAGATAATCGTCGTAGAAGCCGATCAAGCCGAAGCCGAGTGTCACCAACAGCACCACCCAGACATAGATGCTCGACAGGTTCGCCCATAAAAGCGACGAGCCGATGATGCCGGACAGGATCATCAGGCCGCCCATGGTCGGCGTGCCCGCCTTCTTGAAATGGGTCTGCGGCCCGTCGGCGCGGATCGGTTGACCCTTGCCTTGCCTGAGCCGCAGCGAATTGATGATGGTCGGCCCGAAGATGAAGACGATCAGCGCCGAGGTGATCAGCGCGCCGCCGGTGCGGAACGTGATGTAGCGGAAGACATTGAAGACAGAGACCTTGTCCGCGAAATCGACCAGCAGTGTGAACATGCGCTTTCGTCCCCCGACTAGGTCTGGTTACTGGTTGTCGTCTTGGCCGGGAATTTGCCCAGCAGCGCATCGACCAGTTTTGCAAAACCGATGCCCTTCGACGATTTGATCATCACCACGTCGCCCGGCTTCAGCGCGGCGAGCAGCACCGGCTTCAACTCCTCGACGCCGGCGCGGTATTCCGTCCTGATATCGCCCGGTAGCGCTTCCGCCAGCGACCGCATTTCCGGCCCGCCGAGAAAGACTGTCCGCGTGCCCGTGCCGACGATGAGATCGGCAAGAGCGGCATGCAGCTTGGCCGAGTGGTCGCCGAGCTCCAGCATGTCGCCAAGCACGGCGATGCGCCTGCCCTCGCCCGTCACCGGCGTCGCATTGAGCAGCGCCATGGCGGCCGCCATCGAGGCCGGATTGGCGTTGTAGCTCTCGTCGATCAGTGTGATTTGGCCACCGGGCTGGCCCGAAGTCGAGCCGCCGGGGTGCCGCAGCACGTGGCGCTTGCCGCGTCCGCGCTCGGCCGAGAGATCGGCCAGCGCCAATGCAACCTTGTCGAGATCGGCGCCAATCAGATGCGCGGCGCCAAGCACCGCCAGCACGTTCTGCACCATGTGCCGGCCGGGAGCTCCGATACGGGCGATCACATCGTGGCCGCTGATCCTGGCGGCGATGTCGGAATGATCGGCATGTAACTCGCACTTGACCAGCTTGAAGGTCGAGCGAGCATTCTCGCCGAAGCCATAGACATGCTCGACGCCGGCAGCCTGTGCCATCTTGTCCAGCAGCTTGAAACGCGCATCGTCGCGGTTGAGCACCGCGGCACCGTCGGGCTCCAGACCCTCGAAAATCTCGGCCTTGGCCTTGGCGATCTCGTCCAGATTGCGAAAGAAGCCAAGATGCGCGGCCGCGATCATGGTGACGATGGCGACATGCGGCCGCACCATCTTCACCAGCGGCCGTATCTCGCCGGGATGGTTCATGCCGATCTCGAACACGGCATAGTCGCAGTCAGCCGGCATGCGCGCCAGGGTCAGCGGCACCCCCCAATGGTTGTTGAAGGACTGCGCCGAGGCATGCACCTTGCCGACGGCAGAAAGCACGTGGCGAAGCGCCTCCTTGGTTGTGGTCTTGCCCGCGGAGCCGGTTACCGCGATGATCCTGGCCTGCGAGCGGGCGCGCGCCGCGACGCCGAGCTTTTCGAGCGCAACCAGCACGTCCTCGACGACGATGATTGGCGCCGTCAGCCGGCCAAGAGACGGCAGCTTGCCTTCCGCCACCACCAGCACGCCGGCGCCGGCCTTGATGGCGGCGGTGACGAAGTCATGGCCGTCCATCGCCTCGCCCTTGATGGCGAAGAAGGCCTCTCCCGGCTGCAGGCTGCGGCTGTCGATCGAAATGCCCGATATGCCTTCGGGCATGGGGCCGAGCGGCCGCCCGTCCGTGGCGGCAACCAGCGCTTCCGATGTCCACAGCAAACTCATGCGGCACGCTCCCTGAGCGCGGCGCGCACTTCCTCATGGTCGGAAAAATGCAGGGTTTCAGAGCCGATCGTCTGGCCTTCCTCATGGCCCTTGCCGGCCACGATCAGCGTGTCGCCGGCATGCAGCATGCCGACAGCCTCGTGGATTGCCTTGCGCCGGTCGCCGATCTCGATGGCACCGGGCGCGGCGGCGAGAATGGCGGCGCGGATGGTCTCGGGCACTTCGGAGCGCGGATTGTCGTCGGTGACGATGACGACATCGGCGAGCCGGGTCGCGATCTCGCCCATGATCGGTCGTTTTCCCCGGTCACGATCGCCACCGCAGCCGAACACGACCATCACGCGCCCGGTGGTGAACGGACGCACCGAGGACAGAACATTTTCCAGCGCATCGGGCTTGTGAGCGTAATCGACATAGACCGGCGCGCCGCTCGCCGTGGTGCCGACCAGGTCTAGCCGGCCCGGCGCGCCTTTCAATTTCTCCAATGCCGCCAAGGCTTTGGCGACAGGTGTTCCTGTGGAAATGGCAAGCCCCGCCGAAACCAGCGCATTCGCTATCTGGAAATCGCCGGCGAGCGGCAGGTCGATCTCGTGGATCACACCGTCGGCCTCGACCTCGGCACGCTGGCGATGACGCTCATGCTCGACCCGCTTCAGCTTGAGGAAATCGCCATGGCGGCCGACCGTCAGCACGTCGAGCCCAGCGGCCCGCGCCGCCTTTATCGTCGGTTCCGACCACGGATCGTCGGCGAAGACGACGGCCGGTGCGCCCTTCGGCAGCAGCGTGTCGAACAGGCGCAATTTGGCGCGATGATAATCCTCGATCGTCGGATGGTAATCCATGTGGTCGCGGCCGAGATTGGTGAAGCCGCCAGCCGAGAGCTTCACCCCATCGAGGCGGCGCTGGTCGAGCCCGTGGCTGGAGGCCTCCATCGAAGCGTGGGTAACGCCGGCATCGGCCAATTCCCTCAGCAACTGGTGCAGGGCGACCGGATCGGGTGTCGTCAGCGAACCATATTCGTTGCGGCCGGGCGCAACCACGCCGGTGGTGCCGATCGAGGCGGCTGCGTATCCCGCCTGCTCCCATATCTGCCTGGTGAAGGCGGCGACCGACGTCTTGCCGCTGGTACCGGTCACGGCGACCATGGTTTGCGGCTGTATGCCGAAGTAGCGGGCGGCACTCAACGCCAGTGCCAGGCGCGGATCATCGACAGCCAGCACCGGAACCGGCAAATCGGCAAGGGCGCTGCCCGCGACGATCGCGGCAGCGCCACGCCGGGCCGCGTCGGCGGCGTAGCTGGCGCCATCGGCCCTGGTGCCGGCAAGCGCGAAAAAGAGGACGCCCGGTTTTACCTGGCGGGAATCCGACGAGATGCCGGAAACCTCCAGATCGGCGGAAGCTGTTCCTTCGACTGGCAGGATACCGGCTAGATCTTTGAGCTTCATCGAGTCCCGTTCACCGCAACAAAATAGCGCGCAGTTGCCGGCGCGCCCCAAGAATCACTGATAGGAAACCAGCGTTGCACCATTTTCATGGCTGAAATCTGGCTTCACGCCAAGCATTGCCGCTGCACGCCTGATGATATTGCCTGCCATTACCCCTGCATTGTTGGCCGCGACGTCGGTCATCCCGGGCTTTTCCGGATGCGGGGCGTCGGCGATCGTGAACACTAGATATTGCGGATCGTCCATCGGGAAGGCGGCGACAAAGGTGTTGAAATTCAACTCCTTCGAGTAACGGCCATTGATGACCTTCTCGGCCGTTCCGGTCTTGCCGCCGACGCGGTAGCCGGGAACCCGGGCGTTTCTGGCCGAACCCTTCTCGGCATTGAGCGAATAGAGGTAGCGCATGCCCTCGACAGTTTTTTCGGCAACCACTTTTTTGGCCGCCGCCATCGCATCCTCCTGGCTGCGGACCAGGAATGTCGGCTGCATCAGGAATCCGCCATTGACCAGCGCCGCGCAGCCGACGGCCGCTTGCAGCGGCGTCGTCGACACGCCATGGCCGAAGGCGATGGTGAACGAATTGACCTGCTTCCAGACCTTCGGCTCGGTCGGGCGGGCGACTTCGGGCAGTTCGGTCTGCATCTTCTCCAGAATGCCGAGGCGATGCAGGAATTCGCGATGCGCCTCGATGCCGACCAGCTCGGCCTCCCTGGCCGACCCGATATTGGAGGAATAGAGGAACACCTCCGGCAACGACAGCACGCGGTTCTTGCCGTGGAAATCGTGAATGGCCTGGTGGCCGACCCGGATTGGATGCGAAGCGTCGAAGCGGCTCGACATCGTCGCCTTGCCGGAATCGAGCGCCATGGCCGAGGTGAAGCTCTTGAACGTCGAGCCCATCTCATAGAGCCCCGCCGACATCCGGTTGAGCCGGTCCTTGTCCTGCGCATTGTAGGGATTGTTCGGATCGAAATCCGGCACCGAGGCCATGGCGACCACTTCGCCGGTCTTGACGTTGAGCACGACGGCGCCCGCCCCCATGGCGCGGTAGCGTTCCAGGCCGGCGGCGATCTCGTCGCGCACCACATGCTGGACGCGCAGATCGATCGAAAGCTTGACCGGCCTGAGATCCTTCGCCACCGCCAGGCCCGACGCCTGCAGGTCGCTCAGGCCCTGCTCATCGATATATTTCTCCATGCCAGAGATGCCCTGGTTGTCGATGTTGGTCAGGCCGACAATGTAGGATGAGGTTTCGCCGCTCGGATAAAAACGGCGCTTTTCGGTGCGGAAGCCAAAACCGGGAATGCCGAGCTGCATGATGTCGGCCTGCTGCTTGGGCGTCAGCTGCCGCTGCAGCCAGACGAAGCCGGCGCCGCTCTTCAGCTTGTGATAGGTCTGCTCGTAGTCGATTTCGGGCAGCACCGTCGACAGCTTCTCGATCGCCTCATCGGCATCGACGATGCGGCGCGGCTCGGCGAACAGCGACGCTGTCTTGATGTCGGTGGCCAGCACTTCGCCGTTGCGATCGACAATGTCGGGACGTGACGCGGTGACCCGGCTTTGCGGACCGCCCGATAGGTCGGGTGTCTGGAAACCGAGATAGACCAGCCGCCCGGATATAGTTGAGAAAATGCCGAAGAATACCGCCATCGTCATCACGATGCGCGCCTTGCCCTTGCCGCCGGTCGCCTTGCGGGCGCCTTCGACCACGATCGACCCGTCCCCGCCCGTCCTGGCGCGGCCTACCGTGGCGAAGCGTTTCAGCAGTTTGCCGATCATTGGGCGATGTCTCCGGTCACGACGGGATCCTTGTCGCCCAAGGGCGCCTTGTCGGAATTGTCGGCCATGGCGCCCTGGCGCCCGTTCAGGATGTCCTGGATGTCGAGGGCCTTGGCCGGCAGGTCGCCCAGGCCCACGATCTGCCGGGCACTGACCGGCTCCAAAGCGAGCTGCGATTTGTAGAGCTCGGCGAGCTTCTGCAGCCGCGACGGCTGGGTGAGCAGGCTCCAGTCGGCCTTGAGAAGGTCGATCGTGTCCTCCTCGTAACGTATCTCGGCATGGATCTTCTGCACGGCCGCCAACTGGTCCTCGGCCTCGCGCTTGGCCTTGTAGGTGAGGGCGGCGGCCGAAACCATGACGGCGATCAGGATGATATCGCTGGTACGAAACACGTGCTTACCTCTCCCCTGGCCGGTCGATGCCAGGAAGTTTTGGAAGGCCGAAGATCGAGAAATCGCCGCTGCGCGCCGGAGCCTCGGTGCGGATCGCGGCACGCAGTCTGGCCGAGCGGGCGCGCGGGTTGGCCGCAACCTCGGCGTCGCCTGCCGTCACGCCGCCACCAGCCTTGCGGAAGGTCGCGGTGCGCGCTTGCGCCTCCGGCATGTGGCGCGAGCCGGTCATGACGTCGGCGCGGTCGGCGATGAAACGCTTGACGATGCGGTCTTCCAGCGAATGGAACGTCACCACGACAAGGCGGCCGCCGGGCTTCAGCGCGCGTTCGGCCGCGAACAGCGCCTTGGCCAATTCACCAAGTTCGTCATTGACGAAGATGCGCAGCGCCTGGAAGACGCGCGTCGCCGGATGGATCTTGTCCTTCGGCGCGCGGCCGATATGCGTCTCGATCGCGTCGGCGAGTTCCAGCGTTCGCTCGAACGGCCGTTTTTCCCGGCGCGCCTCGATCATGCGGGCGATACGGCCGGCGTGACGCTCCTCGCCGAGGAAGCCGAAGATGCGGGCAAGGTCGCCCGGCTTGAAACTGTTGACGACATCGGCGGCGCTCAGTCCCGCCTGCGCCATGCGCATGTCGAGCGGTCCGTCGTTGCGGAAGGAAAAGCCGCGCTCGGCCTGGTCGAGCTGCATCGAGGAGACGCCGATGTCGAGCACGACGCCATCGGCGCTTTCCACGTGTTCGTCGAGCGTCGAGAACGGCGCCTGCACGAGCCGCAGCCGGCCCCCGGACCGCGCCTCGAGGTCGCGGCCGGCCGCGATGGCATCCGGATCGCGGTCGATGGCAACGACGGACGCGCCCGCCGCCAGGATGGCCTTGGTGTAGCCGCCGGCGCCGAACGTACCGTCGATGATGATGTCGCCCTCTGCCGGCGCCAGCGCTTCCAGCACTTCGCCAAGGAGGACCGGAATGTGGCGGACCGATCCGCCAACGGCGTTGATATCATCGCCGTGGCCCACCGTCATTCCAGTCGCTCCCCAGCCTTGGCCTCGTGAGCCTTCGTCCCCTGCCGAAGCTGCAAAAGCCTGGCCCGCGCCTGCGCCCCATAGGTCGCAAGCCGTCCCGGCTCCCAGATCTGAAAGAAATTGCCGCGCCCGACAAAGGCCACCTCCGCCGAGATGCCGGCATGCTCGCGAATGAAATCGGTCATGGTGATGCGGCCGTCCTGGTCGAGTTTCAGGAATGCGCCGTCGCCATGGCAGAAGAACGACATGTCGTCCGCTGCCTGCAGGAACGGGTCTTCCCGCGCGATGCGCTGCTCGTAGCGGTCGAGCAGATCGAGCCCGCCGACATCCATTGCCGGCAGGTCCAGGCAGCGCAGCGCATAGAGTTCCGAATAGCCGCGCTTCTGCACCACGGCACGAAAATGCGCAGGAACGGACACCCGCCCCTTCGCATCGATCCTGCTCACCGTGTTCGACAGAAACCGGTCCATCACACGTTGCGGCCGCTTGCGCCGCCGCACCCCTCTTCATCGTGTCGCACGCGCCACCGCCGCGCATTGCCTGCCCCGCACCCACCTCGTCCACACGGGCGAAAACCGGCAAACGCGCAGCCGCCGCGGCTGCCCGATTGGCGTACGCTCTACCCTGACGCGGAACGAAGGCTTTGATGTCTGGATGGGATATCATGGGGCACTATGGGCGTCAACGGGAATAGGCTTCTCAAACACGCGCATCATGCCGACGAGAAAGGCTTTGACAGCACGTCTCGTCTTTATGGTCTATTAAGCCTAACGAAGCGTTTAGAGCCTGCCTGGCCCAACTTGAGGCGCCTTGCCGCGAGCCGCCGCCGGGCATAGCGTCTCGTCCATCTCACCGATCGCCAAGGGATTTGAAATCGATGTCTGGAACTGCGAAGTCGCGCGCTGCAGCCCTTCCCCATTTGTGTCGCGGCGGGTTTGCCATGGGCGATTCCATTCCCCTGCCCCTGACCATGGCCGCCATCTTCCATGCTCCGGGCGATGCCACCGGCTTCAACCAGTACGGCCGCTTCAGCAACCCGACCTGGGATGCCGTCGAACACATGTTGTCCCATTTGGAAGACGCGCCTTGCGTCGGTTTTCCGTCGGGGATGGCGGCGATCTCGGCGGCATTCTTTGCCGTGCTCAAGGCCGGCGACCATATCCTGCTGCCTTCGGACGGCTATCACACCACCAGGGCGCTGGCCGATCGTTTCCTGAAGCCGCTCGGCGTCACCCACGATGTCAGGCCTACATCGACCTTCCTCGACGGCGGTTTCGATGGCTATCGCCTGGCCTTCGTCGAAACGCCAGCCAATCCGGGGCTGGACATCTGCGATATCGCCGCTGTCGCCGAAGCGGTTCACAAGGCCGGCGCGCTGCTGGTGGTCGACAACACGACGATGACGCCCTTCGGCCAGCGCCCTCTCGATCACGGCGCCGATGTCGTTGTCGCCGCCGACACCAAGGCGCCTAATGGCCATTCCGACGTGCTGTTCGGCCATGTCGCCAGCCGCAATGCGGATATCATCGCCGCGGTGACCGGCTGGCGCGAGGTCTCGGGCAGCATCCCCGGGCCGTTCGAAGCCTGGCTGGTGCATCGCGGCCTGGAAACATTGGACGTGCGCTTCGACCGCATGTGTTCGTCGGCGGAAGTGATCGCGCGGCGCCTGCAGGGGCATCCGGCGATAAGCGGCCTGCGCTATCCCGGACTGGAAGGCGATCCCTCGCACAATCTTGCCCGCGCCCAGATGGAGCGCTTCGGCTTCCTCATCTCCTTCGAACTCGCTTCCGAGCAGAAAGCCGAGGATTTCATCAACAATTGCAGCCTGATGCAGGCCGCGACCTCTTTCGGTGGCGTCCACACCTCGGCCGAGCGGCGGCTTAAGCGAGGCGATGCGGTTCCGGCCGGCTTCGTTCGCCTGTCGGTAGGCTGTGAGCCCGTGGAAGAACTCTGGAAGGCGATCGAGGCCTCGCTGGGCAGGATCGGCGGCTGACAAATCGACAAGCGGTTCAGCGTTGATGGAATCGCCGAACCGCTCTAACTCTTTGTTTTTACGCAATTCCACAAGGGAAAGCGCTACGCGCTTTTCCCGGGAAAACTGCTACCACTTTCCTGGAATTGTTCTAGGAGCCGAGGTCATCGGTTTCGATGTTGCGACGACCATGCAGCACGCGAAGAATTTCGATCGCATCACCGCCGACCCGGTACAAGGTGAGATATTCGCCGACAATCAGATGGCGGATACCCGGCGCTATGTCGTCGCGTGGCGCACCTGAAAAGGGATAAGTCGACAATTGCTGCCATCTTGCCGCGAAACGATCAAGCAACCGATCGGCTGCTGCCTCGTTGTTGCGCGCAATATGAAGCCAGATCGCAACCAAATCATCTTCTGCACGAGCGTTGCGGTCGATAGGCAGCAACTTCATGCCGCATCGTCAGATCGCAGACGCCTGCGGGCCTCCGCCTTGATTTCCTCCATCGAGGCAAACCGCCCAGGCCCGCTGTCGATCCCCTCCTGCACCAGCTTGCGCAGTTCTTCGATCGTGTAGCCCATCAGGTCGCGGCGGTCTTTCCATTGCCTCAATGCATCGCGGATCACCTCGCTCGCCGAGGCGTATTCTCCAGCCGCGACCACATCGTCGACCGCCTGCGCCAGTTCCGGCGAAAGTGTGATGCTGCGTTTGTCGACTTGACCCATGACAGGCTCCCGATAATGAGCCGTGATGGTACGATTTAATCGCACCAATTTCAAGAAAGTCGGCGGAAATCTCTGTCTTGTGGCGATGCAAAGCAGCACCGCGCCGTTGGATAAGAAGCTGCACCCATGGGTGCAACCTTCTGATATGAAAGACTTATCCTAGATATCGCGGAGAGAAACTGCCAGCTGGCCTGTAAGCCGGGTTTTGTATGGCCCTCGCCCCTTGCGAGGCGAGAACGTGGCGGCCATTCATCTTGGGCGCATGTTGCCATGCGCCTCACGCAACCTACCCGGACGGTGAGCCGGAAACAGCCCTCGAGGGTTTCCCCTCGCACCGCCCCTATTCGGTCTTGCTCCCGGTGGGGTTTACCGTGCCGCTCCTGTTGCCAGTCGCGCGGTGGGCTCTTACCCCACCCTTTCACCCTTACCCCGACAAAGTCGTGGCGGTTTGCTTTCTGTGGCACTTTCCCTGGGGTCGCCCCCGCCGGCCATTAACCGGCACCGTGTCTCCATGGAGCCCGGACTTTCCTCACCCGCGGCCTTTCGGCGTTTGCGGGTGCGGCCGCCCGGCCAGCTGGCAGGGCGTATAAAGGGGTTCACACCACAAAACGCAACCGAAAAAGCCGGTCGTGACCGGTTCTTGTCAAGCCGGCGCGCCGACAGCCGCCAACTGAACCTTGACCTTGCTGCAGTAAGCCGCCGAAACCGGGTTCATCCGGGTGGCGCCATGGCCGGCATTGTATTTCAGGATCGTGCCGCAGGTCGTGCCACCGCCGAGGTCGCGCGCCATGGCGAGGTACTTCATGCCGTATTTGATGTTGGTGTCGGGATCGAACAGGCCTTTGGCCGACCCGCTGTAACCCATCATGCGCGCGGTTGCCGGCTTGATCTGCATCAGGCCGATCTCGCCGGCGCCGCCGACCATGTTCGGCCGGTAGTTGCTTTCGATCTGGATCACGGCGTTGGCCAGCGACACCGGAACGCCGTAGCTCGCCGCGTAGCGGGCGACAATCGCGGAATACTGGCCGCCGCTCGTCACTGCCGACGTCGCCGCAGCGACGTTGCTGAGACCGATCGATGCCGTCCTCGTCATGTCCACGGTTTTGCGACCGCGCTTTGTCTGCCTCTTGGCAGAGGATTTCCTTGCCTTGGTCCAGCTTGCCTTTTCCACTTTCGCGGCAGCCTGCTTCGTCGTCGCCCTGGCACTCTTGCTGCTTTTGGCCGAAATGGCCTTGCCTTTGGCGGGTGCCGCGACGAAGCCCTGGTCGGCCCGCGGGCTGAACGGCGCGGCGTCGGCCGCACTGAAGGCAAAACTCATTACGCCGGCAGCAAGAGCTGCCGTTAAAACCGTCAATTTCTGCATGTGATCCTGTTCTGTTGGGACCGCGCGAAGATCTTCGCGTGGCATCGCTTGATCAATATCGGAACACCCGGGGGGCTGGACGTCCGACAAACTGTACGAAAAGCCCTTTGAAGCCCGATTTGGCGCCAATAAAGGCGGGGCAAGTCACTTTAAGTGACAGTTTGTAACTTTATGGCCAGGGAGGATTACTTGAATCAGGAATTGACCCTGGGTCAATTCCTGACGGAAGCAAGCAGCTTCTGCAGTGTGCGCATCGTCGAGCCGTCGGCAACTCCGTCGATCCGGCGCGGCCGGAAATGCCGTTGGAAGGCCTCGACCACGACCCGTGTCCGATCGTCGAAAACGCCCGATATTTCGACACCATAGCCATAGAGCGACAACATCGATTGCAGTGTCTCGACATCGGCACCGCGGTCACCGGGCTTCAGCGCGGCTCCGCGCCTGACGGGAGCGGCTGGCACGAGATGGCCGACCCCGGCCTTGAACAGCGCGGCCCATGGAAACTTCTCGCCGGGATCAATCTTGCGGCCCGGCGCCACATCGGAGTGCGCCAGCACCCGCTCGGCGCCGATCGCGTGCCGCGCGGCAATCCCCTTGCACAGCTCGATGACCGCCGTGATCTGACGTTTCGGAAAGCCGGGATAGCCCAGCGAGTGGCCCGGATTGACGATTTCGATGCCGACCGAGCAGGAATTGATGTCGGTGTGTCCGAACCAGGAACTCTGGCCAGCGTGCCAGGCGCGGTCGCTTTCCCGGACCATCTGCACGATGTGGCCATTCTCATGGACGAGATAATGCGACGAGACTTCACTCGCCGGGTCGCACAGCCAGGCTTCGGCCCCGGTACCACTCGCCATACCGGTATAGTGCAGCACGATCATGTCGGGCTTCTGCGCGTCGCGCCTTGGCCCGAAATTCGGCGATACCCTGACCTCGGCGCTCGGCTCGTCGGGCAGGAAGCCGGTCATGCGTGCCGCAGGCCCCGCTCGATCATCTCATAAGCGGCGTTGATCGCCGCGACCCTGGTCGTCGCGATCTTGATGAATTCCTGCGGCAGCCCGCGCGCGATCAACCGGTCCGGATGGTTGTCCGATACCAGCTTGCGATAGCGTTTTCTGACCTCCTCGAACGGCTTGCCGCGCTCGATGCCGAGCACGATATAGGGGTCGCCTGCGCCAAGATTGACGTGCCGCGCCAAGATCGATTCGTAATGCGTCTCATCGATGCGGAAGATCTCGGCGATACGGTGCAGGAAGATGCCTTCGCGCTCATGCACCAGCCCATCGGCCTTGGCGATGTGGAACAGGCCGTCGAGTATGTCTTCCAGCATCACGCAATTGGAGTGCCCGGAGCCGCAGAGTTGCGCCATGCGCTCGGCATAGGTTTCGAAACCGGCCACGTCCCGCTGGGCGAGATCGAACAGCCGCGCAACGTTGCGCGTCTCTTTCGGCGGCACTTCGAAGATTTCCTGAAAGGCGCGTACCTCATCCTGGGTGACGATGCCGTCGGCCTTGGCCATCTTGGCCGAAAGCGCGATCATCGCCACCGAAAAGGCGACGCGGCGGCGCAAGTCGGCGTCGCCGGAAAAAACCGTGCGCACAGCCTCGACCACGTCGGCAACGCCAGAGGTGGTTGAAGATGAAACCCGCGTGATGAAGTCGCCGAGGCGGTCCCAAATCGACATGGCCCGCTTCATAGAGCCAACCGATCCCCGCTATCAAGTCAATAACAGCCATCTGTCGGGTCTGTGAACGAGAGGCGCATTGCCGGTCCTGTCGTTGCCTATACGAGAAAAGGCCGGCGCAGAGCCGGCCTTCCTCCCAAGACACTTACTGCTTACAAACTACTGCGCGGGCGCAGGAGCGGGCGTTGCCGGAGCCGGCTCGGCAGGCTTGGTCGAATTGTCAGCCGGGGCCGCCGGCTTCATCGGCTGCTCGACAGGCGGCGGATTGGTGCTCTGCGTCGTGGTGTTGTCGGTGCCTGTGCCGCTGTCGCTGCAGGCCGCGACGCCCAGCAGGGCAAGGGCGGACAGGGAAGCAAGAACGAGCTTTTTCATAACATCTCTCCTTCGACACACGTTCACGTTGCGGTGAACGGTCGAGACACAAATGCCCGAGATCGCCATGGGTTTCGTAACGTTGCGTTTCCACCTGTAACATCAATGGCATGCAAGCGTTATTGCTGCCGGCGCTTCGGCGCTTTAACAACGACACCGGAAACGGAATACCGGAGACAGCCGCATGACCGCGAAATGGGATTTCTGGATCGATCGCGGCGGCACCTTCACCGATATTATCGGCCGTGACCCGCAAGGCGGGCTGCATCCGCGCAAGCTGCTGTCTGAGAATCCCGAAGCCTATGCCGACGCCGCCATTCAAGGCATTCGCGACCTGCTCGGCCTTGACACGGTCGCCGCGATCCCGTCTGGCCTGATCGGCGACATCAAGATGGGAACCACGGTGGCCACCAACGCCCTTCTGGAGCGCAAGGGCGACCGCGTCTTGTTGCTCATCACCAGGGGGTTTCGCGATGCGCTCAGGATCGCCTACCAGGCACGACCCGACATTTTCGCCAAGGAGATCATCCTCCCCGAGCAACTCTACGAGCGCATCATCGAGATCGACGAGCGTGTGCTCGCCGACGGCTGCGTCGAACGGTTGCTCGACATATCAGCTTGCCGGCCGGCCATAGAACAAGCGAAAGCCGATGGCATCGATGCCGTTGCCATCGCCTTCATGCATGCCTGGAAATATCCTGATCACGAGAAGGCGGTGGCCAAGGTCTGCCGCAAGCTTGGTTTCGGCCAGGTCTCGGTCAGCCACGAGGTCTCGCCGCTGATCAAACTGGTCGGCCGCGGCGACACCGCGGTGGTGGATGCTTATCTGTCGCCCATCCTCTCACGCTACGTACAACGGGTGGCGGGAGAACTGGGTGCGGCGGGAGAAAACGACGAATCCCCTCGCCTCATGTTCATGATGTCTTCTGGCGGCCTCACCGCCGCCGACATGTTCCAGGGCAAGGACGCGCTGCTGTCGGGCCCGGCCGGCGGCGTGGTCGGCATGGTCGAGACGGCGAAGCTCGCCGGTTTCGACAAGGTTATCGGCTTCGACATGGGCGGCACGTCCACGGACGTCGCCCACTATGACGGCGAGTATGAGCGTGCCTTCGACACCGAGGTCGCCGGCGTGCGTGTCCGCGCGCCGATGATGCGCATCCACACGGTCGCCGCCGGCGGCGGCTCGATCCTGCATTACGAGGCCGGCCGTTTCCGTGTCGGACCGGACTCCGCTGGCGCCAATCCCGGCCCCGCCGCGTACCGGCGCGGCGGTCCGCTGGCCGTCACCGATGCCAATGTCATGCTGGGCAAGCTGCGGCCCGATTTCTTCCCGTCGATCTTCGGCCCCGGCCAGGACGCGCCGCTCGACGCGGAAACCGTGCGCGCGAAATTCACGGCTCTCGCCGCCGGGATCGGTGACGGTCGCTCGCCCGAAGCGGTCGCCGAAGGCTTCGTCACCATCGCGGTCGAGAACATGGCCAATGCGATCAAGAAGATTTCGGTGCAGCGCGGCTACGACGTCACCGAATATCTCCTGAACTGTTTCGGCGGCGCCGGTGGACAGCACGCCTGCCTGGTCGCCGACGCGCTCGGCATGGAGGCGGTGCTGATCCATCCCTTCTCCGGCCTGCTTTCGGCCTACGGTATCGGCCTGGCCTCGGTCTTTGCCTCGCGCCAGCAGGCGCTGCTGAAGCCTCTCGCCGAGGAATCCAGAACGGAAATCGGCGGCCTCATCGCCACCTTGAAAAAGGCAGTGATCGCGGAGTTGGCGGCACAAGGCATCGCCGAGGGCTCGGTTTCCACCAGGCCCGTATTGCACATTCGCTATGACGGCACTGACACGGCACTGCCGGTGAATTTCGAGGCAGACTCGATCTTCCAGGCCAGGCGCGATTTCGAAATCGCACACAAGGCACAATTCGGCTTCGTCTATGACGACAAGCCAATGATCGTCGAGACCGTCGGCGTCGAAGGCACCGAAACCGGCCAGACCAGCGCCGAGGCCTATGCGCCTGCCGGACCTGCAACTGTCAAGTCAGCCACTTCCGAGACCCGGCGCATCTACACGGAAGGCCGGTGGCGTGAAGCTGGCGTCTACCGTCGCGAGACCCTCGGACCGTCCAATCTGGTCGCCGGGCCCGCCTTGATCATCGAGCCGAACCAGACCATCGTCGTCGAGCCGGGCTGGCAAGCCGAAATCACCAACCTCAATCACGTTGTCATACGCCGTACGGAAAAGAAAGCGCGCGCCGCTGCCCTTGGCACCGAGGCCGATCCGGTGATGCTCGAAGTCTTCAACAATCTCTTCATGTCCATCGCGGAACAAATGGGCGTGACGCTGCAGAACACCGCCTACTCCGTCAACATCAAGGAAAGGCTCGATTTTTCCTGCGCCGTCTTCGACCACACCGGGGCGCTGGTCGCCAATGCGCCGCACATGCCGGTGCATCTCGGCTCAATGGACCGTTCAGTCGAAACCATCATCCGGCTGAACTCCGGCGACATTCATCCCGGCGACGTCTTTGCCTTGAACGCCCCCTATAATGGCGGCACGCATCTGCCCGACATCACGGTGGTGACGCCGGTCTTCGACGATGCCCGGAAAAGCATCCTCTTCTGGGCGGCCTCGCGCGGGCACCATGCCGACATTGGCGGCACCGCGCCGGGCTCGATGACGCCGCTCGCCACCACGGTCGACGAGGAAGGCGTTCTGTTCGACAATTTCCGCATCGTCGACCGCGGAAAATTCCGCGAAAAGGAGCTGCACACGCTGCTCACGGACCACCGCTACCCGGCCCGCAACCCGCACCAGAACATCGCCGATCTGAAGGCACAGATCGCCGCCAACGAGAAAGGCGTGGCGGAACTTCGCAAGATGGTGGGGCATTTCGGCCTCGACGTCGTCGAAGCCTATATGGGCCATGTGCAGGACAACGCGGCCGAGAGCGTACGCCGCGTACTGGAGCGGCTGCCGGACACGTCGGAGTATGAATATCCGACCGACACCGGCCAGGCCATCAAGGTGAAGATCACCGTCGACCGGCAAAAGCGCGAGGCGACCGTCGACTTCACCGGCACATCGCCTGTCATGAAGAACAACTTCAATGCGCCCGAGCCGGTAGCCCGTGCCGCCGTGCTCTACGCCTTTCGCGTCATGGTCGAGGACATGATCCCGATGAATGCCGGCTGCCTCAGGCCGATCAATATCGTCATTCCCGACGGCTGCATGCTCAAGCCCACCTACCCTGCCGCCGTCGTCGCCGGCAATGTCGAGACTTCCCAGCATGTCACCAACGCGCTGTTCGGCGCCATGGGCGCGATGGCCAACGCGCAGGGCACGATGAACAACCTGACCTTCGGCAACAAGCAGTATCAGTATTACGAGACGATCTGCTCCGGCTCGCCGGCCGGCCATATGAACTCCGGCCGCGGCTTTGCCGGTACCTCCGGCGTCCACACCCACATGACCAATTCGCGCCTCACCGACCCGGAGGTGCTGGAACTGCGCTTTCCCGTGGTGCTGGAGGATTTTCACATCCGCCAGGGATCCGGCGGCAAGGGCAAATGGAACGCCGGCGACGGCACCAAACGCACCATTCGCTTCCTCGAGAAGATGGAATGCGCGATCCTGTCCTCGCACCGCAACCGCCCGCCGCAAGGGCTGGACGGTGGCGGCGACGGCGAGGTCGGCTCGACCAAGGTGCGCCGCAACGACGGCACGTTCGACGTGCTGAGGGCTTGCGATCAGACCGTGCTCGAAGTCGGTGAGGCCGTCATCGTGACCACGCCGACGCCGGGCGGGTTTGGTAGGCTGTAAAAAGAAGGCGTCAACAGATTGTCACCGGCCTGTCATGACCCTGCGTTACCGGCTTGCGCCAAAGCAAATGGGGAATCACTTTGCCATGACGGACGTCTCCGCAGATCTGGTTTTTCGCCGCGGCAAGGAAGTTGGAAAGGCCGTTTACCAGAACCGCCCGCTTTCGAAAGCCGGCATCTCCGAGCGGCTGTTCGCCTTCCTGTTTTCCGGCCTCGTCTATCCGCAGATCTGGGAAGACCCCGACGTCGACATGGACGCGATGCAGCTTGGCCAGGGCCACCGTGTCGTCACCATCGCCTCGGGCGGCTGCAACATCCTCGCCTATCTCACCCGCTCGCCGGCACAGATCGACGCCGTCGATCTCAACGCGGCCCACATCGCGCTGAGCCGCATGAAGCTGGAGGCGGTTCGCCATCTGCCTTCGCAAGGCGACCTGTTCCGTTTCTTCGGCGCGGCGGACACGAGCCACAATTCCGAAGCCTACGACCGCTTCATCGCCCCGCATCTCGATCCGGTCAGCCGTCATTACTGGGAGCGCCGCAACTGGCGCGGCAACAGGCGCATTGGCGTTTTCGACCGCAATTTCTACCAGACCGGCCTGCTCGGCCTGTTCATCGCCATGGGCCACCGCACGGCGAAATTCTTCGGCGTCAACCCGGCCCGCATGATGGAAGCCAGGAACATCGGCGAACAGCGCCGCTTCTTCAACGAGGAGCTGGCGCCGGTCTTCGACAAGAAGCTTCTGAAATGGGCGACGTCGCGAAAAGCCTCGCTGTTCGGTCTCGGCATCCCGCCGGCGCAGTATGACTCGCTGATCACCTCCGGCGACGGCACCATGGCCAGCGTGCTGAAGGCCCGGCTGGAAAAGCTCGCCTGCGATTTCCCCCTGGAAAACAACTACTTCGCTTGGCAGGCTTTCGCCCGCCGCTATCCCGAGCCGGGCGAGGCCGCCTTGCCCGCCTATCTGGAAAAGCGCAACTACGAGACCATCCGCGGCAATATCGACCGCGTCGCCATCCACCATGCCAACCTGATCGAATTCCTCGCCGGCAAGGATGCCGGCGCCGTCGACCGCTTCATCCTGCTCGACGCACAGGACTGGATGACTGACGACCAGCTCAACGCGCTGTGGTTGGAGATCACCCGCACCGCCTCCGCCGGGGCCCGCGTCATCTTCCGCACCGCCGCCGAGCCCAGTCTGCTGCCGGGGCGCGTCTCGACCTCGCTGCTCGATCAGTGGGACTATCAGAACCAAGCATCGCGCGAATTCTCGGCTCGTGACCGCTCCGCCATCTATGGCGGCTTCCACCTCTATGTGAAGCGCGCGGCATGAGCACGACGGAGCTGCCGGCCAGCCACGCCGAGCTGATGGACGGCGTCTACCGCTGGCAGCGCCATATCTACGACCTGACCCGCAAATACTACCTGCTCGGCCGCGACCGGCTGATCGCGGGGCTGGACGTGCCGCCGGGCGGCACAGTGCTCGAGCTTGGCTGTGGCACCGGCCGCAACATCATCCTCGCCGCCCGCGCCTATCCCGACGCCCGTTTCTTCGGCCTCGATATTTCGGCCGAAATGCTGGAAACGGCCGGCAAGGCAATCGACCGCGAAGGCCTCTCGGATCGCGTCAAGCTGGCAAGGGGCGACGCCACCGATTTCGATGCAGAGGCCCTTTGTGGCATCGAACGGTTCGACCGCATCTTCGTATCCTATTCGCTGTCGATGATCCCGGGCTGGGAGAAGACGGTCTCGGCAGCACTTGCCGCGCTGGCCCCGACGGGCTCGCTGCACATAGTCGATTTCGGCCAGCAGGAAGGTCTGCCGGGCTGGTTCCGCACCTTGCTGCGCGGCTGGCTGAAAAAATTCCACGTCACGCCGCGCGAATCCCTGCGCGACGTTCTGGAATCGGAAGCCGAGCGAACCGGCGCAACATTCCGTTTTCGCACGCTTTATCGTGGCTATGCCTGGCTGGCCGTGATCGGGCCACGGAGCTAGTTAACGCAGCGCCTTCACCAGCGCCCCCACCAACGCCTGCGGCCGATAGTTGAGCTTGGCCGGCGTTAGCCCGAGCCGCACCACCACCAATTGCTCGGATGGAATGATGGCGACGGTCTGCCCGTCATGGCCTTCCATCCAGTAAGTGTCCTTCGGCAGGCCGGCGGCGACGCCGGCACCGGGATTTTCCTCGTCGCCCGGCGCTTCGATCCACAACTGGCCCTTGCCGTAGACTTTCGAGGCGGATGCCGGCTCGCGCATCCAGTCGACGAAGCCGGCAGGCAGGACCTGGTTGCCGTTCCATACCCCGCCCTGCAGCAGGAACTGGCCGAACCGGGCCCAGTCGTGCGCCGTGGCATAGAGATAGGACGAGCCGACGAAAGTACCCTGCTCGTCGGTCTCTAACACCGCGCTGTGCATGCCGAGCGGCTCGAACAGCGCCATGCGCGGCCACGTCAATGCCTTGGCCCTGTCGCCGATCGCGTCCTGCCAGAGGCGCGACAGCATCACCGCCGTGCCGCTGGAATAGGAAAACACCTTGCCGACCTCGCCGGTGAGGGGTTTGGAGCCGGCAAAACCCGCCATGTCGGGTTCGAGGTAGAGCATGCGCGTCACATCGGCGACGTCGCCATAGTCTTCGTTGAACTCCAGGCCGCTCGACATCGCCATCATGTCGGCAAGGCTGATCGCGGCGCGGCCGTCCACCTTCCAGGGCGTGAACAGGCCCTTGTTGTCGACCGCCAGCTTGCCGTCCCTGATCAGTGTGCCGACGATGGCGGCGTTCACCGTCTTGGTCATCGACCAGCCGAGCAATGGCGTCTTGACCGAAAAGCCGTCGCCATAGCGTTCCGCGACGACCCGCCCGTTCTTGACCACGACGATCGCGCGCATGCCGGTGCCGGCCATCGCGTCGTCCGCGACGATCTTCAAGATTTCAGGGTTCTGAGAGGCATCGACCCGTTCGCCCTCGGGCCACAGCGCATCCTGGCTTGTCGCCGCGGGTTCGGCATAGACCGCGGTGCGCCGCGCCTTGCCGACATCGCCGTCGGGAACCGAGACGCAGCCCAGCCCGTCGCGGGCAACCGCCTCGCTCTTGCCGAGGAAACCGAGCAGGCCGGCCGACACCGTCCCCCGGTTCTTGTCGACGGAGACCCGCATCAAGCGCAGCAGCGGGTGGCCGGGCGCCTGCACATCGACGGCCAGCACCTCGTTGGCGTCGCGCCCGGCGATGAAGACGTTGGAGCAGACGATCTTGGCCGAATAGCCCGAGCCGACGCGGATGAGTTCCGGCGGCGCGATATAGAGCCAGGCAACCAGCGCGGCGATAGCCAGCACGATCAGGCCAAGCAGCCATTTGACGATCTTGACGATGATCCGCATCCATTGCCTCCCAGGCACTCGCCTGACGTTTATGTCATCGAATTGCCGCCATTGCTTCCGCAAAATTGGGCTTCTTGTCGAGCGCCATAAACCAGATATCAACCATGATCGGCGATCACAGGCATGCATGTCGCCCAAAAGTGCGCAGCATTTTTGCGACAACGACATGCACGAAAAGCGGATAGGCTGGGCGATGCGTGGGGCGATCGCCTGGAGGGGGCCAGACCAACTTCGGCCATCAAGTGCACAGACCCATCAGCGACCGGCTGATTCCGGCTTGGAAGTTGCGATGCGCCGTCTTGCGGTCCTTTTCATGCTGACGCTGCTCGGCGCCTGCTCGACCGTGGACGATCTCTCGCCGCTGTCGCCGTCCGCGTTGAGCAGTCCGACGGTGGCCGTGCGCGCGCCGCGCTTTGCCGATTCCAAGCCGCATGAGTGGGACAGCGGCGCGCCGTGGAACTATGCAGTCCACGGCACCGACGTCTCCAAATACCAGACATCGATCGACTGGCCGACCGCCAAGGCCAGCGGTATCTCCTTCGCCTTCATCAAGGCGACCGAAGGCGGCGACCGATTCGATGAATATTTCAGCGAGCACTGGGCGCGCACGAAAGCCAACGGAATTCCACGCGCGGCCTATCATTTCTTCTATTTCTGCACGCCCGCCGCCGTGCAGGCGCGCTGGTTCATCCAGAATGTCCCCGTCGACCGCTCCGCATTGCCTCCGGTTCTCGACATGGAATGGAACCCGAACTCGCCGACCTGCCACCTGCGCCCCGACGCGGCCACGGTGCGCGCTGAGATGACCACCTTCCTTGAGATCGTCGAGCGGCGTTACGGCAAGAAGCCGATCATCTACACCTCGGTCGATTTCTTCGAGGACAACGAACTGTCGAGCTTCCGCGGATATCCCTACTGGCTGCGCTCCGTCGCCGGGCACCCGCGCGAGAAATATGGCAGCCACCCCTTCACCTTCTGGCAGTACACCGGAACCGGCATCGTCCCCGGCATGACCGGCAAGTCCGACATCAACGTCTTCAACGGCTCGGAAGCCGCCTGGAACAAATGGTTGCGGCAGAACACCCGCTGACCCCGTGGCAACGGCAGCGAAGGCGCCTGGAAGAGGGGCCGCGGCAGAAGACCCGTTGACGCCGTGGCAACGGCGGCAAAGGCGCCTCAAATAGGGCTGAAGCAGAAGACCCGTTGACACCGGGCCTGCCGCCTGCTTTTCGACACTGCCAGCGGTAGAGAGTGCAACCGCAGGGCGTTGGGCTCTAGGCACGACAATGCCCTCTTCGTTTCGAAAGGAAGCTGATGCGACTGCGTTCCCAAGCCCTCGCGGCGCTATTTTTGTGCGCCACGGCCTTGCCGGCGATGGCGCAGGAATGCGGCGGCGATTTCGAAGCCTGGAAACAGGGCGTGGCGGCGGAAGCCAAGGCTGCCGGTGTCGGCGCCGTCGGTCTCGATGCGCTGGAGGACGCCAGGATCGACGAGAGGGCTCTGGCGCGCGACCGCGCGCAGGGCGTCTTCACGCAAACTTTCGTCCAATTTTCCAACCGCATGATCTCTGCCTACCGGCTGAAGCAAGGTGCGGCGAACATGAAGAAATACGCCGATGTCTTCGCCCGCGCCGACCAGCAGTTCGGTGTCCAGGCGCCTGTCATCACCGCCTTCTGGGCGCTTGAAACGGATTTCGGCGCCGTGCAGGGCGACTTCCATACACTGAGCGCACTGATGACGCTGTCGCATGACTGCCGCCGCCCGCAGCTTTTCCGCCAGCAACTGGTGCCGCTGCTGGAACTGATCGATCGCGGCGTGCTGCCGGCCGATGTCACCGGCGCCTGGGCCGGCGAGATCGGCCAGACGCAGATCCTGCCGTCCGACTATCTTGCGCGCGGCGTCGATGGCGACGGCGACGGCAAGATTGATCTTAGAAACAGCGCTCCCGACGTGATCATGACCACGGGCAACAAGGTCCTGTCGCGCGGCTGGAAGCGTGACGAACCCTGGATCCAGGAAGTGCGCGTGCCCGACGAGATGCCATGGGACCAGACCGGCCGCACCAACAAAATGCCGCTGACACAATGGGCGCAGTGGGGCGTCACCAACCCCGACGGTTCGCCGCTGATCGACAAGGGCCTGAAGGCCGGCCTGGCGCTGCCCATGGGCCGCAAGGGTCCGGCCTTCCTTACCTACGAGAATTTCGACGTCTATCTCGAATGGAACCAGTCCTTCACCTACGCGCTGACCGCGGCAAACCTTGCCGCGCGGCTGGCGGGCGCGCCGCCGCTCGACCCGCGCAATCCCGAGCCGGGTCTCGAAAACGAGCAGATGAAGGCATTGCAAACCAAGCTCGAGGCCAGGGGCTACGACGTCGGTACGGTCGACGGCATTTTGGGCACCAACACCCGCGAAGCCATCCGCAAGGAGCAGATGCGGCTAGGCCTGCCGGTGGATGGCTGGCCGACGCCGGAGTTGCTGGGAAAATTGTAAGCGAAGGTCGGTAGGGAAGCTACCCGCCACTCACTCCCTTCCTCTCCCGCACAAAATCGATGAACGCCCGCAAGGCTGGCGGCACATGCCGCACGCTCGGATGGTACAGGTAGAAGCCGGGGAAGCTGGGCGACCAGGCCTCCAGAAACCGGACCAGCTGACCGTTCTCGATCCAGGGACGGACCTGATAATCAATCATGTATGCAATACCGGCACCGCTCAGCACCGCGTTGAGCAGCAAGTCGGTGTCGTTGACGGTCAGCCTGCCTTCGACCGAGATTTCCAGCGCCCTTTTGCCACGCGCGAACTCCCATCGGTATATGTTGCCGCCGCCTGGCCATTGGAAGTTGATGCAGCGATGATGGTGCAGATCGCCGGGATGACGAGGCGTGCTGCGTCCCGCGAGATAGGCGGGAGCGGCCACCGCGGCCATTTGCAGGTCCCCGCTCAGCTTCACCGCCACCATGTCTTTTTCCAGCCGCTCGCCGAGCCGAATGCCGGCATCGAAGCGTCCTTCGACAATGTCTGTCAGCATGTCGTCGACGATAACCGTCAGGCTGATATCGGGATAGACGTGCTGGAAATCGCCCAGGATCGGCGCGATGAACCGCATCGCGGCGACGCGCGGCACGTTGATGCGCAGCGAACCCACCGGCTGATCGCGTGAGGCATGAATATCCGCGACCGCGCCTTCCAACTCCCTGAAAACAGGGCCAAGCCGCGTGAACAGCGTGTCGCCGGCCGCCGTCGGCGATACGCTGCGTGTCGTGCGATTGAGCAGGCGGACACCGAGACGTGCCTCCAACTGCCGGATTGTCTGGCTGAGGGCCGGTGGCGAAATCCTGAGCCTGGCAGAGGCGCGGATGAAACTGCCCTCCTCCACGATCATCGCGAATGCTTTGAGTTCGGAAAATTCGGACCCGCGCATTGTGTACCCCAGGCTTAACAGGCAAGTCAGATAATAGCCCATTATGTGATCAATGGCTTCGGCCTATTTTCGACCACGGAAGCCGCATCGCGCGGTCACGAACGGTCGAAAGGAATTGATCATGTCTCAAACGCTTCAGGGCAAAACCGCGATCGTCACCGGCAGTTCGCGCGGCATCGGCCGCGCCATTGCCGAAGGGCTCGCCGCCAACGGTGCCAGCGTCGCCGTCAACTATGTCGGCAATGCCAAGGCCGCTGACGACGTTGTGGCGGCCATCATCGGCAAGGGTGGCAAGGCAATCGCCATCCAGGCCGACATTTCAAATGTCTCCGACGTCCACCGGTTGTTCGACGAAGCAGAAAGCCAATTGGGCGGTCTCGACATCGTCGTCGCCAATGTCGGCGTCGCCGTGATCAAACCGCTGGTCGAGGCCAGTGAAGCGGATTTCGACCTTGTCTTCGATACCAACGCCAAAGGCACTTTCTTCACGCTTCAGGAGGCCGCTCGCCGTGTGCGGGACGGCGGTCGCATCATCGCGGTCTCCACGGGCGGGACAAAAATGTTCTTCACCCACACCGCGCTCTATCTCGGCAGCAAGGGCGCCGTGGAACAATTCATGCGGGTGCTGTCGCGCGAGGTTGGTCCACGCGGCGTCACCGTCAATAGTTTATCGCCAGGCTTCACCGACACAGACCTTCTGCCGGAGCGCGACCGCGCCGTGGCGGCCGGCATGTCGCCCTTCGGCAGGATTGGTGCGCCGCGCGATGTCGCCGACGTTGCCGTTTTCCTGGCCAGCGACGAGGCCCGCTGGCTGACAGGCGAGAACATCCAGGCCGGCGGTGGCGTGGCTTAATCCGCCATCGTCTCCAAGCTCGCAAAACCTTGCGGCGCGTCGCCCTCGTCGAAGGGCGTCGTCACCTCGACGAACGTGTCGGGATAAAAGCCGTTGAAGCGGGTCCTGAGCGACAGCGAGTAGGCGCCGATATGGCCGATCTCGATCCAGTCGCCGGTGTCGACGGTTTCCGGCAGCCAGAACGGCCGCGACAGGATGTCGACGGAATCGCAGGTCGCGCCGCACACCTTGAACGGCACGATTTTGTTCTCGTCGCCATTGCGCGCGCGGATCGCCGGATCGGGGATGAAGCGTGCCGGCAGCGTGATCTTGCCGGTCCATGAATCCGACAGCGACGCCCAGATGCCGTCATTGATGTAGAGCCGTTTGCCCTTGCGCAGGAGCACGCGCACGATCAGCGACAGGCAGCGCGCCACGATGACCCTGCCCGGCTCCGCCACCAGCGGAATCTGATCGAACTGATATTCCTTCAGGTCGCCGGAAAGCCGCGACATGATCTGGCCGAGCGACGGCATCGCGATCTGCTTGCGGTTGGGATCATGTCCGTATTCGGCCGGAAAGCCGCCGCCGACATCGAGCCCGGCAATGTCGAAGGTCAGCCGGTTGCGCACCCAGTCGGCCGAGGCCAGTGCCCGCTCATAAGTGTCGGGATCCTCGATCTGGCTGCCGACATGGAAACAGAGGCCGACCTTGTAGCCGGTGCGGTTCAGCCGCTCGGCGAGTTCGACCGCATAGGCAGGCCCAGCGCCGAATTTCTTCGACAGTTCGTAGGCGGCATGCCCCTTGGTCTGCACACGCACGAAGACGCTGACCGCGCCCGGGTCGATATCGAGCGCCCGCACCACCCGGGTCAGCTTGGTGATCTCGTCCTCATGGTCGAGCGAGATGACGCGGATGCCGTATTTTTCCAGCGCCAGCTTGATGTCCGACTGCGCCTTGACCGGGTGCATGTAGAGCATCTCGGCATCGGGCGAGACGGCGCGCACAGCGGCGAACTCGCCTGGTGAAGCGACGTCGAAGGCGGTGACGCCGGCCTCGACCAGCGTCTTCAGCACGATCTGCTCGCCATTGGTCTTGACCGCATAGGCGGTCTTGCCGGGGAACATGCCCATGAACTGCAAGGCGTCGGCCTTGAGCACCTGCGGGCGGAAACAATAGACCGGATCGTCCGGGCGAAGCGCCAGTGCCGCCTCGCTTGCATTCTCGAATCGCTGCATGGACGAATCCCCGACTTCAGCTCGCACACTTAATCCAAGCTAGCGGCTAGCGCATGACCCCGAAAGTCAATTTCGACTTTCGGAAAGGATCATGCGCCAGGAATGAATCTCGCAGCGTCCTTTGCGCGTCTCTGGAGACGCGCGGCGCTGCAATGAAAACAATTCTGTGTCTCGCGCTGCTGACGGTGCGGCACCAGCCTTTTGCCGGGAAGCTTGGCTGTCGGTCAAGTTTCGGGTGGCCCTTGCCGCCGGACCCGATATGGCTTCTGCCTGGTTGGCCGGCATTCGAGCCGTCCGGGGAGGATAAATCACATGGCTGTGGCAGCAGCATCCGCAGCACGCGGACCGATGACGCTCAGGGACTGGGGGCAGTTGCTGTTGCTCGGCGCGATCTGGGGCGGCTCGTTCTTCTTCGCCCGCATCGCGGTGGCGGAGCTTCACCCGCTGGTGCTGGTTCTGTTTCGCGTCGCCATCGCCGCATTGGCGCTGCAGCTCTATCTCGGCCTGCGCGGCCCCTCCTTCCGTCTCGCCCTGCCGCATGCCGGCCTGTTCTTCCTGCTGGCCTTCACCAACAACGTCGTCCCCTTCTCGCTGATCTTCGCCGGACAGACCCAATTGGGTGCCGGCGTCGCCTCCGTGCTCAATGCCACGACGCCGTTCTGGACGCTGATCCTCGCCAACGCCCTGACATCAGATGAAAAGCTGTCCTGGAACAAGCTCGCCGGCATCGCCCTCGGTGTCGCCGGCACGGCTGTGATGATCGGCCCCGGCCTGCTCGCCGGGCTCGGCGGCCCTGTCTGGGCCAAATTCGCGCTGATCGGCGCCTCGCTCTCCTATGGCGTTGCGCTGATGGTCGCCCGCCGCTTCAAGGGCGTGCCCTCGCCGGTCGTCGCCACCGGACAATTGACGGCTTCGACCATCATCATGGCCCCGATCGTGCTCTTCGCCCACGGCCCGGCCGGCTTGTTCTCGGCCTCGCCGCCGGTGTGGACGGCGGTGCTGGCGCTGTCGCTGCTGTCGACGGCCTTCGCCTACATCCTCTACTTCAACCTCGTCGCCTCGGCCGGGGCCACCAACGCCTCGCTGGTCACGCTGATCGTGCCGGCCAGCGCCATGCTGCTCGGTTTTCTGTTCCTTGGCGAACGGCTGGAATTGTTCGAGATCGGCGGCGTGGTGCTTATCGGACTCGGTCTTCTCACAATCGATGGACGAGTGTTCGGTCGCCGTTAGGGCCGGCATGTGCAATCGCGAAAGTCGAAGCCGACTTTCGCAGGGGTAGCGCTGCCATGACACAGCATCGACACGCCATCGCCATAATTTATTCACAGGCCTGAAGCGGGTTTTTCCCGAAGGGTTTCAACGGTTAACGGCAAAACAGAGGTCGCGAATCTCACAATCACGTCGCAATGCAGCACATTTTCCGCTTGCCTGTGGCACAAATGAACCTAGACTCCAAGGCATAGCTCTTTAAGAGGAGGCTATGTCATGGGACTTACGAGGCCAATCAACGCATTGATGATTTGTGCTGCGTTTGCCTTCATCGGCGCCCTCATTATGGGCGTCCTTCCCTGAACCCGCCAAGACGGGGAAGACCAGCACCAGATAGTCTAACCAATTCGAAAGGCCGGGTTTTTTTACCCGGCCTTTTGCTTTTCCAGCCGAGCCTTACGCAGCAGCGGAACCCGCCACCTCCGCCTCATGCGAGCGGATGCCGATCATGTGGCAGACGGCGAACACCAGATCGGCCCGGTTCATCGTATAGAAGTGAAAATCGCCAACGCCGCGCTCGACTAGGTCCAGCACCTGTTCGGCCGCCACGGCGGAAGCCACCAGCGCATGCGTCTGCGGATCGTTCTGCAGACCGTCGAAGCGCTCGGCCAGCCATGCCGGCACCAGTGCACCGCAGCGCGCCGAGAAATTGGCGACCTGGGTAAAATTGTGCACCGGCAGGATGCCGGGAACGATCGGGATGTAGATGCCGGCGCGGCGCGCGCGCTCGACGTAACGCTCGTAGAGATCGTTGTCGAAAAAGAACTGGGTGATCGCCCGTGTCGCTCCATTGTCGACCTTGCGCTTCAGCATGTCGATGTCGGTGGCGAAGTCAGGGCTTTCCGGATGCTTTTCCGGATAGGCCGAAACCGAGATGTCGAAATCGCCGGCGTCCTTCAGCGCGCCGACCAGTTCGGCCCCGTTGGCGTAGCCGTCCGGATGCGGACGGTAGGCAGCGCCGACGCCTTCCGCCGGATCGCCGCGCAAGGCAACGAAGCGTTTGACACCCATGTCGGTGAATTCCTGGATCACAGCATCGACCTGATGGCGGGCAGCATCGACGCAGGTCATGTGCGCCGCCGGCGTCAGGCTGGTCTCCTTCAGGATGCGGCCAATGGTGCGCGCCGTGCGCTCGCGCGTCGAGCCGCCGGCGCCATAGGTCACCGAGACGAATTTCGGCTTCAGCGGCTCCAGCCTTGTGACCGTGTCCCATAGCCTCGCTTCCATCTCGTCGTTCTTCGGCGGGAAGAACTCGAACGAAACCCTGACCTTGTCGCCGATATCGGGACGGCGGGAAAAACGAAACTGGTTCATCAGGCGATTTCCCCTATCGAGCTCACTCTGGTCTGCTGGCTGGCGTTGGCGGGATCGGCGATCAGCAGGCGCCGGTCGCGGCCAAGCCAAAGCTTGACGGTGAGCCTGGCCTCGTTGCCGCTGCGCGGTTCGAATTCCTGGGCATCCTCGAGATCGAGGCCGGCTTCGGAGAACCAGTCCCCGATCTGCCGGTCGGAAAAGCCGAGACGCATATGAGCGTGCTCGTCACGCAGGAACTCCAGCGCGTGCGGCGCGAAATCGACGATGACCAGACGGCCGGCCGGGCGCAAAAGCCGCGCCGCCTCATGGATGGCGCGGGCCGGATCGTCGAGATAGTGCAGCACTTGGTGGATGGTGACGAGATCGAAGGCATCGCGCTCGACAGGCGGCGAAAAGATATCGCCCTGCCGCACCTGCGCATTCGAAACCCCGGCCTTGTCGAGATTGGCGCGCGCCACGGTCAGCATCTCGCGCGACATGTCGATGCCGATGCCGCGCCGGTAGAGCGGCGAGAAGATTTCGAGCAGCCGCCCGGTGCCGGTGCCAAGGTCGAGCATGGACTGGAACGGCCGCTTGCCGACCAGCTTCAGCATCGCGGCCTCGACCGCGCGGTCGGGCACATGCAGCGAGCGGATATGATCCCAGCTTGCGGCGTTCTGCGAAAAATACGCGGTGGCGCGGTCCTGGCGCTTGCGCTTGACCGAGGTCAGCCGCTCCAGATCGCGCTCGACCTGCGGGTCGGCGCCGCGAATGCTGGAAACCAGCCCCATCACGAAGTCTCGCGCCGAATCGGCGTCCGACAGCCGGAAGAAGGCCCACGACCCTTCCTGGTAGCGGCCGATCAGCCCCGCCTCGAGCAGCAGCTTCAGGTGTCGCGAGACACGCGGCTGCGACTGGCCGAGAATTTCGGTAAGGTCGGAAACGGTGAGGTCGCCGCGCGACAACAATGCCAATATGCGCAGGCGGCTGGATTCGGCCGCCGCCTTAAGCGTATCCACCATGGTGTCGAGCGAGACATGCATCAGCGTATTCTCTTTGAAAAAGATATAAACATATGTTTATGTCGATTTTGGCGGCCTTGCAAGCGCTATGTCGCTTCCGGACCAGAAAATGCCGCATGCGTGATTTCCTGGTCCAGGTCACCCCGAAACGTCTGGCGGTTTGAAGACAATGGCATGCAGCAGCACAGAGACAGGCAATGACCGGGCAGCGTGAGATGTTCGAGGCACGTGAAGGCGAGCAGAGGCTGGACCAGGATCCGGCAACGATGCCGCCCGATAGCGGCATCGTCTTCATCGGCCGTATCGCCTCGCCATGGACTACCCGGGAAAGCTGCCCGAAAAACATGCGCGCCGCGCGCGAAACGGGACAGCCGGCGGCGCTCACCATCGAAGCGCCCTATCGCGAAGGGCTGCGTGGGCTGGACCGCGCCAGCCACGTCGTCATCCTGTCCTGGCTGCATCACGCGCCGCGGAATCTGATCGTTCAAAAACCCCGCCATGCGGCTGAAGCAAAAGGCGTATTCGGGTTGCGCTCCCCTGCCCGGCCAAACCCAATCGGCCTGCATGTAGCCAAGCTCGTCGGGTTGGACATTGCCACTGGGCGCATCGATCTCGACGCTATCGACGTGCTCGACGGCACTCCGGTCGTCGACATCAAGCCCTATTTCGCCTCGACCGACGCTATATCGGAGGCGACCGTTGAAGGGCGCGAGGAGCGATGAGCGCGCCGACCGGCCGCCGCCGCGCCATCGCCAAGGCGCTGACTGCACTTTTGCCGCTGGCGCCTTATGCCGACATGGAGAAGATCCGCACCGACGCCGGCTCCATGCATATGAAGACCTTGCCGCCGACGATCGCGGTCTGGCTGGCGACGATTGCCCATATCCGTCACATGCACACCGACTACGAAAAGCTGCTGGCCGAGGGCTATGATCGCGACTCGGCGCGTTTCTTCGTCATCGAGCAAACCAACATCGTGCTCACGCGCTGGCGCGCCACCCGCCTGCTCGACGCCGATGACGAGGAGGAATGACGCTATTGCCGGGCGGAATGGTGCTCACTCGTAAATGCTGGCCCGATCGTCATCTCGAGGATGACTGAAGTCCGACTACTGGCTCTATGCACTCGGCCTGCCGCCGATAGCTTGTGACGTGATGGCAAGGAGCTGCCGATGAGCCAAATCGCACAGGATACACCGCCGCAGCCTGTGGTGGGCGACCGTCATGTCGACCCGCATTCCTATCCCGACGGCATTGCCTTCCTCGACGGCCAGTACCTGCCGATGTCGCAAGCCAAGGTCTCGGTGCTGGATTGGGGTTTTCTGCACTCTGACGCCACCTACGATACGGTGCATGTCTGGAACGGCCGCTTCTTCCGCCTCGATCTGCATCTCGACCGTTTCTTCGGCGGCTTGCAAAAGCTGCGCATGACGATCCCGTTCGATCACGATGGCGTGGCCGAGGTCCTGCACAATTGCGTCGCGCTGTCGGGTCATCGCGCCGCCTATGTCGAGATGCTGTGCACGCGCGGCGCCTCGCCGACCTTCAGCCGCGATCCGCGCCAGGCGATCAACCGCTTCATGGCGTTCGCCGTGCCGTTCGGCTCGGTCGCCAATGCCGAGCAGTTGCAGCGCGGGCTGCGTGTCGCCATCAGTGACAAGGTGCGCATTCCGCCGGCCTCGATCGATCCGGCGATCAAGAACTACCACTGGCTCGACCTCGTGCGCGGCCTCTACGATGCCTATGATCGCGGCGCCGAGACGGCCCTCATTCTCGACTTCAACGGCAATGTCGCCGAGGGTCCTGGCTTCAACATCTTCTGCGTCAAGGACGGCAGACTGTCGACACCGGCCATCGGCGTGCTGCCGGGCATCACCCGCCGCACCGTCTTCGATCTTTGCGCAGAGATCGGACTCTCGGCGACGGCCATGAATGTTAGCGTGGCCATGCTGCGCGGCGCCGACGAAGTCTTCATCACCTCGACCGCCGGCGGAATCATGCCGGTGACGGAGATTGACGATGCCGACATCGCCGACGGCAAGGTCGGGCCGATCACCAGCCGGCTGATGGCGCTCTATTGGCAAAAGCACGACGACCCGGCCTGGTCGAGTTTGGTGAACTACCCCTGATTCACACGATTTCTTGTTCTACTGGAAAGCCCCAAGTTCAAAAAGATTTCCGCCCGCCTCTGGAAAATCACGGGATAGGCCGTATATGCCCGAAAGCGGAGAAGCCTCCGCTTTCATCCAGAAATTGCGCCTGCAGGGGCAAGGATTCCACATCATGACATCAAAGATTTGGTTCATCACCGGATCGTCGAGAGGCTTTGGCCGCGTCTGGGCCGAGGCCGCGTTGGCGCGCGGCGACCGCGTCGCCGCGACCGCCCGTGACATCGGCACGCTCGCCGATCTCGTCGCTAAATATGGCGACAACGTCGCCGCAATTCAGCTCGACGTCACCGACAAGAAAGCCGTCGATGCCGCTGTCGCCGAGGCGCACAAGCGCTTTGGCCGGCTCGACGTCGTCATCAACAATGCCGGCTACGGCCATTTCGGCGCCATCGAGGAAGTCAGCGAGCAGGAAGCCCGCGACCAGATCGAGACCAATGTGTTCGGCGCGCTGTGGGTCACCCAGGCCGCCCTGCCGATCATGCGCGCGCAGCGGTCCGGCCACATCATCCAGATCTCGTCGATCGGCGGCGTCAACGCCTTTGCCTCGCTCGGCCTCTATCATGCCTCGAAATGGGCGCTGGAAGCTTTCAGCCAGTCGCTCAGCATCGAGGTCGCGGAATTCGGCATTCATGTCACGCTGGTCGAGCCGGGCGGCTTCTCCACCGACTGGTCGGGAGCATCGGCCAAGGTTTCCAAGCCGATCGAGGCCTATGCGCCTGCCCGTGCTAGGATGGCCGAGCGCCGCGCCAACTCGGTCGCCGGCGATCCCGAGGCGACCGGTCCGGCCATGCTGGCCATCGTCGATGCCGACGAGCCGCCGCTGCGGGTATTCTTCGGCGATGGCGGCCTGCCGATGATACGCCAGGAATACGCCAACCGCCTCGCCACCTGGGACAAGTGGGACCACGTCTCCGTCATGGCGCAAGGCGCCAACAAGAACCGCAAAGGCTGACATCAGGTGTTTTACTGCGCCGCCGCCTCACAGGCGGCGTAGCTCTCACCTCAGCCACGATGCGAGCGCGCGACTATGCCTGATAAATCCATTGTTCCGGCACCCGCACCGAAATCTCTTCGCCGGCCCTGACGATGCCGGGCCTTTCAACCCAGGCGACCACGCCGCGCAACCGCTTCGCCGCCTTGGGAAACAACAGCGCGCCGGCTTCGATGTCGGCCATTCCAGCGTTTTCAGCGATCGATCGCCCGGCGAAGCGGCATGGCCCGTTCTGGGCGTCGACCTTGAGCGTCACGCCGCCCTTGAAGAACAGTAGCGTGCCGGCCGGCAGCATCGACAGATACGGCACGCCGTCGATCACCAGATTGGCGCCGATCCATTCCGGCTTGATTTCGGCGAGTTCCATCCGTTCAGCGACAATGCCCAATTCGTCCGCCGCCACGATCGATATCTGCCGTTCGTTGCGCATCTCGGTGCCGCGCGGATACCAGGGCTCGCGCCCGCCGGAGCGGCGCGTCGGTCCTGCATGGAAGTCGCCTGAAATGCCGTCGAAGCCGAGCCGCAATTCGTCCACCGGACGCGTCTGGAAATCGTCCGCTGGCGCGACATACAGCGCGGCCGCGCGGGCGGTAAGCTTCTTTGCCGGAATGATTTCGGCCGGCTTTTCAGCCTCGGGAAAGAGATCCAGCATGACTTCATTCCTTGGATGACGTGCCCTGGTTTTGCCCTTCACCCGGCAACGCAAGAGCGGTTCGGGCCATAACGCGCAATTCTTCCACCGATGCGCCGTCCCGTGCCTGGATCGACATGCCGTTCATGACCCCTGCAATATATTTGGCGAAGCCTTCGACGGCGAGGTTTTCCGGCAATTCGCCTTCTGCCTTGCCTTTGGCCAGCCGCGCCGCGATCGCCGCCTCGCTCGCCTTGCGGTAGGCCTTGAGTTCATCCGCAATGGCTTGCGCCTGCGGCGAGGCCGCCAGCGCGCCGCTGACGAAAAGGCAGCCGCCCGGCTTGCCGGGCCTGGAATAGGCTTCAGCCGCGCCCAGCAGCAAGCGCCGCATCGCCTCCCCCGTCGATACCGGCGCGCTCAGCGCTTCCAGCGCGAAGCCTATCTCGGTCTCGTGGTAGCGCTTCAACGCCTTGCGAAACAAAGTCTCCTTGTCGGTGAAGGCGTTGTAGATCTGTGGCGGCGTCAGCCCCATCGCTTCGCGCAGCATGGCCAGCGACGTCGCTTCATAGCCGTGCTCCCAGAAAAGATGCATCGCGGCATCGAGCACCCGGTCGGGGTCGAATGCGCGCGGCCGGCCGCCGCGTGGTTTGTCCGAGCTTTCCATAGCGATCGATACGAAACCTGTTGACTCACCTTTCCCTCATAACATATCAATCGATACGCAACCAGGTAAACCGGAAGATGACCTCCCGGCGAGAGCCGTGCAACCCAAGGAGAAAAGCAATGCCGATCACCGTGACCGCGCCGGAAGGCGTACTCACTCCCGCTGGAGAGCGCGAAATCCTGCCACGCCTGAGCGCTGCCCTCATCGAAGCCTCCGGCGCCGCCGGCAATTCATTCTTCACCGCGATCGTCGGCGGCACCGTCCATATCCTGCCGCCGCGCCACATTTTTGCGGGTGGCGCCAACCGGCCGGTCGTGATGGTCGAGTTGAAGCTACCCAATATCGCCCTTGGCTCAATCGAAGCCCGCAAGATCTTCATTGCCGCCGCCGCCCGGATTGTCGGCGAACTCTGCGTACCGGGCCACAAGCCGGAAAACACCTGGATCAACATCGTCAACGCGCCCGACGGCGGCTGGGGCATCGGTGACAGGCAATATACCGGCGACGCGCTCATCGCGGCCGCCACCGCCGCCGCGCGGTGATGAACAGGATGATGCGGCTCTCCCCTTCGCTGTTCTTCACCACCAACTGCGAGCCCGCGCTGGCCTTCTACGAACAATGCGGCCTTGGCCGGGCAACGATCCTGCTGCGCTGGGGCGACAACAATATGCCGGTGCGCACCGAAGCCATGCGCGCAAAAGTCCTGCATGCACGCTTCGAAGGTCCGGGTGTGCTGTTCCACGCCTCGGACAATGACGACGCGGAGCCGATGAAGGGCTCCGCCATGATGCTGGAATTCGATGGACCGACCGCGGCGCCAGCGGTTTTCGCCCGCGAGGAGCTTTTCGCACGCATGGCCGAGGGCGGCCGGATCACAGTGCCGTTTGCCCGGCAATATTGGGGGACCAGCTTCGGCATGCTGGTCGACGCCTTCGGCGTGCAGTGGATGTTCAGTTGCTCCAAAGAATAGACGCCGGTCGCAGACCGCTCGATCACAACCTTCTTACCGAAAAACGCCGCCGCGCCCAATTGTCGCCGCGCTGCGTCGGCTTCATGGTGAAATCCGGACCGTCGACGGAGGTTCTCATGCGTCCCGGAGCGGCGATCGCAGCGCTTTGGTTGATCTGGGTGGTCACATGGATGGCGGCTGCCCTATGGGCCGATCCGGCGCAAAAGCGCGCCACCATCGGGGCGGAGGCTCGCTATCGCGTCTTCTGGCTGGCAGGCACCGTCCTGCTGTTCCTTCCAGCGCATGGCTATGAAGGCAGGCTGAGATTGTGGATGCCGACCCTTGCCGAAGCCTGGGCCTCCGTTGGCCTGATCGCGGTCGGCATCGGCTTCGCGTGGTGGGCGCGGATCCATCTCGGGCGGTTGTGGTCCGCCACGGTCACCGCCAAGGCGGATCATCGCGTGGTCGACACCGGCCCCTATCGCCTGGTCCGGCATCCGATCTACACCGGGCTGCTGCTGGCAGTGCTCGCCACCATGGTGGCGAAGGGCACGCTCTGGGGCATCGCAGGTACGGCCCTCCTCATCATCGGCGTCGTCATTAAGGCGAGGCTGGAGGAGCATTTCCTGCGCGACGAACTCGGCCCCGCCTACGACGACTACGCCAGGCGGGTGCCGATGCTGGTTCCGTTCACGCCTGCCTGACGCGACATTACTCAAAGCATTCTGATAAGCGCGCCGCCTATCGAATACCCGGCGCCGAAGGCGCAGATCAGACCGAAATCGCCGGGCTTCATATCCGCATGGTTCTCCGACAGCGCGATGATGGCGCCGGCGCCCGCCGTGTTGCCGAGCCGCTCCAGCACCATAGGCGCGCGGTCATGGCCGACATCATGGCCGAAGGCCAGTTTCAGGATCATGGCATTCATGCGCGCATTGGCCTGGTGCAGCCAGAAGCGCCGGACCGCCTGTGGCGTCAGCCCATGCTCGGCCAGGAATTCGACGATGAATTTGTGCCCGGCGACGGTGACTTCCTTGAACACCTTGTTGCCGACCTGCTTGATGAGGTTGCCCTCCAGGTTGATCATGTAGGGATCGTCCTGGGCGGTACGCGTGTGGTAGCCGAGATTGGTGCGGATGTTGTTCGACATCTGCGTCCAGATGCGCGTGTCCAGCACCTCGAAGCGGCCCGGCCGCTTCTCGCCCTGGGCGAGCCCCTCCACCACCATCGACACCGAAGCGTCCCCGAAGATGAAATGCGTCTGCCGATCGCGGAAATTGAGATGGCCCGTGATGATCTCGGGCGTGGTCACCAGGATGCGCTTGTGCGCGCCCGAGCGCACCAGATTGACCGCCATGTGCAGCGCAGCCGCCGCGGACGAACAGCCAAGTCCCATATCGAAGCCGGCTCCCCTCGTGCCCAGCGCCTCCTGCATTTCGATGGCGATGGCCGGATACGGCCTCTGCTGATGCGAGGACGAGCAGATCACCAGATCGATGTCCGACGCTTCGATGTCGGCGTGCTCGATCGCCTTCCTGGCCGAAGCGACACCGAATTCCGCCTGCAGCGAGAGCGCGTCGTCCGGGCGCGCCGGAATGCACGGCGCCATGCGGGTCGGGTCGAGAATGCCTTCCCGCTCGATCACATGGCGGGCGCGCACGCCCGAGGCATGGACGATGAAGTCGGCATCCGATTTCTGCAGCAGCGTCTCGCCGGCAGCCTGGCGCCGCGCGTTCTCGGTGTCGACCCAGGCATTGAAGCTGGCGACCAGTTCCTCATTCGTGATGACAGGCTTGGGGATTTCAGCGCCGATGCCGCTGATGATGACGCGATGCATGTTTCCAGTCCGTCCCGTCCGCGGGCATTGCGGCTTCATGTGGGCGCCGAAACGCTTCGGCGCAACACTTTTCTCACTCGGCCGGTTTACGCAGGCTTAAACCAAGGTTTACGCCAGCCTATCCCGCCCGCTTGGCGACGATGAAAATGCGGGGGAAACGCAGCAGCACCTTGCCATCGGCGGTCTTCGGATACGCCTTGGCGACCTTGGCCGTGTAGCTGTCGAGGAACAGCTTGCGCTCGTCCGCGTCCAGCGGATCGAGGAACGGCTTCAGCCCGGTCGACTTCACCCATTCGACGATCGCCTCGGCGTCGGCCAGCGGATGGTTGTAGATGGTGTGCCAGATGTCGAGCCGAGCGGAGAGCGGCGACAACAGGTCGTAGTAGAACGACACCGGCGGCAGCGGTGCGCGGGCCGCATCCCTGATCTTTGCCGCAAAAGGCACTTGCGCCGCGGTTTCCCGCATCAGCCGATGCGAATCCTCGGCCATATTGTCAGGCATCTGGACGGCCAGCGCGCCACCGGGCGCCAGAAAACCCATCAGACGCTGGAACACCGCCGGATGCTCCGGCAGCCACTGGAACACCGCGTTGGCGAAGATCACGTTGACCGGCTCGGCCGGCTGCCATGTCGAGGCATCGGCGAGGTCGAAGCTGACATTGGGCAGGCGCGCCCTTGCCTTTTCGATCATGTCGGGAGACGTATCGAAGCCGCTCACTTGCGCATCCGGCCAGCGCTCGACCAGAAGTTCGGTCGAATTGCCCGGCCCGCAGCCGATGTCGACGACGCGGCGCGGAAAATCCACCGGCACTTGGGCTGCGAGATCACGCGCCGGCCGTGTGCGCTCGTCCTCGAATTTCAGATATTGGGCCGCGGACCAATCAGCCATTCGAACTCCTCATACCTGCTTGAGAATTCGCCGCCCCGGTGCCCCTTACCGCGTCAGCCTCTTGTAGGTCATGCGGTGCGGGTTGACGGCTTCGGGCCCGAGCCGGCGGATCTTGTCCTGCTCGTAGTCCTCGAAATTGCCTTCGAACCATTCGACATGGCTGTCGCCCTCGAAGGCGAGGATGTGCGTCGCCAGACGGTCGAGGAACATACGATCGTGCGAGATGATGACGGCGCAGCCGCCAAAATTTTCCAGCGCGTCTTCGAGTGCGGCAAGCGTTTCCGTATCGAGATCGTTGGTCGGTTCGTCGAGCAGCAGCACATTGCCGCCGGTCTTCAGCATCTTGGCCAGGTGCACGCGGTTGCGCTGACCACCGGAGAGATTGCCGACCTTCTGTTGCTGGTCGCCGCCACGGAAGTTGAACGAAGCGCAGTACGCGCGGGTGTTGGCCTCGAACTTGCCGAGCTTGACCACTTCGGCGCCACCCGAGATCTCTTCCCAGACGGTCTTCGACGGATCGAGCGCATCGCGGCTTTGGTCGACATAGCCGAGCTTCACCGTCTCGCCGACGCGCACTGAGCCCGCATCAGGCTTTTCCTGGCCGGTGATCATGCGGAACAGCGTCGTCTTGCCGGCGCCGTTCGGACCGATGACGCCGACAATGCCGCCCGGCGGCAGCTTGAATTCGAGGCCTTCGATCAACAGTGTGTCGCCGAAGCCTTTCGACAGGCCCTCGACCTCGATGACCACGTTGCCGAGCCGCTCGCCATGCGGAATGACGATCTGCGTATCCGTCGGCCGCCGCTTGTCGGCTGCATCCAGCAGGTCCTGGAACGCCTGGATACGCGCCTTGGACTTGGTCTGTCGGGCCTTCGGGCTCGACTGGATCCACTCGCGCTCGCGGCCGATGGCGCGCTGGCGGGCGTCGTCCTCGCGGCCCTCCTGCTTGAGGCGCTTGGCCTTGGCTTCGAGATATTTGGTGTAGTTGCCCTCATACGGAATGCCGCGGCCGCGATCGAGTTCCAGGATCCAGCCCGTGACATTGTCGAGGAAGTAGCGATCGTGGGTGATGATCATCACGGCGCCGGGATAGGCGCGCAGATGCTTTTCCAGCCACGCTGTCGTCTCGGCGTCGAGGTGGTTGGTCGGTTCGTCGAGCAGCAGAAGATCAGGCTGGCGCAGCAGCAGCTGGCAGAGCGCGACGCGGCGGCGCTCGCCACCCGACAGCTTGGTGACATTGGCATCCTTGGGCGGGCAGCCCAGCGCTTCCATCGCCATCTCGACCTGCTGTTCGAGATCCCAAAGGTTCAGCCGGTCCATCTCGTCCTGGAGCTTGGCCGACTCGTCGGCCGTCTCGTCGGAATAGTTCATCATCAATTCGTTGTAGCGCTCGATGATGGCGGTCTTGGCCGCGACACCTTCCATGATGTTCTCGAACACGGTCTTGTCGGGGTCGAGCGCCGGTTCCTGCGCCAGGTAGCCGACCGTGGCGCCTTCGGCGAGCCACGCTTCACCACTCCACTCCTTGTCGATGCCGGCCATGATCTTGAGGATCGTCGACTTGCCGGCGCCGTTCGGGCCGAGGATGCCGATCTTGGCGTCGGGGTAGAAGGACAGATGAACGTTCTCGAGCACCTTCTTGGTGCCGTAGGCCTTGTTGAGGCCGGCCATGTGATAGATGAACTGGCGTGCCACGCGCGCTTCCCTGAATGACTGGATTTGTCGAATTGAGTGGAGGTTGGCCGCTATGTAGGCGATGCGGCGCCGGACGGCAATCGCTTTTGCCACATCGAGCCAACCACACGGACAAGTGTGCACCGACAGCCAAGTTTTCAACCGGTCGATGGCGCACGGAAATCCCTGGTTAACCCTTCCGCGTCAAAACAGGATCGGGTGGAATCGCCGGCTTGCCGCGACTTCCAGAGAGAGATCGGATCGACGGCATTGCTGAACAGTTTCCTGCTCCTTGCCGAAGCGGTCGTCTACTTCAGCGTCATGGTGACGCTTTTCCGCTTCCGCAAGCGCATCGGCCTTGGCGTCTTCGTCTGCGCGCTTGGCGTCATGCATTTCCTGGAGACCTATCTGGCCAGCGTCTTTTATGTCGCCCTGCCGTTCGGCATGGTGTCGCCGGGCTCGGCGGTGCTCTTTTCCGGCAAGCTGGTGATGCTCCTTCTGCTCTACATGAAGGAAGATGCCGCCACCGTGCGTCAGCCGATCTATGGCCTGCTGTTCGGCAATGCGTTGATGATCGGACTGGTTCTGCTCCTGCGCCTGCACGCCATCGCTCCGCTTCCCGATGGCCGGCTCCCCGACATCGGCTTCATCGACGAGATGGGCTGGCTGATGGTGTGGGGCACGACGCTGCTGGTCATCGACGCCATCCTGATCATCCTGCTCTATGAAAAGCTTGGGCGCACGCTGCGCAAGGCACGGTTCGTGCGCATCCTGATTTCGGTTGCCTGCGTGCTCACCTTCGACCAGGCCGGCTTCTTCACCGCGCTGCATTTTGTTGCCGGCGCCCCGATTGCGGTCTTCTTCGGCGGCTGGTTCGCCAAGATGGCGGCGGCACTGACTTTTAGCGCTATGCTGGTGGCCTATCTCAAATGGTTCGAGGTCCGCGACGTCCAGATGCCGCGTGGCCTGACCGACATTTTCGAGACGTTGACCTATCGCGAACGCTACGAAGCGCTGGTCGAGCATGTCGGCCGCGACGGCTTAACCGGCCTGCTGCACAGGGGACGCTTCGATGCCGACGGTGAAGCCGCCGTCCAGGCCAGCCTGCGCACGGCGAGGCCGCTCAGCCTGCTCATCGTCGATGTCGACCACTTCAAGTCGATCAACGACCGTTTTGGCCATGCCGAGGGCGACAAGGTCCTGAAGGCGGTCGCAACCGTACTTTGCGAGGCGGCAGGCGCCGAGGACCAGGTGTTCCGGATCGGCGGCGAGGAATTCGCCATCCTCAGTTCGCGTCCGCATTCCGTCGCCAGGCTGTTTGGCGAAAGCGTCCGCACCGCGCTCAAGGCATCGGCCGCCACCAGCCGCTTCGAGCTGACCGTCAGCGCCGGCGTTTCCACCGTCAGCGAAACGACGCAGTGCCTGGCCGATCTGTTCGCGCTCGCCGACCAGCGCCTTTACAAGGCGAAATCGACCGGACGCGACCGCGTCGTCGGCGAACCCGGTGGGCATGAGGCCGACGCCGCCATTGCCTGGACCAGGTCAGCCCAGATCTAGCTCTCTCCGCGACGGCCGCGCCGGCTTACCGGAAGCGGCGATCCCGCACTTACTGGAAGCCGATCGGATCGACCGTCCCGGTCGGGCAACCGGCCTTGTTGGTCGGCACCGAGGCCAGCAGCAGGTCCTTGAGCGAACTGTTCGGGCCGATCGGACCGGCAAGGCCAAGCGTCAGTTCGCCGATCAGCCGCCGGCCACTCGACGGATCGATAAGGCAGGACACCCGCACCCGGTCCCCTGCTCCCGCGCCGAAGGCCTGGTCGAAGGCGCCGCGGATCTGATCCGCGGTCAGCTTGCCGCCGATATTTTTGGCGAAGAGGTCGCGCACCGGCGAGCTGTTGACCTCACGCATCAAATGAAGGGCGTCGGAAAAATACTCCTGCTGACTTTTGCCGTAGCAGGTGCCGTGCTTGATCCATTCATGCCGTTCCAGCTTCGAGGCCGTGCCGGGCATCACCTTGTCGAGCTCGGTGCGGGTGTCGGCATCGAGGTCGACCGGTGGCAGGTCCTGCCAGTGAGCCGGATTGTCATTGGCCTTGTCGCTGGCCGAAGCCTGGCAATAGAAATTGCCGTTCGGCTGCGGCCACAGACCGTGCAGCGTGAAGTTGGTGGCATCGAACTCACCAGGGTTTTGCGCCTTGCATTCGGTCTTGTTCGACTTGGTCTCGCAGAAGGCCGGCTGCCAGCTTAATGCGAAGACATATTCGGGTTTCCCCGAGGGCGCGGGCTTGCCTTGCCCGCCCGGTGCCGCCGGCACGGTCGCGGCACTGCTGCCCGAGAGATGGCCGCAGCTGACCTTCACCCAGCGGCGCTCGGGATCGGCGCCGGGCACCAGGATGAGGTAGTGGGTCGGGGCGTCCTTGTTGCCGGCCAGCAATTGGTAGGTCTTGCCCGCATCCGTCGAGACATTGCCGGGGTTCTTGCCGTTCTTGATCGCCTGCGTCGCCGGACAGGCAGCGTCGGCCACGAAAGTGCCGCTCATCTTGACGTCGGCATGCGCCGCGCCCGCCAGCAAGGTCAATCCGAAGACAACAGCAATGCGCATGGAGAATCCCCTGCTGGAAAGTGGGCGACAGACTGAAGCTGTCTCCATGTCAGAATTGCGATATTTTGCGGGCTCGTGGCAAGAAAGATCGTCGCGGAAAAACCGGCAGGCCGGATTGACGCAAATCTGGCACCGGCGCACACAGTTTGGACATCACGAGGGCGGAACCAGGGAGAGACCGGCCGGCATGCCATTCAGCCAGCAGCGCGTGGTTCGCTCGCCGACCGGCGCCGACCTCAATCTGTTCGTCCGGCAGGCCGACACTCCTCCGCGTGCGGTGGTCCAGATCAATCACGGCCTGGCCGAACACGCCGCGCGCTACGACCGCTTCGCCTGTTTCCTCGCCGCCCNGGGCTTCCATGTCTATGTCCATGACCACCGTGGCCATGGAGCAACCAAGGCGCCCGACGCGCCGCTCGGCAGATTCGCCGACAAGGACGGCCCGGCCAAGGTGATCGCCGATGTCGACGCCATCCACGATCTCATCGCCCGCGAGCAGCCTGACCTGCCGGTGATCCTTTTCGGCCACTCGATGGGCGCCTCCGTGGCGCTGAACTACCTGTTACGCTACTCGCAACGCATCCATGCCGCCGCGATCTGGAACGGCAATTTCTCGCAAGGCCTGCTCGGCCAGGTGGCGCTCGGTATCCTTGCCTGGGAACGGATGCGGCTGGGCTCCGATGTCCCGTCGCGCCTGCTGCCGAAACTTACCTTCCAGGCCTGGGGCAAGGCGGTGCCCAACCATCGCACCTTGTTCGACTGGCTGTCGCGCGACGAGGCGGAGGTGGCGAAATATATCGCCGATCCGCTCTGCGGCTGGGATGCCTCCATCTCGATGTGGCGCGATGTGGTCGCCTTGGCGCTGAACGGCGGCAAGGATGCAGGCTTTGCCGCCGTTCGCCGCGACATCCCCGTCGCCATCGCCGGCGGCGAAAATGACCCTGCCTCGGACTACGGCAAGGGCATCACCCATCTCGCCAGTCGCATGCGCAGGATGGGCTTTTCGAATCTGGTTTCAAAGGTTTACGCCGAAACCCGCCACGAAAGCCTGAACGAGGTGAACCGCGACACCATCATGGACGATTTCGCCAACTGGGCGGACACTGTCTTGAAGGCGTGACAGGTTGGCCCATTGCAAGGACCGTGACAGCCGCTGCCGGGCTTGATAGAGGCTCTGCTTTCGCGGCAATCAGGATGATTGCGGCAAACACGGTGATTTATGGCCGAACCCCCGCTGAAAGGCGTCCGCGTCGTCGAACTCGCCCGCATTCTTGCCGGGCCCTGGGCCGGGCAGTTGCTTGCCGATCTCGGCGCCGATGTCATCAAGGTCGAGAGTCCCGATGGCGGCGACGACACCCGCAAATGGGGTCCGCCCTTCGTCATGGGCCATGACGGCGAGAACCTGTCGGCCGCCTACTACCATTCCTGCAACCGCGGCAAGCGCTCCATCGCCATCGACTTCTCGACGCCGGAAGGCGCCCAGACGGTGCGCCGGCTGGTCGCGACGGCGGATGTGCTGATCGAGAACTTCAAACTCGGCGGCCTGAAGAAATACGGGCTCGACCACGACAGCCTGAAGAAGATCAACCCTCGCCTGGTCTACTGCTCCATCACCGGCTTTGGTCAGGATGGGCCTTATGCGCCCCGCGCCGGTTATGACTTCATCATTCAGGCCATGGCCGGCATGATGTCGATCACCGGCGAGGCCGGCCGCGAGCCGCAGAAGGCCGGCGTCGCCATCTCGGATATCTTCACCGGCCTCTATTCGGTCATCGCCATCCAGGCCGCGCTTCGTCATGCCGGACAGACCGGCGAAGGCCAGCACATCGACATGGCGCTGTTCGACACTCAGATCTCGGCGCTCGGCAACCAGAACCTCAACTATCTCGTTTCCGGCAAGTCGCCGGTGCAGATGGGCAATGCGCATATGAACATTGCCCCGTACGAAGTGCTTCCGGTCAGGGACGGCCACATCATCCTGGCTGTCGGCAATGACGGCCAGTTCGCCAAATTCTGCGCCGCGGTCGGGCTGGACGATTTGCCGGCCAATCCCGATTTCACCACCAATCCGGCCCGCGTCGCCAACCGCGTGGACCTTCGCGCACGCATCATCGAGGCGCTTAAGACCTGGGATCGCGATCCGCTGCTGGCGAAGCTCGAAGCCGCCAGTGTGCCGGCAAGTCCGATCAACACGATCGGCCAGATGTTCGCCGATCCGCAGACCATTGCCCGCGGCATGCGGCTCGACCTCGACGACGGCCATGGCAACCGCCTGCCGTCGGTGCGCGCGCCGATGGTGATGTCGGGCACACCGCTCACCTATGAGCGCCCCTCGCCGCGCCTTGGCGAGCACACTGACGAAATCCTTGCCGAACTGGAGAAGTCTGGGAAATGAAGACCGGTGGACAACTGATCGTCGACGCCCTCGAAGCCAACGGCACCGACCGTATCTTCTGTGTGCCGGGCGAATCCTACCTTGCGGTGCTTGACGCCCTGCATGATTCCTCGATCCGCACCATCGTCTGCCGCCAGGAAGGCGGTGCTGCCATGATGGCCGATTGTCAGGGCCGCCTGACCGGCAAGCCCGGAATCTGCTTCGTCACCCGCGGCCCCGGCGCCACCAACGCTTCGGCCGGCATCCACATCGCCATGCAGGATTCGGTTCCCCTCATCCTGTTCATCGGCCAGGTCGCCAGCCACGCCAAGGAACGCGAGGCTTTTCAGGAGGTTGATTACGTCAGGTTCTTCGGCGACATCGCCAAATGGGTGGTCGAGATCGACGACGCCTCGCGCATCCCTGAATTCGTCACCCGCGCCTTCGCCGTGGCGACGTCGGGCCGCCCCGGCCCGGTCGTCATCTCGCTGCCGGAGGATATGCTGACCAGCATGGTCGAAGCGCCGGAAGCACTTCCGCACACGCCGGTCGATACCTATCCCGGCGAGGCCGAACTCGACGCACTGGAAATGCTGCTTGCCGGCGCGAAGCGTCCCTTGGTCATCCTGGGTGGCACGCGCTGGAACGCGGATGCCGTGGCGCGGATGCATGAGATCGCCGAGGCCTGGTCGCTTCCTGTCGGCTGTTCCTTCCGCCGCCAGATGCTGTTCGATCATCTTCATCCAAACTATGCCGGCGATGTCGGCATCGGCATCAATCCGAAGCTGGCGGCGGCCATCAAGCAGGCCGACGTCGCTCTCTTGATCGGCGGCCGCATGGGCGAGATGCCATCTTCGGACTACACGTTGCTGAAGAGCCCCTATCCCGACCAGGCACTGGTGCATGTCCATGCCGATGCGGGCGAACTCGGCCGGGTCTACCGCCCGACGCTGGCGATCAACGCCTCGCCAGCGGCTTTCGTCGAGGCTTTCGCCAAGCGCAAACCCGCCGGAACGCCATCATGGGCGGCCGAGACGCCCAGGCACCACGCGGCCTATCTCGAATGGTCGACGCCACCACAGACCGGCCCCGGCGCGGTGCAGATGGGTCCGATCATGGACTATCTTGAGAAAGTGTTGCCCGACGATGCCATCCTGACCAATGGCGCCGGCAATTATGCGACCTGGGTGCATCGCTTCCACCGCTCCCGCCGCTTCGGCACACAGGCGGCGCCGACGTCGGGCTCGATGGGTTACGGCACGCCGGCGGCGGTCGCGGCCAAGGCGCTTTATCCGGAGCGCACCGTGGTCGCCTTTGCCGGCGACGGCTGCTTCCTGATGAACGGGCAGGAATTCGCCACTGCCGTGCAGTACGATCTGCCGATCGTGGTGATCGTCGTCAACAACGGCATTTACGGCACCATCCGCATGCATCAGGAGCGCGAATATCCCGGTCGTGTCGTCGGCACCGATCTGAAGAACCCCGATTTTGCAGCACTTGCCCGCGCCTATGGCGGCCATGGCGAGACGGTGGAGAAAACAGCTGATTTCGCGCCTGCCTTCGAGCGCGCGCGAACCAGCGGCAAGCCGGCGATCGTCGAGATCAGGCTCGATCCCGAAGCGATAACGCCGACCCGGACGATGACGCAGATACGCGACAAGGCTTAAGGGCAGCCAGGCCGAGTTCCCTGGCGCCCGCCGGCCTTCGGCCGCTACATTGCCTTTTCGATCTGACCGCGGATCTCGCCGTCCTTGTGGGCCGCCGTGTGTACGTTGACGTAATACTTGCCGGCCTCCAGGTCGGCGGCCTGCGCATCCGTCAGCGTCGCCGACCCCTTGATCGGGCTCTTGAGCTTGCCTTTGAACGGGATCACGGGATCCGCGTTTTCACCCATTGCCGCCGGGCCGTGGATATGCGCGGCCGACGCCGGGCCGCTGAGGCCGGAATACTTCACGTTCCAGCTGAGCTTCTTCTTCGTGGTGTCGAAGGTGAGAGTGGCCGTCCCCTTGCCCTTGGTGGTGACAGCTGGACTCTGCTGGCCGCCATCGAGGGTCGCCTTGTATTTTACCATCTCGGCCATGGCCGGTGATGCGAACAGGAAAGCGGTGGAAATGGCGAGCGCCGATAGCGCCGGCAGGAAGGGGTGTGCGCGCATGAAGAGCCTCCGATTGAAATTGAAGCTATGCGTCGCGGCTCCCGCCGCGCGCATGCTTCAATGCAACGGCTGGTTGGCACAATGTATCCCCGCACACGGTTTTGTGATCGGAGCGAATGGAAAAGGGGCGGTCGCCCGCCCCTTTTGGTGTCAGCCGTCAAACCGGTCGCAGGCGCTGTTGATTGCGCCTGCCAGGCTTTACTTGACCGCCTTGTCCGTGATGGCGGTGGTGTAGGCGCCTTTCGGCTCCTTGGTGATGATCTTCTGGTCGAGCAGCGCCTTGGCGGTGCGCTCGTAGGTCGCCGGGTCGAGCTTGCCGTCGGCGTTGTCGATCAGCTTGGCGACTTCGCTCATCATCCGCTTCTGGTGGTTTTCGTCCTGGCCGCCGCCGTCCATGACGATGCCTGCCGCCTCGTCATTGTTGTCGATGGCGTATTTCCAGCCCTTCATCGAAGCGCGCACGAAACGCACCATCTTGTCCTCGAAGGCCGGATCCTTGAGCTTGTCTTCCGAGGCATAGAGGCCGTCCTCGAGCAGGTCGTTGCCCATCGCCGAGTAGTTGAAGACGGTGAGCTGTTCGGGCTTGTAGCCGGCGTCGATCAGCTGCCAGTACTCATTGTAGGTCATGACCGAGATGCAGTCGGCCTGCTTCTGGATCAGCGGCTGCACATCGAAACTCTGCTTGAGAACGGTGACACCATCGGGGCCGCCATCGGTCTTGAGGCCAAGCTTGTTCATCCAGGCGTAGAACGGATATTCATTGCCGAAGAACCAGACGCCCAGCGTATGACCCTTGAAATCGGCTTCGCTCTTGATCGGGCCGTCCTTCGGGCAGACCAGCTCCATGCCGGCCTTTTTGAACGGCTGGGCGATGTTGACCAGCGGCACACCCTTTTCGCGCGCGGCGAGCGCGCCGCCCATCCAGTCGACGATGACATCGGCACCGCCGCCGGCGATCACCTGCTCGGGCGCGATGTCGGGGCCGCCCGGCTTGATGTCGACGTCGAGGCCTTCGGCCTCATAGAAACCCTTCGCCTTGGCGACATAGTAGCCGGCAAACTGCGCCTGCGTGACCCATTTCAGCTGCAAGGTCACCTTGTCGGCGGCCATTGCCTGGAACGCGGCCAGCGACATCGCGCCGGCCAGAACTGGAATAATAAGTCTTTTCATTTTTTTACCCTCTGAAGTTAGTGCCCTAAACCCACCGCCCCTATCCACCACGGACAGAGGGATGCCAAAACGTGACGGCCCTTTCGACAAGGGCGACCACGCCATAAAAGACCGAACCCGCAAGTGCTGCAACTGCGATTTCGGCCCAGACCATGTCGATGTTCATCCGCCCGACCTCGGTCGAAATGCGGAAGCCCATACCGACGACCGGCGTGCCGAAGAACTCGGCGACGATGGCGCCGATCAGCGCCAGCGTCGAGTTGATCTTCAGCGCGTTGAAGATGAAAGGCGCTGCCGCCGGCAGCCGCAGCTTGATGAGCATCGGCCAATAGCCAGACGCATAGGTGCGCATCAGATCGCGCTCCATATGGCCGGACGCGGCGAGCCCGGCGACCGTGTTCACCAGCATCGGGAAGAAGGTCATGATGATGACGACAGCCGCCTTGGACTGCCAGTCGAAGCCGAACCACATGACCATGATCGGCGCCACGCCGATGATCGGCAGCGCCGAGACCATGTTGCCGATCGGCAAGAGCCCGCGCCGCAGGAACGCCACGCGATCGGCGAGAACAGCGGTGACGAAGCCCGCGCCGCTGCCCACGACATAGCCGAAGAGCACCGCCTTGAAGATGGTCTGCCGGACATCGGCTCCGAGGATCGGCAGCGAACCGGCGATGCGCGCGCCGATGGCGCTCGGCGGTGGCAGGAGGATGAAAGGAATGCCGGCGCCACGCGTTACCGCCTCCCAGATGATCAGGATCCAGGCACCGAAGATGGCCGGAATGATCAGACGCAAAGCGGTCCGCGTCGAGCCGTCCGTCGGGCGCAGTCCAGACAAGACCGCGACGCAACGCCAGCCAAGCAGCCAGGCGGCCGCGAGCAGCAGGAAATATGGCGCCCGCGCCAGACCTTCGAAGCTGGCAATGCCCCCGATGAGCAGCCAGGCCGCCAGATGCGCACCGATGAAAAGCACGACAGCTTCGGCCATGGGCGGCACTTTGGCCATCGGGATCAAAGCGGCGAGAAGCAGCGCGCCGAAGATCAGCCAGCTCGTCGTGGCATAGGGATAGATCAACGTCCCCGCAGGCTGCGCCAGCGGATCAACTTTTGGCGCTGCGATCGCTCCGAGCGCAACGGCGATCAGGCACGCCAGGGCCGCCAGCGCCGCTTGCCAGGAAGGTCTCAGCCGGTTCATGCCGGCCTCCCGCCCATGGCGCGGTCGACGAGGCGGCCGGCGATGCCAACCACCATCACAAGCAGCGCCGCCACGATCGAACCGGCGACCAGCGCCGACCAGATGTCGATCGACTGGCTGTAATAGGCGCCGGCCAACAGCTTGGCGCCGATGCCGGCGACAGCACCCGTCGGCAGTTCGCCGACGATGGCGCCGACCAGGCTTGCCGCCACCGCAACCTTCATCGAGGTGAACAGGAACGGCACCGAGGCCGGCACGCGCAGCTTCCAGAAGGTCTGGGCCTGGCTGGCATTGTAGGTGTGCATCAGGTCGAGATGCATGATCTCGGGCGAGCGCAGCCCCTTCACCATGCCGACCGTTACCGGGAAGAACGACAGGTAGGTCGAGATCATCGCCTTCGGGACCAAGCCGGTGATGCCGACCGCCGCCAGCACGACGATGATCATCGGCGCCACCGCCAGGATCGGAATGGTCTGCGAGGCGATGATCCACGGCATCAGGCTGCGGTCGAGCGTCGCCACATGGACGATGCCCACCGCAATGACGATGCCGAGCGCGGTGCCGAAGGCAAAGCCGAGCAGCGTCGAGGACAGCGTCACCCAGGCGTTGTAGACAAGACTGCGGTTCGAATTGATGGGCCGCAGAAACGTATTCTCGAAGAAATTCACCGCCACCTGATGCGGCGCCGGCAGCGTCGGCTTCGGCTGCGACAACGTCTTGCCGATGAGTTCGCTGAAGGTCGAGGTTTCGTTGGCCCGCCGGTCGAGATCGCGCTGGAAGGGCGCGTTGAGGAAGACGGCGAAAACGTACCAGAGCACGACGACGCCAACGAGGATCGAGGTGACCGGGATAAGCTTGTCGCGGAAGGTGTCCATCTAGCGATCCTCGCCGGGCTGGCGCCCTCCTCTCCCCAACGGGGAGAGGGTGGCCGGAGCGAAGCGGAGGTCGGGTGAGGGGGTAGAAATCTTTCCGTCAAGGCAAGCCAAGATCGTATCAAGGACCGCTCGGCGCTCGGCCAACACTTCGTGGTTCCAGAATCTCAGAACGGAATACCCTTGGCCGTTCAGCCAAGCGGTTCTCACGGCATCGGCTGGAGAATCCGCGTGCTGGCTGCCGTCAAGTTCGACAATCAGGCCGTTCTCGCGGCAAACGAAATCGGCGATGAAAGGTCCGAGAGGCACTTGCCTCACAAATTTGTAACCGTTGAGATGACGGCCTCTCAGTTCGCCCCAAAGTCTGTATTCAGCCTCGGTCTCTTCAACCCGCAGCCTTCGGGCGCGTTCGGTTGCCCCGATCTTCCTCTTGGTCGGATCTGTCGGCGCCGCCCCCTCACCCGACCTCCGCTTCGCTCCGGCCATCCTCTCCCCGGGGGGGAGAGGAGGAAACTCATCCTGCCCCCACTCAATCATCATAGCTATGCCCTGCCCTCAACCCGTCCCGCACCCGTGCGGCGATCGCCAGGAACTCCGGCGTCTCGCGGATGCCGAGCGGCCGCTCTTTCGGCAGCGTCGATTCAATGACGTCGCTGACCCGGCCCGGACGTGGCGACATGACGACGATGCGTGTCGACAGATAGACCGCCTCCGGGATGGAGTGCGTGACGAAGCAGATGGTCTTGTTCGTCCGTCCCCACAGTTCCAGCAATTGCTCGTTGAGGTGGTCGCGCACGATCTCGTCCAGCGCGCCGAACGGCTCGTCCATCAACAGGAGGTCGGCGTCGAAGGCGAGCGCACGCGCGATCGATGCGCGCTGCTGCATGCCACCGGAAAGCTGCCAGGGATATTTCTTCTCGAAGCCGCTGAGATTGACGAGGTCGAGTGTGCGCTTGATGCGCTCCGCCTGCTCGGCCCTGGACAGGCCCATGATCTCCAGCGGCAGCGCGACGTTGCGCTCGATGGTGCGCCAGGGAAACAGGGCGGCGGCCTGGAAGACATAGCCGTAGGCGCGTTTCTCGCGCGCCTGTTCAGCTGTCATGCCGTTGATCGAAATCGCCCCCGAGGTCGGCTTCTCCAGATCGGCAATGACGCGCAGCAAAGTGGTCTTGCCGCAGCCCGACGGCCCGATGAAGGAGACGAACTCCCCCTTGCCGATGGTCAGGTCGACATTGGATAGCGCCTGCACCGGCCCGTCATTGGTCTGGAAGGTGAGCCCAAGTTTGCTTGCCGAAACGACGGCTGGCGAAATTCCTGTCATCGGTTGCGGCCTGCCTGTTCCCGCGGCGCCATCCCGATTCCGATTGCTTTTATCGCGATGTTGTTTTCCATTCGACCCGTCCCATTGGCCCCAGCCCTGCTGAGCTTGTCCCACTCAATCGACGCCCGGAGTTTCCCCGATGTCGCCTAAACCCACTTGTCATCTTATCCGCCCTGAAAGCACTTATGAAGGCAAGCAGGGTCTAACCTATTTCGCAGGCATCGCCACCGAGTCGGTCGGCTCTTCCGGCATCTGCATGCATGTGCTGACCATGCCGCCCGGCGCCCGCGCCAAGGCGCATCTGCATGAGAACCATGAAACGGCGATATACGTGCTCTCCGGCGAGGTCCATACCTGGTATGGCGACCGGCTGGAGCATCACATCGTCGTCAAGGCCGGTGACCTCTTCTACATTCCGGCCGGCGTGCCGCATTTGCCGGCCAATCTGAGCAACGCCCCCTCGTCGGCCGTCATCGCCCGCACCGACCCCAACGAACAGGAAAGCGTTGTCCTGTTGCCGGAACTGGATGCACTGGTCGCTTGATATCCTCGAACGAGGGACGCTGGCCGTCATCGGCACCGTGACACTTCCCCGTAGATGGTACCGTCCTCGTCGGCAATCACCAGCTTCTTGGCGTTCTTGGCGTTGCGCTTGATGGTGAACTGGATCGTCGACTGGCCTTCCTCGCCTTCCGCCTGGCATTGCGCCTTCGCCACCAGCGAACCGTCGGCCTGTACCTGCTTTTCAGTGAAGGTACAGGCGCTGGCGATGGTGATGAAGTCGGTGTCGGTCAGCAGCAGCATGTCCTCGGCATAGACCTTCTGACCATTCTTGTTGATGCAGCCGGTCTTGTTGCCATAGGGCTTGGACAGGTCGATGCCGGCCGCCGAGGCGGAGCCGGCAGCCAGAACAAGAACGGCGGTGAGATAGAACCCCGCGCGCCTCACCGTCAAACCCCGGTCGCCGGAATGCCGGTCCGCTCGACCTTGCGCGGCGCGGTGATCTCTTTCCAGGTCGACAGCGCTCGGTTGACCGCGGCGTTCGGCTCGCGGCCGACGAACTCACCATGGCCGGGCTTTGCCTTCACCTCGGCTTCCTCGATCGACAACTCGCCTCGCGAGAAGACGAAGCGCGGCAAGCCCGTCACCTCGACGCCTTCGAACACATTGTAGTCGATGACAGACTGCTGCTTCTTCGAAGAAATCGTTTTCTTGCGCTTCGGATCCCAGACGATGATGTCGGCATCGGCACCTTCGACGATGGCGCCCTTTTTTGGATACATGTTGAGGATCTTGGCGATGTTGGTCGATGTCACCGCGACGAACTCGTTCATCGTCAGCCGCCCGGTGTTGACGCCCTTGGTCCATAGCACGGGCAGCCGGTCCTCGAGGCCCCCCGTGCCGTTCGGGATCTTGGTGAAATTGCCGACGCCGAAACGCTTCTGCTCGGTGGTGAAGGCGCAATGATCGGTCGCCACCACCTGCAGCGATCCGGCTTGCAGGCCCGCCCATAGCGAATCCTGGTGCAGCTTGTTGCGGAAGGGCGGGCTCATCACGCGGCGCGCCGCGTGGTCCCAGTCCTTGTCGAAATACTCGCTCTCGTCCAGCGTCAGGTGCTGGATCAGCGGCTCGCCGAACACCCGCATGCCTTTCTGGCGCGCCCGGCGGATCGCCTCGTGGCTCTGCTCGCAGGAGACGTGCACGACATAAAGCGGCACGCCGGCCATATCGGCGATCATGATGGCGCGGTTGGTCGCCTCGCCCTCCACTTCCGGTGGGCGCGAATAGGCATGTCCTTCGGGGCCATTGTTGCCGGCGGCGAGGAGCTTCTGCGACAGGGCGGCGACCACATCGCCATTCTCGGCATGCACCAGCGGCAGTGCGCCGAGGTCGGCGCAGCGCTGGAACGACGCGTACATCTCGTCGTCGTCCACCATCAGCGCGCCCTTGTAGGCCATGAAGTGCTTGAAAGAGGTGATGCCCTTGTCGACGACGGTGGCCATCTCGTCGAACACCTGCTTGCCCCACCAGGTGATCGCCATGTGAAAGGAATAGTCGCAGGCTGCCTTCGAGGTCTTGTTGTCCCACATCTGCAAGGCTTCGAGCAGTGATTGCTGAGGCGACGGGAGGCAGAAATCGACCACCATCGTCGTGCCGCCGGCCAGGGCCGCACGCGTACCGGATTCGAAATCGTCGGCGGAATAAGTGCCCATGAAGGGCATTTCAAGATGGGTATGCGGATCGATGCCGCCCGGCATGACATAGCAACCGGTAGCGTCGTACTCATGGTCGCCATGCAGGTCCGAGCCGATGGCAACGATCTTGCCGTGCTGCATCAGCACGTCGGCCTTCCAGGTGCGGTCGGCTGTGACGACGGTGCCGTTCTTGATGACTTTGGTCATTTTGCTGTTCCCTTGTTCTTCTCTTCGCGCTTCTTGGTGAGCGGCGTTGAGGGTAAATCTCTAAATTCACTCCACGATAACGGCCGTCTCCACCACCGCGTGGAACAGAACGTCGGCGCCGGCCGCGGCCCATTCCTTGGTGATCTCTTCCGCCTCGTTGTGGCTTAACCCATCCACGCATGGGCACATCACCATCGCGGTCGGCGCGACGCGGTTGATCCAGCAGGCGTCGTGGCCGGCGCCCGAGACGATGTTGCGATGCGTATAACCGAGCCGCTCTGCGGCGTCGCGGATCGCCTTGACGCAGCCCTTGTCGAAGGTGACCGGATCAAAATGACCGACCTGCTCGATCTCATAGCGGATGTCGAGCGCATCGCAGATCGTGTCGATGCCTTCGCGGATGCGGCCATCCATGGCGTCGAGCACTTCCTTCTCCGGTGAGCGGATGTCTATGGTGAAGACGGTGCGGCCGGCGATGATGTTGCGCGAATTGGGATAGACTTCCATGTGGCCGACCGCGCCGACGGCGTCAGGCTGGTAGTCCATGGCGATCTCGTGCACCAGTTCGATCACCCGGGCCATGCCGAGCCCGGCATTGCGGCGCTTGGGCATCGGCGTCGAGCCGGTATGCGCTTCCTTGCCGGTCAGCGTTACCTGCAGCCATTTCAGGCCCTGGCCGTGGGTGACGACACCGATGTCGATATCTTCGTCCTCAAGGATCGGGCCCTGCTCGATATGCAGTTCGAAGAAGGCGTGAATCTTGCGGTCGCCGACCTTCTCGGCGCCCTTCCAACCGATGCGCTCCAGTTCCTCGCCGAATTTCTTGCCGTTCTTGTCCGTATGCTCGTAGACATCGGCCTGGTCGAGCACGCCGGCGAACACGCCGGAGGCCATCATCGCCGGGGCGAAGCGCGCGCCTTCCTCGTTGGTCCAGTTGGTGACGACGATCGGGTGTTTGGTCTTGATGTCGAGGTCGTTGAGCGAGCGCACGATCTCCAGACCGCCGAGCACGCCGAGAACGCCGTCATACTTGCCGCCGGTCGGCTGCGTATCGAGGTGGCTGCCGACATAGACCGGCGGCAGGCTGGGATCCGTGCCTTCGCGGCGGGCAAACATGGTGCCCATCTCGTCGACACCCATTTCGAGCCCGGCCGCATCGCACCAGCGCTTGAACAGGTGCCGGCCCTCGCCGTCCTCGTCGGTCACGGTCTGGCGATTGTTGCCGCCGGCAATGCCGGGGCCGATCTTCGCCATCTCCATGATGGAATCCCACAAACGGTCTGAATTGATTCGCAGATTTTCGCCGGGTGCCGCCATTCAAAGTCCTTCCATTTCATGTTCTGGGCGGGTGGCGGTTCCCATCGCCACCCGCCCAGGTAAAGGCAAGTCTAGTCGATCGACCGCAGCACTTCCCGCACATGGTCGATCAATTCGTTGATCTGGCCCTTGGTGATGATCAGCGGCGGCGACAGTGCGATGATGTCGCCGGTGGTGCGGATCAGCGCGCCGCGCTCGAAGGCTTTGACGAAAGCCGAGAACGCCCGCTTGGTCGGGCTGCCGGCGATCGGCGCCAGTTCGATCGCGCCGATCAGGCCGATGTTCCTGATGTCGATGACATGCGGCTCGCCCTTCAGCGAATGCAGCGCGTCTTCCCAGTAAGGCGCTAGTTCCTCGCCACGCGTCAGCAAGCCCTCTTCCTTGTAGGTATCGAGCGTGCCGAGTGCGGCCGCACAAGCGATCGGATTGCCCGAATAGGTGTAGCCGTGGAAGAACTCGATCATGTGCTCGGGGCCGGTCATGAAGGCGTCGTGGATTTCCTTCTTCACGAACACGGCGCCCATCGGGATGACGCCGTTGGAGACGCCCTTGGCGGTGGTCATGATGTCGGGCGTGACGCCGAAATAGTCGGCGGCGAACGGCGCGCCAAGGCGGCCGAAACCGGTGATGACCTCGTCGAAGATCAGCAGGATGCCGTGCTTGGTGCAGATTTCGCGCAGCTTCTCGAGATAGCCCTTCGGCGGCAGGATAACGCCGGTGGAGCCGGCGACCGGCTCGACGATGACGGCCGCGATGGTCGAGGCGTCATGCAGGGCGACGATACGCTCCAGATCGTTGGCGAGCTCCGCTCCATACTCCGGCACGCCTTTCGAAAAAGCGTTCTTCTCCGGCAGATGCGTGTGCGGCATGTGGTCGACGCCACCCAGCAACGTGCCGAACATCTTGCGGTTGGTGACGATGCCGCCGACCGAGATGCCGCCGAAATTGACGCCGTGATAGCCGCGCTCGCGGCCGATGAGCCGGGTGCGTGAGCCCTCTCCCTTCACGCGGTGATAGGCGATCGCCATCTTCAACGCCGTCTCGACCGATTCCGAACCGGAATTGGTGAAGAACACATGGTCCATGCCCTTGGGCGCGAGGTCGACAAGGCGGTTGGCCAGCTCGAACACGATCGGATGGCCCATCTGGAAGGCGGGGGCGTAGTCGAGTTCGGCGGCCTGGTGCTGGATCGCCTCGGTGATCTTCGGCCGGCAATGGCCGGCGTTGACGCACCACAGGCCGGCGGTGCCGTCCAGCACCTTGCGGCCGTCGCTGGTCGTGTAATGCATGTCCTTGGCGGACACGAACATGCGCGGCGCCTGCTTGAACTGCCGGTTTGCCGTGAACGGCATCCAGAATGCGCTGAGATCGTTCGGCGTGACTTTCAGCCGGTTGGACATGACCAAGACTTCCCCTTGTAACCTGTTTCGCTGCGCCCAACGCTTGGTCTTTGCCGCGCTTTCATGCTACGCAAATTTTGACCGATTGGACAAACGTTAGCACCGCCATGTCGGCGGTCAATGGATTACTAGCGGAAATGCGGCTCCTGAAGTGCGTTCCACAGGTTGGAGAAAAACTGGTCCAGAGAATTGGTCCAGATGAGCGTCGATGCGAGGGTCCGCAACGGTGACCACGAGCACGCAAGCCCCTCGCCGCACCCGCATCCAGGTGGAAAAGCGCGAACTGATCCTGGAGGCCGCGCTCGAAGTGTTTTCCACCAACGGGTTCCGAGGTTCGACCATCGACCAGATCGCCGAAGCCGCCGGCATGTCGAAGCCGAACCTGCTCTACTATTTCCGCCGCAAGGAGGACATTCACGAGACATTGATGGAGCGGCTGCTCGAAACCTGGCTGGCGCCGCTCAGGGAACTCGACGACATCGGCGATCCGATGACCGAACTCAGGAGCTACATCAGGCGCAAGCTGGAAATGGCCCGCGACTTTCCGCGCGAGAGCCGGCTGTTCGCCAACGAGATCCTGCAGGGAGCGCCGCGCATCATGCCGCTGTTGGCGGGCGAGTTGAAGACGTTGGTCGACGAGAAGGCCGCCGTCATCAAGGGCTGGATGCGTGCCGGCAAGATCGCCCGGACCGATCCCTGGCACCTGATCTTCGCGATCTGGGCAACGACGCAGCACTATGCCGATTTCGACGTCCAGGTCCGCGCCGTTCTGGGGCCGAACCGCGGCGGCGACGGCCGCTTCGAGGACGCTGCCCGCTTCCTGGAGCAATTGTTCCTCGATGGGCTGAAGCCAAACGGCTAGCGACCGACCCACCGGTTGCTTGGTTCTTGCTGACCGTGGAGGTTAGCGGAGGCGCTCATCATTTCGTCATCCACGGGCGGAGCAAGGAGCGTAGCGACGCGGCGCAGACCTGGGGATGACGAAGCTGAGGGTCTTAGGCGCTACGCCGTTCGGCCGGCATCGCCTCCAGCAGTTGTTGTAGCTTGGCGATCGAGTTCTGCTCGGCGAGCGGCGTATAGACGATCAGCCGCATGTCCGAGCCGTCGTCGATCGACAGGCTCATATGCTCGAAAGCCATCAAGCCCGCCTTGGGATGCCGGACGTGCTTCACGCCGGTCAGTTTTCGCGCCACGTCGCGCCGGGGCCACCAGTCGCGGAACTCGGGACTTGAGTTCATCATCAGCGCGATCAGCCGTTCGAAATCGGGATCGCCGACATATTTGGCGCTTTCGGCACGAAACGAGGCGAGCACCACGCGGGCGAGTTCTTCCCAGTCGACCAGCAGGCGGCGGTGGTGCGGGTTGGTGAACACCATGTGGACGATATTTCTGCAATCGCCCTCCAGCAGGCCATAGTCGCCGAACACCGCCACAGCCGCTTCGTTCCAGGCAAGAACGTCCCAACGCCGGCCGACGACATAGGCGGGCTGCAGCACCAGGCTTTGCAGCATATGCAACAGCGTGGCGTCGACCTTTTCCGGCGCCGCCACACGACGCTCCGGCTGCTGGCGGCCGGCCAGGATGAACAGATGCCGCTTCTCGACAGCGTCGAGGCGAAGCGCCTCGCAGAGCGCCGCCAGCACTTCCACCGAGGGCCGCACATCCCTGCCCTGTTCGAGCCAGGTGTACCAGGTGGTGCCGACACCGGCGATCATCGCCACTTCCTCGCGCCGCAGGCCCGGCGTGCGCCGTCGCGGACCTGTCGCGATGCCGGTGGCCGACGGCGCCAGCCTTTCCCGGCGCGAACGCAGGAAGGCGCCGAGTTCGTGCCGGCGGCTCTCGTCGGCTGATCGGGTGGAGGCAGCGGGAGCGTTCATGCCGGCTATTATAGCAGTATTGATACCAGGATAAAGTTTGAACTGTTTGACATGGGCGAAGCGCCCCATCTTGCGTTCAGGGCAACAACAGGAGGCTCTGAACATGGAATTGAAAGGCAAGACCATCCTCATCACCGGCTCGACCGACGGCGTCGGCCGGGTCGTGGCGCAAAGGTTGGGTGCGGCCGGCGCACGGGTGCTGGTGCATGGCCGCGATGCAACACGCGGCAAGGCCGCTATCGCCGACATCGAAGCCGCCGGCGGCAAGGCCGAGTTTCTCGCGGCCGATCTCGCTTCGCTGGCGCAGGTAAGACGCCTCGCCGAGGCCGTGCGCAGCAGCACAACCCGCCTCGACATCCTCGTCAACAATGCCGGCGTCGGCACCGCCGGCGACAAGCGACAGACAAGCGCCGATGGCTACGAACTGCGCTTTGCCGTCAACTATCTCGCCGGCTTCCTGCTGACCTCGGAGCTTCTGCCGCTGCTGAAGGCGAGCGCCCCGGCACGCATCGTCAATGTCGCGTCCGCCGGCCAGCAGGCGATCGATTTCGGCGATGTCATGCTGACCCGCGGCTATAGCGGCGTGCGCGCCTACTGCCAGAGCAAGCTGGCGCAGATCCTGTTCACCATCGATCTGGCCGAGCAGTTGGAAGGCAGCGGCGTCACCGTCAACGCGCTGCATCCGGCGAGCTACATGAACACCACCATGGTCCGACAGGCGGGCGTGACGCCGTGGAGCTCCGTCGAAACGGGCGCCGAAGCTATCTTGAACCTCGCCACCTCATCCGCGCTCGAAGGCCGCGGCGGCCTCTATTTCGACGGACTGCGCGAATCCCGCGCCGACGCCCAGGCCTACGACGCCAGGGCAAGACAACAATTGCGCAGCCTGAGCCTCGACCTCGTCGGGTTGGCTTCGCCAAAATCGAAGGAAGAACAGTCATGACCGACAGAACCGAACACACAGTCATCATCGGCGGCTCGTCCGGCATCGGCCTGGCGACAGCGCGCAAACTGCTCGGCCCGGGCATGAAGGTGACCATCACCGGGCGCAACCAGGACAAGCTCGGCAGCGCCTGGAAGAGCCTTGGCGGCGCTGCCGAGAAGGCCGCCTTCGACGCTTCGAAGCCGGATGAGGTACGCCAGTTCTTCGAGCGCCTCGGCCCATTCGACCATCTCGTTCTGGCGGCGAGCGGCGGCAAGGGCCTCGGTCCATTCGAAACCCTCGACCTTGCAGACATCGGCGGGGGCGTCGACGAGAAGGTGCGCCCGCAACTCTCCTGCCTTCAGGCCGCCTTGCCGACGCTAAGCAAGAGCGGATCGGTCACATTCATTTCGGCGGTGTCGGCCCAAGTCGCGATGCCGGGCGTCGCCGGCATCGGCGCCATCAACGGCATGCTGCTGACCGTCGCGCCGATCCTGGCGGTGGAACTGAAGCCGCTGCGCGTCAACGTGGTTGCGCCCGGCGTCATCAACACGCCGTGGTGGGATTTTCTACCGGTTGAGCAGCGGCAGGCGGTCTTCGCCGAATATGCGGGGAAAACGCCGGTCGGCCGCATCGGCCGTGCCGAGGACGTCGCCTCGGCGATAGCCTTCCTCGTCTCCAACAGCTTCATGACCGGCCAGGTGCTGACCTGTGATGGCGGCCTGCGGTTCGCGGCCTGAGCGATGCTCGCGCTGCTGCCCGACTTCGGCAGATAGGGTTAGTGGTGCGTTAACCTATTTATATAAGTGTATTCAATACTTTATCCGAAACTCTAGAACGGGGTTGGTATGCACTTTCGTGACAATGTGATTGAGTTTTCGGCCAACAAAACGCCGGCCAACACGTCCGACGAATACCTGGCGGCCGAAGCGGCGGCCTTAGATGTTTGGCACGGACCAAACCTGTATTCATCTTTTCTAAGAAAGAATGGTGTCAGGCCCAATCGGTACCAAGCCGCAACAATTGGCATATTAATGGGAACAAGGGTTCTCGCATCCGACGGCTCGCGGCAGCCTTGCTCTTACGGCCATCGATCGCGGAGTTAGGAAGCGTCACCATACCTCCGCATGTGTCCTTATGCTGTTCATGAATTGTTTTAGTGGTTGACGCGGCGAATTGTCGCGATCACGCTATAACTTTATCTGATTCGTGAAACAACGAGGTCGTTAAATGGCTCGTCGGCAAGCGCTGGCCAAAGTACGAAACTTACTCATCGCGAAAGCTAGTGAACTAGGAAATCCTGGAGCCTCATCAGACACAGTAGTTGCTGCGGTCCTCATGGAACATCCTGACGCCGTGCTCGAAGCAAGAGATGATCTTGTGAGGATGGCTCTCGCACGAGAACTCTCACGCGCACGCGAGAGGGGCCCGACCAGCATAGGAGCGAGCCAGCTCACGCTGTGGAGCAATTTCAATGTATCGCCTCAGATTCGCATACCGAATGAGCAAGGCGAACTAGTCTACAAAAATCTCGATATCTGCACATTTGAAGAAGTGGAGGCGTATGCGGCTTCGCTACCTACTCCTAGAAATCGATCACACAAAAGGGCCAACTTGCTACAAATGGTGGAGGCGTTGAAGCCCTTTCGATCTACCGAGAAAGACATTATTGCTATCAGTTGGGCCGCGTCGATCGCTGCGTCGAAGAAAAGTGCCGCGTAGTATTGCCGAGGCCGCATTCTTGTATTCGATACCTTAAAGCGACTGCGCAATCAGCGTCAAAAACCCTCCGCTCAGCGCGACATTGCCCACGAAACCGTTGATGCGCGCTGCCCGGTCTGGACCCTGATGATCCCAGAAATTATGGAACATTGGCGTCGCCACGATCAGGAACATCACCAGCACCGTGCAGGCAATCGCGGTCCAGAGACCGGCCATCACCAGCACCCCTGCGATGATCTGCAGGACAATGCCGGCCCACAGCGCCAACCGAGTCTTTGGCACGCCACGCGCGGCCATCAAACCGGTCAGGAATGCGGCGTTCTGGATGTTGCGCAGGCCGGCGAAGACAAAGGCGCCGCCGAGCAGCAGGCGGCCGAGAAACAGCAAGGTCGAAGGCAAATCGACGGGCATTAAACTCTCCCTTTGAAAACAGTAGGAGCGCCGCCTTCCTCGGCGGCGCTCCAATAGACACCAGGACGGTCAGGCCGCCTTGGCGGCCGGCATCGGATGGATGGCATGGAACGGGATGCAGAGCCGGTTCCAGGTGTTGATCATGCCGACCGCCACGGACAGCTTGACCAGTTCCTCTTCCGAAAAATGCTCGAGCGTGCTGATATAAAGTTCGTCCGGCACACCATTTTTGGCGATCAGCGTCACCGCCTCGGTCCAGGCGAAGGCGGCGCGTTCGCGCTCGGAGAAGAGCGGCGATTCCTTCCAGGCAGCGACCAGATAGAGCCGCTGTTCGGTCTCACCGTCGCGCCTGGCTTCGCGGCTGTGCATCTCGACGCAGAAGGAACAGCCATTGATCTGCGAGGCCCTGAGCTTGATCAGGTGCAGCAGGCTCACCTCCAGTCCGCATTCGTCGACCGCCTTGTTGAGTGCCGACACCGCCTTCATGATTTCCGGCGCCTTGGCGAAAAATTGCAGTCTCTGTTTCATCGTCTTTCCTTTCGCATCTTTGGGGAGGTTAGGCTTGGTTGGTTGAACGGGATTTCTGCGGCCGCTGATGACGCTCGACAAAGGCGCAGCTCGCGGCAAACGATCTGGGGTCGCCTTCCGCCGCGTAGTCCGCCACGATGTCGGACAGCTTCACCTCTGCGAGCGCTGCCCGGTAGGCGCGCTCGGCCTTCAGCATCGCGGCATTGATGCCGCAGGGTTTGACATAGGCCGAGGCGTCGATCTTGACCGGACCGTTGCGGCGGATCTCGCCGCAGCGAAACGCCGGCTCGCGCCCTTCGACGGCCAGCACGATGTCGAGCAGCGTGATGCGCTCGGCAGCCCGCGCCAGCCGGTAGCCGCCGGCGGGACCCGGCACCGATTCCAGGATCCGCGCCGCGCTCAACATGTTGAGATGCTTCAGGAGATAGGTCGGCGACAGGCCGAAGGCCTCCGCCAGGGCCGCGCCCGGCATCGTGCTGTTGCCCTCGACACTGGCCAGCGTGGCCGCGCAGTGAATGGCCGCTTCAACGCCCTCGCCCAGCTTCATGATGCCTATCTCCAATTCATGGATATATCTTATCGTGGATAATTCCTATCTGCAATAGGGAACTGAAAAAAACGGCGCCCGAAGACGCCGCTTTTCTCGTCGAATATTTGCTCCCTACTCCGCCGCCACCTTGGCCATCGGATTGTTCGGATGCGTCGTCCAGTTGGCATAGACCGGCGACACCGGCCTGCCGGTGCGCTGGTCCAACGCACCGGCCGCCAGCGGCTCCATGGTGATGCAATTGTCGACCGGGCAGACATTGACGCACAGATTGCAGCCGACGCACTCGGCCTCGATCACCTCGAAATGCCTGATGCCGTTGACCATGCTGGTGATCGCCTGGTGCGAGGTGTCCTCGCAGGCGATGTGGCAGCGGCCGCACTTGATGCAGGCGTCCTGGTCGATACGCGCCTTGGCGACATAGTTGAGGTTGAGGTACTGCCAGTCGGTGACGTTTGGCGTGGCACGGCCGATGATGTCGTCGAGCGAGCGGTGGCCCTTCTCGTCCATCCAGTTTTCGAGGCCGGCGATCATCTCCTGCACGATCTTGAAGCCATAGGTCATCGCCGCCGTACAGACCTGCACGTTGCCGGCGCCGAGCGCCATGAATTCGGCGGCGTCCCGCCATGTGGTGATGCCGCCGATGCCCGAGATCGGCAGGTCGCGGGTTTCGGGGTCGCGCGCGATCTCGGCCACCATGTTCATGGCGATCGGCTTCACCGCCGGGCCGCAATAGCCGCCATGCGAACCCTTGCCGTCGATGGTCGGCATCGGTGCGAAACTGTCGAGGTCGACACCGGTGATCGAATTGATTGTGTTGATCAGCGACACCGCGTCGGTGCCACCGGCATGCGCTGCTCGCGCCGGTTTGCGGATATCGGCGATGTTGGGCGTCAGCTTGGTGATGACGGGCATGCGCGTATATTGCTTGCACCAGCGCACCACCATTTCGATATATTCCGGCACCTGGCCGACGGCCGCCCCCATGCCGCGCTCTGACATGCCGTGCGGGCAGCCGAAATTGAGCTCGATGCCGTCGGCTCCGGTCTCCTCGACCAGCGGCAGGATGGATTTCCAGCTTTCCTCGACGCAAGGTACCATGATGGATGCGATCAGCGCGCGGTCGGGCCAGTCCATCTTGACTTGCTTCATCTCGCGCAGATTGGTCTGCAAATCGCGGTCGGTGATCAGCTCGATGTTGTTGAGGCCGAGCAGGCGCCGGTCGGCGCCCCAGATCGCGCCGTAGCGCGGGCCGTTGACGTTGACCACCGGCGGCCCCTCTTCGCCGAGCGTCTTCCAGACCACACCGCCCCACCCCGCCTTGAAAGCGCGGATGACGTTGTAGGCCTTGTCGGTCGGCGGCGCCGAGGCCAGCCAGAACGGATTGGGCGATTTGATGCCGACGAAATTGTTGCGGATGTCAGCCATGACAGGTCCCTTTCAACCGAGACGAAGGAGCATTTCCACGGGAGCAAGAATGCCGCCCTCAAGCGCGGCGGTGAGATTGGCGATCTTGGTGCGGGCATCCTCGCCCATGACGAGGCCGACGCCGGGCGGCGGCTTTTTGCCCTCGGCCTGCGCGGCGGCCATGCGGGCCCGCATCTTCGCGAAGAATTCGATGGCGAAAGCACCGCGCGGGCGCTCCGCGGTCACCGAGAAACCCGCCGCGGTAGCTGTCGAACGATAGTTGTCTGGCCCGGCGACAAAGGACATGGTCTCGTCGGATGCCCATGGCAGCGGATAGGTCAGCGCGCCGTCCTTGAGCCGCATCACGTCATATATGGCGAAGACGCCGCCGGGCTTGAGCACACGGGCCGCCTCGCTCATCAGCCTGCGCTTGTCGGGAAGGTTCATGCCGACATGCAGGATCATTGCCGCATCGAAGCTGGCCTTGTCGAACGGCATGTCCAGCGCGCTGCCCTGCACGAAGCGCGTCTTGCCGTCCATTCCCACCCGTTTCGACAGGCTGGCCGCGGTGTCGACATAGCTTTGCGTCAGGTCGATGCCGGTGACGTCGGCGCCGGCATTGTTCGCGGCAAAACGGGCCGGGCCGCCTATGCCGGAACCGATATCGAGAAGCCTGGCGCCGGGCTTCAGCCCCATCCGATCGATAAGTTCCCTGGTGGCGGCCACGCCGCCAATGTGGAATTCGTCGACTGCGGCGAGATCGTCGGCGCTCAGAAAGGCGATTTCCACACCAGTATCGGCAAGCGCGGCAAGAATCCGCTCCAGGCCTGAAATCTCGTAGTGACGGGCAATGCCCGGTTCCACCGTGGCCATGATCCTTATCCCTGGGTCAGGCTCCTGTGGATGCTCTCGGCCGCATCGCGCCCTTGCGCCACGGCCGAGACGGTCAGGTCGTCGCCACCAAAAATGCAGTCGCCGCCGGCCCAGACCTTGGCCAGCGAGGTGCGCCCTTCCTCGTCAACCTTGATGCGGCCGGCTTCGAGGTCGATTGACGCCCCACTGCCGTTGAGGGCGACCGGCACAAAACTCTGACCGATGGCCTTGAACACCTGGTCGGCAACCAGCGTCAGCGTCTCGCCGGTGCCGGCAAGCTTATCCCCGATGAGCGCGGTGTATTCGAGTTCGATGGCACTGACCTTGCCACCTTCGGCGATCACCCGCTTCGGCTGCAGCCAATGGCGGATGGTGACGCCGTTGGCGGCGGCCAGGTCCTGCTCGAACTCGGAGGCGTTCATATGCTCCTGGCCGCGCCTGTAGCAGATCGTCACCTCCTCGGCGCCAAGCAGCTTCGACTGCACGGCGGCGTCGATCGCCGTCATGCCGCCGCCGATGACGACGACGCGGCGGCCGACCGGCAAGCCTGAGAGGTCGCTGGCCTGGCGCAGCTCGGCAATGAATTCGACCGCGTTGGTGACGCCGGCGGCTTCCTCGCCATCGGCGCGCAGCGCGTTGACGCCGCCAAGCCCCATGCCGAGGAACACCGCATCGTAATTGCGGATCAGGTCGGAGAACTGGTAGTCGCGGCCGAGCGTCTTGCCGTTCTGGATGTCGATGCCACCGATCGCGGTGACATAGTCGACCTCGGCCTNGGCGAAGTTGTCGACGCTCTTGTAGGCGGCGATACCATATTCGTTGAGGCCGCCGGCCTTCGGGCGCGCCTCCAGGATGGTCACGTCATGGCCGTGGCGGGCGAGCCGGTGCGCCGCGGCAAGGCCGGCCGGGCCGGCGCCGACCACGGCGACCGTCTTGCCCGTTGGCTCGGCGCGTGGGTAAAACTGCTTGTTCTCGCTCATCGCGACATCGGTGGCGTAGCGCTGCAAACGGCCGATCTGCACCGGCTTGCCTTCCGCCACCTCGCGCACGCAGACCTCCTCGCACAGCGTCTCGGTCGGGCAGACGCGGGCGCACATGCCGCCCAGGATGTTCTGGTCGAAGATGGTCTTGGCCGACCCGATCGGGTTACCGGTCGAGATCTGGCGGATGAACATCGGGATGTCGATCGAGGTCGGACATGCATTCATGCACGGCGCGTCGTAGCAGAAATAACAGCGGTCGGATTCGACCAGCGCCTCGTGATGATCGAGCGGCGGATGCAGGTCGGAAAAATTGTCCGCGTATTGGTCCGGCAGGAGCCGGCCGCCGACAATACCCTTTTTGAACTGGCCCACTGGCATTTTCAGTTCCCCATGTTTTCGTTTTGGGAAAGGCTAGCACGTTTTGTTTTTTTATCAATTGGTCAATTTTTGACGCAAGCCGCTGAAAAGGCTGAACTAAAAGATGACAGTCCAATTCAAGTTAAGATGACGGTAACGCAGGGATGGAGCTGCCGACCATGCCAATGCCGTGGATCGACCTGATCTCTTCGGCTACCAATTGTTGCAATGTCCAAAGATTGCGGTCGCGGATGCCGAATTCCTCGAGATGGCTGACCGTGTTGTAAAGATATTCCGCGCCGGAGCCGACATGACCGCAGGCGCGCGCCAGCACTTGCGCCACTGTCTCCAGCGGCTGCCCGAGCGAAGTGCCTCTCCCCGTCACCCCGACCCAGAAACCCAGCGCCCGCAGATGCCCTTGCGCCGTAACCATGGGCGGTGGCGCGCTGGCGTTCGACGGACTCGAAAGCCGGCTTCCAGATCAGTGAGCCATAGGCGAACACCCATAGCGGCCCCGCATCGGCTTCATCGGACAGCCGCGCGGAAAGGACCCGGAAATCCTCGTCGCTCAGCTGCGTCCAGCTGCCGCTGGGCCCGGGATCGGCCTCCTCGCGATGGCACAGTGCGACAAGCTCGGCTGTAAGCGACATCTGCCGCATGGATCGAGGCCCCCTTCTCAGGCCAAGCAAAGGTGAAAATCGCAAGGCGCGCAAGATACCAGGAGGCTGGCCTTGCCGTTCCCGATTTCTAGCCCAGATGTCGGATTTCTGTCGTCAAGATCGTCCTAGGATGGATCGAACGACGATCAGTGCACAACGGTGAGGAGACCGACCATGCCAAAATCCCCGATGCCCTTCTTCTGGTACGAACTGGTGACGTCGGACCTCGACGCCGCGGAGGCTTTCTACACAAAAGTGGTCGGCTGGAGGGCCGAGCCCTTCGACAAGGCCCCAGGCATGCCGCGCTATATCGTCATGAATGTCGGCGAGCGTGGCGTCGGCGGCCTGATGACGATGCCTGAGGATGCGGCCAATATGGGTATGCCACCCGCCTGGCTGGGCTATATCCATGCAAGGGATGTCGATGCCGCTACGGCGTCGCTGGAGAAAGCTGGTGGTACCGTTCACCGCCAGCCCGACGACATTCCAGGCGTCGGCCGCTTCGCCGTCGTCGCCGATCCGCAAGGCGCGACCTTCATGTTCCTGCAGCCGAACGGCCCCGACCAGCCGGTTGTGCCGGCCAGCACGCCTGGCCATATTGGCTGGCACGAACTTTATACGAGCGATTGGAAGGCCGCCTTCGATTTCTATTCCAGCCAGTTCGGCTGGACCAATGCCGGCGAATTCGATATGGGCCCGATGGGCATCTATCAGACCTTCACCGCCGGCCCTGAATCCGGTGGCGGCATCATGAACAAGCCCGAGCAGATACCGGTGCCGGTCTGGCAGTTCTATTTCAATGTCACCGGCATCGACGCGGCCGCCAAACGCGTCACCGACAATGGTGGCAATATCCTGATGGGACCGATGGAGGTGCCCGGAGGCAGCTGGATCGTGCAATGCCAGGACCCGCAAGGCGCGCATTTCGCTCTGATGGCGCCGGTGCGGTAGCGAGCGCTTACGCCAACCACTGAAATCACGCCTGCTGGCGTCGGCTCATTCCGGCGCCAGCACCGCGACCTTGAGGGTCTCTTTCTTGGCACCACTGAACTGGACGGTGGCTTGGCCGGCCGCCAGCTTGAACCGCACGCTCTTGCGGATGCCGGGGCAGGTTTTGACACCGCTATAACCCGCCGATTTCACGGCATGGCCGTCCTGGATCACATCGATCCAGGCCTCGCCCGACAGGCTGATCTGGATGGCCCCCTCCGGCGGAACCGCCAAGCTGGCTACGGCGCCGAACGTGCCTTCCGCGGGGGCCCGTTCGGGCGGCACCGCGAAACCGGCCTTGTCGGCCGGCACCAGCGCCAGATCCGCGGCGGCACCCACCGCGAGCGTCGCTCCGGACGGCGTTGAGGGCGCAGCCGCAAACAGCGCCTGTTCCCGCGTCACCGGCCATTTGAAGGCCTCGCAGCCGGCGTCCTCGGCCATGGCGAAGCTGGTGGTGCCCATAAGGATTGCGAACAGGCCGATGGCGACTTTTTTCATGGCGAGGGGACCCACATGTCTGGAGTGTCCATAAATCAATACAACCATAGCGATACAACTACAACCCTGGCTGGCACAATATCAAAGGTCAGGCTGGGGAACATTTCCAATCACCTATTGTTGATGGCAGGCCAGGGGAAGTGAATGGTCCATAGCCGGGCGATAACCTATGGCCGAGCCGAGAAGCCAAATGGAGTTTTGGATGAAGCTTTTCGATGGCCTTGCCAGATACCAGCCGCAGGCGCTTGGCGTTCTGCGCATCATGACCGCGCTGCAGTTCGTCGAGCACGGAAGCCAGAAACTGTTCAATTTCCCCGCAGGCGAGCACGCCGCCGCCGCGTTGAGCGGACTGCCGCTGGCAGCCGGCATCCTCGAATTCCTCGGCGGCATTCTGCTGGCACTGGGCCTTTTCACCCGCCCGGTCGCGTTCCTTCTGGCCGGCGAAATGGCGATCGCCTATTTCGTGGCGCATATGCCGCGCGACTTTTTCCCCGTCAACAACGGCGGCGATTCGGCGATCTCGTTCTGCTTTATCTTTCTCTATCTGGTCTTCGCCGGCGCTGGCGCCTTTGCGCTCGACAACCGCCGCAACGCATGATCCCATGCGGGGGTGCGCTCTCACCCCCGCATCCGTTCGAAATTAGCATCGAACAGCGGCGCCGCCTGCATGCGCGCCGCATGCCGCTTGCCCAGCAACTCGATCTCGAAGCCGTCGCTCTCGTCGGCGATCTCCTTCGGCACGTAGCCGACGGCGACCGACTTCTTCGAATGATGGGCGTAGCCGCCCGACGTCACCCAGCCGCGCACCACGCCGCCGAACCAGATCGGCTCGTCGCCGATGACATCGGCATCCTTGGCATCGACGATGAAGGCGCGTAGCCGCAACTTGCCGCCCTGTTTGCGCTCGGCCAGCGCCGCCGCCTTGCCGATGAAATCGGCGTCCTTGCCGTAGGCGACGAAACGATCGAGTCCGGCTTCCAGCGGCCCGTAGATCGGCCGGTATTCGCGCCCCCATGAACCATAGTTCTTCTCCAGCCGCAGCGCGTTGAGCGCGCGCGAACCGAACAGGCCGATGCCAAACTCCGCCCCCGCCGCGATCAGCGCCTGATAGGCGGCACGCTGATATTCCGGCGCCACCCAGATCTCGTAGCCGAGATCCCCGGTGTAGCTGACGCGGCCGACCAGGCACGGCGCCATGCCGATATCCATCTTGCCAATGGCCATGAAGGGAAACGCCGCGTTCGATATGTCGGAGCGCGTGGCTTTCGCCAGCACGTCCCTCGCCCTGGGACCGGCAATCGACAAGCCGGTGAGCTTTTGCCCCAGCGCTTCGATATGGACCGAGCCATCGTCAGGCAGATGCTGCTCGAACCAGCGCATGTGATATTGCTCGGCAATGCCGGAGCCGGCCAGGAACCAGCCATCNGGGCCCAGATTGGCCAGCGTGAAATCGCCGATCAGCCTGCCGTCTTCCTTCAGCATCGGCGCCAGAGTCATGCGACCGGGCTTCGGCAGCTTGCAGGCGAGCATCCGGTCGAGCCAGGCCGCCGCCCCCTCGCCCGTCACCTTGTATTTGGCGAAGCTCGATATCTCCGACAGGCCGACGCCTGAGCGCACCGCCGCGACTTCGGCGGCGACATGGGTGAAGTCGCTCGAGCGCCGCCATGAGAACTCGTCCTTGACGCCTTCCGGTGCGTACCAGAGCGGCACCTCCAGCCCATAGGCGACACCCCATTGCGCGCCCTTGGCCGATAACAAATCATAGACGGGCGTCGTCTTCAGCGGCCGCCCGGCCGGCAATTCCTCATTGGGGAAGCGGATCGAAAAGCGCCGCGAATAATTCTCGCGCACCTTGGCGTTGGTGTAGGCCATGGTCGCCCAGTCGCCGTAGCGCGCCACGTCCATCGCCCAGATATCGGCGCCGGGGTCACCCTCGATCATCCAGTTGGAAAGCGCGAGCCCGACGCCGCCGCCCTGACTGAAGCCGGCCATCACGCCACAGGCGACCCAGAAGCCCGGCAGGCCGCGCACCGGCCCGACCAGCGGGTTGCCGTCGGGCGCGAAGGTGAAAGGCCCGTTGATGATCTGCTTGATGCCGGTGTTCTGAAAAGCCGGGAAATGCCGGAAGCCGACCTCGAGCGACGGCGCGATGCGGTCGATGTCCGGCGCCAGCAACTCATGGCCGAAATTCCACGGCGTCTGATACTCGGACCACGGCTTGTTGGCCTTCTCATAGGTGCCCATCAGCATCCCGCCGCGCTCCTGGCGCAGATAGAGCTCGCCGTCGAAATCGACAGCGTGGATGACCTCGGTGCCGGTTTTGGCATTCCAGGCCGCGACCTCCGGCATATCCTCGGTGATCAGGTACATGTGCTCCATCGCCAGGACTGGCAGTTCGAGCCCGACCATGCGGCCGACCTCGCGCGCCCACAGGCCGCCGGCATTGACGACATGTTCGGCCACCACCTCGCCCTTGTTGGTGATGACGCGCCACATCCCGTCGGGACGGCGCACGATGTCCTCCACCTTGGTGAAACGTTCGATCTCGGCGCCCAGCTTTCGCGCCGCCTTGGCATAGGCGTGCGTAACGCCCGAGGGATCGAGGTGGCCGTCCTCCTTGTTGCGGACGGCGCCAACGAACTGGCTGGGGTCGAGCAACGGCATCAGCTCGGCCGCCTCTTTCGGCGAGATTTCCTCCAGCTCGATGCCGAGATAACGGCCCTTGGCGACGACCCCTCGCAGCCAGTCAAGCCGCGCCTCCGTGGCAGCCAGAAGGACGCCGCCGGTCAGGTGGACGCCGGTCGCCTGCCCCGACAGCTCCTCGATCTCCTTGTAGAGGTTAATTGTGTATTTCTGCAGCTTGGCGACGTTGGGGTCGCCATTGATCGTGTGCATGCCGCCGGCTGCGTGCCAGGTCGAGCCGGATGTCAATTCATCGCGCTCCAGGAGCACGATGTCGGTCCAGCCATGGCGGGCGAGGTGAAACAGCACCGAGCACCCAACGACGCCACCGCCAATGACCACGACTTTTGCATGCGATTTCATGGGTTTTTCTCTGATATCAGTGAGTTGGATGGGAGATATGAATCGGGACAGCAGGAGCCGCGCGCCGGCGCCAAGGAAATCACGGCTCGCCCTGCCCGATCGCTTCCTTGCGCTTGGCCACATAGGCCTCGAGCTCTTCACGGACGGCAATGTCCATCGTCGGTTCGACATAATCCGCCAGCGCCTTCTTCCACAGCCGCGTCGCGCGCGCGGTCGCGTCGAGGCCGCCGGCTTCCTGCCAGGCTTCGAAATTCTGCCAGTTCGAGAGCATTGGCTGGTAGAAGGCGGTCGCATAGCGCTCCAGCGTGTGCGGCTCGCCGAAGAAATGACCGCCGGTCGGCACCGCGCCCAGCGCCTCGACGGCAAGCTCGGCCTCGTCGACCACGATCGGGCGCAAAAACTCCATCATGTGCTGGATCATCTCGACGTCGATGATGAATTTCTCGAACGACGCCGTCAGCCCGCCTTCCTGCCAACCGGCGGCGTGGTAGACGAGATTGCCATGGCCAAGCACCGCGCCCCACAGCGCCATCAGCGTCTCATAGGCGCCTTGCGCATCGGCGGCGTTGGAAGCCGATCCGGGCGTCGTCCGGTATGGCAGGCCGTAGCGCCGCGCCAATTGTCCCGAGGCGATGTTGGCTTTGGTATTTTCAGGCGTGCCGAAAGCCGGCGCGCCGGACTTCATATCGACATTGGACGTGAAGGCGCCGTACATCACAGGCGCGCCGGGACGCACGAGTTGCGTCAGTACAACGCCGAACAGCGCCTCCGCATTCTGCTGCGCCATGGCGCCGGCCAGCGTCACCGGGCTCATCGCCCCCATCAGCGTGAACGGTGTCACCGCCACCGACTGGCCGTACTCGGCCATGGTCATCAGCCCCTCGGCCATCATCTCGTCGAAGCGGCGCGGCGAGTTGACCGAGATGATGGTGGCGATGCCGGGATCGCCCCGCATCTGATCCAGCGTCAGCCCGCGCGAAATCGCCATCATCTCGATGCCGTCCAGAGCCCTGCCCCGGCCGATCGCCGAGACATGGAAGCTCTTGTCGGTCAGCGTCAGATTGGTGAAGTAGGTGTCGAGATGGCGTGAGTTGGCCGGCAGCTCGACCGGCGCGCAGACCTGGTTACCAAGCATGTGGATACAGTTGAAATGCTGCGCCAGCCGGGTGAGATCGGCATAGTCGCGCAGATTGCCGGCACGGCGGCCACGCTCCATGTCGTGCACATTGGGAGGACCGGCCACAAGCGTGAAATTGATGGTGCTGCCACCGAGATGGATTGACTTGGCCGGGTTGCGTGGGGTCAGCGAATAGGTAGATCGCGTCGTCTTCAGCGCCTCGTCGACCATGCCGCGATCGACGCGCACATTGGCCGAGGCGTGATCGACCTTGGCGCCGGCTTTCTCGAACAGCGACAGCGCACGCGGGCTCATAACCTCGATGCCGAAATTCTCCAACATATGCATCGACGCCTGATGGATCGCCTCGATCTGGTCTGGTGACAGCAACGCCATCGGCGGATACGGATTCGTCACCCGTCTGGGCGGCAGCTGCGCGATGGGCGCTGGCCCCCTGTTGCTGGTGCGCTCGGCGCCGCGCTTGCGTCTTGGTTCGGTCATGCCGGCATCAAAGCTTCGGCAGCGCGGCCGGTCTGTCAGAAATACGCCGTTTGCCGGCGTGATTTTAGCCAAGGCGGCATATCTGCGATGCCTGTTTAGAAATGACGACAATTGGCGTCGGAATACCGATATGGCATTTTCTCACCTGCTCGTGCCGACCAGGCGTTAACGGCGGCAGCAAGATTCCCTTTATGATTTCGGCTTATTGCTCATCCAATGCGTAGGTCGAGTTTTAGTAAAATTGTAGCGGTGTGTGCGCTGCTGGCACTTTCGGCTTGCGCCACCGCGCCCAGCCACATCAACAATGTCTGCGCCGTCTTCGACCAGAATGACGGCTGGTTCGACAATTGGCAGTCGGCCGCCGAGCGCGCGTCCCAGAAATACGGCGTGCCGGTGCCGGTGCTGATGGCCACCGTGCGCAAGGAATCCGGTTTCAAGAGCAACGCCCGGCCGCCGCGCACCAAACTGCTCGGTTTCATTCCGTGGAAGCACGTCTCGTCGGCCACCGGCTTCTCGCAGGCGCTGGACGGAACCTGGTCGCAATATCAGAGCGAGACCGGCAACTGGGCGGCGCGGCGGACGAAATTCGCCGACGCCGTCGACTTCGTCGGCTGGTATCATTCCAAGACATCAGACGCATACGGCGTCGCGCGCAACGACACCTACAACCTCTATCTCGCCTACTATCTCGGCTGGACCGCCTATGGCCGAGGCAATCGTGGCGATGCCGGCGTCCAGGGCTATGCAAAGGCCACCGACAAGATGGCCCGCGACTATGCACAGCAACTGAGCCAGTGCGGCAACTAAAGGGTTGCCGCAACGGTCGTGGCTTTCAGCGCGGCTTCTTGCCGAATACCTTGATGTATTCAGCCTCGCCGCCCTTGGCTAGCGCCTTTGCCTGCCTGACCCAGTCCTCGCGCTCGATACGGCCGTGGAATCTCAGATGATCGTCAACCCACTCGCGCTCTGCCTTTTTCCATGCGGCGACCTGAGCGTAGGTGAAGATGCCGAGGCCATTGAGGATGCCTTCCGTCTTCGAGCCGACGCCGGAGATCAGCTTGAGGTCATCGGGTTTGGCAGGCCTGGCGATGCCCGACGGGCGGTTCTTGTCGACATTTGCGCCGGCCAGACGGGCTGGCTCCGCAGTCGCGCTCGCCTTTGTCGCACTTTGGCTTGATTTGGTCTGCCTCACCGCAGGCTCACCAATTGGTGCCACGCGTGCGTTCTCCGCCTGGCGGCCGTCTCCAAGCGTCCTTGGCGTGAACGGCGCGGAGGTGGCGTTGGCGGGCTTCGGAGAGGCATCGCCGGTCTCGGAGGCGTCATCCCGGACTTCGTGGCGGCGAGCACGCGAAACGGCTTCGGCCTCCTCGGCGGCCTCCCCCACGGCGTCGGCTTCCGCACTGGCCGTCTTGCCATGTGGTCGGTTGGGCGGCGTACCGGCAAAGCCCGGACCGTCGCCATGCGGCGCATCGTCCGGCACGCCCTCATGGGCGGCGTGTTCCTTGTCGAACTTGATCACAGGCTCCATGGTCTTGAGCACGTCGTCGGAAAGCCAGCATAGGCTCATATGGCCGTCGCCGAGATTCTTGACCGGCGGCACCTTGGTCTCGCACAAATTGTCGGGAACCAGCTTCTTGTAGCCGCAGCGTGTCTGGAACGGACAGCCGGACGGCGGGTTCATCGCCGAGGGTATGTCGCCTTCCAGCACGATGTGTTTCTTGACCACGCTGGTATCGGCGATCGGGATCGCCGACAGCAGCGCCTCGGTATAGGGATGATAGGGCGGTGCGAAGATCTGGTCGGTCGTGCCCTGCTCGACGATATAGCCGAGATACATGACGACGACGCGGTCGGCGATGTAGCGCACGACGGACAGATCGTGGCTGATGAACAGCATTGTCGTCTTGTTCTTGCGCTGGATGTCCATCAGCAGTTCGGTCACCGCCGCCTGCACCGAAACGTCGAGCGCCGAAACCGGCTCGTCGGCCACAACCACCTTGGCGTCGCCGGCAAAGGCGCGTGCCACGCCGATGCGCTGCTTCTGGCCGCCGGAAAGCTGGCGCGGCTTGCGCGTCTCGAACGCCCTGGGCAGTTTCACCAGGTCGAGCAGTTCCAGCATGCGCTTGCGCCGGTCGGCGACCGTCTTGCCGACATTGAATTTTTCCAGCGTGCGGATGATCTGCGACCCGACCGAATGGCTGGGGTTGAGCGTGTCGAACGGATTCTGGAACACCATCTGGATCGACGACACAGTGTCGACGCTGCGCTTCTCGATGCCGGTCGACTGGATTTCCTTGTTGCCCAGCGTCACGCTGCCGGAACTGGCCGTCTCCAGCCCGAGCAGCACCTTGGCCAGCGTCGACTTCCCGCAGCCGGATTCGCCAACGATGGCGACCGTCTCGGATTCGCGCGCCATGAACGAGATCGTCTCGTTGGCCTTGACGACGCGGCCTTCGCTCGAGCCGAACACCTCGCTGCCGCCGACCTTATAATATTTCCGAAGGTCCTCGATCTTGAGCACCGGCGCGCCGGGCACGACACGTTCATTGACCTTCTTGGCGCCGGGCGGCAGCGCGTCCCAGTCGATCTCGTTGAAGCGTACGCAACGCGAGAAATGGCCTTCGTGACCCGCGACCTCGATCATCGGGATCTCGGCGGCGTTGCAGACGCCCTCGACGAAATGGTGGCAGCGCGGACCGAAATTGCAGCCCTTCGGCCGCTCGTGCGGCAGTGGCAATTGGCCGGGGATAGAGATCAGCGGCCGCGAGTTCTTGTCGGCGCCCGGCAGCGGGATCGAACGGAACAGCCCTTGCGTATAGGGGTGGCGCATCCGGTCGAAGACGTCCTTGATCTTGCCCGTCTCCACCGCCTCGCCCGAATACATCACCGTGATGCGGTCGCAGGTTTCAAGGATCAGACCGAGATTGTGCGAGACGAAGATCATCGAGGTGCCGAACTTCTCGCCCAACCCCTTCACCAGGTCGACGATGCCTGCTTCCACGGTCACGTCGAGCGCGGTGGTCGGCTCGTCGAGCAGAAGCAGCGCCGGCTTCGACAGCAGCGCCATGGCAATGACGATGCGCTGCTGCTGGCCGCCGGAAAGCTGGTGTGGATAGGAGCGCATCATGCGCTCGGGATCGGGAAGCTTGACCGAGCGCACCATTTCGAGCGCCCTGGAGTAGGCCTCTTCCTTCGAAACCTTGTCGTGGATCAACGGCACTTCCATCAGCTGCTGGCCGATCTTCATCGCCGGATTGAGGCTGGCCATCGGCTCCTGGTAGATCATGGCGATCTTGTTGCCGCGGATGGCGCGCAGTTCCTCGTCGGAGAGCTCGCCCATGTCCTTGCCCTGGAACTTGATCTTGCCGCCGACGATCTTTCCGATGTTGGACAGGTCGCGCATGATGCCGAGCGATACGGTCGACTTGCCGCAGCCGGATTCACCGACGATGCCCATCGCCTCGCCCGGCATGACCGTGCAGGAAAAATCCATCACGGCTGGTATCTCGCCCTTGCGGGTGAAGAAGGAGATCGACAGGTTCTCGATCTCGATGATCGGCCCATTGGTCGGCCCATTGGTCGGCTTGGCGGGATTTCGAACTGCCTCGTTCATGGGTCGCTCCAATCCAAATTTTACCAGACGCGGGTCAAGGCCCGTCAATCAGTCTTTCATCGATTGCTCGCGCAGCGAATCGGCCAACAGGTTGAGCCCCAGCACGAACGACATCAGCGCGATCGTCGGCGGCAGCGCCGGATGGATGAAGGAGCGCAGCAATCGGCTGGCGTCCTTGATCGCGGTGCCCCAGTCCGGGCTCTCGGGCGCAAGCCCCAGGCCGAAATAGCCCAGCGTGCCGAGCAGGATCGTGGTGTAGCCGATGCGCAGGCAGGCATCGACGATCAGCGGTCCGCGCGCATTGGGCAGGATTTCCCACAGCATGATATACCACGGCGATTCACCGCGCGTCTGCGCCGCCGCCACATAGTCGCGCGTCTTGATGTCCATCACAAGGCCGCGCACGATGCGGAACACGCCGGGGCTGGAGGCGAACACCACAGCCACGAAAATGTTGAGCTGGTTGGGATCGATGTGGACGATGTGCAGCGGATCCCTGTCGAAGACCAGGCCGAGGTAGATCCAGCCGCCTATGATCAGCGTCAGGCCAAGCAGGATATAGATCCGGTCGGGCCGGTTCTTGTAGCGGGTCCAGAACAGCACGCTGAAGAAGATGATCGGGAACAGGAAGAAGACACCGGCCAGCGCATAGGGAATCGGCGTGTCCATGATGCCCGGCGTCACCAGCAGGTAGAACAGCAGGATCACCGGGAAAGCCAGCACGAGGTTGGCCAGGAACGACAGGATGGAATCGATCTTGCCGCCGTAATAGCCGGCCGGCAGGCCGAGCGTGATGCCGACCATGAGCGCGAAACCGGTCGCCGCGGGTGCGATGATCAGCACGATCTGGCTGCCATAGACCATGCGCGAGAACACATCGCGCGCCAGCTTGTCGCCGCCGAACAGGTAGACAAGCCCCGATTGCGGTTCGATGGCGCCGGGCAGCGTGTCCTTCATGATCGGGACCTGGCCGAGCGGATCGAAAGGCGAGATGGTCGAGGCGAAGATCGCCGTGAACAGCCAGAACAGGCAGATGAAGACGCCCGCCATGCCGACGCCGCTGTCGAACAGCTGGCCATAGAGCGCCAGCTTCTTCTTGTAGAGAAAGCTCGCGCCCATGACGATGAAAAGCGCGGCCCAGACCGGCCAGAAGCGCCAGAACACTTCGAGGATGATGGTGGAGGCGCCGATATATTGAGCTTGCATGCGCCTTCTCCCTACTGAACGCGGATGCGCGGATTGAGGAACGCGTAGCCGACGTCGGAAATGAGCTGCGTGATCAAGACGATGAACACCGAGACCAGCGAACAGCCGAGCAGAAGATCGATGTCGTTGTTGCCCGCGGCCTCGACCAGCGTGTAGCCGAAGCCCTGGTAGCGGAACATCACCTCGACGATGACGACGCCGGTGAGCAGCCATGGAAACTGCAGCATGATGACGGTGAACGGCGCGATCAACGCGTTGCGCAGCGCGTGCTTGACCACGACGCTCTTGAAGGAAAGCCCCTTCAGGCGTGCCGTGCGGATATATTGCTGCGTCATCACCTCGACCATCGAGGCGCGCGTCATGCGCGCGATGTAGCCGATGCCGTAGATCGCCAGCGTGATGACCGGCAGCGTGAAGTTGTAGAAGGTGATACCCTGGCTCGCCGAGGCGGCAGAACCGTTCAGCCAGCCGAGCCATGAGGCGAAGACGACGGTGAAGATGACGCCCGACACATATTCAGGTGTCGCCGTCGAGGCGATCGACGCGACCGACAGCACGCGGTCGGTGCGCGAGCCCTCGCGCATGCCGGCAAGGATGCCGATCAGCAGCGAGACCGGCACCATCACCGCCAGCACCCAGAACATCAGGATGCCGGTAGCGCCGAGCGCCGGGAACAGCTTGGCCCCAACCGTGGTCTTGAACTTGGTCGAGCAGCCGAAATCGCCCTCGATGACACCGGAGAATGTCGGCACCGTCGGGTCGTTGCAGAAAGAGAAGCGCTGTGTCGTCTTCCCCGTCGCCGGATCCGTGATCGGCTGCTTGGGCACGACGCCGAGCCACTGGCCATAGCGAGCGAAGAAGTTCTGGCGGTAGCCGTGATTGACCAGCCAGCTTTCGAGCTGCTCGGCCGATGTGTGCATTTCGGTCTGGCTGATCGCCAGCTTCTTCAGATTGGGTTCGAGATTGACGAGGAAGAAAACGACCAGCGTCAGGCACAGCATCGTGAGCAGTATAGTGCCGATGCGTCTGATGATGAATGAGAACATTGTACCCCCTGCCGGCCGGGTTGGGGTCAGATATGGTCAACCCTGTTTCGAAAACCTTGCGACGTCACGCCGCCGCTGCATCCAGTGCAACGGCGACGATCCCGCGAATTCGAGGGGCCAGTCGCCCCTCGTATTCGTCAAGCTGTGGGTCACGCCTGATCGAGCCAAACCTTGCCGAAGTCGTGCTCGTAGGTGGGGTGCATCGAGTGGTTCTTCACCTCGGGCTTGATGTTGATGTAGAGCTTGCGCCAGTAAGGCTGGATGATGATGCCGGACTCCTGCAGCATCGTCTCGATGTCCTTCATCACGACTTTGCGCTTCTCCGCATCAGCGATGCCGAGGGCCTCGTTGACCTTCTTGTCGAAGTCCGGATTGGCATAGGCCGTCTCGTTCCAGGCTTCGCCGGAGCGGTAGGCGATGGCGATGACCTGGATGCCAAGCGGACGCATGTTCCAGTTGGTTTCCGAGAACGGGTATTTCGTCCAGTCGTTCCAGAAGGTCGAGCTCGGCAGCACGGTGCGCTTCACCTTGATGCCGGCCTCGCGCAGCTGGGCCGCGATCGCGTCGGTGGTGTTCTTGTGGTAGTCCTCGTCATTGCTGATCAGCTCGTGCTCGAAATCGATCACGCCGGCTTCCGTCAGCATCTGCTTGGCCTTGGCCATGTCGCGCTTGATCTTCGGCAGTTCGACATATTCCGGATGGATCGGCGCGACATGGTGGTTTTCGGCCGGCGTGCCGGCATTGCCATAGCCGAGCTGCAGCACGACCGAATTATCGACGGCGAGGCACATCGCCTGGCGCACCTTCTGGTCGCCATAGGGCTTGGCATTGATGTTGAAGCGAGAGACCACGGTGGCCGCGGTCACGACTTCCGAAGCCGGCGCACCGACACCTTCGATGATCTTGACGTAATCGGCCGTGGTTTCGTGGTTGGTCTGCACTTCGCCCGATTCGAAGGCCGAGACCGTCGCGGCCGGATCGGTGCCGTAGTCGATGAACTCGACGCCATCGAGGAAGGCTTCGCCCTGCCACCACTTGCCGGTCGTGCGGCGCTTGTAGACCACCTTCTGGCCGACATCATAGGAGACGAGCTCGAACGGACCTGTGCCGATCGGGCAGTTCTTGAAGTTGGCGCCCTTCTCGTCGAAGGTCTTGTGGACGACGAGGCCGGGATAGTCGCACAGGTTCGGGATGATGGCGATGTCGGGCTTCGACAGCTTCAACTTGACGGTCATGTCGTCGACCTTGACGATCGCCCCTTCGCGCAACTTCTTGGTCGTCTCATCGACGAGACTGCCAAGGCGTCCCGGCATCGAGTTGCCTTCCGCTGATTTGTCGGCCCAGCGGGTGAAATTGTAGATCACGTCATCGGCGGTGAACTTGTCGCCATTGTTCCATTCGACGCCAGGCCGCACATGCAGCGTGTATTCGGTGGCGTCGTCGTTGATGTCCCAGCTTGCCAGCAGATATGGCGCGAAGGTGTACTCTTTGGTGTATTTCACCAGCGGCTCGAGCGCCTGGCGCTCGGCGTTGGAAATCTCGGACCAGTCTGCTGTACGCGGATCCTTGGGATCCTTGACGGACATGGCGACCTTCAGCACGCCGCCTTTCTTGCCTTGGACGTCCTCGGCCTTGGCCGGGGTCGGAGCGGCAAGGCCGAGCAGCCCGTAGGCCATGGCCGTCGAGGCGCCGAAGACGCTGGCGAGCGCGAGGAATTCGCGGCGGTCGACCTTGCCTGACTTGGCTTCTTCGGCCATCGCCAGGATGTGATCCGGAACGCTGTCGCCATTGCTCTTATAGATTGTCATGACTAACTCCCATTGTTGGCTTTCCGCCGATTAACATTCCGCATCCAGGCCATGATGTCAAAGACGACATGGATTGGGAACATGTTAGCGAATGTGCAACTTTGAAAGGGGGGCAGTTCGCGTGATAGCGACAGTCTTGGCGCAAAATTGCTAGTGCGCCCAGATTTCGCCAAAATCTCTTCGGGCGATTAAACTGAGACATTCGCACTGGTTACGACAGCGCCAGTTGCGGCCAGGACGAAGGGCCAGATCGTCAATATTCCTTCTCGTAGAATATTCCGCCCTTGGCTTCGCCGGCGTCCGTCGCCTCGCCGCGCAATTTGACGCCGCGCCCGACATTGAGGTCGATGGTCGCCTTGCCGGAACCCGGCTTGTCGCCCTTCTGGATGGTCACATAGGTGCGGTCGTTGAGATACTTGCCGGCCGAGACCGCAGTGCCCCCCTTGTCATCGGTGATGACGTCGAGATCGTCGACGCCGATGGCGCTGCGCAGATTCTCCAGCAGCGACGTCGAGCCGCCGACACCAGCCAGTTGGCCGGCCGCTTCTGCCAGTTGCGCGATCTGCAGCGGCGATAGGTTGGACATCGACCGCCCGAAGATCAGTTGCGCCAGCACTTCATCCTCCGGCAGCGCCGGCACCGAACTGAAGGTGAATTTTGGATTGGTCGCCTCGCCCGACACCACGATGGTGACGGTTGCGCCGGTCGTGGTCGTCGTCGCCGTCAGGTTGAGGTAGGGCACCAGCGAGCCGGAGAATCCCACCGTGCCTTCGGTGAAGGTCAGCCGCTTGCCAAGGATCGACAGCCGGCCACGCTGCAAGGTGAAGGTGCCGACGGCTTGCGGCGACGAGGCCGGGCCGGTCAGTTTGAGCGAGCCGCCGAGTTCGGCGTCGACACCCCTGCCCTGGATGAAAATCTGGTTCGGCGCATTGACCGTGACGTCGAGCGCAAGGCCACTACCGCTGCTCTTGCCGCTGGTCGTCGCCGGGCGCAGCGCCTTGTCCTGTGCCCTGACCGCACCCGGCGCGTTCTTGTGCTTGACGTCGAGTGCCGAGAGCGAGCCCGGCAATCTGTCCGGAACCGTGATGACGGTCTTGGCCAGGTTGACGGTGCCGGCAATGGCCGGTGCCGACGTCAGCGGCCCCTTGATCGTCAGGTCGCCGCCAAGGTTTGCGGTCACCACGCGTCCATCCGTGTAGCGGCCATCGGTGAGCTTGATCGCCAGGTCGGCCGGGAACCCTTGCGCCGGATTGATGCCAACCGTACCGCTGGCCGACAGGCTGCCGCGCGTCGACAGCGTTCCCGTCAACCGGTTGATCCTGGCAACGCCGTTGCCTATCGAGACGTCCGCCGCGATATCGTTGACCGCAAGGCCCGAGCGTGCGTCGACCAGCCGCGCGCCCGAGGTTTTGACGCTGCCGCCGATCACGGGCGATGTCGCCGGACCGCGCACCTGGACATTGACGCTGGCGTTACCGGTCAGCGCCAGGCCCTGCGCGGCAAGCTTCTCGCCGAGGAGGCCGAATGGCACGGCGCCGTTGAAATCGAGCGCCAGCGCGGGCGTGCCCGCGGTCGTCACCGTGCCGCCGCCCTTGAGACCAAGCCCGGCTCCATCGCTGATATTGGCGTCGAAGGCCAGCTTGTTGCCGGCAAAGGTACCCGACGAGGAAACACTGACCGCGCCGACGCCCGCGCCGCGGGTCTGCGATGTCTGCACGCCGGCCGCGTCGATGTTGAAGGCAACGGCGGGGCTCGCCGGTGCGCCCGTCACCTTCACCGTGCCGGAGATGGAACCCGCGGCATCGAGACCGGGCGAAAAACTGTTGGCGAGCGACATCGGCACGCGCGCCAGGACCGCATTGATGTCGAGCGCCTGTCCGACCTTGCCGGTCACCGTCGCGGTGCCGCCGCCAAGGTTGAGCACCAGCCTGTCAAGCGTCGTCGTGCCATTGGCGATGCTGACGGTCGAGGCCTGGGCGATGGCCGCCTTGATGCCCTGGACCGTCGCCTGCCCCGAAGCGAGCTCGATCGTAGTGGTGCCGCCGGCCACCTTCACGCGGCCGGCGGCCCTCGCCGGAATGCCCTTGACCGTGGCGCCACCGGAGAAGCCGGTCCAGTCGCCGTCGCGCTTCAAATCGACATCGATGCCGCTGATCACGGTGCCGCCCGATGTGACGGTGTCGGCGTGAATCTTGCCGGAGATGACTGGCGCGGCGAGATAGTTGGCGATCAGCGCATCGATGGAAACGGCCTTTGCCTGGAGGTCGCCACGCGTGATGGAGGCGGTAGTCGCCTTGATGGCGACCTGGGGCGCCGCGCCATTCCTGGAGAAGGCGATCGTGCCGCGCACATCGCCCTCTGCCTTTTCAAGGGCCAGCGCGGCGAGCGGGCCGATATCGGGCAGGTCGAGTGAGATGGTGCCTTCAGGCACGAACTTGTCGTCCAGCGCCAGATCGCCTGAAATCCTGTTCTTGCCAAGCGAGAGGAGCAGGCCGTTGATGGCGCTCTTGCCGTCCGCCGTCGCCAGCACGGCACTCCCCTGCAGCGCCTGGCCGGCGACAATGCCGGTGAGCTGCACATTGGCTGCAGGGTTGGCAGCATCGGCCTTGCCGGTCGCCGTGAGCTTCAATCCGATGATCTCGCGCGATGCCACCGAGAGCTTGTCGCTGTTGACGGAAAGCGACAGGTCCGGCGCCATGGCCGGCCCTTGCGCACTCAGCGCAAAAGCGATGGCGCCCTTGGCATCCTTCGACAATGGCGAGATGTCGCTCAGCGTTCCCCTGATGTCGGCGGTCACCTTGTTGTCGGCAAGGCTTGCCTGGCCGTCGGCACTCAGCGCGCCCGAAGTGAGCTTCAATCCGCCTATGTTGAGATTGCCGTTGGGCTCGCGCTTCAGCGTGGCGCTTATCTGGGCGCGGTCGCCAAGCATGCCGCGTGCCGCCGCCGGCAGGGCCGACGATGGCGCATCCGCCTTCAGGTTGAGATCGATGGCACCGTCACGCAGCGAGACCTGGCCGGCGACCTGGCTGCTGAGCGCGTCGCTTTTCAGCGTGCCGCTGTCGATGGCGACGGCGTCGGCGCTCAGCCGGGCGCTGAGCGCCGCCGTGACCTTGCCTGCGATGAGCGGCGCGATCGTTGCATTGTCGAGCCCAACCTTGTCCACCGACACCGTTCCGGAAACCGGCCCGGCGCGGTTCCTGAGATCGAATGCGTCCGAGTGCAGCGTCAGGGTAAGTCCGTCCACCTTCGCCGGGCTGGTGACGACCGAAGACACGATCGCGGAAAAGTCCAGCCGGGCATGCGTGCTTTCGCCCGCAATTTTGGCCGACACTGATCGGACCTCGAGCTTGACCGGGCTCTCGATACTTCCGACCGTCAGCGGCAGGCTGGGGCCGGACGAGGTCAGATCGATCGCGAAATCGCTGGCCCCGTTCGGGTTGATGGTGCCGGCGGCCTGGCCGGAGACCTTCTCGCCGGAGAGGGTGGCACGGTCGAGGGCGACGCCGCCGGCAATGGTGTAGCTGCCGACCGCATCGACGGCGAGTGGTCCGAGCCCTGCCTGCCGGGTCTGGCTGGTCTCGGCGCCGGCCAGTTTCGCGTTGAACCGGATGTCGGGAGCTGCCGGGGCGCCGCTCACTTCAGCGATACCATCAAGCGTTCCCGTAGCATCCAGGCCTGGCAAAAACGCATTGGCAAGCGTGGCAGGCAATGCGGAGACCTGTGCCGCGAGATCGAGTGTCTCGCCGGCGCTGCCCGAGAGCGCCACTTTGCCGCCGCCGATATCGAGCGCCAGCTTCTCGATGTTGGCTGTGCCGTCGGCGATGGTCAGAGCCGACGGTTCGGCAATTGCCGCCTTGATGCCGCGAATGGTGGCGTCGCCCGAGGCAATCTCGACGCTGGTAGTGCCCTCGGCGATCTTCACCCGGCCGGCAGCGGTCGCCGGAATGCCCGCGATTGTGGCGCCGCCGGTGAAATTGGTCCAGTCGCCGTCGCGCTTGAGATCGACGCCGATGCCGCTGATTTCGGTGCTTCCCGAAGTGACCGCATCGGCCTTGATGGTGCCCGAGATCGCCGGCGCCTTGAGATAATTGGCGATCAGCGCATTGATGGCGATCGCTTTGGCCGTCACCTCGCCACGCGCGACCGACGTGCTCTTGGCATCGATGGCAATGGAGGGTGCGTCGCCGTCCTTGGCGAAGAGGATGGTGCCATTGATGTCGCCGGTCACCGCCTGGCCGGCCAGCGCGGCCAATTGGTCGATTGCCGGCGCGGCGAGCGTCAGCGTTCCCAAGGGCATGAACTTGTCGTCGAGCGCCAGGTCGCCCGAGACCTTGTTGTCGCCCAGCGAGACCAGGAAGCCGTTGATCGAACGCTTGCCCTCGCTGGTCACCAGGGCAGCCTTGATGTCGAGCGGCTGGTCGTTGACGGCACCGGTCAGTGAGACGTTGGCGGAAGGGCTCGTTATGTCGGCCTTGCCGCTCGCGGTCAGCTTGATGGCCTTCACCGTGCGGCCCGAAGCGGTCAGGCTGTCGCTGTCGGCGCTAACAGTGAAATCCGGCGCGGTGATCGCGCCGGTCGCCGACAGTGCGAAATCGACCCCGCCGGTAACCGGCACGCCGACCGTCGGCGACAACACTGAAACGTCACCCAATTTGCCCTTGATGTCGGCCTGGATGTCCGTGCCCTGCATACTGGCCGTACCGCTGGCGCTGAGCGATCCCGAAGTGAGTTCGATCGAGTTCGCGGCGAAAGAGCCCTGCGGATCGCGCGATGCCGTGGCCGAGAATTTCACCCGCCCGCCGAGCACCGAGGCGATCTGCTGCGGGAACGCGGTCGCCACGGCATCGGCGTTCATTTTGAGCTGCATCGACATGTCGGCGAGCGCTACCGTCGCCGTCAGCGACGCATTGAGCGCATCGGAGCGCAGCGTACCCTGATCGATGGCAACAATGGCGTCCTTGCTGATTGAACCGGCCAGATCGACATTGACCTTGCCGGTGACCAGCGGCGCCAAGGTCGCGACGTCGGTTTCCAGGCCGCCAGCCTCCAGCTTGACGGCAACCGGGCCGGCGCGGTTCTGGATATCGAAACCATCGGAATGGATTTGCGCCGCCAGATCGTCCAGCCGCGTGCCGCCGACGACGATCGAAACGAAGGACGCGCCAATGTCGACGATCGGCGCCTTGCCGTCGCCGAAGGCCCGCGCGGTGGCGTTCTTGATCGCGAGCGTGATCGGCTGCGCCTTGCTGCCGACGCTGATCACCACGGGCGGACCCTTGGCGGCGAGTTCGACCGACAGGTCGCTGGCGCCGGCGGGATCGGCTATGCCGGAGGCGGTGCCGTGCACCGCATCGCTCTCGATGCTGGCCCGGTCGATGCTGATGCCGCCAGCCGAGGTGGCGGTGCCCGCGATATCGAAGCTGGTCTTGCCGGCAAACAGCGACTTCAGGTTTTCCGGCAGGAAGCGCGCAAAATCGCCGTCGCCCTTTGCCTCGACATGATTGCCCTTGTCGGTAAGCTGGTGGCGGCCGGTGAGCTGGGTGACGATCCGATGGTCGACGAGGAAGGTACCGACACCACTCCAGTTGGCAAGCGGGCCGCTGCCCAAAACCGCGATATCGACCGGTGGCGCATCCGGCAGCTTGAGCAGGTTGGCAATGATGCCGCCGGCCGGCTCCGACGCCTTGAGGTCGAGGTCCAGCTTGTTGTCGGTGGGTGCGAAATGGATCTTGGCATCGACATTGCCTTGTTTACCGTCGTGGCGGGTGACGTTGAGCACCGTCTGGACCGCAAGTGGCGCGGCATCGGCCTTGAGCATTCCCTTGGCCGCGAGCTCGGCGATGCCACTGCCGGCCAGCTGCTCGCCAAGCGCGATTTCCGGCAGGTCGATCTGCTTGATGTCGATGGAGACCGGCAGCGTCGTCGTGCCGCTCTGCGCCGGCGGCCGCGTACCGGCCACCGGCAGGCGCGCCAGTTCGATGCGCTCGGCCGCGATGCGATCGGCGCTGAAGCTTTTCGACAAAAGTGCCGTCGGCGACCAGTCGACGGCTACCTTGCGCGCCACCAGCCACGCGCCCTCGCGGTCCTCCAGCACGACATGGTCGACGCTGAGATTACCCGACCAGATGCCGTCGATACCGCTGACGGTAACCTTGCGATCGTCGCTCGAGGCCAGCCGCGAAATGATGCCGGCGAGGTTATCGCGCCCGCGCTCGGTCTTGGTCAGCACGACGAGCGCGCCGATCGCACCCGCGACCACGATCAGCAGCGTGTAAAGGACAATGCGAAGGATGCGCCAGACCGTTTTCATCGTCAGAACGCCTGGCCAATGCCGGCATAGATGCCGAAATGCGGGTCGCCGGGATCACGGTTGAGCGGCACGGCCGCGTCAATGCGCAACGGTCCGAACGGCGTGACATAGCGCAGGCCGACGCCGGCACCGACCTTGACGTCGGAGAAATTGGGAACCGACCTAGTCGACACCGTACCGGCATCGACGAAGGGCACGATGCCGATCGTGTCGGTGACGGCGATGCGCATCTCCACCGAGGTCTCGAAGAACGACAGGCCGCCGATCGGCTGGCCCGTGAAATCCTTGGGACCGATGCCCTGATAGGCATAGCCGCGCACAGAGCCGCCGCCGCCGGAATAAAAGCGCCGGTCGGCCGGGACGCTCTGCAGCCCGGTACCGACGATCGAGCCGATGGCGACACGCTCGGCAAGCACGAATTTCGAGGCCGTGTCCAGCGACTGATAGGCCGATCCCTCGCCCTTCAGTTTGAGGAAGGCGGCACCACTCAATATGTCGTAGCTCGGCTCGGCATAGGCGAGCACCCTGAAGCCCCTGGTCGGGTTCAGCCTGCTGTCCCTGTTGTCATAGACATATTGCAGCGGAATGCTGGCGATCAGGTAGGTGTGCTTGCCGAAAGCGTCGTGGATGCGCGAATAATCGAGCGCGACCTCGGCCGATACGGTCTGCCTCTTGTCGAGTTCGTAGGACAGGCCGGTGCTCCCCTTGACCGAGAAATGGTCGTATGCGTCCGGATGCTCGAGCACGGTCTTCACGCTGGCGAAGAATTTCGACGCCGGCCCGATGACGCCGGGTTTCTCGAACATGATGCCGGCATTGTAGTTCAGTTCGGACAGATTGTTGCTGCCGATGCCGCTGATGGCGCCGTCGATGCGCAGCTTTTCGGCACGGCCAAACAGGTTGCGATGGCCCCAGTACCCCTCCAGGCCAAGTCCTTCGGTGTTCGAGAAGGTGCCGCCGAGCCCGAAGAAGCGCGGCTTGCGCTCGCTGACCTGGACGTCGATCGGGATGTTGCCTTCGGCGTCGAGCTTGTCGGCTTCCTTGAACGTCACGCTGTTGAAGACCTCGAGCGCCAGCAGCCTGTCGCGCGCGTCGCTGATCTCCTGCGGCGAGTACTGCTTGCCGCGCTTCAGCCCGGTCATGTATTCGGTGAAGTCGCGGTCGACCTTCTCGGTGCCTTCCACGGTGGTCGCGCCATAGCCGGCGACCGGCCCGGCTGCGACCGTCAGCGTCACGCCGAGTGTCGAGGTGGCATGGTCGGCGACGATCTGCCGGTCGGTCACCTTGGCCAGCGGCCTGCCCTGCTCCTTCAGCGTCCGCACGATCAGCGCCTCGGCCTTCAGCACCGCGCCCGATCCGGCGTCGCCGCCAGCTATCAGCCCATAGTCGGCGCTCATCAGCCCCGCCGCGTCGCCCTCCAGCCTGATATTGCCAAGAGTGAATTTGGGGCCGGCCGAAATGGTGATCGCCACCGGAATGGGCTGCGGACCCTTGAATTCGGCGTCCGGCGGCAGTTCGTCGAGCGGCTTGCCGTCGATGGTGATGGTGACGACGCCTTCATAACGGGCGTCGGCATAAAGTGCGGCGACCAGCTGTTCACGGTCGCTGCGCGCCTTGGCCATCAGCCCGAGCGAGCCCGAAACCGGCCGGTCCTCATCGCCTTTCAGCGCCGAGGCGTTTTCGAGCTTCTTGACGAGGTCCTTGTCGGCATCGGGTGCGGAGATGGTCACCGCGTAACGCAGGGGATCGGCAATATCGGCGTCCTCGTCGCTGGAGGATCCCCACAGCTTGATGCCGAAAAGCTCGAACGCGGCCGCGTGCCTCGCTTCGCAAAGCAGCGCCGACGAACACAGCATCGCTAAAAGCAGGGCGCGCGGAAGCACGCGCCCTGGCGCGGTCCCTCCTGACATCTGCTCTTCATGCGCCGGCATTAAGATAACCTAGTTCGTAAACCTAAAATTGGAATGAAGTTCTGAAGCGCTCGTAAAGGGGCCACAATCCAATTGTCTGAAATAGGACGGGCTTGGAATTCACACCTTCTGCGTTTCCGCAAGAATGCGTGATCCCCTGTCCTATGGAGGTTACTGTCCGCATACCGGTCCTTGGCCGGAAAATAAACCGTTGGCAGGCGGCACCTGCCGCGTTCGCGCGTTGACAAGCCTGACTGAAGCTTGATCATGCCCGGACGTCTGCAATTGTCTGGAGGGTGTAATGGCAATGCGCGCGGCTCGTGGTCTGTCGATTCTCGTCCTTCTCTTCTTTGCCTGGGGCAGCGTCGCGCAAGCGGCCGACGCCCGGCGAATCGCAACGACCGACAATTCCGACTATTTCGGTTTCGACCTCAGGTCGGACCAGAACGTCACGCTCGACCAGTGCAAGACGACATGTCTAGGCGATCCGGCCTGCCGCGCCTTGACCTACAACACCAAGGCCAAATGGTGCTTTCTCAAATCCGACTATAACCAGTTGAAATCCTTCACCGGCGCGATCGCCGGCAAGGTCGTCAACATCGACGGCGATCCCGATATCGGCGCGCCGCCGGAACTCGCCTTCTTTCCCAACTGGATGGCCGACCAGGCCCAGCAATATCGCACCAAGCTGCTTGGGCCGGCCTTCGACAAGCCGACTGAGGGCATGGCGGCGCTGACCAATGCCGCCGAACAGGCCGTATTGGCCGGCGATCATCGCGCCGCCATGCAGAAATACGAGGCCGCTGTTTCGGTCATGCCTGACGATGGCCAGCTCTGGCTCAGGCTGGCGCGCGAAACGCTGGCCGTGCAGCCTGCCGCGAACACCTCCGAAGCCTCGACTTTGCCGGCAAACGGCACATCGGCCGCCTTCAACGCCTACAAGCTGCTGCGCACCACCAAGACGCGCGCCGAAGTGCTGGCGCTGCTCGGCAATGGTCTCGACAAGCGCGATCTCTACCGGCCGGCGCTCCAGGCCTATGAGGCCAGCCTTGCGTTGGAAAGCGCGCCCGCGGTGCAGGCCGACTATGCCGATCTGAAGGCCCGCAAGGGGTTCCGTGTCATCGATCACTCTGTCGATGCCGACACCAGCGCGCCGCGCATCTGCGCGCAATTCTCCGAGGATCTGGTCAAGACCGGCGTCGACTACACGCAGTTCGTCACCGTCGACAACGCACCGCCCAAGGGCGTCGAGGCCAAGGACAAGCAGATCTGCGTCGAAGGGCTCGAACACGGCCAGCATTATGACGTCACCTTCCGCGCCGGCCTGCCGGCCGCGATCGGCGAAGTGACCGCCGCCCCCGTGGTGCTGTCGATCTATGTGCAGGACCGCGCGCCGTCCGCCCGCTTCACCGGCGACAGCTTCGTGCTGCCGGCCGGCGCGCGCCGCGGCATCCCGGTCGTCACCGTCAACATGAACGCCGCCGAAATGAAGCTCTACCGCATCGGCGATCGTTCGCTGGCGCAGCTTCTGTCGGGCTATCAGTTCCTGCACCAGCTCGACGGCTATGACATCTCCAACATTTCCGAGCAGATGGGCGCGCCGGTCTGGCAGGGCCAGCTCGACATCGTTAACGACCTCAACAAGGAGGTCACCACCTCGTTCCCGGTCGACGAAGCGCTGCCGCAGCGCAAGCCCGGCGTCTATGTGCTGACCGCGCAGCCCGTCAACGACAAGAGCGACGATTACGGTTCGCTGGCCACGCAGTGGTTCGTCGTCTCCGACATTGGCCTGTCGACCTATACCGGCCAGGACGGGCTCAATGTCTTTGCCCGTTCGCTTGGCAGCGCCAAACCGATACCGGGCGCCGAACTGACGCTGGTTGCCCGTAACAACGAGGTTCTCGGCACCGCGACGTCCGATGCGAACGGCCACGCCGTCTTCAACCCCGGCCTGACGCGCGGTGACGGCGGCATGGTGCCGGCCGTGCTGATGGCCAAGCAGGGCGACAATGATTTCGTCTTCCTCGACATGGCCAAGGCCGGCTTCGACTTGTCCGACCGTGGCGTCACCGGACGCGCCGCACCGGGCGCGCTCGACGTCTATGCCTGGACCGAACGCGGCATCTACCGCGCCGGTGAGGACGTCCACGTCGCCGCCCTTGCCCGCGACGGTGCGGCCAAGGCGGTCGAGAACCTGCCGCTGACCTTCATCTTCTCGCGCCCCGATGGCGTCGAGGACCGCCGCATCGTCAGCGACGGCGCCTCGGCCGGCGGCCACGCCGTCGACCTGCCGCTCGAACCCAACGCCATGCGCGGCACATGGTCGGTGTCGATCTACACCGACCCCAAGCAGCCGGCGGTTGCCAGCCAGATGTTCCTGGTCGAGGACTTCGTGCCGGATCGCATCGAATTCGACATGAAGGCCGACAAGCAGGAAATCGCGCGGGGCGAAACCGCCAACATCGACATTGACGGCCGCTTCCTCTACGGCGCGCCGGCGGCGGGGCTGGCGCTGGAAGGCGAACTCACACTGTCGACGTCGCGCGACTGGGACCGCTTCCCCAACTTTTCCTTCGGCCTCGCCGACGAGCAGTCGGCGGAGCCCACGGTCACGCCGCTCACCGATCTGCCGGTGGTTGGCGATGACGGCAAGGCGACCTTCCCTGTTACCGTCGACCAGTTGCCCTCGACCACCAAGCTGGTCGACGGCAAGGTGACGGTGCGCATGCGCGAAACCGGCGGCCGCGCCATCGAGCGCTCGCTCAACATCGGCATCCGCCCGCAAGGCCATATGATCGGCATCCGTCCAGACTTCGCCGACGGTGAAGTGCCGCAAGGCGGCACGGCCAAGTTCAGCCTGATCGCCGTCGATCCCGACGGCAAGCGCGAGGCACTGAAAGGCGCGCAGTGGACGCTGGTCAAGGTCGAACGCAATTACCAATGGTACCGCTCCAACAACTCCTGGAACTACGAGCCGGTGACCTTGACCAAGTCGATCGCCAACGGTCAGGTCGACCTCGGCGCCGATGGCGACGCAACCGTCTCAGTACCGGTCGATTGGGGTCAGTACAGGCTCGAGGTCGAGACATCGGACCCGGAGGGGCCCGCCACCAGCTATGAGTTCGACGCCGGCTGGTATGTCGCCTCGACCACCACAGAAACGCCCGACGGCCTGGAGATTGCCCTGGACAAGGATAATTATGCCGCCGGCGAAGTGGCCAAGCTGAAAATCTCGCCGCATTTTGCTGGCGAACTTCTGATCAACATCGGCTCCGACAAGCTGCTGAAGACCATCACGGCGACCGTGCCGGCTGGCGGCAGCACCGTCGACATCCCGGTCGGTGACGACTGGGGCGCCGGCGCCTATGTCACCGCAACCCTATTCCGGCCGGGCGATGCGCAGGAAACCCGCATGCCCGCCCGCGCCATCGGCGTGAAATGGCTGACCGTCGATCCGGGCGCCAAGAAGCTCGCCATCACGCTCACGCCGCCGGACAAGACCATGCCGCGCCGGCAGCTGTCGATCCCGGTTTCCGTGGCCGGCGTGCAGCTGGGCACCAACGCCTATGTCATGGTTGCCGCCGTCGATGTAGGCATCCTCAATTTGACCAACTACAAGGCGCCGGATCCGGAGACCTGGTTCTTCGGCCAGCGCATGCTGGGTATGGAGATCCGCGACATCTACGGCCGCCTGATCGATGGCTCGCTGGGCACCGCCGGCAAGCTCAGGACTGGTGGCGACGGCGCCAACATGCAGGCGCAAGGCAGCCCGCCCACCGAAAAGCTGGTCGCCTTCTTCTCCGGCCCGGTCCAGCTCGATGCCAATGGCAAGGCGCGGATCGACTTCGACATTCCGCAGTTCAACGGCACCGTGCGCGTCATGGCCGTCGCCTGGACCAAGGAGGCGGTCGGTCATGCCCAGTCGGACGTGATCGTACGTGATCCCGTAGTGATCACCGCCGGCCTGCCGCGCTTCCTGGCGCCTGGCGACAATGCCGTCATGCGGCTCGACGTAGCCGACACGGACGGCCCCGCCGGCGACTATGCGCTGTCGATCGACACGACGGGCGACCTGTCGACAGGCGACAAACCCCTGCCCCAGAAGCTGACGCTCGCCCAGGGCAAGCGCCAGACCCTGACGGTACCGCTGATCGCAAAGACGGCGGGCAATGCGTCGCTCACCATCAAGCTGGCACACGCCGACGGCACCAAGGTCGAGCAGACGCTCTATGTGCCGGTGCGCCCGGCCCAATTGCCGGTCACCACGCGCCTTGTCGTCGATCTCAAGGGCAATGGCGGCGCGTTGCGCGTCGACAAGGAACTGCTGGCCGCAAGCCTGCTTGAGGGCGCTTCGGTCAGCGTCGGCGTTTCGCAGGCGGCGGCCTTCGACGTGCCGTCGCTGCTGATGACGCTCGATCGCTACCCCTATGGTTGCGCCGAGCAGACCACCAGCCGCGCCATGCCGCTTCTCTACGTCAACGAGATGGCATCGGGCATCGGCATGGAAAGCGACCCTGACCTGCACGGCCGCATCCAGGATGCGATCTACAAGGTCCTGAGCTACCAATCATCGAGCGGCAGCTTCGGCCTGTGGGGTCCGGGCTCCGGCGATTTGTGGCTCGACGCCTATGTCAGCGAGTTCCTGACCAGGGCACGGGAGCAGAAATACGACGTGCCGGCTCTTGCGATGAACCAGGCCCTGAACAACCTGCAGAACTCGCTCGGCTACGACCAGAGCGTACAGGACCGTGGCAGCGAGATCGCCTACGCCCTCTATGTGCTGGCCCGCAACAAGAAGGCCTCGATCGGCGACCTGCGCTACTACGCCGACACCCAGCTCGAAGCGTTCTCCAGTCCTATGGCCGTTGCCCAGCTGGCGGCGAGCCTGGCGCTCTATGGCGACACGCAGCGTTCGGAGGCGACGTTCAGGACCGCGCTGCAGCTCGCCAAGTCGAGCACCGACTACGACTGGTACCGCTCCGACTACGGCTCGGCGTTGCGTGACGGCGCGGCGATGCTGTCGCTGGCGGCGGAATCGAAGCCGGTATCGACGATCGTGCCCGAACTGATCAAGCTGGTGACCAGGAAACGCGCCGAAGCCCGCTGGACCAGCACCCAGGACGATTCCTGGATGCTGCTGGCGGCCCGTGCGCTGAAGGAGGGCAATGATTCGATCACGCTGACCGTCAATGGCGCGCCGCATTCCGGCGGCTATTCCAACCAGGTCAACGGCTCGGAACTGGTCGACAGCCCGCTCGAAATCGCCAACCCCGGCAAGCCCCCGCTGCAGGCCGTCGTCACCACCGTGGCGTCGCCGATCCAGCCCTTGCCGGCCGGCGGCGACGGCTTCACCATCGCCCGCACCTACTACAAGCTCGACGGTACCGAAGCCAATGTGACCGAGGCCACCCAGAACGAACGCTATGTCGTCGTGCTCAAGGTGACGGAACAGAACAGCTGGCCGTCGCGCCTGCTGGTCACCGACCTGTTGCCGGCCGGCTTCGAGATCGACAATCCAGGCCTCGTCTCCAGCGCCCAATTGACGAACTTCTCCTGGCTGGCACAGACCGACGCCGCGCATCTGGAATTCCGCGACGACCGGTTTGTCGCGGCGTTCAACCCGGCCGACGGCGACCACGACCACAATCTGACGCTTGCCTATGTCGTGCGCGCCGTGACGCCGGGCACCTACGCTCATCCGGCGGCAACGGTGGAGGATATGTACCGGCCGCAATATTCGGCCCGCACCGCCACCGGCATGATGGAGATCAAGGTACCGTAAGGTGCCGGTGGAAACGATCATGCACATGGCGGTTACGTTCATCACAGCTACCTTCTCCCCGTCCCTATACGGGGAGAAGGTGCCGGCAGGCGGATGAGGGGCAGCGCCATGCTCACCAAAAGGTTCCTCCGCCGCACTGCCATCGTGGCAGCCTCACTAACCGGGTTCATCGCAATCGTCACCGCCACCCTCTGGGAGCTCGATCGCGCCTTCCCGCCTCCGCTTCCTGAAAAGCTCACCGTCTCCACCGAAGTCCAGGACCGCGACGGCCAGCTGTTGCGCGCCTTCGCCACCCCGGACGGCTACTGGCGGCTCGAAACCCGGCTCGACCAGATCGACAAGCAGTTCGTCGACATGCTGGTCACCTATGAGGACAAGCGCTTCTGGGACCATGAGGGCGTCGATGTGCTGGCGCTGGCCCGCGCCGCCGGCCAGTTCGCCACCAGCGGCCACATCGTCTCCGGCGGCTCGACCCTGTCTATGCAGCTCGCCCGGCTGATCGAGCCGCGCGAGAGCCGCAGCCTCGGCTCCAAGATCAAGCAGATGTTGCGCGCCATCCAGATCGAACGGCGGCTGTCGAAGCGCGAGATCCTCGAGCGTTACCTGACACTGGCGCCCTATGGCGGTAATCTGGAGGGCGTGCGCGCCGCTTCGCTCGCTTATTTCGGCAAGGAACCCAAGCGGCTGACCGTTTCCGAGGCCGCCCTTCTCGTTGCCCTCCCCCAACTGCCGGAAAAGCGCCGGCCCGACCGCAATCTCCAGATCGCCCATGCAGCGCGCGATCGTGTGCTGAGCCGCATGGTCTCATCAGGCCTGATCGGCGAACGCGAGGCGGCACGCGCGGCACTCGACGATGTGTCCGGCTTGCGGCGCACCTTGCCGGCGCTTGCCGCGCATGCCTCCTATGCGATGCTTCCCAAGGCCGTCCCCGGTCAGCCGCTCAAGCTGACGATCCGCAAGAGCGTCCAGCAAGGACTGGAACAGGTGGCGCGCGACGCCGCCACCAAGCTCGGGCCGCGTCTCTCCGTCGCCATGGTGCTCGCCGACGCCCGCACCGGCGAGATTCTGGGCGAGGTCGGCTCGGCCAATTTCTTCGATGCCAGCCGTTCCGGCTGGATCGACATGACCAAGGTCGTGCGTTCGCCCGGCTCGACGCTGAAGCCGTTCATCTATGGCCTCGCCTTCGAGCAGGGACTGGTGGCGCAGGAAACGCTGATCGAGGACAGCCCGGTTGATTTCAGCGGCTACAGGCCGAAGAATTTCGACATGGGCTACCAGGGCGATGTCAGCATCCGCCAGGCTTTGCAACTGTCGCTCAACGTGCCGGCGATCCGCGTGCTCGACGCGGTCGGCCCGGCGCGGCTGACAGCGCGCTTCCGCCAGGCGGGCGTCAACCCGATCTTGCCGGTCAACGAAGCGCCGGGCCTGGCCATCGGCCTCGGCGGCGTCGGCGTCACGCTGCGCGACCTGGTCCAGCTCTACACAGGGCTCGCCAATGGCGGCAAGACGCACTCTCTGCGCGACGGCACCGAACCGGCCAACGCCGTGAGTTCGACCACCACCATCCTCAACGACCAGGCCAACTGGCAAATCATCGACATCCTCTCGGGTGTGAAGCCACCCGAAGGCGCTTTGCAGCGTGGCATCGCCTACAAGACCGGCACTTCTTACGGCTACCGTGACGCCTGGTCGGTGGGCTTCGACGGCCGCTATGTGCTGGGTGTCTGGGTCGGCCGGCCCGATGCCGGCGCGGTGCCGGGTCTTTCCGGCTATGTCTCGGCCGCTCCGATTCTGTTCGAGGGCTTTGTCCGCTCGGGGCTGGCGACCGTGCCGCTGCCGGGCAAGCCGCCTGGCGCCTTTACCCCCAAGCGCGAGGACCTTCCGGTGACGCTTGCCCGCTTCGGCGCCGGCGCGGATGGCCTGGTGCAGGCGACGCCGACCGAACCCGCGCCAACCATCATTTTCCCGCCGGACGGCGCCCGCGTCGATCTCGCCACCAATTCGGCCGACGCCTCGCCACTGGTGCTGAAATTGCAAGGTGGCCGCGCGCCGTTCCGCTGGCTGGCCAACGGCAAGCCCCTCATCGGCCTCGACCGCCGCCGCACCGCGACCTGGCAGCCCGACGGCGCGGGTTATTCGACGCTGACCGTCATCGACGCGGCTGGACGAGCGGCGAGTGTAAAAGTGTTCGTTGAGTAGAGTGCGTCAAGGGATTCAGCGCATTGGCTTTTTGAGATGGGGGATAGAAGGATAGCTCGCCTGACGCCTGGTGCGAGGCGCCCCCCTCTGGCCTGCCGGCCATCTCCCCCTCGAGTGGGAGATCGGACTTCCTCGTTGATTTCGCCAACGTTCGACGACTGAGCTCGGCGTCAAAGTTGCCGATCTCCCCCGTTGAGGGGGAGATGCCCGGCAGGGCAGAGGGGGGCCTGCTTGGCTATGCCCTGCGCCAGGTCGCAGCCATTCTCGTCACATTGCTGATGGTCACCCACTCTGCCTTCGCCGATCCCCTCCCTGCCGGCTTCGTCCGCCTCTCCGATATCGCCCCATCCATCCGCCAGGACGTTCGCTACGCCAGCTCCCACAATTTCCTGCACCGCAAGGTGAACGGCTATAACGCACCTGTCTGCATTCTCACCGAGGAGGCGGCGAAGGCACTCTCCAGCGTTCAGAAGGCGATGATCGCCAGGGGCATGACGCTGGTCGTGTTCGACTGCTACCGCCCTGCCCGCGCCGTGGCCGACATGGGCGATTGGACGACCGCGGGTGGACCGCCGGATCCGCAGTGGTATCCGAAGATCAAGCGCAGCGACCTCATCACCGAGGGCTACGTCGCCCGGCAGTCGGCACATTCGCGCGGCTCAACCGTCGATGTTGCTATCGCGCCTGCCGACAGTCCGTCCGTGCCGAAATCGGCCTGCGGCGCTGTCGATGCCAACACCCTCGATTTCGGCACCGGCTTCGATTGTTTCGACACGATGAGCGAGACCGCGCATCGCCCGCTCGGCACCGAAGCAGCGGCAAACCGCAAGCTGCTCGTCGATGCCATGCGTGCTGGCGGGTTCAAGAACTATGCTCGCGAATGGTGGCATTTTGCGCTCGCCCACGAGCCATTTCCCAAGCAGCGCTTCGATTTCCCCGTGACCGCCGAGTAAGCTGCCCAACACAGACTTGCCCGGCAGCCGTGCATCCCTAGATTGGCCGGATGGCGGACCGGCTCCGGTGCGGAGCAGCTGCAAGGAAAATATTTTCCCATTGCCGCGACAGATCGCCGAAGATTTTCTTCAGGAAGGCAAAAAAGGCAAACATTCAATGCATCTTATTTCTATCAATTCGGTAGATTTGGCGCGGGTTCAACGGAGGCAGAAATGACCAAACCTCATTTCCGGAAACTGCTCGGCGCACTGGTCGCCACATCTGTCCAGTTCGGCACGCTCGGTTTCGCGTTTGCCGACACCACCATTCTCAACGTGTCCTACGATCCGACGCGCGAGCTCTATAAGGCCTATGACGAGGCCTTCGCCGCGCATTGGAAGACAGAGACCGGCGAGACGGTGACCATCCAGCAGTCACATGGCGGATCGGGCGCCCAGGCCCGCGCCGTGATCGACGGCCTGGACGCCGATGTGGTGACGCTGGCGCTCGAAGGCGACATCAACGCCATCGTCTCCAAGTCAAAGAAGATCAATCCCGACTGGCGCACCAAATTCGAGAACAATTCAGCGCCTTACACCTCGACGATCATCTTCCTTGTCCGCAAGGGCAATCCCAAGGGCATCCACGACTGGAACGATCTGATCAAGGACGGCACGCAGGTGATCACGCCCAACCCCAAGACCTCGGGCGGCGCGCGCTGGAACTATCTCGCGGCCTGGGCCTATGCCAACGCCAACGATGGCGGCGACGAAGCCAAGACCAAGGAATTCGTCGGCAAGCTCTACGCCAATGCTCCCGTGCTCGACACCGGCGCGCGCGGCTCGACCGTGACCTTCGCGCAAAAAGGCCTGGGCGACGTGCTGATCGCCTGGGAAAACGATGCCTATCTGGCGCTCGACGAGTTTGGCGCCGACAATTTCGACATCGTCTATCCGCCGACCTCGATCCTGGCCGAGCCGCCGGTGGCAGTGGTCGATGCCAATGTCGACGCCAAGGGTACGCGCAAGGTGGCCGAGGCCTATCTGAGCTACCTCTATTCCAAGGAAGGCCAGACCATCATCGCCAAGAACCACTACCGGCCGTCCAAGCCCGATCTGGTTCCGCCCGAGGATCTCGCCAAGCTGCCGCCTATCAAGCTGATCACCATCGACGACCCGCTTTTCGGTGGCTGGAAGAAGGCACAGCCTTATCATTTCGGCGACGGTGGTATATTCGACCAGATCTACAAACCGGCCCAGTGAGCTAAACCTAGATCGGGACGACATGACCACAGCACCCGCACAGGCGGGGTGGCGGTTCAGACAGCCGAGCGTCATTCCGGGTTTCGGATTGACGCTCGGCTTCTCGCTTGCCTACCTCACCCTCATCATCCTCATCCCGCTGTCCGGGCTGATCTGGCGTTCGGCCGCTCTCGGCTGGGCCGATTTCTGGGCCATCGCCACCGATCGCCGCACGCTCAACGCACTTGAAATCAGCTTCGGCACCGCCTTCATCGCGGCTGTCGTCAATGTCGTTTTCGGTACGCTCGTCGCCTGGGTGCTGGTGCGCTACCGTTTTCCCGGCCGCCGCATCGTCGATGCGATGGTCGACCTGCCATTCGCGCTGCCGACGGCGGTGGCTGGCATCGCGCTGACCACGCTCTACGCGCCGAATGGCTGGATCGGCAAGCTGCTGATGCCGCTCGGCATCAAGGTCGCCTACACGCCGCTGGGCATCGTCATCGCGTTGATCTTCATCGGCCTGCCCTTCGTCGTGCGCACCGTGCAGCCGATCATGGAAGAGATCGACAAGGAAGTGGAGGAAGCCGCCGCCACGCTCGGCGCCAGCCGCTTTCAGATCATCACCCGCGTGCTCTTTCCGGGCCTGGCGCCGGCCATTATCACCGGCTTCTCGCTGGCCTTCGCGCGCGGCGTCGGCGAATACGGCTCGGTCATCTTCATCGCCGGCAATTTGCCCTACAAATCCGAGATCGCGCCGCTTTTGATCGTCATCCGGCTCGAGGAATACAATTACCCGGCGGCGACCGCAATCGCGGCAATCATGCTGGCGTTGTCGTTCATCATGCTGTTGATCGTCAATCTGGTGCAGACATGGAGCCGCAAGCGCTATGGCTGAACCCGAGATCAAATCCTACGAACCGTTCCATGAAAGCCGCTCGGCGGCAGTGACCGAAAGCCGGCCGGCACGGGCCGTGCTGATGACCGTCGTCTTCGTCTTTCTCGCCGTCTTCCTGTTGCTGCCGCTGATCATCGTTTTCAAGGAAGCCTTCGCCAAGGGCGTTGGCACCTACCTGGAATCGCTGAGCGATGCGGACACCCGTTCGGCGATCCGCTTGACCTTGCTGGTCGCGGCGATCTCGGTACCGCTCAACATCGTCTTCGGTATCTCGGCCGCCTGGGCGATCGCCAAGTTCGAGTTCAAGGGCAAGGCCTTCCTGACCACGTTGATCGATCTGCCCTTCTCGGTCTCCCCCGTCATTTCAGGCCTGGTCTACGTGCTTCTGTTCGGCGCCCAGGGGCTGCTCGGCGAGTGGTTGAAGGCACATGGCATCCAGATCTTGTTCGCCGTGCCGGGCATTGTGCTGGCCACCGTCTTCGTCACCTTCCCCTTCGTCGCCCGCGAACTGATCCCGCTGATGCAGGAACAGGGCAATGGCGACGAGGAAGCGGCTCTTTCGCTCGGGGCCAATGGCTGGCAGACGTTCTGGTATGTGACCTTGCCCAATGTCAAATGGGGCCTGCTCTACGGCGTGCTTCTGTGCAATGCGCGCGCCATGGGCGAGTTCGGCGCGGTTTCGGTGGTGTCGGGCCACATACGCGGCCTGACCAACACCATGCCGCTGCATGTCGAAATCCTCTACAACGAATACAATGCCGTCGGCGCCTTCGCCGTCGCCTCATTGCTTGCCGGGCTGGCGCTCGTCACGCTGGTCTTGAAAACTCTGCTCGAGATGCGCTACGGCGCCGAACTCGCCGCGACGCGCGGACATTAGAAGGTTCATTGCATGGAAGTTCGCGTTGCCAATGTGCGCAAGGAATTCGAGCGGTTTCCGGCGCTCCACGACGTGTCGCTCGACATCAAGTCGGGCGAACTGATTGCGTTGCTCGGACCGTCCGGCTCCGGCAAGACGACCTTGCTCAGGTTGATCGCCGGACTGGAGCGCCCGACGCGTGGAAAAATCTTCTTTGGCGACGAGGACGCTTCGCAAAAGTCGATCCAGGAACGCAATGTCGGCTTCGTCTTCCAGCACTACGCGCTGTTCCGGCACATGACGGTGGCCGACAATATCGGCTTCGGCCTCAAGGTGCGGCACGGGCCGACGCGGCCGCCGGCAGCCGAAATCCGCCGCCGCGCGTCCGAGCTTCTCGATCTCGTCCAGCTTTCAGGTCTGGAGAAGCGCTATCCGGCGCAGCTTTCGGGCGGCCAGCGCCAGCGCGTGGCGCTCGCCCGTGCCATGGCCATCGAACCCAAGGTGCTGCTGCTCGATGAGCCGTTTGGCGCGCTCGATGCGCAGGTGCGCCGGGAACTGCGCCGCTGGCTGCGCGAAATCCATGACGCTACCGGCCACACCACCGTCTTCGTCACCCACGATCAGGAAGAGGCGCTGGAGCTTGCCGACCGCGTCGTGGTGATGAGCCAGGGCCGCGTCGAGCAGGTCGGCACCGCCGACGACATCTACGACACGCCGAACTCGCCCTTCGTCTACGGCTTCATTGGTGAATCGAGCTCGCTTCCGGTCAAGATCGAGAATGGCGAGATCTGGCTCGCCGACCGTCCGATCGGATTGTCGGCGCCGCACGCGCCCCAGGGCGATGCGATGCTGTATTTTCGCCCGCATGATGTCGAACTGCTGGACGGCTGCAGCGGCTGCATCGCCGGCACCGTGGCCGCCAGCCGCCGCGTTGCCGGCACACGGCGCGTGGAGCTCGAAATCGGTGGCGAACGCCAGCGGGTCGAGATCGAACTGCCGGTCGATCATCCGGCGGCACAAAAGAGCCGGGTGGCCTTCCGGCCGGGGCGCTGGAAACTGTTCCCGGCTGCTTAGCCAGGGAATATCCTGGTTCGGTGGCGGTCGCTTACCCTTTCATCTGGCCTTCAACGACAACACCAAGGTCATGGGATTTTTCGGGGAAGCCGCAAAGCCGTAGTGCTCGTAAAAGGCTTTCGCTTCATCCGATATGGCATGAACAAAAACTCCGCGAATCCCCAGGATCGTCGCGGCTTGACCGGCGCGCAGGACGGCGTCTTGCAGAAGCGCCGCACCCAGCCCCTTCCCTTGCCAGCTTGCATCCACCGCGAGACGTCCGAGCACGACCATTGGAATGGGATCCGGCATGTTGCGGCGAATGACGCCGGGCGCTTCCGCCAGATCAAGCCCGCCCGAAGACAAACAATAGTAGCCGACAACGCGTGTGCCTTCCGCCACCACATAGGTCCGCGATGCGCCACTGACCTGGTTGGCCCGTGCCCGACGGCGAAGCCAATGATCGAGGCTTTCTGTTCCGCTTTGAAAAAATTCCAGATCGTGGTGTTCCGCCAGCGGCGTGGGCGCCGATGGCATCAGTCCCGCCAAGGCCTGGGCACGTCCATAAGGCGTGCAAAACCTTCCCCGCTTGGCGGTTCATCGAGGATGTCGAGATAATGCCGGTAACTCTCGGGATCCACCTTGATCAATGTTTGGTCGAGCAGCGTATCCTCGGCCGCACGATAAGCGGCATCGATCATGAAGTCGGAACGGGTCTTCCCGCGTATCTTTGCGGCACGGTCAATCAGTATACGTATGTCCTCTCGGATGCGCAGATTGACGGGCTTGGCGTGGGTTTCGGGTGCGGCTTTCGCCATGGAAGACTCCTTTCGAACATCATAACATGGGGCATACACAATGTGTATCCATTTGTCGCCTCTCTCGGAAGAGACTGAAGAGGACGGCCTCAAAAAAATGACTCCACGTGAAAGAAAAAACTACGATGTGCGCGTGTGGGAAACGGTTTTCTAGCAACAGCCGCCAAGCCCTGAATCTATGCCTCGCCGCTCCTCTGCGCCCCGGCTATGGTCTGGTAATAGAGCATGACATCCGGAGCCATTTCATGAAGCGATTTTTCATCGGCGTTGCCGCCGCCGCCGGCCTCCTCCTCGCATCCTCCCAAGCCTGGTCGGCCGACAAGCTGCTGAACGCCTCCTATGACGTCGGCCGCGAACTTTTCGTGCAGGTCAACAAGGCCTTTATCGCCAAGCACCCGGGTGTGAGCATCGACCAGTCGCATGCCGGCACTTCCGCGCAGGCGCGCGCCATCGCCGAAGGCCTCGGTGCCGATGTCGTCACCTTCAACCAGGTCACCGACGTCGACTTCCTGGTCAAGAAGGGCCTCGTCTCGGCCGACTGGCAGAAGGATTTTCCCGACAACGCTTCGCCCTTCTATTCACTGCCTTCGTTTCTCGTCCGCGCGGGCAACCCCAAGCACATCAAGGACTGGAACGATCTCGTGCGCGACGACGTGCAGGTGATCTTCCCCAACCCGAAAACGTCTGGAAATGCCCGCTACACCTATCTGGCGGCCACCGCCTACGCCAAGGAAGCCTTCAAGGGCGACGACGCGAAGGTGAAGGAATTCATCACCAAGCTGTTCAACAACGTGCCGATCTTCGACACTGGCGGGCGCGCAGCGACCACCACCTTCGTGCAGCGCGAGATCGGCGACGTGCTGATCACCTTCGAATCCGAGACACGCGGCATCCGCAAGGAATACGGCGACGACAAATTCGAGCAGGTCACGCCTTCGGTCAGCCTTCTGGCGGAATTCCCGGTGGCGATCGTCGACAAGGTCGCCGACGAGCACGGCACGCGTGATCTGGCCAAGAGCTACCTCGACTTCCTCTATACACCCGAGGGCCAGGGCATCGCCGCCGACAATGGCCTGCGCGCACGCGACGCGGCTGTCGCGGCCAAATACAAGGCCGATTTTCCAGATGTGCGCCTGCTGACGGTGGAAGACGTCTTCGGCGGCTGGGACAAGGTCCAAAAAGCGCATTTCGCCGCCGGCGGTCTGCTCGATCAGGCTTATGGCAGCCGGTAAAGTCTCCGCTGCCCGATAGAAAGATCGAGGAAAGCCGGCCCTGAGCCGGCTTTCCTCGTTTATTCAGCCGATAGGTAAAGCCGGCGCCCTTCGTGCAAAACGTTACAAAGAATCAATGCGTTTGTGCCTAACATGCCTTCCAATGGCATTGTTTCGCGAAACGGCGGCGTGCGGAAGCAACGCCGTCATCATTTGCACACAAACAGCCGCCAGATGCGGGTTGGTTGGGGCTTCAACGGGTTGACTCGGGCATGCTGACGAAAAAAGGCAAATACGGCCTCAAGGCCCTCGTGCATCTTTCCAATCTTCCGGTTGGCCAACTGGCCTTCGTCAACGACATCGCCGTCGCCAACAACATCCCGAAGAAATTCCTAGATGCCATCCTGGGCGAATTGCGCAACGCCGGCTTCGTCCAGAGCCGCAAGGGCAAGGAAGGCGGTTACCGTCTCGCCCGCCCCGCTTCCGAGATCAAGATCGGCCACGTCGTGCGCGTGCTCGACGGGCCGCTGGCGCCGATACCTTGCGCCAGCCGCACGCAGTACCAGCGCTGCGAGGATTGTGATGAAGCGACCTGCCAGGTCCGGCACATGATGCTGGAAGTGCGCCAGGCGATTGCCGAGGTGCTGGACAACCGTAGCCTCGCCGCCATGCGCGATGCCGACAACGACGATTTCCCAGTCGAGTTGACATCGCAGATCTAGAGCCGGTGGATGAGGCTGTCGAGGTTTACGAAATCCCGAAAAGCCGCACGCAAGCAGTCATCGGCAACCAGCTTTCGCACCGAGATCATCGCCGACGTCTTTGTCCCCGAATATGCCGAGGACGTGCGCTTTTTCAGCCGCAAGGTGGTTAGTCCCGGCAGACTCCGCCGCTTCTCCACCAGGGATCTTCGCGAGAGCCTGATTGCTCTCTTCTATCTCGCGGTCGCGGCAGCACTGCCGGTTCGCTGGTGGTCGCCGATCTGCGATTGGGCATCGAGATTTCGGCTGAAGCGCCATATGCGCAAGGATTTCCGCTTCTATGCCGCCGCAACGCGCGCGGTGCTCGGCGACGGCATCGATGCACGCAAGCTGTTCGAGGCATTGCTCGCGGCGCGCCATCGCCGCCGCATGCAACTCGCCGCGCATCTGGTCGCCGGCCGCTGGACGCCGACGATCCGGCTGGAAGGCCTCGAGGGCTTGCAGGCAGCCTTGCAACGCGGCCACGGCGCGATCCTCTGGTGCGATCAATTCACCGCCCAAACGATAGTCGGCAAGCGCGCCATACATGAGGCCGGCATCGAAGCGCATCAGGTCAGCGTCAACACGCATGGCGTGTCCGAGACGGCATTCGGCCAGCGCTTCCTCAACCCGCCAATGGTTCATGTCGAGAACCGGTTCCTGAAAAGCCGGATCGTCTTCGACCGCGACGACGCCTATCAGGTCACCATCCGCATTCAAAAGACGTTGAAGCAGAACGGCGTCGTGCTGATGACCAACACCATCCACGCCGGCTCGACCTTCACCGAAACCGCCCTGGGCGAAAGCGGCTGGACACACCTTGCCTCGGCACCGGCGAATTTCGCCGCACGAGGCAAGACGGCCCTGTTTGCCATGTCGACTTTCGAGGTGGTGCCCTTCCGGGAATACCGGGCCGTCTTGAGCCCGGAACTGATGCCGGCGGCACCGGCGCTCCCGGCAGTGGACACCACCAGGGACGGAGCCAAGAACATGGCCCTGCAGGCACACTATATCCTGCTGAAACGCGACCGCCTGCTGCAGGCGCTGAAGCAGTGCCCCGAGCAGATGATGTCCTGGTCGCGCCATGAACGGTTGACAGAGGCTCAGGACAGGATCGGCTTCAGCGAAGAAGAAGGCTCATGACCGGCGCATCGAGCGCATTGCCTGGGCGACGAGTTCGTCGATTGGCCGCGTCGCGTCGAGCGTCAATGCTCCCTCATCGGCACCTGGCGGCTCGAGGATGGCGAACTGGCTGTCGACCAGGCTTGCCGGCATGAAATGGCCCTTGCGGCCGGCGACCCGCTGCCGCGCGGTGGCGGGATCGATCTCCAGATAGAGGAAGATGATATCAGGGCAGAAGCCGCGCAGACGCTCGCGATAGCCGCGCTTCAGCGCCGAGCAGGCTGCAACCACGCCCTGTCCCTTGGCGATCGACGCCGCGATGCGCTCACCGATCGCGTCGAGCCAGCCTTCGCGCAGCTGGTCGGTGAGCGGTTCGCCCCGCGCCATGCGGGCAACGTTTTCGGGCGGATGCAGCCTGTCGCCCTCGATGAAGACGGCACCCAGCGCGTCGGCCAGCGCGATACCGACGGCTGACTTGCCGCAGCCGGCGACGCCCATCATCACGACGGCCGAAGGCGCCAAACCGGAAGCGCCCGTCGGTGCCTGCGCTGCGTTTTCGTCCACCGTCAGCGGCTCGCCGGCGCGCGGCCATAGAGCAGGAGCATGGCGACGATGACGACGCCATAGATGATCTGCCGTCCCGCTTCCGGCATCTGCATGACCGACAGGATAGACTGCAGCAGTGTGATCAGGATCACGCCGGCGACCGTGCCGAGATAGGAGCCGCGTCCGCCGAGGATCGAGGTGCCGCCGAGCACCACGGCCGCGATCGATGGCAGCAGATAGGCGTCACCCATCGATTGCGCCGCCTTGGAGGCGTAGCCGGCCAGCAGCACGCCGCCAAAGGCGGAGAGTCCTCCGGAGACGGCGAAGGCGATCATCACCACGCGTCTTGTGTCGATGCCGGAGAGATAGGCGGCGCGCTCGCGGTTGCCGATGCCATAGACCGCGCGGCCAAAGCCGCTACGGGTCAGCACGAACACCATTGCGGCCCCGATCAGCGCCCAGATGATGACCGCGTTGGGGACGCCCGGAATGGTGAAGCCGGTGGCCAGGTAGCGCATGGCGCCGGTGGCCGAATCCTGCGGCGAGAAACCGCCGGTGTAGACCACCATCAGCCCTTGCGCGACGGCGTTGGTGGCGAGCGTGATGATCATCGAGGGGATGCGCAGATAGGCGACGCCGATGCCATTGACGATGCCGATCAGCACGCCGCAGAAGATGCCGAACGGAATCGCCAGCGCCACCCCGGCCGGACCGTAGGCGGCCGCCGCGCAGGCCATCATCGCGCCCGCCGCCACCGACCACGGTACCGACAGGTCGATCTGGCCGAGCAGGATGACCAGCATCATGCCGGTGGCGATGACGCCGAGGAACGAGGCGACCTTGAGCTGCTGCAAGAGATATTCAGGCGACAGGAAGCTGCGCGAATAGAGGCTGCCCACCAACAGCAACACCACGATACAGGCAAAGGCGGTCAGCACCGCCGGATCGGCGCGGCGGATGAATTTCGGCATGCGGCTGGCAATGCCGCCCAATGTCGTATCGCTCACAGGAACCACTCCAGCCGGTTGCGGACCCGAAACAGGGCAAAGGCGCCGAGGCTGACGGCGACCAGCAGGATAACGCCCTGGAACAGCGGCTGCCAGAGCGGATCGAAATCGAACACGAACAACAGGTCGCCGATGGTGCGGAAGGCCAGCGCGCCGAAGATGGCGCCGATGGCGCTGCCCTTGCCGCCGAACAGCGACACACCGCCCAGCACCACGGCCGCGATCGAGAACAGCGTATAGGCGTTGCCGCTGGCATAGGCGGCCTCGCCCGTATAGGTGAAAAAGGTCAGGAACAGCCCGCCGATCGCGGCCAGCAGCCCCGCAAGCGTGTAAGCTGCGAACTTGCCGCGCCTTATCGGCACGCCCGACATATAGGCAGCCGTCTCCGAAGAGCCGGCCGCGTAGGCGGCACGGCCGAGTACCGAGCGGCTGAACGGCACCCAGATCAACAGCACGACCGCCAGCAGCACGACCAGGCTTGCCGGCACCAGATCGAACAGACGTCCTGTCATAGCATCGGCCAGGTCCTCGTTGACCGAGCCGCCCGGAAAGGGCCGCAGCAAAAGGCCGATACCGTAATAGACCGCCCCGGTGGCGATGGTCGCGACGATCGGCTGCAGCCTTCCGTAGATCACGATGGCGCCGTTGATGGCGCCGCACAGAAGTCCCGCCACCAGCACGGCGATGACGCCGAGTGTGGTCTGCATCGGCGTGCCGACCACCAGCCAGGAGGCCAGGCAGTTGGTGAGCAGGAAGATCATGCCGACGGACAGGTCGATGCCGGAGGTGATGACGACCAGTGTCTGCGCCATGGCGACGAAGGCGAGCAGCACGCCCTTGTTCGCCGCCGTCTGCACGACATTGGCGGTGAAGCCCGCCGGATGGTTCGAGGTGTAGATGACGAACATGACGATGAAGATGCCGAGCGCCAGCAGCGTTCCGCGCTGCTCGGCCAGCCAATAGCGCCAATCTTTCACACGCTTGCTCCCAGGCCCACGGGGCTCTCCTCGCCATGGATGTTGAGCGCGCTCGATATCAGCGCTCGTTCGGTGATTTCGGCGCCGACCAGTTCGCGCTTGACCGCCCCGTCATAGAGCACCAGCACCCGGTCGCAGCAGCCGATCAGCTCGTCATAGTCGGTCGAATAGAACAGGATCGCCGCGCCCGCGTCCGCCAGCTTGCGCATCAGTTGATAGATTTCCTGCTTGGTGCCGACGTCGATGCCGCGCGTCGGATCGTTGAGCAGGACGATGCGCGGCTGGCGCATCAGCCATTTGGCGATCACCACCTTCTGCTGGTTACCGCCCGACAGCGCGCCGACCGGAATATCGAGCCCCGCCGTCTTGATCGCCAGAAGGCCGACCATGTCGTCGATGAGCCGCTGTTCGGCGGCACGGTCGATGATACCGCCTTTCGACAGTCGGTCGAGCACGGCGAAGGACAGGTTTTCGCGCACCGTCATCGGCAGCATCAGTCCTTCGGTCTTGCGGTCTTCCGGGATGAGCGCCATGCCGATGCCATCCTCGCGGGCCGCCGCCGGACTGGTGATCGTCACCGGCTTGCCGTCGATCAGCACCTCGCCCGAGAGGCCGCGCAGCACACCGAAGAAAGCAAGCAGCAATTCGCGCTGGCCCTGGCCGTCGAGCCCGCCGAGCCCGACCACCTCGCCTGCCCTGACGGTGAGCGAGATGTTATCCAGCCGGTCGGCCCAGGACAATTTGCGCGCCTGGAGCCGGGGGGCGGCGCTGGCCGGTGCCGCCGCCGGCTTGGGCGGAAAAATATGGCTGTATTCGCGGCCGATCATCAGCTCGACCACCTCGTTGTCGCTTTTCGAGCCGGCCTTGTAGCTGGCGACATTGCGGCCGTTGCGGAACACCGTGCAGTGGTCGGCCAGTTCGGCGATCTCGTTCATGCGGTGGGAGATGTAGAGCAGCGCCAGCCCTTCCGAGCGCAGCCGCTTCAGCACGCCGAAGATCTTCGCGACATCCGCTGCCGTCAGCGCCGACGTCGCCTCGTCGAGGATGAGGATGCGTGGTTTGCGTGCCAGCGCCTTGGCGATCTCCACCATCTGCCGGCGCGACAGCGGCAGGTCCTTGACCAACGCCAGCGGATGGATGTCGGCGGCGCCCGCGCGCGCCAGCGCGTCCTCGGCGACGCGGCGTTGCGCCTTGCGGTCGATCATACCGAAGCGTTTGGGCGGATCCGAAATGACGATGTTGTCGGCGACGCTGAGTTCGGGGATCAGCGACAATTCCTGGAAGATGCAGACGATGCCGGCCTTGTTCGCCGCGCCGGGCGAGGCGAAGGTCACTTCGCGGCCATCCAGCATCATGCGGCCTTCGTCGGGCGCCACGACACCGGCCATGACCTTGATCAATGTCGACTTGCCGGCGCCGTTTTCACCGAGGATGGCGTGGATGCTGCCGGTGGAAACCGTCAGCTCGGCCTTTTCCAGCGCCCGCACGCCGCCATAGCGCTTGGAAATGCCTTCCATGCGAAAGAGTGGAGCCGCACCGTCCATCAACCCTCCCCGGGGCGATTGTGGGATTGCAGGCTGGCGCCGCGGGGTCATCCGCGGCGCCAGCCGATAGCCAGTGATTACTGGTTTTCCTTGCTCTGCCCCATGATTTCCTGGGCACTGAAATTGATGCCGCAGGTCGGGAAGGAGTTGCCGACGAAGAAATTGTCGGACTGGTCGGGGAAGAAATCCTGGCCTGCCTTGAAGTTCGGATCCTCGACAATGGCCAGCGGCAGCTTCACCGATTGCGGCACGACATTGCCTTCGAGGGCCGCGATTGCCGTCTTGATTGCCACGGCCACCTGGGCGGGGCCGGTGCCGGCGGACGAGCACTTCAAGCCGTCGGCGGCATGCGCGGCGCAGAACTTGCGAAAACCGTTCTCCGTCTCGCCGCCGAACGGAACGAATGGATGCTTGGCATCCATCATCGCCTGGACGATGCCGGTGTCGCCGCCTTGCCCGGTGATGCCGTCGAAGGGTCCGTTGGTGGCAATCGCGTCCGCCGTAGCTTTCTGGGCAACGCCGTCGTCCCACTTGCCGACCACTTCGGTCACTTCCCATTTCTTGCCCGAGCCGTCGAGCACCTCGTGGATGCCGGCATGACGGTCCGTGTCGACGGAAGTGCCGGCGACGCCGCGCACTTCGAGCACCTTTCCGCCGTTCGGGACATGTGAGACCAACCACTTGCCCCACAATGCGCCAAGGCCCTTCTGGTCGACATTGACGTTGATAGCATCCTTGGTGTCGAGAATGTTGTCGAAGGCGACCAGCACGACCCCTGCCTCCTTGGCGCGCTTGATGACTGGCCCGAAGGCGGTCGGGTTCTGCGCGTTGACAACGATCGCGTCAAAGCCGGAATCGATGAAATTGTTGATCGCGGAGATCTGCGCCGGGACGTCCTCGCCGGTCGACACAACCTTGAATTCCTTCAGCTTTTTGGCGACATCCGGCTGTGCCGCATACGCCTTGGCGGTCTGCACCATCTGGATACGCCAGGTGTTGGCGATATAGCCGTTGGCGAGCGCGATGCGATATGGGCCGGCCTTCTTGGGGAACTTGAAGAATTGCGTATCGGCTGCCCAAGGGGCAAAGCAGTCCGGCTCGGCTGCTGGTCCCTTGACGACTTCTGGGCCTGCGGCCATCGCCGCTGAGCTCAACATGACGAATGCAGTGGCGGCAACGATGCCACCAACGAGTGACTTGATCATCGATATTCCTCCCAATTGCAGTTCTGACTTGTTTGTTTAGCTGCAGTACAATGACGTGTTCGCCCCAGCACCTCCCGCCCTGGCCCGCCACGCACGTCAGGTGGCCCCGGCCGACCTGTTCCTCCTTGTTGCTTCCTTAAGCTGCAACGAAAGTATCATATTATCAATAATAAACAAGGAACATTCTGTCGCTTATGTATAATAAACAGCAGTCGGACTTCACACCGGCTGGAATGGTAGCGCTACCAAGAATGCCTGTAAAGGCTGATTTCAGCAGGTTCTAAACTGCTTCAACGTGCCGTGCTCTCGCGGCGCTTGAGCTCGAAACCAAGGTCGACGACCCGCTGCTCCGGCCTGTCACCCGATATCGCCGCCAGCGCCATGGCGACCGCGCGCCTGCCGATTTCGTAGCGATGGGTGCGGATGCTGGTGATCGAGGGAAAGGCCACCTGCATCATGTCGAGATCGTTGAAGCCGACAATGCCGATGGTCTTCGGCACGTCGATCGAGGCGCGATGGCATTCGAACAGTATGCCGAGCGCGATGTCGTCATTGTTGCAGAACACGCCGTCGAGCGTCGGCATTTTGGCAAGCGCATCGCGGAACAGCTCGCGGCCAAGCGGCACGCTGGAAGGCACCGGCGTGGTGGTGATCAGGCGCGGGTCCAGCAGGCCGGCCTTCTCCATCGCCAGCCGGTAACCAGCCAGGCGCCGCTGCGAGCGCGGGTCCATGCGCGCGCCGATGAAACCGATCCGGCGATACCCCGCCTCGATCAGGTGCTGGGTCGCCGTCCTGCCGCCTTCGAGATGCGAGAAACCGACCATCATGTCCACGGGATCGGGTCCGGTCTCCATCACCTGAACCACCGGGCAACCGGCATTTTCCAACAGCTTTCGCGAGGTAGGTGTCTGGTCGATGCCGGCAACGATCAGCGCTGCCGGCCGCTGGGAGCCAAACACCTGCAGCAGCCGCTCTTCCTCCAGTCCGGAATAGTGCGTGTTGCCAAGCTGGATGCGGAACGGGCTGTCCGACAGGCTGTCATAGATGCCGCGCACCACCTCCGCGAAGACGTTGTTGGTCAGCGAAGGCACCAGCACGCCGAACACCTCGGCCCGCGCCGAGGCCAATGCCCGCGCGTTGGGATCCGGCACATAGCCGAGCTCTTCGATGGCGGCCAGGATCTGGCGGCGCAGTTCCTCGGAAACGCGCTCCGGCTCGCGCAGCGCGCGTGAAACGGTGATGGCGCCGACGCCGGCCTTGCGTGCCACGTCAGATAGGGTCGGGCGGCCACCGCCCCGGCGCGAGCGCGGCTTGATCAAGGCCTTGGCCCATGCGCCTGGCCATTCAAGCACGCCCGCAATGCGATCTTTCCAGCTGTCGCCATCTCACCGGCCTGTTTCAGCACCCATCGGCCCTGGCGTCGCGCAGTGACTGCCTGTTGTCAAGCTGAGCCATTGAGTGGCTGTGCTTGGCCTTCCTCAGGCGGCTACGGCCGCCCTGTGCCTCGCTTTCCACATGAACAGCCCAATCGCCAGTATGTTCAGCAGGTTCCAGGCAATGCCGTTCAGGAACGCGGCGGCGTAGGAGCCCGTCAGGTCGTAGATCCAGCCCGACATCCAGCCGCCGATCGCCATGCCGAAAATCGTCGCCATCATGACGATGCCGATGCGCTGGCCGGCCTCCTTGGCCGGCAGGTATTCGCGCACGATGATCGCGTAGCAAGGCACGATGCCGCCCTGCGACAGGCCGAAGACCAGCGACACGACATAGAGCGAGGCGAGCCCGTCGAACGGGATATAGAACAGCAATGACAGGCATTGCAGCACGGAGCCGATAAGCAACGTTTTGACGCCGCCGATGCGGTCGGCGACAAAGCCCGAGGCAAGCCGGCTGACGACGCCCGCGGCCATCATGATCGACAGCATGTCGGCGCCATGCGCCATGCCGTAGCCGAGGTCCATGCAATAGGCGACGATATGCACTTGCGGCATCGACATCGCCACGCAGCAGCCCAGTCCCGCGACGACCAGCAATATCTGCAGCATCGCCGGCGACAGTGAAATCGGCTGCACAGGCCGGCTTCCGGGCGAGCCGGCGGCCGTCGCTTCCGGAGCGCCGCGCCGCAGCAACAACACCAGCGGCACCATGGTGACCAGGCAGAAGACGCCGATGGCGGCATAGGTGAAGCGCCAGCCTTCCGCCTTGATCAGCGTCGGCATGACGGTGGGCCATATCGCTCCGGCGAGGTAATTGCCGGCCGCCGCCGCCGTGACAGCCACGCCGCGCCGGCGGTTGAACCAGTGCGAGATATCGGCGATCAGCGGCCCGAAGATCACCGATGTGCCGACACCGATCAGCACCCCCTGGGCAAGGGTGAATTGCAGGATCGAGGTCGACAGAGCCGCGAGCAGGAGACCGGCGGAGAGCGCGATCGAGGAAAACAGCGCCGGGATCCAGTAGCCCATGCGGTCAATGGCGCGGCCGACCAGCACATTGCCGGCGGCGAAGCCCACCATGGTCGCGGTGTAGGGCATGGATGCCGCGGCGCGGTCGACGCCGAACTCGGCCTGTACCGCCGGCAGCACGACGACAACGGCCCACATGCCGACCGCACCGATCGTCGCCAGCAGCATCGAGATGGCCAGCCGCATCCAGGCGTAGGAACTATCGATGCCGGGGCTGGGCCGGCTCACGTCGGTTCGCGTCAAAGGCGTTTCCTGTCGGCGGTCTCAACCGTTGCTGTTTTGGCCACTATCGACGCATTCTCGGCGCACAGCAGCGCCACAGCGGGCAATCCGTCGCTCCAGGCCGATACGAATGCGGGAACCGACGCCAACATCTGGAGTTTCCGATCAGCAACCCTGCAAAGGAGTCCCAGCCATGACCGCCACCAAGCAGAAATGGTCGGCCGAGGTGACCGAGCACAGCAATGCGATGGATCTCGAGGAGCATGTCTTCGAATCCGACGACGCCAAGAAGATCGCCGCCTCGCTCAAGCGGTCGGCCGAACACAGCCATCGCCGCAAGGCCGAGCCCTTCCAGTCCGCCATGTCGATGCTGAATTTCTACATCAACAGGGCCGGCAAAAACCTGCCCGCGGCGCGCAAGAAGATCCTTGAGGACGCCAAGGACGAACTGCGCGCCGCATTCGGGCGTCCAAAGGAGGATTAGCCGCCCTCGCCCGCCAATGGCACCTGACTAAATGGGGCGCCCTATTGTTTGATCTCGGGTTCGACGAGCTTGGCCAGGTTCCGTAGCGATTCCTGCCAACCGAGATAGCAAGCTTCCGCGGGAATGACATCAGGGATGCCGGCCTGGGTGATGTTCACTTCGGTGCCCACGGACACTTTCTTCAGCGTCACGGTCACCTCGATCTCGCCGGGCAGGTTGGGATCGTCGAACCTGTCTGTGTAGCGCAGGAGTTCGCCCGCGACGAGTTCGACATACTCACCGCCAAACGAGTGGCTGTCGCCAGTGGTGAAGTTGCGGAACGACATCTTGAACGTACCGCCGACCTTGCCCTCGAAGTGATGGACCGTGCAGGTGAAGCCGTTCGGCGGAAGCCATTTGGCAAGGGCATCCGCCTCGAGGAACGCGCGGTAGACCTTCTCCGGGCTGGTGGTCAGAACGCGATGCAGACGAACGGTGCTGGGCATGTCAAATTCTCCTTCCTGGTTTCCTGTTCGATACCCCAAGGACGTGGACCGCACAGCCCATCCGACACAGGCGTTCGAATTTTTGGCGGTGCCGGCCTGAATTTGCTTCGACGGCCTGCAAGGCGGAAACGCCTGGGTGCCGAATGGCTGTGCCGGTGAATTCTACCGCGAACGTATGACGTTGTCGGTATTGGCCAGCAGCTTGCGCACGGCATTGCGCGCCGCATCGGGCCGCTGCAGGCGGATATTCTTTTCGATTGCCTCGTGCATCTTCTGGGCGAGCTGCAAATCGTCGAGTTCCCGGGTCGTGTAGGTGAACAGGTGATCGAAGGCGGATTCGATCAGCACGCCGAGCGGCACCAGCAGATCATTGCCCGAGGCGCGCAGGATGGCGAGGTGGAAGCGGGTGTCGGCGCGGGTCCGTTCCTGCAAACTTTTCGCCTCGCCCATCTCCCGGCAGGCCTGGCTGATCTCGGCCATCTGCTCGTCGGTCCGCCGCATGGCGGCAAAGGCGGTCGCTTCCGGCTCGATGATGTGGCGGAATTCCTGCACCGTCCTCAAGAACACCTCGCGGTCCGGCGACGTCGCGTACCAGGCAAGCACATCGCGGTCGAGCAGGTTCCAGCGTTCCTTCGGTTCGACCCAACTGCCGATCTTGGGGCGCGATGCCAACAGGCTCTTGGCCATCAGCATCTTGATCGCCTCGCGCACCGCCGACCGGCTGACGCTGAAGGTCTCCGACCATTTGGCTTCATTGGGCAGGATGGTGCCGGGCGGATAGTCGCCGCGCACGATCCGCAGCCCAATCTCGCTCGCCAGCGACGCATGCACACTGGAGCCCGGGATACGCGCCGCGTCGGGCCGGCGAGCGCCGGTCGGGCGCTCGGCGGCTACAGCCTTTTTGGGCGATTTTTCCTTGTTCGGCCTCGCGTCCCGCATGAGTTCCAGAAAGGCCGGTTTAGGGAAGCTGTCAAGCGCGGTGCGGCCGTGGGGCGGCAAAGCCGGCTTCTATGCACAACCCAGCCGTGATTCGACCACGCTCAGGCTGTCTTGACGTATTTGCGCCAGCTATGCTCGGGCCGGAAGCCGAGCATGTCACGCGCCTTGCGGTTCGACAGCAGCGTCTCATATTCACCGAGTTCGCTCTTGACCGGCACGCCGGGATAGAACCGCTTCAGGAGTTCGGCGGTCGGCAGATCGGACGAGGTGTCGTCATTGGCGGCATTGAACACCTGGTAGCCCAGCCCGTCCTTCTCGACGGCGCGCAGCGTGATCTGCCCCAGGTCGCGCGCGTCGATGTAGCTCCAGGCAATACGTTTGCGAAAGCCCGGATCGGCGAACCATTTCGGAAACAGCGAATACTCATGCGGCTCGATGACGTTGCCGATGCGCAAGGCATAGATGTCTGTGCCATTGCGCTGCGCGAAGGCGCGCGCCGTCTTCTCGTTGACGATCTTGGACAGCGCATAGCTGTCCATTGGATCGACATCGTAATCTTCGTCGAGCGGGAAATGCGTGGGGTCGCGTGGTTCGTTGGCGAACACCAGGCCGTAGGTCGTCTCGCTGGAAGCGATGATCACCTTGCGGATGCCGAGCTTCACCGCGGCTTCGATGACATTGTAGGTGCCCATCGCGTTGATGCGGAACACCTCGTTGTCGGGCGTGATCATGATGCGTGGGATCGCGGCGAAATGCACCACGGCGTCGACCGGCTGCGGCCGTAGCGACGGATCGAATTCGTGCAGCCCCATATAGCTCGACAGCGCGTTGAACACCTGGCCGCTGTCGGTGATGTCGGTGATCAGCGTGCGCACCTTGGGATTGTCGAGCGGCCTGGTGTCGATGTTGAGCACCTGGCAGCCCTGCTCCACCAGATATTGCACGACATGGCGCCCAGCCTTGCCGCTGCCGCCGGTGAACATGATCCGCTTCGTCATTTCTGGTCTCCACGAAAGTCCTGGGATTGACGTGTATTGTCAGACAATATTGCTTTCTGCAACCGTCTATGGCTAAAACAGCGGCAACATTATCGATAATCGCAAAACAGGACAGCTAGCATGAACACCACCGCCACCAGCGAGAAGATCGGCTTTGTTGGCCTTGGCCTGATGGGTCACGGCATCGCCAAGAACATCGTCGACAAGGGGTATTCCCTGACCTTCCTCGGCCGGAAAAACCGCAAGCCGGCGGAGGATCTTCTCGGCCGAGGCGCCCACGAGGCATCGACCTCCCGCGACGTGGCGGCGGCATCCGATATTGTCTTCATCTGCGTCACCGGCTCGCGCGAGGTGGAGGCCATTATTCGCGGTCCCGGCGGCCTCAAGGAGGGGTTGAAGAAGGGGTCGGTCGTCGTCGACTGCTCCACCTCAGATCCGGTCTCGACGGTTGCACTTGCCGCAGAACTCAACGCGCTTGGCGTCGACTATGTCGACGCCCCGCTCAGCCGCACCCCGAAGGAAGCCTGGGAAGGCACGCTCGACGCCATGGTCGGCGCGCCCGACGCCGTCTTCGCCAGGGTCAAGCCGGTGATCGACACCTGGGCCGGCCGCATCGTTCATATCGGCGACACCGGCGACGGCCACCGCATGAAGCTGCTCAACAATTTCATCTCGCTGGGTTATGCCGCGATCTATTCCGAGGCATTGGCCCTGGCCGAGAAGGTCGGCATCTCGCCGCCGCGTTTCGACAGCGTCATCCGCAACGGCCGCATGGATTGCGGTTTCTACCAGACGTTCATGCGCTGGACGCTGGAAGGCGACCGCGACGCCCACAAATTCACCATCGCCAACGCCTTCAAGGACCTGACCTATCTGGAATCGATGGCCGGTGCGGCCGGCATCGCCAACCCGCTCGGCAACGCCACCAAGAACTCCTTCGCCGGCGCCCACGCAACCGGTCCGGTCGAGCAGTTCGTGCCGATGCTGGCCACGCACATCGCCAAAGTGAATGGCGTCGACCTGATGCCGATGAAGGACGGAAAGAAGCAGACGATCTGAGACCCGAACCGCCGGCGGGCCTTACCGCCGGCCCCTTCCGATCCCCTCATCGGTGTCGGCAAGCAGCTTGTGCACGGCGTTGCGCGCCGCCGCGGGCCGCTGCAGGCGGATGCTCTTCTCGATCGCCTCGTGCAGTTTCTGCGCCCGCCGCTGATCGCCGACCTGGCGCGTGGTGAAGACGAAGAGATGGTCGAGCGCCGATTCGATCAGCACGCCGAGCGGCACCAGAAGGTCGTTGCCCGAGGCCCGCAGGATGGCGAGATGAAAACGCGTGTCGGCACGAATGCGCTCGGGCAGGTTGGCCGCCTCGCCCATCTCGCGGCAAGCCAGGCTGATCTCGGCCATCTGCTCGTCGCTACGCCGCATGGCGGCGAAGGCGGACGCCTCCGGTTCGATGATGTGGCGGAACTCCTGAACGATGCGCAGAAACGCCTCGCGATCCGGCGCGGTCGCGTACCAGGCTAGCACGTCGCGGTCGAGCAGGTTCCAGCGCTCCTTCGGCTCGACCCAGCTGCCGATCTTGGGGCGCGACGCCAAAAGGCTCTTGGCCATCAGCATTTTGATCGCCTCGCGCACCGCCGAACGGCTGACATTGAAGGTTTCGGCCCATTTGGCCTCATTGGGCAGAATGCTGCCAGGCGGGTAGTCGCCGCGCACGATCCTGAGGCCAATCTCGCTGGCGAGCGAGGCATGGACGCTGGACCCGGGAAAGTGCGCCGCATCCGCCCTGCGCAATGCTGCCGGATCGCCACTGGCTTGCGCCTTGGCTCGGCCGGCTTTTCTCTTTGCCTTCTCGTCCGGCATCCACGTTCCAATAGGTCGGCCGCCCGTCACCCGGATTGATCTGAACCCGCGCGGCGCACCGATCCGTTGCCGAAAATCCAAACCACGGACGCGTCAAAGCCGGAGCCTGCTGCCCCAACCAAGGCGTCCTGTTGAAGAATTGGAGGAAACGGGGCGCCCGTTGGCGAGCGCCCCGAATCTCGGCCTATTTCTGGATGCAGGTATCGACCGTGTCCTTGGTGCATTCGTCGAGACCGGTGAACACCGGATCGTCGACCTTCTTGCCTTCGATCAGGTCGATCATCACCGATGGCGCCTTGTAACCCATTTCGAAAGGCCGCTGGCCGACCAGCGCGGTGACAAGGCCATCCCTGGCGATCGCCACCTCGTCGCCGATCGTGTCGGCGGCGCCGATGACGAAGTCGTTCTTTGCCAGCCGGTCCTTCAGCGGTCCGACCAGGTCGCGATAGGGCTGCGGCGCGCCGAACAGCGGCCAGCCGCCCATGATGCCGAACGCATCGAGCTTGGGGTTGGCGGCGAGGATGTCGGTCATCGCCTGAACGCCCTTGGCGCCGTCGTCATTGGTGAACACCGGGCAGCCGGCGACTTCCGTCCAGCCGCCTTCGCCGGCAAGTGCCGTGAGGCCTTCCTTGCCTGTCAGCGCGTCGCGCATGCCTTGCGCGCGGCGCAGGATGTTGTCCGCCGCGGGATTGCCCTCGATGGTGCAGATCGTGCCACCATTCGGCTTGGCCTTCTTGATGTACTCGCCGATCTTCTTCCCCATCAGATAGTTGTCGGTGCCGAGATAGGTCTTGCGCAGTGCCGCGTCCTCCTTGGCGAGGTCGGCGTCGACGGTCATGATCGGGATCGACGGATTGGCGCTCTTGATCGTCTGCGCGATCAGCGGCGCGTTGGACGGCGAGATCGCCATCGCCACCGTGTCGGCCTTGCTCAGCATATCCTGCACGATCTGCGCCTCGCCGGCCTCGTCGGAAGTCGATGCCGGACCGGTGTAGAAGCATGCATATTCCGAGCTGGCGTTTTCCTTGTTCCACTTCTCGCAACCCTGATGGATGGCTTCGAAGAACGGATTGTCGAGACCTTTCACCACGATGACGAGTTGCTTCTTGGCCAAAGCCGGCCCGGCGCCCAACGCCATGGCGGCGACGGCGGCGAGCAATACTGTTTTCCTCATGTCAGTCCTCCCTTGGAAACAGACGGACACGGCGTGCCCGCCACACAAACCAGCCCGGATGCGAGATGACTGAGACGCGTGCGCTCATTCAATCCGGCTAGGCCGATAAGTATTTTCAGATGCGACCAGCTCAGCGATGACGCCGGCAGATCGCCAAAGCCCTTCTACCGGTAGCGCGTCGATGGCATCGTCAAAGCCGGCATGTCTTCCTCCGACGCTCAACTAATATCGGCTTGCAGCCAACGTCAATTGCTATTTGTCCTACAAAACGGATTTTTCAAAACAGTACTGCACTATTCGTCTGACAATTGCCTGTTCGACAATTGACGCCCGCGACGCCATTCGCGTAAATGACCGCATCGCTGTCCCCGGGAGGAGCTGGGGAAAGCCAATGGAAGCCGTCGCCTGTCCTTGGGCGGAGGGGCCAGACATGGGAGGCAAAGACTGGTGGCGGTTCTCGAACTCACCAACATCTCGAAGCATTTTGGCGCCATCCAGGCTGTCAACGACGTGTCGCTGTCGATCGAACCGGGCCAGGTTGTCGGCCTGATGGGCGACAATGGCGCCGGCAAGTCGACGCTGGTCAAGATGATAGCCGGCAACTTCCGGCCGAGCCACGGCACGATGCGGATGGATGACAAGGAACTGATCCTGCACAAGCCTGTCGAGGCGCGCCAGCACGGCATCGAGATCGTCCACCAGGACCTGGCGCTCTGCAACAATCTGACGGCGGCGGCCAATGTCTATCTCGGGCGCGAATTGCGCCGTGGCGTCGGCCCGTTCCGCATCCTCGACTATGCCGCCATGTACAAGCGCGCCGGTCAGATCTTCGCCGAGTTGAAATCCGAGACCCGCCCGCGCGACCTCGTCAAGCAGATGTCGGGCGGACAGCGCCAGGCGGTGGCGATCGCCCGCACCATGCTGTCACAGGCCAAGATCGTTCTGATGGACGAGCCGACGGCGGCAATCTCGGTGCGGCAGGTCGCCGAAGTCTTGAACCTCATCCGTCATCTGCGCGACCAGGGCATCGCGGTGGTGCTGATCAGCCACCGCATGCCCGACGTCTTCGACGTCGCCGACCGCGTCATCGTCATGCGGCGCGGCAGGAAGGTCGCCGACAAGGCGATCGCGTTGAGTTCGCCCGAGGAAGTCACCGGGCTGATCACCGGCGCCATCGAGCAGGTGGCATGACCATGGCGAACCCGGATTTCACCGCGCATCGGCAGCGCAGGAAAGGTCTATAATGGCAGTCACCGTTGACCAGACGATTGCGCAGAAGCAGCACAGCTTCCTGTCGCGCCTGTTCTCCAGCCAGACTTTCTGGGTGGTGATCGCCGTCATCCTGGCCTGTATTTTCCTGTCCTTCGCCACCGACGCCTTCGCCACCTCGAAGAACCTCTACAACATCACCCGCAACATCACCTTCGTCGCCATCGTCGCGCTCGGCATGACCTTCGTCATCATCACCGGCGGCATCGACCTGTCGGTCGGCTCGGTGCTGTGCCTGTGCTCGATGGTGCTGGCCGTCACCATGCATGCCGGCTATTCGATCGAGATCGGCATTCTGGCCTCGATCGCCACCGCGCTCGTCATTGGTGCCTTCAACGGCATTTTTATCGCCTACCTGGGCTTTCCGCCCTTCGTGGTGACGCTCGGCATGCTGTCGATCGCCCGCAGCCTTGCCATGGTCGCCTCCAACAACACCGTCGTCTTCCAGTTCGGGCCGGACCACGACAAGCTGCTGGCGCTTGGCGGCGGCGCCTGGGTGTTCGGCATCGCCAATCCGGTGCTCTACATGATCCTGCTGGCGCTGATCACCGGTTTCATCCTGCGCTGGACGAAGTTCGGCCGCCATATCTTCGCCATTGGCGGCAACGAGCACGCCGCGACGCTGACCGGCGTGCCGGTGCGCCAGATCAAGGTCGCCGTCTACATGATCTCGGCGCTGTCGGCCGGTATTGCCGGCATCATCGAGACCGGCTGGCTCGGCGCCGTCACCACCAATCTCGGCAACGGCATGGAACTGCAAGTGATCGCCGCCACCGTCATCGGCGGCGCCAATCTGGCCGGCGGCGTCGGCACCGCCTTTGGCGCCATCGTCGGTGCTGCCCTCATCGAGGTGATCCGCAACAGCCTTGGCCTGCTTGGCATCAATGCCTTCTGGCAAGGCACCTTCATCGGCGGCGCCATCCTGCTGGCGGTTCTGTTCGACCGCATCCGCAATTTCAGGCGCAGCGACTAGCGCTGCATCCTCCTCCCCCCTTGTGGGGGAAGGTGGCCTCGCGAAGCGAGGTCGGATGAGGGATGTTCCAGGGAATACCGACGCCTCACTCCGCTGGAAACACCGTGCTGGAGCGCTATTCCTTTCGCCTCCTATCGCTCAGTCTGAAAATCCGTCGACAAGAACCCTTGCGAGCGCACGTCCCGGCACCGTAGCTTGACGCGAGCCAGCACTCAGCCGCACAATCCCCCTGCAGGCGAAGGGAGGCCAGTCGCTTGCGGGAGGATATACCCATGACGGAAGCGATCAGGCTCTACTGGGGCCGGTTCGGACATGTTTCTGTCCTGAATGTCGCGAGCGACTTCGTCACCCATGCCCATGTCGAGGCACATCTGATCATCTGGCTCGAAGGCACCGCCGGCGAGATGACAATCGGCCGCGAGACGGTCCGCCTCGGCCCGGGCACCGCCGCCGGCATCAACTCGCTCCAGCCGCATAGCCACGTCCTGTCCCAGGATGGCAGGCCGGGCCTGTTCCTGGCCTTCTACATCGACCCGGACTGGGCGCGCCGGCGCCGCGACCTGCCGTCCGGCGCGCCGCTGTTCTCGCAGGCGGCGATCGCGCTCGAACCTTGGCTGCACCAGGCCGCCGCCAGCCTGCTCGATCATCTCACCGACAATGAAAGCGTCGACGATGTCGCCAATTACGAGATCGAGCGCTTCATCGACTCGGTGCTCGATGCCGCCGACGCTTCGGCACCGCAGGAGGCGCGCTGCCGCATAAACACGATGCAGGATTTCCGCGTCCGCAAGGCGATCCAGCTGATGAAGGCCAATGTCTGCGAGCGCATCTCCTTCGATGACGTCGCCCGCGCCGTTGGCCTGTCCAGGCCGCATTTCTTCGCCTTGTTCAAGGAACAGACCAATCTGACGCCCAACGTCTACTGGAACACGCTGCGCATGGAGGAAGCGGTGCGACAGTTGCAATGGTCGCGGGAGCCGCTGATCTCTGTCGCCTGCAATCTCGGCTTCACCACGCAAGGCAATTTCTCGCGCTTCTTCCGCGATCATGTCGGCGTGCCGCCGACGCTCTACCGCGAGGCCGCGCGGGCGACGGCCTGAACCGGCAGCCATCTGTTTTTCAGACTGGTTGATACACGCTCAAGACGCATTGATAAGCGCTGCCCGCTCTGGCGCCCTACCCTTGCCGCAACGATCATTCGGAAGGGAACATTTTATGGCGAAAGTCACCATCTCCAGCGTCATCGACGCGCCGGTCGAAAAGGTCTGGGCGCGCATACGCGACTTCAACGGCCTGCCGGGCTGGCATCCGCGGATGGTCGAGAGCCATATCGAGGACGGCAAGGATGCCAGCACGATCGGCTGCGTGCGCAACTTCCAGCTCGCCAGCGGCGCCCGCCTGCGCGAAAAACTGCTCGACTTTTCCGATGACGATTTCCTGGTCAGCTATTCCATCCTGGAAACGCCGCAGCCGCTCACCAACCACAAGGCGACGCTGCAGCTCAGGCGCGTCACCGACGGCAACCGCACCTATGCCGAATGGACCGCCAGTTTCGACGCGGCCCCGGAGGAAGCCGACAAGCTGGCCGAGGGCATGGGAACCAATGTTTTTCAAGGCGGCTTCAATGCATTGAAGAGCCATTTCGCCGGCCAGGGCTGAAGGAGCGGGCCATGGCGCTGGCGCTGCAGACATTCTCGACGGTGAAGGACGCGGATGCCGCCCTGAAGTCCGCCGGCACGCGCTATCTCGGCGGGGGTACACTCGTGGTCCGCGCGGCCAATGAAGGCGACGTCTCGGTCTCCGGCCTTGTCAGGTCGACCGACCCGGCGCTGTCGGCCATCGCAGTCAGCCGCGGTAAGGTCCGCATCGGCGCCTCGGTAACCATGGCGGAGATCGCCCGCCATCCGGAACTCGGTACCCTTGCCAAGGCCGCCCGCGCCGTCGGCGGTCCGGCGATCCGCAATATGGCGACCGTCGGCGGCAATCTGTTCGCGCCGGCGCCCTATGGTGATTTCGCCGTCGCCCTGCTGGCGCTCGATGCAACGGTCGGCACCGATGAGGGCGAAACACCCATCGAGACCTTCCTGGCCGGACGGGACGATAGTCGCGCCATCGTCACGTCGGTCAGTTTCACCAAGGCCGACAGCTTCCGCTTCCTCAAAGTGTCGCGGGTCAAGCCCAAGGGAGTCGCGGTGCTGAGCATCGCCGTCGTTCTGGAACAGGCTGGAGACGGGACCGTGTCCTCGGCGCGGATCGCGCTCGGCTGCATGGCCGATCGGCCGATGCGTGCCAAGGCAGCGGAAAAGGCGCTGCTCGGCAGGACGCTCGATCCGCACGGCATCGCGGCAGCGCTGGCCGCCGCCACCAAAGGCACCGCGCCCATCACCGATCCCATCGCCAGCGCCTGGTATCGCGCTGAAGTCCTGCCGGTCCACCTCGGCAGGCTGTTGCTCAGCTAATCACACGTGGGGGGCGCGCGCTTGCCCTGCGGGGCAGGCACGCAAGGAGGAAGAATGGCAAAAGTCCCGGTTCAATTCACGCTCAATGGGTCTGAAAAGGCCGAATTCATCGACAGCGGCACGACGTTGCTCAATGCCTTGCGCGACAAGATCGGCGACACCTCGCCGAAGGGCGGCTGCCATCAGGGCACGTGCGGCGCCTGCTCCGTCATCATCGACGGCGAGTTGAGGCTCTCCTGCCTGATGCTGGCCGAGACCTGCAACGGCGCAACGATCACCACCACGTCGGGCCTTGCCGTAGGCGGCGTGCTGCACCCGCTGCAACGGGCTTTTCTCGACACATTCGCCACGCAATGCGGCTTCTGCACGCCGGGTATGATCATGGCGGCCAAGGTGCTGCTCGACCACACCCCCAATCCCAGCCGCGAGGACGTCGTCGAGGCGCTGTCTGGGAACATCTGCCGTTGCACCGGCTACGAGCCGATCATCCGGGCGGTGCTCGCCGCCGCCCGCGCCAATCCGCAGAACGCGGCCTGAGGGACCAAAGAATGGAACTGCGCAAGAGCTACTTCGCCGATGTCCGCAAGGACGATCTGCACGAGATCGGCCAGCCCCGGCCACGCTCGGATTCGCCCGGCCACGTCACCGGCAGAACCGCCTATTTCGCCGACCGTAATTTCCCCGGCATGCTGCACCTCAAGATGGTGCGCAGCCCGCACCACCATGCCCGCATCCGCTCGATCGACACCTCCGAGGCCGAAAAACACCCAGGCGTTATCAAGGTGCTGACAGCAAAGGATGTACCGCACAATGTCTACACCATCCTGATCCTCATCCAGGTCGGCCCTGAGGACGAGACGGTGCTGGCCGACGGCAAGGTGCGCTGGAAGGGCGAGGCCGTGGTGGCGGTGCTGGCCGAAACCGAGCGTGCCGCGCAGGAAGCCGCCGCCAAGGTCAAGGTCGACTATGAAGTGCTGCCCGCCGTCTTCGATATGGAGGAAGCGCTGAAGCCCGGCGCGCCCATCGTCAACGAATATCACGGCCAGAACTATTACCTCTATGACAGCGGCGCGTGCCGTAAGGTGCGCTTCGGCGATGTCGAGGCTGGCTTTGCTCAAGCCGATCACGTGCTGGAGCAAAGCTATCAGTCCTCGCCGATCGAGCACGCGCCGACCGAGACCACCGGCTGCGTGGTGGCGCCTGAAGGCAATGACCGCTTCACCTGCCACACCAACACGCAGGCGATGTTCTTCACCCTCGACAACACATCGATCATCCTGCAGATGCCGGGCAGCAAGCTGCATTTCGTCGGCGGCACGGTCGGCGGCGGTTTCGGCGGCAAGGTTGATGTCATCGTCGAGCCGATCGCCATCCTCGGCGCAAAATTAACCGGGCGACCGGTCTGTTTTATCTACAGCCGCGAGGAGGAGATGCAGATTTCATCGCCCCGCGCGGCCGAAAAAGTCGTCATCAAGGACGGCGTCATGAAGGACGGCCGCATCGTCGCCAGAAAAGTCACAGGCTACACCGATGCCGGCGCCTACTCCCGCCACTCGCCCTATGGCGCGCAGAAGGGGGCGGGCCATTATCCCGGTCCCTACACCGTCCCGAATGTCTGGATCGACACCTACTGCGTCTACACCAACCGCACGCCATCGTCGGCCATGCGCGGCTTCGGCGTCACCATCGGCGACTTCGCGCTGGAGGTGCAGATGGACAAGCTGGCCCGGCTGATCGGCATGGACCCGCTCGAATTCCGTTTCATCAACGCCTATCGCGACGGCGACATGAAGGCGCATCGCCAGCCGACGGAGGGTGCGGCGCTGATCGAATGCATGCAGGAAGCCGCGCGCGTCGCCAACTGGCCGGTCGCGGAGAAATACATGGCGATGTCCTCCTACAAGAATGGAGCTTGAGATGGCGATCAGGCGCGGACGCGGCGTCGCCGCGATCAACTATCCCACCGGCATGAACCTTGGCGGCGACCCGACCCAGGCGCTGGTGCATTCGACCCCGACCGGCAATTTCATGGTGACGCTGTCGTCGGTCGATCTCGGCCAGGGCATGAAGCAGATCATGGCGCAGATCTGCGCAGAGACGATCGGCGTGCCGACCGACCGCGTCGTTGTCGACACCGCCGACACCGATACCGGCCCGCATTGCATGGGCACCTTCGCCTCGCGCGGCACCCACCGCGCCGGCAATGCCGTCATCCAGGCCGCCAGGGAAGCCCGCCAGGTGATGCTGGAAGTGGCGGCCGAAGAGCTGGAGGTGAACGCCTCGGACCTCGAAACCGACGGCCAGGGCAACATACTGGTCAAGGGCGCGCCGCAGAAGTCGATCTCGATCTTCGATGTCGCGCTGTCGGCGCATTTCAAGCGCGGCCGCTCGATCTCCGGCCGCGGCATGTTTTTGATCCCGCGCTCCTATCCGGAGAAGGAAACCGGCGCGATGAAGCCGTCGACCTGCTACGCGCATGCCTGCACGGTGGCGGAAGTCGAGGTCGACGACGAGACCGGCGAAGTCACGGTGCTGACAGTGAAGAACGTCTTCGAGATCGGCCGTGCGCTGAATCCGAAAATGGTCGAGCAGCAGCTGGTCGGCGGCTCCTGGATGGGCATCAGCCACGCGCTCTATGAGACGACCGAGCCCTATTATCCCAACCGCGACCATGGCGGCACCGACTTCAACCAGTATCTGATGCCTGGCCCCGGCGACCTCGCCGAGACCGAGATCATCGTGCTGGAGCGGCCTTCGGCCGACGGACCATATGGCGCCAAGGGTCCGGGCGAGATGTGCGCCAACCCGCAAATGCCGGCGGTCGCCAATGCCGTTTTCGACGCCGTCGGCGTGCGCATCGACACGCTGCCGATCACGCCCGAGCGCATTCTGCGCGCGCTGAAGGCGCAAGCGAACTGAGTGCCAGAAATGTCCGAGGTGAACACCGAGACTGTCGCGACCTCGCCGGAGGCGGTGGCGCAGCATCTCGCCGCCTCGCGCTATCTGGCCGACGACAGTCTTTCAACCGCCATCTTTCTTGCCATCCGGCTCGGCAAGCCGCTGCTGCTCGAAGGCGCGCCGGGCGTCGGCAAGACGGAAGCTGCCAAGGCGATCGCCGAGCTGCTCGGCCGCGATCTGGTGCGTCTGCAATGCTACGAAGGGATCGACGCCGCGCACGCGCTCTACGAGTGGAATTATCAGCGCCAACTGCTCGCCATTCGCCATGCCGGCGAGCATGAGATCGACATCTATGACGACCGTTTCCTCATTGCCCGGCCGCTGCTGCAGGTGTTGAAGGCGCCGCGGCAACGCGTGCTTTTGGTTGATGAGATCGACCGCTCGGACCATGAATTCGAGGCGCTGCTGCTGGAATTCCTCTCCGACTTCCAGATCAGCATTCCCGAGCGCGGCACCATCCGCGCCGAGGCACAGCCAATCGTCATCCTGACCTCGAACCGCACCCGCGAACTTGCCGAGGCGCTGCGTCGCCGCTGCGTCTATCACTGGATCGGCTATCCCGACGCCGAACGGGAGGCCGCCATCATCATGCTGCGCGCCGGCAATGTCGCCCAGGCCACCGCACGCGCCGTGGCGACAGCGGTGCAGACCATCCGAGCGCGCCCGCTGGCCAAACCGCCCGGCATCGCCGAGGCGGTCGAATGGGCGAACGCGGCCACCATTCTTGAAAAAGGCGGCAGCCCGTGGCCGGAAGCCTTCCGCCGCGCCATCGGCGTGCTGATCAAGGACGAGGAAGACCTCTCCTACATCGCGCCCGAGCTTGGCAGCATCGTCGAGGAGGCGCTGGCGTGAGATCCCACCGGCGCAATCCGCAACGCTGGCGGGACAGTGCCCCCCTCTGTCCTGCCGGACAGTCCGGCAGGACAGAGGGGGGGCGCCACGCAATGATGCGGGAAACAAGCTTGCCCCGCGCCGCCGCACCCTTCCTCGCCTTCGCCCGGCTGCTGCGTCGCTACGGCTTCGCCATCGCCCCCGAACAAGTCTCCGGCTTCATGCAGGCGGTGACATTGCTTGGACCACGTTCGATGGCGGATATCCGCGAAGCAGCACTGGCCACCCTGGCGCCGCCACCTGACCGCCACGACGAATTCGAGGCGCATTTCCAGAGCCATTTTTACGGCGGCACATCAGCCGTGGTGGAAGGCGACGCCGACGAGGAAACCCGCATCAAGGATGATGGCGGCGCCGACGACGAGCGGATCGAGGCCGAGCAGCGACAGGAAGGCGGTGAGCTTTCGTCGGCGCTGGAGCAGTTGAGCAGCCGCGACTTCCAGCGCGGCGGCGACAGGCTGACCGTCTTTCGCCGCCGACTGTCGAGCGCCTTGCCCGCGCGCCGCTCCTTCCGCACGGTGCGCACCCATTCGCGCGGCAAGCTCGACCTGCGCCGCTCGCTCAGGGAAATCGTCAGCGCCGATGGCGATGTCCCCTCGCCGCTGCTGCGCCGCCGCCAGGCCTTGCCGCGCAAGCTGCTGATCCTGATCGACGTTTCCGGCTCGATGAAGCTCCACACGGCTGACTACCTCAAGCTCGCGCATGCCGCTGTGCAGGGCACGGATCGGGCGGAAATCTTCACTTTCGGCACGCGTCTGACCCGCATCACCACGGCGTTGCGCATCCGCGATCGCGAGCAGGCGCTGGCGCGCGCGGCCGCCCAGGTCGACGACTGGGACGGCGGAACCCGCATGGGACCGACGCTGCTGGCTTTTCTATCGGTGCCACGCTTCTCCTCTTTTGCGCGTGGTGCGGCCATCGTCATCCTGTCCGACGCGCTGGAGCGCGGCGACCATGCCGAACTGGAGACGGCCATCCGCCGGCTGAGCGCCCGCGCCTTCCGGCTGTCGCTGGCGACACCTCTGGCCGGCGACCCGCGCTTCCAGCCGGCAACGGCGGCACTCCGCGCCATCCTGCCAGTGCTCGACGATCTGGTGGACGGCTCGTCGGTGAACAGCCTCACCGATTTCATTCTGTCGCTTGCCCGCCCCGCCCCGGCGGCCGAGACCATCTGGAAAAGGGTATCGTGATGCAGAAAGCCATCGACGCGCATTTCCACATCTGGCGCCAGCAGGACCAGCCCTGGCTGGTCGGACCGATGGTGCCGCGCATCTTCGGCCCCTACGAGCCAATCCGCCGCGACTACCCGATCGAGGAGTTTCTCGCCGACCAGCAGGGTTCGGGTGTCGAGAAGGCCGTCTATGTCCAGACCAACTGGGCCAAGGAGGATTTCGAAAAGGAAGTTGCCTTCCTGCAGAAAACGGCTGACGAGACCGGCTGGCCGCACGCCATCGTCGGCTACACCGACATGACGGTCGACGATGTCAGGCCCCAGATCGACCGGCTGAAAAAATATTCACTGCTGCGCGGCGTGCGCATGCAACTGCATTGGCACGAAACGCCCGCCTTCCGCTTCGCTGCCTCGGCCGATCAGGTCATCGATCCAAAAGTACGCGCCAATGTCGCCCGGCTGAAAGACTACGGCCTGTCCTTCGACTTGCAGCTCTTTCCTGGCCAGATGAAGGACGGACTGACGCTGGTCGGCGAGAACCCGCAAACCAATTTCATTCTCACCCATGCCGGCATGCTGACCGGCATGGACGCGGAAACCACCGAAGCCTGGAAGGCCGGCCTGCGCACGCTGTCGGCGGCGCCGAACTTCTACGCCAAGCTGTCCGGTCTGGGCACCTTCGACCACCGCAACGACCCGGCGCTGATCGCCTATATCGTCGACAACGCAATCGAGATATTGGGCGCGGATCGCCTGATGTTCGGCTCGAACTTCCCCATCGAGAAACTCTGGACCAGCCACGCCGAGTTGATCATGGCGCATCGCGATGCCGTGGCAAAGCATGGTGCGGCCGCCGAAGCAGATATCTTCTGGAACACGGCGGAGCGGGTCTACCGGCCGGTTTGATCGCCCGGGACCGCCGCGCCATTGGCGCGGCGATACCCTGCACAGCCCTTACTGCGTCGGCAGCATGCCTTCGACATCGCTTGCCGCGTCAGTGAGCGCTTCCTTCGGGGTCGCCGACTGATCGACGATCCGCGACAGATTGTCGACGATGGTCTGCGTCACCTTCACACCGTTGGTGCCCGGGAAAGCATACCACGGAATCATCCGCGGCATCTGGCTGAGCCCGGCCTGGAAGAGCGGGTTCTTCTTGTAGAAATCGCCGAGATATTCCGGCGATTTCGCCGCGAGCTCATTGTTGGGGACATAGCCCGTGCCCGGCACGACGACCGATGCGCCGTAGGGACCAGCGGCGAATTTCGCGAACTTCCAGGCGGCGTCCTGCTTTGCCGCATCCTTGGTCAGGATGACCACGGCGTTGCCGCCGGTCGGAAGATGGCCGTTGATTGGATCGATCAGCGGGATCTTGGCCGTGCGCAGCGTGAACTTGTCGCCGACATTCTTGATGGTGTTGACCAGGGCGCCGGTGGTCTGGAATTCGAAGCCGACCTTGCCGGCCGCGAAGGCCTGCTCGCCAGCCGGCTTGGTGAAGACCGGCATGCCGCCCTCCTTCACCATCCGCTGCAGGATTTCCATTGCCTTCTCGCCCTCCGGCCCGTTGAAGGCGACCTTGCTTTCGTCCTCGTTCAGCATCTTTCCGCCGGCGCCGAACAGCAGCGCCGAAAACATCCAGTCGTCGCCCTGCCAGCGGAAGTCGATGCCGTCGACGCCATTGCCGAGCGCCTTGATCTTGCCGCCGAGCGCGATGACCTCGTCCCAGGTCTTGGGCGGATTGTCCGGATCGCCGCCCGCGGCTTTCACCAGGTCGGCATTGTAATACATGATCGGGTTGGAGGTGGCGAAGGCGAGCCCGACCTGCTTGCCGTTGACCTGCGCCAGCTTCAGGATCGTGTCGGAGAAGCCGAGCTCCGCCATGTTGCCTTCCTTCTTGACCAGCGGGCCAAGATCGACGGCAACGTCGCGCTCGTTGAGCATCCGCAGGCGGTTGAGGCCGATGAAGGTGATGTCGGGCATTTCGTCGGTGCCGGCCTGGCGAAGGATGGTCTGGATGCCTTCCTCATAGGTGGCGGACGGGCTGGCGAACTGTATCTTGATGTCAGGATTTTCTTCCATGAACTTCTTCGAGATCGTGTCCATCACGTTCTTGAAGAAGCCGGGCATCGGGTAATGAACCGTCAGCGTCGTGTCGGCATAGGCCGGAACGGCGAACGCCAGCGAAACCGCCGCCGCTGCGAGAATCCTGGGAAGTTGCTTCATATGCTCGTGCTCCTGGTTCGACCCGGTCAGCCTTTGAGACCGGTCATGGTGATGCCTTCGACGAAGCGCTTCTGTGCGAACAGGAAGGCGACGACGAGTGGAAGGGTGATGATCAGCGTGGCGGCCATCAGCGCGCCATAGTCGTCGCCTGCCTCGGCGGCGCGGAAATACATCAGGCCGAGCGGCGGCGTGGCGTAGGCCTGCTTGCTGACGACGATCAGCGGCCAGTAGAGATCGTTCCAGTGCGCGACCACCGAGAAGATCGCGAAGGCGGTGACGGCCGGCCAGGCGTTGGGGACGATGACGCGCGCGACGATGCCGAGTTCGGACATGCCGTCGAGCCGCGCCGCGTGGATGAGGTCGTCGGGCATGGCGCGGAAGAACTGCAGGAACATGAAGATCGCGAACACCGAGATGGTGAACGGCGCCACCAGCGAGGTGTAGCTGTTGAGCAGCGACATCCTGTCGAAGGCGACCTAGAGCGGCAGCGCCGTGGCATGGATCGGCACCAGCAGGCCGAGCATGACCAGCACCATCATCAGCCGAGCGGCGCGGAACTTCAGCTTGGCCATGGCGTAGGCGCAAGGAATGGCGACCAGCACCTGGAAGAAGAAGATCAGGCCGCAGACGACAACGCCGTTCCACAGCAGCGTTGCCATCGGCACCTTGCTCAGCGCCTTGGCGAAATTCTCGGCGAAGTAGAAATGCTCGGGGATGAGCGACAGCGACGAGGTGAAGATGTCGCTCTGCGTCTTGCCCGCGGTCGAGATCATGAAAATGTAAGGCGCAAGGATCATCAGCGCGCCGAGCGAAAGCAGGGCAAAACGGATGATGCGGCCGGCCGGGATGCTGGTCATGTGTAATGCACCCGCCGGTCGAGCACGCGGTATTGGAGAAGCATCAGCACGACGAGGATCGCCAGGAAGACGACCGTCATTGCCGAGGCATAGCCGACGCGCAGATAGACGAAACCTTCCTGGTAGATGGTGAACAGCAGCACTTCGGAGGCCTTGTTGGGGCCGCCATCGGTCAGCATCTTCACGGTCTCGAAGACCTTCACCGCATTGGTGATGCTGATGGTGACGACGAACAGCGTCGTCGGTCCGAGCATCGGCCAGGTGACCAGGAAGAACCGGTCGAGCGCCGATTTCGCGCCGTCGACATGTGCGGCGGCATAGAGTTCGCGCGGGATCGCCGTCAGGCCCGCCAGGAACAACACCATGTTGAAGCCGACCGACTGCCAGACGCCGATGATCGACAGGCTGTAGAGCACGGTGCTCGAGGCGCCGAGCCAGTTCGGACCGGGAATGCCGGCGAGCGCAAGCAGCGCGTTGAGTGGTCCGATCGTCGGATGGAAGAGGTACTGCCAGACAGTCGCCATGGCGACGATCAGCGAAGCCACGGGCAGGAAATAGACGGTACGGAAGAAGCCGCGCGCGCGCGGTTCGCCTTCGATCAGCAAGGCAACGCCGAGACCGAGCACGATCGAGACGGGTGCCACGATCGCGGTATAGACTGACGTGTTCCACAACGATCTGCGGAAGGTGCGGTCGGTCAGGAGATGCGCGTAGTTCTCGAAGCCGACCAGGCGAAATTTGCCATAGCCGAGCTCGAAATCGGTGAAGCCGAGAAAAATAACGGCAACCACCGGCAGCAGCACGAACAGCAGCAACAGCACGATCGCCGGAGCCGCCAGCAGCCAGGCGGTGCGATCCTCGCTGCGCCTGTGGAGGGCCGCGGCGCTCGGGACATTGCCCGCCAGCGCGATACTAGACATAGGCCGGCTCCTGGCGTGCGAGCGTAGCACTCGCGGTGCGCAGCCGCCGCCCCTCCGGCCCGAAGACCATCGCCTGCTCGGGTGACAGAAGGACACCCACCGGCATTCCCGCGATCAAGTCCTTCGCCTCGTGCGGTGCCAGCTTGGCGATGACGATGTCGCCGGTCGCGTCGAGCCGGCAATGGGCAACGACCTCCGACCCGAGGAATTCCAGACGCTCGATCCGCCCGGCAAGGCCGCTCCGCCCGCTGGGAGACAGTTTGACGAATTCAGGCCGGATGCCGAGGCTGACAGCGCCATTCGCCACCTTCTCCAGCAAGGCCAGCCGGATGCCCATGAAATCGACACGGCCATTTTCGGCGCGTGCCGGTATGATGTTGATCCTCGGCTGGCCGACGAAGCGCGCAACCTCGATATGGGCGGGATCGTTGTAGATCGCTTCGGGCGCGGCCAGCTGCAGCAGGTTGCCGCCAATCATCACCGCCACGCGATCGGCCATCGAAAGCGCTTCGGCCTGGTCATGCGTCACGTAGAGCGTCGGCACGCCGGCGCGGCGGTGCAGTTCGACGATCTCGCCGCGGGCATGGACGCGCAGATTGGCGTCGAGATTCGAAAGCGGCTCATCCATCAGGAAGATGCTGGGGTGGCGCACCATGGCGCGTGCCAAGGCCACGCGCTGCCGCTGCCCGCCCGACATCTGTCCCGGCTTGCGGTCGAGCAGATGATCGATCTTCAGCACGGTTGCCATCTCGCGGACATCGCGCGAAATGCCGGCGCGGATCTCTTTCTGGCCCGGCAGGACCGAGCCGACCAACGGCAGCCGCTGCGTCCGGCTCAGCCGCTTCATGGCCAGTGGAACCGCGATGTTCTGGCTGGCCGTCAGATGCGGATAGAGCGCGTAGGACTGGAACACCATGGCGATGTTGCGATCGGCCGCGGCGACCGCCGACATGTCCTTGCCGCCGACGAAAATCTCGCCGCTGTCGGCATGATCAAGCCCCGCCAAAATGCGCAGCAAGGTGCTTTTGCCGCAGCCCGAGGGGCCGACCAGGGCGATGAACTCGCCCGCTTCGACGTCGAGGCTGACGCCGTTCAGGACCGCATTGCCGCCAAAGGACTTGTTCAGATCGCGAAGCGAGAGCGCGCTCATGATGCGACCTTCCTGCGGACCTTGTGCGCCTCGTGCGGGTAGACCTCCTCGACCACGTCGTCGAGGACATGGAAGCTCATGCCTGGGATTGCGACGATCTCGCTGGTGACTGCGCCGCCGAAATCATGCACGACCGCACCGAGCAGCCGCTCGCCCGGCATGTCGCGCTCCATTGCGCCGACGACGAAGGCCGCCGATGGCCCCCATATCAGCGCGGTGTTTTGGTATTTGCCTTGCCATGCCCGGTGCAGGTGACCGCTGGCGAACAATGCAACATCATGGGAACCGATCAGGTCATAAAGACGCTGGCGCTGCGCCGGCCTGACGCTCCAGTAGCCGGTGTCGCCCTCACCCGGCTGATCGATGAACAACGGCTTGTGGGCGAAAAGCGCGACGCGACGGCCGCCGCGGCTTTCCAGCACAGTCCGCAACCATTCGAACTGGGCCTCTTCCTCGGCATCATCAAAGCCCATCAGCAGGCTGTCGAGGCCGATAAATCGCCAGTTTCCAGCGTCCTCCATCCAGTAATCGGGACCGACCAGCCGGCGCCAGCGCTCAAGACGTTCCGCATTGACCGGCTGCAACGAGCCGGGCAGATGGCCGACATCGTGATTGCCAGGCACGAGCAGCATCGGGAGCGAAATCTCCCGCATCAGGTCCATGCAGAAGCTGATGTCGGCATCCTTGTCGGCGCCGTCGACACTGAGGTCGCCGGTGTGGATGACGAGATCGGCGCCGCTTTGCGCGATCCACGCGGCCAGCGGCTCCCAATTGCCGTTGAAATGCGGCTTGGTCGGGCTGAAATGGGTATCGGTGATCTGGACGATTTTCATGCCGGCTCCACTGCGAAAGCCGGCTGCCGGAAAAACCACCGGCGAGCGACTTCGCGTGGGGTCTCCTTAGAGCCGTTACATGTCACTTCCTTAACAGGCTGGGGACAAATTTTCCTTCCACGCCGATTGGCCGGCTGGCTCCTAGATTAGCTCTTCACCTCGAATTGCGGATCGACAGGGATCTGCATGGCCGTGACCAGATGATTGGTCTGGCCAGCGAGCCCGATGATCGAGATCAGTTCGCCATGCTGTACATCGGTCATGCCCTTGGTCCGCGCTGCCGCCGTGTGCGAATGAACGCAGTAGGAACAGCCATTGGCCGTTGATACCGCGATATAGATCATTTCCTTGGTCAATGGGTCGATGGCGCTGTCGGCGACCATCACCACCTTCAGCTGCTCCCAGATGCGCTTCAACACCGCCGGATCATTGGCGAGCCCCCGCCAGAAATTGTTGACGAAATCCGATTTGCGCGTCGCCCTGATGTCATCGAACACCGCCTTCACTACCGGGATCTTCTCCACCTCGGCATCGCTGAGGAGTCTTGTGGTGGCCATGGTGTTTCCTTCCCTTTGGGCAATTGAATCGGGTAACGAGCGAATGCGGCTAATTGCTTCGAATGATTCATTTTCCAATGTAGAGTAGAACCTTGGAGTCTGGCCCACGACTTCGTCATCCTAGGGCGAAGCAGGAGCGAAGCTCCGTCGCGGAGACCCTAGGATGACGAATGGAGCAGCATCCCAGCTAATTGTCGGATTCCGCACTGGCCATAACCCTAATGCACCGCCGCATACATGATCTTCTCCTCCGTCGCCTCCGCCGGGGAAAACTCCTCGACGATGCGGCCCTGCCGACACACGAGAATCCGGTCCGACAGATTCATGATCTCCGGCAAATAGGACGAGATGACAACGACCGCGAGGCCCTCGTCGGCCAGCCTGTTGATGATCTGGTGGATCTCGGCGATGGCGCCCACATCGACGCCGCGCGTCGGCTCGTCGAATATGACGATGCGCGGCTTCTGTACCAGTCCCTTGCCGATCACCACCTTCTGCTGGTTGCCGCCGGACAACTCGACCACGCGCGCATTGTCGTTGATCGCCTTGATGTTCAGCGTCTTGGTCCATTCCGCCGAAAGCTGACGCATCTCCTGCTGGTTGATCACCCACGCCTGTTGGCGGCCTGCCGCCAGCAGCCCGCCGAACAGGTTCTCGGCAATGCCCATAGTCTCGAAAATACCTTCGCTCTTGCGGTCCTCGGTGACATAGACGATGCCGTCCGCCACCGCTTCGCTCGGTACGAGGTAGCGCACCGGCCTGTCGTCCAGCTCGATCGCCCCACCGCGCAAAAAATCGCGCTTGTAGATGCCCGACACGATCTTGAAGGTCTCGGTGCGGCCGGAACCGATCAGCCCGAACACGCCGGTGATCTGGCCTTCGAAGATCGAGAAGGAATTGTTACGCACGACATTGCTCATCGAGATGTCCTGCACCGAGAGCACCTTCTTGCCGGCCTTGCGCAGCTTGGCTTCGTCGCGCTGGCGGTAAATCTGTCCCGACAGCGTGCGCCCAACCATGGCGGCGACGATCTTGTCGCGGTCGAAGGTTGATGTGTCGTCGGTGATAACCAGTTCGCCGTCTCGCAGGATCGTGATGCGGTCGGCGATCATCAGAGCCTCTTCGAGAGCATGGCTGATGAAGACGATCGATACACCGTTCGCCTTCAGCCGCCGGATCAGCGCGAAGAAATGCCGCTTCTCCTCCGGCGTCAGCGTCGCCGTCGGTTCATCGAAGATGATGATCTCGGCATTGTGGTGCACGGCGCGCGCGATCTCGACCATCTGCCGCTTGGCGGCGCCCAGTGTCGCCACCATGGCGTTGGGATCGACCGGAAAATTCAGCGACTGCAGGAACTGCTGTGCTGAAATATACGTGCCACGCAGCCGGTTGAGGAATTTTTCAGTACCGAGATAGAGGTTTTGCGCCACCGTCATCGACGGCACCAGGCTGGTCTCCTGGAACACCATGGCGATGCCGGCCTCGAGCGCCGCATGCGGCGAGGCGTAGGCGATCTCCCGCCCCTTGTGGAACATCTTGCCCGACGTGGCATCGACCACACCGGCGATGATCTTGGTCAGTGTCGACTTGCCGGCACCATTCTCGCCGAGCAGCGCATGGATTTCGCCCTTGCGTAGCTCGAAGCTGACGTTCTTCACCGCGGGCACGCCGCGGTAATTCTTGGTGACGTTTTCGAGGCGAACGATCGGTTCCATCAGAAACCTCCCGAGGCAAGGTCGACGGCCAGCACGCAATCGCCACCCCTGGAAGCAATGAACAGCTCGCCGCCTTTCTCCACCACGCTGCAGATGCCGTGGCGCGTGCCGTTGGCGCGGCTGTGCAGGCTGAATTGTGGTTGCATCTCCCGGTCGAGCCGGACCACCAGCCCGTAGGAGCGGCTGGGCGACCACGGCTTGTGAATGCCCATCGTGCGGATGCCGCCGCATTGCAGCGGCTCGAGGAAACTGCGGCTGGATGCCAGCGCCGGGGCAATCCAGTAGGCCGGCGGCACCTGGTCGATCATGTCCTGACGGTAATGCGTCTCCTGCAGCACGAATTCGATCAGCCGGTTGCGTGGGGCGAACAGCGTCAGCCACGCCCCGCCATCGCCAGCAGACGACAGCCGCGCGGGATAGCCGGGCAGATGCGTCAGCACCGTCGAGCGGTTGCCGGTCGCGCCATCGAAACGGACAAGCTGGTGGCGCCAGCTTTCGCTGACCAGCACATCGCTGCCGAGGATGTGAAGTCCATAGGGAAAAGCGATGTCGCCGGCCACTTTGCGGAACTCACCACCCGCCGCCCGCGCCCAAAGCGAACCGGACGCGCCCTTCTTCATCAGGTCGGCGGCCCATTGCGACGGCGCGAATTCGGCCGAACCATTGGCCAGCCACAGCGTACCATCTCCTGCATAGGCAAGCGCGGTGATGCAGCCAATCCCTGCCGGCAAGGACACCTCCCTGCCCGCGATCAACAGCTTGCCGCTCTCCAGCCCCACCGTCAGTTCGCCTGAAGGCGACAGCGCCAGCGCCGCGACTGGAGACGGAAAGGTCTCGACTGCGACAGGTGCTACACCAACGACAATCGCGTGGACGGCGTTGCCGCTTGAGGCCAGCAGCCGGCCATCGGCAACCAGCAGATTGTCCGGCTCGGTCAGCTCGGCGAACGCCGGCGCATCATCGAGCCGCGTGTTGGGACGGAAGGCGCCGTCGAGCGGCGGGATAGTCACCGCCTTGCCACGAAACATATCCAGGATCGGACCGAGGATCATGGCTTCGCTCCCCAGTAGGAGGCGGGGCTGGTCCAGCTCGGGTCGGCGCCGGCAATTTTGTAGCAGCCGATGCGATTGTTGAGGATGCCGCCGACGAAGAGATATCCCTTGTGCTCGCGCATCGAGGTGACCATCGGGTGCGCACCGCCTGTCAAGTCGCCCATCGCCTCGACGATGCCGCCCTTTTCGTTGAATTTCACCACGCCGCCGGTGTTGATGTTGGGAAACAGCCATTCGTCCTGCGGCAGCCGGCGCGTCATGCGCTTGCGCATGTCGGGATGGCGCAGCGAGAGGTCGAAGCTCGGCGTGCGCATGCCCAGCCACGCCATCCAGTAATTGCCGTCCGACGCCCGGTTGATGTTGTCGGGATAACCCGGCATGTCGCGGATGACGCATTCGGCGGTGCCAGCCTTCGGCCCTTCCAGCCAATAGCGGTGCACCCGGCAGGCCCAGCTTTCGGCGAAGAACAGCGACTTGCCGTCATGCGCCATGCAGACACCATTGGTGTAGCGGTAGCCGTCGAGCAGCGTCTTCGTGGAACCGTCCTTCGGATCGTAGACCAGCAGCCGGCCGGTGGCGCGGTTTTCGATCGAATCCAGCGCCCAATCATGGGCATCATACCGCTTGGTCGAGTCCGTAAAATAGATGCGGCCGTCCGGCGCGATGTCGCAATCATTGGGATCGCGCAGCCGCGCATCGTCGACGATCGACGTCCAGGAGCGCGACGTCTCCGCCGACAACCGTTTCACTTCGCGCTGCGGCGAAACCGAATACAGTCCCATGGCTCCGACGCAGCTGATCAAATTGCCCGACTTGTCGAAAGCCAGCCCCAGCGGAAACCCGCCAATATGGGCGAACACTTCCGACCTGACATAGTCCGGCGCGAAGAAGCGGACGATTTCGCCATGGCGCGTGCCGCAATAGAGATTGTCATCGCGGTCGAGGATGACGTCTTCTGGCCCTTCCAGCTCACCGAGCCCGATATGGTCGGCAGCCGATAGTCGGTTGTCGAGGGCGTAAGGCGTGCCGGAGCCCGGCACCGAGGACTGTGTTTTGCCCATCTTGAGATAGACCGGCGCGACATAGACCTCGTTGAGCACCTTGTGGCGGTTCTTCAGCCAGCGGATGTCGATAGTCACCGCCACCGCCAGCATGATGCCCAATACCATCTGGTTGGTGCCGGTGCCGTAGCCAAGCCGGATCAGCCCGTTGGTCATGGTGAGCACGATGATGGCGCCCATCAGGCCCTTGATCACCGAGCCGCGCCCGCCGCCGAGGCTGACGCCGCCGACCACCGCCGCCGTCAGCGCCATGATCTCGAGGTTGAGGCCTGTGCCCGGCCCTGCCCCGCTCAGGCGGCAAGCGATGAGAAAGCCGCCGATCGAGGCGCAGAACCCGGAAAAGACATAGGTCATGAACACGGTACGGCGCACCCGGATGCCGGCATTGTGCGCCGAGCGCCGGGAGCCACCCACCGCCAGCACATGCCAGCCGGGACGTGAGCGTGTCAGCGCGACATGGGTGGCGATGGCAAGGATGATCGCCAGCCACACCGAAACGGACAGGCCCCAGAAAGTGCTGTCGCCGATGAAATCGAGCACGTCGGACGTAGCGGTCGAAAGCTGCACATCGGCTGCGTAAGTGGTGACGAGGATGTCGAACAGCGCCCGACCGAAGATGAAGGTGACGAGCGTGGTGAGGAAGGCACGCAGCCGCAGGTACCCGACGAGATAGCCGTTGATCGCGCCGAAGACTAGACCGGTGGCGAGCGAGGCGGCCAGCGCCAGCCAGATCGATTGTTCGAGGATGAAGAAGACATAGACCGCGGAAAAGCAGGACAGCGCGAAGATCGAGCCGACCGAGAGATCGATGCCGCCGCCAAGCATCACCACGGTCATGCCAGTGACCACCATCGAGAATTCGCCGAGTTGCCGGGTCGATTCCTGCAGCGAGGAGAGCTTGAAGAAGCCTGGAATGATCGCGCCGAACACGCCGAGCGTCGCCACCAGCGCCAGGAACGGAATGGCGTTGTCGGTCCAGCGCTTGGTCAGGATCTCGCCGACCAGATGGTCGGGCACGAGATTGTAGCGCCAGGACTGCAGGCGTTCGCGAAAGGTCATCAGGTCACTGCGGGCACGAGAGAACAAGGAAAGAGAAGAGGTGGCCGGATTGTCCGGCCACCTCGCTGATATCAGCTGAAGGCAATCGGCTTACTTCGCCGCCGCTTCGGCCTGCAGCGCCTTCAGGTCCCAGCAGCTGTCCGGCTTGAGATCGGCCTTCGTCGTCGCCTTCTCCAGCGTATAGATGTAGGTGTGCGAAGTGCCGGCCGGCTGGCCGCTCTGCAGCAGGAATTTGATGATAGCGTTCATGTCGCCCGACTGCCGGGCAAGTTCCGTCATGACGACAGCACCGTAAGTACCGTCCTGCAGCTTGTCGCAATCGGCCGCCTTTTCGCCGCCGCCGGTGGTGACCAAAAACACCTTGCCGTCGAGCTTGGCGTCGCGGATCGCGGCGGATGCGCCGGTCGCGTCACCATCCCAGAAGTCGATGATCGAGCAGATGTCCGGGTTCTGCTGCAGCATGGTCGTCGTCACGTTGCGCGAGGTCGTGGCATCCCAGTTGGAGTCGGGCTTGGCCACGACCTTGAAATCGGGATGCTTGTCCAGCACCTTCATGATGCCGGCATACTGGTAGAGGCTGGAAGAGTTGGCCTGGTCGCCCTGCACCAGCCCGATCTTCTTGGACGAGTTTTCGCCGCAGCCCTTGATCGCGGCTTCGGCTTCGAGTTGGCCGAGCCGGTCCCAGTCGCTGCCGACAAAGGCGTCGGCGGGGAAATTCGCCGGATTGTCGACGAGGATCACATAGGTGCCGGCGGCCTGCGCCTTCTTCATCAGCTTGGAATAGGAGTTGAGGTCCGGCGCATGGATGATCAGCACATCGGGCCTCGTGTCCGACGAGATCGCATCGGTGATCGCCTGCGCTCCGGCATCGACCACCCAGTTCGGATCACGCGTCTCGAACGTGCCGCCCCAGGCCTCGACTTCCTTCTTCAGATAATGCGCCCAGCCCTGCGCCAGGTCGAAGCCCATCGCCAGCGGCACCAGCATGACGCGCTTGCCTTTCAGCGCTTGCGCATAGGCAGCGGGGCCTGGATCGTCGGCGGCGAAGGTCGGCGCCACGAAGGCGGTGACGGCGAGGGCCGTGGCCGCCGCCATGAGTGTTCTGATCAGTTTCATGTGTCATCCTCTGGTTCGGTTTTCATTGCCGGCCGATCGCCCCGATCGCGCCGGGTACCCCGAGCAAGATGGGCTAGCCCATCTGCTCTAAATGTCGCCCTGCTGCGCTGTCTGTTCGTCACGTGGATTGATGATGCCGTCGACGATGATGGCGCCAAGCAGGATCGCCGCCTTGATCAGGTTTTGGTAGAGCAGCGGAATATCGATGATGGTCATGGCGTTGAGCAGGATGCCGATGAGTGCTGCCCCGACCAGCACGTTGCGCACCCCGCCTCGCCCGCCCGACAGCCCGATGCCGCCGATCACCGCCACCAGCACGATGTCGTAGAGCAGCGTCGAATTGACGACACGCGTGTTGATCGAATGCAGGCTGGCCGCGGTCAAAAGGCCGGCGATCAGCGCCACGAAAGCGGACAGCACATAGCGCAGCACCAGCATCGGCCGTACCGGAATGCCGATATTGCGCGCCGCGACCGGATTGTCGCCGGCGAAATAGATATAGCGACCCCATTTGGTGTAGCGCAGGAACAGGAAGAACAGGAAGGCGAGACCCGCGAAGACGAACACCTCGATCGGGACGTCGAGGAAGCGCAGGCCGCCGAGCAGTTCCACCCAATGGCCCTGCGGCACCGGCACCGCGTCCTGGGTGATCAATTGCGAACGGACATAGCCGAAGACGAAGGAGCCGGTTGCCAGCGTGACGAAGATCGCCGGCACATCGGCGTAGGCGACGAGAAAGCCGTTGAGCAGGCCGATGGCGAGCACGCCGGCCAGCACATAGGTGAAGGCCAGTCCATCCGGCGTTCCGGTATTGAGCAGTTGCAGATACCAGGCGACCGACATCGCCATGATCGCCACCGCCGACAGGTCAATGCCGCGGCCGATGATGACGACCGCCATGCCCAGCGCCAGAATACCCAGCACCGAGACCGAGCGGACGATGGCGACGAGATTGTTGGGATCGATGAAGCCAGGCAGGCCTATAGCCGCGGCAACGAACAGCACCACCGCTATGGCAAAGACAATGCCTTCCTGATTCAGGCTCCTGAAGTTCAGCCAGCCGCCCATGTTCATTGTCTGCTTTCACCCCGGTGGCAGCGCCGCCATCCCTGGGGGAGAAAGCTAATCGGCTCAGCGCCGCTTCGTCAAATGAATCTGCGTTCAAAAGGTGGGCTGGCGATGAGATTCGCAAAGTGGACGCATTGATTGCCGAATCTGGCGCAATGCCCGGAAACTCCTGCGCTTTTGGCAATTGTTTGCATCATCGCCCGTGCCTGCGAAGATACCGCACCAAGCCCAAAGGCGAAGACGGAATCTAACCCAGCGATCGGCGGGAAAATTCGATTTCAGTTTCCGGCAATATGGCCCGAGACCTCGGCGCCGGCGGTCTTCGGCAACACCAGGAAACGGAACGACGAAACCAGTGCGATGACGCCGATCACCAGGAAGGCTGCTCGAAAATCGACGAGATCGAGCGCCGGCCGGTCCCTGGCGATCTGCGACAGGTTGAGGATCGCCGCCGCCACGGCAACGCCGAACAGCATCGCCACCTGCTGCAGCATCGACGACAATGTCGCCGCGGAGCTGCGCTGCCCCGCCGCGATATCGGCGAAGGCCAGCGTGTTGAGCGCGGTGAACTGCATCGAGCGCGTCAGGCCGGCGATCAGCATCAGCGCCACCACCAGGGCCTGAGGCGTCTGCGGCGAGATCGCCGCGCACGCCATGATCGATGCGGACGCGATGATGCCGTTGACGACCATCACCGAGCGAAAGCCGAAGCGGCGCAGCGTCGGCGTCGTCACCGTCTTCATGCCGAGATTGCCGAGGAAATAGGCCAGGATCATCATGCCGGCATCGACCGGCGATAGCCCGAAGCCGACCTGGAACAGCAGCGGCAAAAGGAACGGCGTGGCGTTGATCGCCACCCGGAAGATGGTGCCGGCGGCAAGCGTCGAGATGGCGAAGGTCTGCACCTTGAACGAGGAGAGGTCGAGCAGCGGATGCGGCGCGCGGCGGAGATGCCGCACCGCTACCCAGCCGACGACGATGCCGGCAACGATCAGCCCCACCGTCGGCCAGGCGCCATCTTCCGGATGCGCGATGCGCTCGAGGCCATAGAGCAGGCAGGCGAGCCCCAGCGAGGTCAGGAAAAAACCCGGCCAGTCGAGTGGCTTGGCATCGGCTTCACGGTCGCCCGGGATGAAACGGGCGACCAGCGCCAGCCCGATCATGCCGAGCGGGATGTTGATGAAGAAATTCCAGTGCCAGGACAGATAGGTGGTGATGAAGCCGCCAAGCACCGGCCCGACGACAGGCGCGAACAGCGCCGGCCAGGAGATCAGCGCCGTGGCGTTGAGCAATTCGGATTTCGACGCGTTGCGCAGCACCAGGATGCGGCCGACCGGTGTCATCAGCGCGCTGCCCAGGCCCTGCACGGCACGGGCAATGACGAATTCCGTCAGATTCCGCGAGAAGCCGCAGACGAGCGAAGCCAGAGTGAACAGCGCGATTGCCGCGAGGAAGATGTTGCGTGCGCCAAAACGGTCGGCGAGCCAGCCCGACAGCGGTACGAACACCGCCATGGTCAGCATGTAGACGGTGATGCCGATGCTCATCGCCACCGCCGGCACGCCGAAGGAGGCGCCCATCTGCGGCAGCGAGGTCGAGATGATCGTCGAATCCAGCAGTTGCATGAAAAAGGCGATGGCGACGATCAGCGCCACACGCCGCGAATCCCCGGCTGGGTCGGCTGAAGCTTCGGTCTCGGAAATGGCGGTCATGACGGACCGCTTTGAACAGCATTTGGCCGACTGCGTCCAGACAACAGCCAACAAACTTTCGTGTCGCGCCGCGGCCTGTTATGGATGGGCGGGGTGGCCGAGGAACAGCGTGCGCATGAAGCCCATCTATATCGACTACCTCAATGCCCTGGACATCGAAGCGCTTGCCATGACCGATGCCGAGATCATCGGCGCGGTCGAGGCCGGGCTCGTTGCGCAAGGCAAGGGCCAGACGGTGATCGAGCCGCGTGTCCACCTCGAACCCGACCCGTCCTTCCACGGCCATTTCAATGTCTTGCGCGGCTACGTGGCGCCGCTCGACGCGGCCGGCGTGAAAATCGTCGGCGACTATGTCGACAACTATCTTCATGGCCTGCCGTCGGAATTCGGCATCCTCAATTTGTTCGACCCGCGCACCGGCACGCCGCGCGCCATCCTCGACGCCACCGTCATCACCGACATGCGCACCGGCGCCGTCACCGCGATCGGCGCCAAACAGCTAGCTCGTAATAATTCGAAGGTGCTCGCCCATATCGGCGCACGCGGCACCGCCTATTGGAACGTGCGCCTGCTCGACCATCTCTTCGATTTCGACGAAATCCGCGTCCATTCGCGCCGGCCGGAAAGCCGCGATGGCTTTGCAGCAAAACTCTCCGCCGACCTCGGCAAACCCGTCACTGCGGTCGCCGACTGGGAGAGCTGCGTCAAGGGCGCCGACATTGTCGTCGAAGCATCGCGCCTGCCCGAGCCGCAGCCGTTGCTGAAGACAGAATGGATCAAGCCGGGCGCGCTGGTCGTCCCCTATGGCACGATGAGCGCGGTGGAGCTGTCGCTGACCGACATCATGCAGAAGATAGTCGTCGACGATTGGGGCCAGTGCAAAGGCGGTAAGTTCGGCTCGCTGCGCGCCCATGTCGAGGCCGGACGGCTGAGCGAAGCAACGCTGCATGCCGAACTCGGCCAGATCGCCGCTGGACTCAAGCCAGGACGGCAAAGTGACGACGAAACAATCCTGTTATGGCATCGCGGCCTGTCGCTGTCCGACATTGCGCTCGGCAAGGCGATGCTGGCCAAAGCACAGGCGCAAGGCATCGGCCAAAGGTTGCGCTTCGCATGAGCACGCTCGTCCTCACCGGGGCTGGCATCAGAATCGGCGATGTCGCCGCTGTCGCCCGCGAGGCGCGCAAGGTGGAAATCGGACCCGATGTCATTGGCAGGCTGGAGAAGGCGCGAAAAGTGCTCGATCAGGCTGCGGCCTCCGGCCAGCAGATCTACGGCCTGAACACCGGGCTCGGCGCCAATCTCGGCACATCGGTCGAGGGTGACGCCAGCGCCTTCCAGCGCCAGTTGCTCGAAGGCCGCAGCGGCGCGGTCGGCGAGGCCCTGCCGGTCGAGACCGTGCGGGCAACCATGCTCGCCCGCCTGACAATGCTGTCGGCCGGCGGATCCGGCCTCTCCCCGTCAGTCTTTGTCGCCTTGGCCGATGCGCTCAACGCCGGCGTCCATCCGGTGATGCCGTCGCTGGGCTCGATCGGCGCCGGCGACCTTGTGCTGATGACGGCGCTTGCTCGCCTGCTGATCGGCGAAGGCGAGGCTGATTATCAGGGAAGGCGCATGCCGGCGGTCAAGGCGCTGATGATGGCCCGCCTCGGCCCCATCGGCCTGGCGCCCAAGGATGGGCTGTCGCTGATCAACGCATCCGCCGTCTCCGCCGGCAGCGGCGCGCTTGTTGTCACGGACGCGCTGTCGGCTCTGGCCCAACAGCAGCAGGCTGGCGCGTTGACCATGGCAGGGATCGGCGCCAATCGCGCCATCCTCGATCCCCGCCTGCACATGGCGCGGCCGGCCGCCGGCCAGCAGGAAGCCGCCAAGGCGCTGCACGATCTTCTCGCCCGCGACGAAGCGCCGGCGCCCACCACCATACAGGATCCGCTGTCGATCCGCTGCATGCCCTCGATCCATGGCGCGCTGATCGAGGCGATCGGCCAGGCAAGACGCGCCGTCGAGATCGAACTGAATGCCGCCGCCGACAATCCGCTGGTGCTGGGCGACGACGGCGTGGTGATGTCGACTGGCAACTTCCACACGGCGGCGCTGGCGCTCGCCTTCGAGACACTAGGCCTCGCAATCGCGCAATGCGCCGCCGCAAGTGCCGCCCGCTTCATCCAGCTCACCGGTTCGGGCCGCAACGGCCTGCCCAGGTACCTGTCGCCGGTCGGTGGCGCCTCGGCCGGCTTCGTGCCGCTGCAGAAGACGGCGACATCGATCCTGGCCGCCATCCGCCACAAGGCCAATCCGGTGATGCTCGATTTTCTCCCGGTTTCGGAAGGCGTCGAGGATCACGCCACGCAGACGCCGCTGGCGATATCGAAATGCGCGGACATGATCGCGCTGTGGCGCCGGCTGATCGCTTTCGAACTGATGGCGGCGGCACAGGCAATCGACTTGCGTGAAGGGTTGACGCTGGCGCCACGCACATCAGCTGTCCACACGTTGATACGCGCGCTCGTTCTGACGCTGAAGGAGGACCGGCCGCTCGGCGTCGATGCGGAAGCACTCCACGCCGCACTGGCCGGCAGTGCGTGGCAGCCGGCCTTATCCCCGGCCGACCTTGTCGAGGAACAGGCGTAGCTCGGCCGGATCCATGTGCACGATGTGCCGGTCCTCGGGATAGGCGCCGCCGTTGACGTCGGCAACGAATTCGGAAAATGCCGCCACCCGTTCCGCCTGCAGCCGGTCATACTCGGCGGCGAAGTTGCGATAGACCTTGGAGTGGCGGGGCATGTGACCCCTGTTCTGGCCAAGGATGTCGTCGGCGAACAGATATTGCGCGTCGCAGCCCGTGCCCGCGCCCATCGACAGCATGATCAGCGACGTGCGCTCCGAGATCGCCTTGGCGACCTCGACCGGCACCACCTCGATCTCGGCGCCGATGGCGCCGGCCGCCTCCAGTTGCTTCACCGCCTCGAACACCTGCATCGCAGTGTCGGCGGACTTGCCGACCGCCTTGAAGCCGCCGGTCCAGGTCGCGCGGGAAGGAATGAGGCCGACATGGCCGATGACGGGAATGGCATCGTCCGCCATCCGCTTGATGGTTGCGTAGCCGGCGCTGCAATAGACCGCGTCGGCGCTTGCCTTATAGAGCCGGAAGGCCCAGCGGACGAAATCATCCGCGGTGCCGATTTCGAAGAAATTGTCGCCGGGCATGGTGAATAGGCTGGGTGCCGCATCGCGGTATTGCGGATTGAGCACCAGTTCGGGAGGCACCGATACGATGTCGACCCCTGCCCGTTCGGCGGCCTCCGCCTCGTCCAGGGTCAGCACCCGCAGCATGGTCAGCTGCCGCTTGCCCTTCATGGCGCGCAAATCGGCGACGGTCGGTCTCTTTCGGCTCATTAAAACGTCCCTCTGTTGGTTACCATCGCGATGCCGATCGGTTGATCATGCCCCCGCTTCAGATCTGGATCATCACCTTACCGGCCTCGACCTTCACCGGATAGGTCGCGAGGTTGACGCAGACCGGCGCGCCCTTGGCCTGGCCGGTCTTGTAATTGAAGCGGCCATTGTGCTTGGGACATTCGATGATGTCGTCCATCACAAGCCCGTCGGCCAGATGCGCCTTCTCATGCGTGCAAAAACCATCGGTGGCGAAGAATTCGTCGTCCGGGGAACGATAGATCGCGAAGCTCCGCCCACCACGGTCGAAGCGGATGACATCCTCTTCCTCGACATCGTCCACCGCGCAAGCTTCAACCCAATCGGCCATCTCAATCTCCTGCAACCATCGCGATCGCTATTCGGCCGCCGCCGACATATCGACCTCGTGGAATTCGCCGCGATAGGGCCTCGCCGTCGGCGGCAATTCGCGCTTGAGGTAGTAATCCTCGTATTTCAGCTGCCTGAGCAGGACCGGCCAGACCTCGCGATAGGCATGCCACATCGAGGGATTGGGCGCGGGCAGATCATGCTTGATCAGTTCGTGCAGCCTGGGCAGCGCATGATAGGGCACCATCGGGAACATGTGGTGTTCCACATGATAGTTCATGTTCCAGTAGATGAACCGGCTGATCGGGTTCATGTAGACGGTGCGCGTGTTGAGCCGATGGTCGACGACATTGTCGGCCAAGCCGATATGCTGCAGCAGGCCGGTCGTCACCATGTGCCAGGTGCCGTAGAGGCGCGGCAGACCGATCAGCACCAGCGGTATCCATGACCTCAGCGCGATCGCCAGGGCGATTGTCGCCACATAGATCGCGACGTGCCAGCGGGCGGCGACCACGGCCTTATGCTGTTCCATCTCGGGGATATAGCTCTTCTCCTCGTCCGACAGCGTGCCGAATGCCTGGCGCACCAGCGTCGGCAGCGAATAGCGGAAATCGAGAATGCCGGTGAAGGCAAGCGCGGCCTTCAACAGATCCGGCGGACGCATGACGGCGATCTCGGCATCGCGGCCGACGATGATGGTGTCGGTGTGGTGCCGGGCATGGCTCCAGCGCCATTGCACGGGATTGCGCATCAGCATGAACGAGGCGATGTGGTAGACGACATCGCTCATCCAGCGCGTACGGAAGGCCGTGCCATGGCCGCATTCGTGCCAGCGCGAGTCGCTCGACGAGCCGTAGAGCACGCCGTAGACGAACAGGAACGGCACCATCCACCACGAACCCCAGAACCAGACGATACCGGCGGCCGAACCGACGATCGCGACAATCCAGATGACGGTGTCGCGGATCGCCGGCCCGTCGGAACGCTGCATCAGCTCCTTCATCGTCTTGCGCGGGACGTCGGTATGGTACCATTCGGCCGAGGCAAGCCCGGTCTCGATCGCCGCCCTGGTGCTTTCGCCGACAAGGCTGTAGTCGCGCTTTTTTGCCATCGTCGTCACACTGACCTCCAACCGTCGCGCACCGCTGGCAATCCGGTCCGCCGGCCGGAGGGCTTGCTTTGGATAAATGTCGCGCTCATGTCCTGCCGGCCAGTCTTGGAAAGTTTCCGGAAGGCCGAGGATAATCCTGCGTGGGCTGTCGGGCGATAGCCGCGATCCTGGCTTCGGCCGCTGCGATCTCACCGGCGCCATCGAGAACCCGGAACACCGCGTCGTACGCCCGGCTTTCGCCATGCTCCAGCCAGATCATCTCGCCGCGCTCGCGGGCGGCGAGATCACCGAGCACGTGGTGGGTCGATGGCTCTATGCCCAGCGCGTACTGCCCGGCCTGGAAATTCTGCCACTGATAGGCACACGGCAACTGGTCCTTGCGCGTCACCAGTTCGAGACCGAGCCCAATACGGTCGTTGACGACGGCCACCGGCACCTCGCCATGGGCATCGGCAGCCATCTCATGCTGCCAGACCTGCTCGCTGAAGCTTGGTTGTGGCGCCGGCGCCGTGCGATAGCCAACCCCCTGTGCCTCGTAGCGCTCGCCGGCATGGCCGGCCCAGACGACGTCGCGGATCGGCGCCAGATAGCGCGAGCCCTCATCCAACAGGGGATGGCTGACATTGACGTGGTAGAAATACATATGCGGGGTGCGGCTGAAGCCGTGATTGACGACGCGGTCGGAAAGCCGGATCTCGTTGCCGCCGACATCGGCCTCGATGCGGCGGATGAGATGCAGATCCTCGCCGAACACCGTCGACTGCTGGACGAGGCCTTCGGACCACAGCACGCAACGGTCGCCGTCCCAACGCTCGCCATGGCCGGTGAGCCGCGCCGGGATCGTACCGACACGGCCATGCAGCGAATGGAGCACCGTCTTCTTGCCCGGGTAGTTGTAGCTGTCGGCCGGCACGTCTTCGCGGGCCAGAATATGATCGAGGCCACAGGTGACCAGCAGGCCGGAGAAAGAGCGCGCCCAGGCCAACCCCCCTTCCCCTTCATACTCATGCAGGCCGGGGTTGCGAAAACCACTCGGCGAATGCCAGCCGATCGCCTGCCCCCTATAGTCGCAATCGGCGATGTCGAGCGCCCGGTCGACCAGCGCGGTGAAGCGCAGGCCCGAGCCGGTGCGGAATTCGAGCATGCGGATGCCGCGCTCCACACCGTCGCCGAGCGTCATCAGCCGCACGCCGGCGAATTGCGACAGCATGCCTGATCGCTCGGCCACCTGCCGGCGCGACAGCGTCTTGCCGTAAAGCTCTACCATGCGACGCCCTTCACTTTGCCCTCGCCTCCTTGAGCAGGGCCGACATGTCGGCGCCGGTGATGATGCTTTCCACTGTCAGCAGATCGGTGTCGGCGACCGTCTGTTCGGCGACGATCTCGCCCCGCCGCATGACGACGATGCGGTCGGCGACCTGGAAGACATGGTGGATGTTGTGGGTGATGAGCAGCACCGAATGGCCGGCGTCGCGCACCTCCTTGACGAAACGCAGCACGCCGTGGGTTTCCTCGACGCCGAGATTGTTGGTCGGCTCGTCGAGGATGATGACCTTGGCTGCAAACTGCATGGCGCGCGAGATGGCGATCGACTGACGTTCGCCGCCCGACAACGTCGAGACCAGCGCGTCGGCGTCGAGCTTCTTGGAAATGCCAACGCGTTTCAGCAATTCGGAAGCGGCCTTGCGCAGCTTCGCGAGATCGAGCGGCGCGAACACGCCGAGCCAACCGAAATTGACCGGCTCGCGGCCGAGGAAAAGATTGCGCGCGATGCTGAGGTCCGGCGCCAGCGACGTGTCCTGGTGGATGGTCTCGATGCCGAGGTCCATCGCATCGCGCGTCGAGCGGATCGAAACCTTCTCGCCACGCACAAAGATATCGCCCCGGTCGACAGGGAACACGCCCGAGATCGCCTTGATCAGCGTTGATTTGCCCGCGCCATTGTCGCCCAGCAGCGCCACCACCTCGCCTTCCCGCAGTGTCAGCGAGGCGTTCTTCAGCGCGCGCACGCTGCCGAAGGACTTTTGCAGGTTCTGCAGCCGAAGTACGTCTTGCATCATCGTCAGCCCCTTGCGGCGTTCTTCTGCAGCAAAGCGTGCAGGATGAGCATGGCGAGGATGATAAGGCCGACAAAGATGTTGTAGGCGAGCCCCGGCACGCCAATCAGCACGATGCCGTTTCGGATGGCGCGCAGCATCAGCGCGCCGACGATTGTGCCAAGGATGGTGCCGCGTCCGCCGGTCAGCGCCGTGCCGCCGACCACCACCATGGCGATCACCTCCAGCTCATAGCCGGTGCCGGCCACCGGCGAGGCGGCCGAGATGCGGAAGGCGCTGATCATGCCGGCAAGGCCGGCCAGCACCGAGGTCGCGATGAACAGCCAGATCTTCACGGTGTCGGCGGGAACGCCGCGCGCCACCGCCGCGTTGCGATTAGAACCGATGGCGCTGATCCAGTTGCCGAGCTTGGCGTAACGCAGGATGTAGATGGCAAACAGCGACAGGCCGATGAACCACCACAGCGAGGTATAGAAGCGGAACGAACCGATGTTGAAGCTGCCGGCGAGCAGCGTCACGAAGAAGCCCGGCTGGTCCCAGGATTTCAGCGGAAAGCCTTGCGTGATGTAGAGCGCTGCCCCGCGCACGACGAGCAGCATCGACAGCGTCACCAGGAAGGAGGAGATGCCGATCTTGGTGACGATCAGCCCGTTGATCGCGCCGATCGAGATGCACAGCACGAGTCCGGCCAGAAGCGCGACACCTATATCCACGCCGCCATTCTGCACCAGCAGCATCACCACCACTGGCGCCAGTCCAAACACCGCGCCTACGGAAAGATCGAATTCGCCTGCCGTCAAGAGCAGTGTCATGCCGAGCGCGATGATGCCGAGTTCGGGCAGGAATGCCATCATGTTGGAGATGTTGAGCGGCGACAGGAAATTGGCGTCGGCGACAGCGAACACCGCCAGCAAAATGATGAGGATGACGAAGGAGGAGAATTGCGGCGAGCGCATCAGGCGCGATCTGCCCTTCACTCTCGGCGCTTCGTCTTCTGCGGCAATTGTCATGACTGCTTGGACCATGCTTGAAAGACGCCCGCCGCCTTCGCAGCGGGCGCTGGTTTTCTCATTTCTTGTCGTAGAGTTTCAGGATCGGCTCGACGCTGGAGGCGTCGTAGAGACCGAAAGTGTGGACGTCGTAGCCGATCGGCTCGCCAGAGGCGGCAAGCCCTAGCAGCGCCACCGGCATGAAGCCTTGCGCCGACGGGTACTGCCAGGCGGCGGCGTTGACGAAGCCGTCCTTGACGGCCTGCGCCGTCTCCTTGGAATTGCCCCAGCCGACGACCGGGATCTTGCCTGCCGGCACACCGGCGCCATCGAAGACGCGCTTGACGCTGGCCGCCACGGAATCGCCGAGCGCGATGATCGCCGGCGGATTGTTGGCGACCATGTAGTCGGTCATCTTGGCGATGATGCCAGCCGGATCGGTGCCGCAGTCGACCACGTCATATTTGATCCCCAACGGACCGAAAACACTGGCGATGCCCTCGGTCTCGAGTTGCTGGTAGCTGGCGCCGGGAACCTCTACCGGCAGGAAGACCTTGTCGCCCTGCTTCACCATCTTGTGGTCGACGAGGTATTTGGCCCAGGTGACGCCGGCTTCCCTAAGGTCGGCCCCGACATAGGCCTGCCGTCCTGTCGCCGGATCGTCGGTGTTGAAGAACACGATCGGGATGCCGGCCGCCTTTGCCGCTTTCACCTCTTCGGTCCACAGGCCGGGCTGCGCCGACGTCGTGGCGATGCCGTCGGGTTTGGCGGCAAGCGCCGAGTTGAAGGCTTCCTTTTGCGCCGCCATGTCGCCGCCGCTGAAGGAGATCTTGCAGGTCACCTTGAGCTGGTCGCAGGCCTTGGTCGCGCCGGCGTTCCAGTCGATCCAGAACGCATCCGACGGACCGCCATGCGACAAGAGATAGAAGGTCTTCTGGCCGTCCTGCGCCTGCGCCGCCGTGCCAAGGACAACGCCGGCGAGCACTGTCGCGGCGGCCGCCAATTTCAATGCGAATTTCAACATTCTTTCCTCCCTTGTTTGAAGCCGCGCCGCCATGCACCGGGCGGCGCGGCCGGCCATCACAGGCCGTTGGCGCGGAATTTCCCATCAAGGAATGTCTTGGCGCGCGGTACGTCGTCCTCCGACAGATGCTCGATGATCACAGGGATGTTCGGATGCTTCTCGGCCAGCCGCTGGAGATAGAGGTCGTAGTTCAGCGACCCGAGGCCGGGCGCCGGCAGTTCGATCTCGCCAACGCCGCGGAAGGTGTGGCTTTCCATCGCGTCGGCGTCGCCGATGTCGGCATGCTTCTCCGACTTGTCGTCGCCCGAGCGCTTGACGTCCTTGGCGTGCGCGATCTTGATCTTGTCGGTCAGCGTGTCGAACACCTGGTTCAGGATCTGATCCATCCGGTCGATGTTGTGGGTCTCGAAATAGTTGGTCGGGTCCATCAGCAGGCCGAGGCCGGGATGGTCGACCTGCGCGAACATCTTCACCGTCTCCTCGACCGAGCCGACGACGTTGTTGACATAGGTTTCGAGCAGGAAAACCGCGCCGTGGTCATAGGCCGTCTGGGCAAGGTCCGCGATCACCTTGCGGCACTCCTCGAACCCTTCCTCGGTCTTGTTCTTGGGGTGATGCACCCAGTCGGATTCGGTGTTGTAGGTGCCGGTTTCCGAAATCACGTAAGGCGAGCCGAACTCGCGCGCATTGCGGATGATCTCCTTGAGATAGCCGACGCGCTTCTCGCGCTCGGCCTTGTCGGGATGAATGATGTTGGTGTAGCCCGACACGCAGCAGACCGGCAGATTGTGGTCGCGGAAGACGTCGCGCACCTGCTTGGCCTTCTCCTTGGTGATCTGGCCGGCCGACAGGTCGACATCCCTGAAATGCAGGTCGAGCTGCACCGTGTTGAAACCGAGCCCCCGGATTTTCTTCGTCGTCTCTTCGAGACCGTACGGGAAATAGCCTGTGAAAATGCCTGCTTGCATCATGATGTGAATTCCTCCCAGTAAGCGATTCAGTTGCCAGTGATTTCAGCTGCCGGTGATTTCAGCTGATTGAGTTTGTCGAGATTTCGGAGAGCTTGACGGTGCGGCCCGACGCGATCGAGCGGTAGCCCGCCTCGACCAGCGCCATGGTCTTGACGTTGTCGGCGACGGTTAGCGCCGGCGGCGTGCCGGTCTTCACGGCGTGCTGCAACTGCTCCATCACGCCGATGAAGGCATGCGGGAACCACATCGTCTCCCAGCTTGGGCTGATCCATTCGCCGCCGGTCGTCTCGGCCGAGGCGTAAGTCAGCGTCGAGGCGGCACCCGTCGGCCAGCCGATCGTGCCCTTGGCGACGCCCTTGGTGCCGTCGACACGCCAGTTGATGTGCTGATCGTCCTTGTAGCCGTCCTGGCGCGGACCCGACCATACGTCCTCCAGCGACACGGCGAGCACGCCGGACGGGAAGCGCAAGGTCGAGACGGTGATGCCGTCGGAATGGTCGAATCTCGTGCGCGGATCCTTGCGCGTCAGCGTCGTGATCTCGTCGGGATCGCCGAACAGGAAGCGCAGCACGTCGAGGTGATGCACGCTCATATTGGCGAGTGTCAGCCGGTCATAGCCCTGAAGGAAGGTCTGCCAGTGCGGGATGGCATGCATGTCGATCTGCGCGAAGACGATGTCGCCCAGCGCGCCGCTGTCGATGATCTGCTTCAACACGCGCATCGACTGGTCGTAGCGCATGTTCTGGTTGACCGAGAGGATCTTGCCGGCCTTCGCCGCCTCATCGCGCAGCCTGACGGCTTCCTCGACCGACAGCGCCAATGGCTTTTGGGCCAGGATCCCTTTGATGTGGCTCTGCTTCAGCGCATGGCGGATCAGCGCCGGCTGCTGGTCGGGCGGAAAGGCGAGGTCGATGATCTCGACCTTTGCGTCCTCGATCAGCTGTTCGGGCGTATCGTGGACGGTCGGGATGCTCCAACGGTCGGCGACCTTTTGCGCATTCGCCTTGGTGCGCGAGGCGATCGCCACCACCGGGAATCCCGCCTCCTTGTAGGCAGCCAGATGGCACTCGGCCATGATCATGCCGGCGCCGACGCAACCGATCCTGAATTCCTTCGTGCGGACCTTCACGTCCGGCTCGAAGCCCTTGTCTGTCATGCCTTCCTCCCGAAATCCTGTCCTCGCGGCCGCATTCATCTTGCCAACGCGCCTCCGCCCTGTCCGAAATAATGCACCCGTGCCGGCTCGCAGGATATCGCCACCATCGCGTCGGGCCTGATGTCAGGCTGGCCGCGCAGCAAGGCCTTCAGCCGCGCCTGCCCGGCGGCGAGCGTCACCACGGTGTAGCCGCCAAGCGGCTCGACCTCGAACACCCGCGCCGGGCGACCCGAGCCGCCATCCGCCCACGGCTTGACCCTGATATCTTCGGGCCTGAGTCCGATCTCGACGGCATCGGCGGGAGCCGTCTTGTCGGCAATGCGGATCACGCCTTCGGCGGCTTCGACACTGCCCTCGCCACGAACGGATTTGAGGATGTTCATGACAGGCGAACCGAGCAGCCGCGCCACATAGGTGCTGGCCGGACGGTCATAGATCTCGACCGGCGCGCCGATCTGCCTGATACGGCCATTGTCCAGGATAGCGATGCGGTCGGCGATCGACATCGCCTCTTCCTGGTCGTGGGTGACATAGATCAGCGTCTTGCCGAGCTCGCGCTGGATGCGCTTCAGCTCGACGCGCGTTTCCTCGCGCAGCCGCGCGTCGAGCGCCGAGATCGGATCGTCCATCAGATAGGCGTTGGGGTCGCGCACCAGCGCACGCGCGATCGCCACGCGCTGCCGCTCGCCGCCCGAAAGCTGCGCCGGCGGCTTGTGCAGGATATGGCTGATATGCAGCTTGGCCGCGACATCGGCGACGCGTTTCTTGATATCGAGCTCGGCGACCCGGCGCTCGACCAGCGGGAAGCGGACATTGTCGAGCGCGCTCATATGCGGGAACAGCGCCAGGTTCTGGAACACCATGGCGACGTTGCGCTCGGCCGGCGACACCGCGTTGACCGGCTTGCCGCCGATCAGGATTTCGCCGGCATCCGGCGTTTCCAGCCCGAGCACCAGGCGCAGGATTGTCGACTTGCCCGACAGCGGCGGCCCGAAGAAGCAGAAGAACTCGTTGTCGTTGACGGTGAACGAGGCATCGTCGACGGCGAGCGTCGTGCCGTAGCGTTTGGTGACATTGCGGAAGACGATGTCGGCCATGGTTCAGCCCGCTCTCATCGCAACGCCGCTGGCGGCGTCGAAGACGCGCACCGATGACGCCGCGGGTGCGACGACCGCGGTTTGCCCGATCGACAACCCGACATCATTGTCGAACACCGCTTTCACGGCGCCTTCGCCCCGGCCGAGATGAACGACGGTGCGCGCGCCGATGCGCTCGACAAAGGTGACCGGCATGGCAAGCCCGCGCCCGTCTTGCGCCAGGGTCACCTCTTCCGGCCGGAAGCCGTAGAGCACCTCGCCGCGTGCGCCGCGCAAGCTGGCCGCCAGGTCGTCCGGCAGCGGCGGTGTGACACCCAGCGGCCCGAGATCGACGACCAGACCCCGGTCACTCTCCGCCGGCCTGCCCTTGAGCAGATTCATGCCCGGCGCGCCGATGAAGCGGGCGACGAAGACATTGGCCGGATTGTTGTAGACCTCGAGCGGCGTGCCGACCTGCTGCAGCACGCCGTGGTCCATGACGGCGATGCGGTCGGCCATGGTCATGGCTTCGAGCTGGTCGTGGGTGACGTAGACCATGGTCTGCCTGAACTGACGCTGCAGCTGTTTCAGTTCGGTGCGCATGACCGCGCGGAAGGCCGCGTCGACATTGGACAGCGGCTCGTCGAGCAGGAAGATCGCCGGCTCCATGATTGCGGACCGGCCGATCGCCACGCGCTGCAATATGTTGACCGACAACCGGTCGGCCCTGCGGTCGAGCAGCGGCGTCAGTTGCAGCAGCTCGGCAACGGCGCCGACGCGACGATCGATCTCGGCCTTGGCGGCACCACGCATCCTCGGTCCATAGGCAAGATTCTGGCGCACCGTCATATGGGTAAAGATGGCATAGTTCTGGAAGACGAAACCGACGCCGCGACGGCCCATCGGCACGCCGGCCATGTCGCGTTCGCCAAACAGGATCTTGCCGCTGGTCGGCTCCTCCATGCCGGCGATCATGTTCATCGTCGTCGACTTGCCGCAGCCGGACGGCCCGAGCAGCGCCATGAACTCGCCGTCGGCGATATCGAGGTCCATCGTCTTCAGCGCCGTGAAGTCGCCGAATGTCTTGGTGAGGTGCTTGAGCTGGATCGTGCTCATGCCGGCACCTGCCTTGCCCGCGCCATGCGCTTCATGGCGAACACGGCAACGATGGAGAGCACCACCAGAATGGCCAGCGCGATCGCCGCCACATAGCCCCAGATCAGGTCCTGCGTGGTGACCTTGTAGATGTAGACGGAGATCGTCTCGGTGGCGACGCCGGGGCCGCCGCCGGTCATGATGTAGAGCGTATCGAAGATCTTGAAGTTCTCGATCACCCTTATCGCCAGCGCGATGATGATGATCGTCTTCATTTTCGGCAGCACGATGGTGATAAAGCGCTGCCAGGAATTGGCGCCGAGCAAGGTCGCCGCCTTGACCTGGTCCTCCGGCACGCCGACCAGGCCGGCAAGCAGGATCAAAAACATCAGCGGCGTCCACTGCCAGATGTCGGCGATCATCACCGCGATCAGCGCCAGGGTCGGGTCCGACAGCCAGGCGACGGTGACACGTGTGCCGGATAGGACCGACAGGATGTCGTTCACCGGGCCGCCCGACTGGAACAGCATGAAGAACATGTAGCCGGCCACCGCCGGCACCACCATCATCGGCATCAGCAGGATCGAATAGAAGATGCGCTTGCCGGGGAAATCGTCGGCGAACAGCGTCGCCAGCGCGAGGCCCAACAGGAATTCCGCCGGCACGCAGACGATCATGACAATGACCGTGCGCTTCAGCGCGCTCCAGAACCGTGCGTCGGCGGCGAGATCGGTGTAGTTGGCAAAGCTGTTCCACATGTCCCAGGCGTTCCACCAGCCGAGGCCCGAAAGCGGCGACCAGTCGGTGACGCTGATGTAGAGTTGCATCAAGAGCGGAAAGGCCGAGATGAACAGCACCAGGATCTGCGCCGGCAAGGTCAGCCGAAAGCCCAGCCGCGTGCCCTCGTCACGCAGGGCTGGCCTGCCGCGCGCGGCGCCCGTCTCGTCCTCAGAAATCGTTGCGGTCACGGCGCTCATTGCTTGAGCGCTCCGAAAGTCAGCCCGCGCACCAGATGGCGCTGGATGGCGATTCCCATGATGACCGGCGGCACGGCGGCAATGAGCCCAAGCGCCGCCTTGGCGCCGTAGAGCTGGCCGGTCATCGAGGACGACAGCGAGGCCATGTAGACCGGGATCGTCACCCATTCGCGCGTCGTGAGCAGCAACGCGATCAGATAGTCCGACCAGTTGAGGATGAAGACGAAGAGGGCAGCGCTCGCCAGCGGCGCGCGCATCATCGGCAACGTGATGCGGGTGAAGACGCGCAGCCGCGAGCAGCCCTCGACCAAGGCGGCTTCCTCGATCTCTCGCGGCATGTCGTCGAAGAAGGTCTTCATCAGCCAGAAGGCGAACGGCAGCGTGACGATGCCGTAAATCAGCGCCAGCCCCCACCAGCTGTCGGTGAAGTTGAGGAATGCCCACATGATCATGACAGGGATCATGACGGCCATCGGCGGAAACAGCCTGAGCTGAATCAGCGCCAACGGCAGGTTCTGGCCGGAGCCGAAGCGCGACAGGCCGTAGGCGGCGGCGGTGCCGGCCGACATGGCGATCGCGGTGCCGAACACCGCCGACAGAAGCGACGACAGGATCGGCTTCAGCGCGGTGCGATCGAGCGCGACGATCAGATTGTTGGTGGACTCGCCGAATACGAACTGGAAGTTGCTGAGCGTCGGGTTCTTCGGCCACCATGTCAGGTCGGCACCGGTCGCCGACCATTCGGCGATCGGCTTGAAGGCCATCGAGACCATCCACAAGATGGGCACCAGCGTGACACCCATCGCCGCGAGGATCGCGGCGTAGCGGAATATCTCGAAGGGGACGGAACGCTTCATCTGGCTGCTTTGCTGGTGGCGTCGGTTGCGGAGGGGAAAACCTTTCGTCCCTCCCCTCCGTCTCTGATCCAGGGAGACGGATCAGCTGATCGGATCGAGAACGGTCGGCCAAGCCTCCTTGTTGGTCCTGATGGCTTCGAGCAATTTGTCTTCGCCGATGCGCCGCGCGATCTTCTTCCACTCGGCTTCCGTGTCGGCCATCGCCTGCTCCGACGTCTTGGCCTTGGTCAGCGAGGCCATGAGGTTTTCGTCCAGCGCGTTGTGGAAGGCGGTGGCGCCGGGATAGTTGATGGTTGGCACCGTGCGGGCGACCGTCTCGCGCACAACGTCCATGTGGTAGGCATGATAGGTCTGGCGCACCAGCGGATCGGAAAAGTCCGAAAGCCGGAACGGATCGAGATAGCCGCCGGGGTTGGCGCTCATCCAGGCATAGATGCGGGCCGAACCCAGCCATTGCAGCAGGAGATAGGCGACCTCCTGGTTCTTCGACTGCGACGAGACCATGCCGGTCAGTGAGAACCAGAGTACGGAGCGGCTGATCAGCTTGCCGTCGATCTCCCGGCCGGGCGGCAGCATCGAGCCGATCTTGCCGGTGACCTTGGAGTCCTTGTTGCCGGCATTGTCGAGGAATTTCGGCAGGTTGGAGAAGGCGCAGGTCATCGCCGCACCGCCCTTGGCGAAATTGCCGTATTGCTCGGGCCAGCCCCATGAAATCGCGTCCGGCGAATGATGGGCAAGCGATTCAACATATTCGTTGGTGGCGGCGATGCCGTGTTCGGAATTGATCCGCGGCTTGCCGTCGTCGCCGAACAGGAACTGGTTGGGCGAGGCCATCGAGACATAGCGCTGGTACCAGTTGGTGTAGCCCCAGCCCTGGTTGCGCAGGTCGGTGGATCCGAACAGGCCCTTGTCCGGGCGCTGGAAGAAGGCAGCGATATCGCCGTGCTGCTTCCAGGTTTTCGGCGGCGCCAGATCATAGCCGTATTTGTCCTTGAAGGCCTTCTTCTCGGCTTCGTCGCCGAACAGATCGGTGCGGTAGACCCAGGTCTGGAAGTCGCCGTCCAGCGACACGCCATAGTTCGAGCCGCGATATTTGTTGAGCAGCGACACGCCTTTGGCGCCGTCGACATAGCCGGTCTTGGGATCGTCCCACTCGGGTTTATACTGGGCGACGAAATCGTCGAGCTTGGCGATACCGCCGGTCTCGGCGAGATCGCCAAGGCGGTTCCACTCGGTCGAATAGATATCGTAGGCCCCACCCTTGGTGGAGATGTCCTGCATGGTCTTGGTGAATTCCTGACCGTTCGGCAGGCCGACGATCTCGATCGGGATGCCGGTCTCCTTTTCCCAGAGCTCCTTGATCGACGGCGCGCCGGCAGGGAAAGGCTGGGTGAGCTGGCCGATCGAGCCGTCCGACAGGCCAAGCACGATCTTGGCCGGCGCCTTGCCGGCGCCCTTCAGCGCCTTGGCGGCCTCGACGGCGCGACCCTCAGGCGTGTCGGGGCCGTATTGATAACGCTCGGCGCCGTCGAAGCCGGTCGGCCCACCGATCATGCCGGGCGCCAGGGCATCGGCAGCATAAGCGCGGCCGGGACGGATGAATTGCGGTGCGACACCTGCGGCGGCTACGAATACCGCCGCCTTTCCTCCGGACGCCAGCAACCGGCGCCGCGAGATGCGGATCAGATCAGACATTGGAATTCCTCCCTCAGGCCCAATGTTTCCTCCACGAGCCTATGAGGGATATTGACGGCACTATCGGAAGACTGTCAACATCATAAATAATCAAAATACCTCATAACATGGCAATGAGGCAGGGAAATGCACCATACCGGGATTCCTATACCTCTCCAGATGCCTCGATCTGATGGGAAATGTGTTTCCTTTCCCTGCATGATCGTACCGGGCGACTCGATTTTAGCCCAACGGCTTGCGCATCGGCTAAGGCCGGATACATCATTTTCCATCAGAATCGCGGATAACGAGGCGGCTGACGTCATCAGGCCTGCAGCCGGCATTGCTTGATCTTGATGCATTGAGGAGATGAAAGACGGTGCGTTCCACCCTGACTGACATAGCCCGGGAAGCCGGCGTCTCCGCCGCCACCGTTGACCGCGTGCTCAACAACCGCCCCGGCGTGCGGGCTCGCACGCGCGAGGTCGTGCTCGAAATGGCGCAGCGCCTCGGCTACATCGCCGAGAGCTCAAACGGAGCGTCGCTGCGACCTATGCCCGGCGAGATCATCCGGCTCGACTTCGCGCTGCCGGCGGGCACCAATTCCTTCATCAAGATGCTGCACCGCCACATCGAGGCGCAGGCCCTGGCGCGCCCCGATCTCGACGTCCATATCGCCAGCATAGAGGGCTTCAATCCCGACCGGCTCGCCCGCCTGCTGCAGGATCTGCGGGGCCAGACGCAAGGCGTCGGCGTCATCGCGCTCGACCATCCAACGGTGCGCGAGGCGATCCGCTCGCTGTCGGCCAACAACGTCAAGGTGGTGACGATCGCCTCCGACATCCTGCATGTGCCGAGGGTCGCCTATATCGGCATCGACAACCGCGCCGCCGGGCGGCTGGCCGGCTATCTGCTCAACCGTTTCATGGGTTCTGGGCACCCCGGCAAGGTGGCGCTGTTCGCCGGCTCGCTCTCCTATCGCGGCCATGAGGAACGAGAGATGGGCTTCCGGCACATATTGACAGAGGAATCGCCCAATCTCGAGATCGTCGAGATGCGCGAAATGCTCGACGATCGCGAAAAGGCCTATTCGGAGGCGTCGGCCCTTCTGGAACGGCATCCCGACCTTGCCGCGATTTACAATGTCGGCGCCGGCAACACCGGCATCGCGCGCGCGCTCAAGGAGCGCGGCCGTGCGCAATCAATGGTTTTCCTCGGCCACGAGGCGACGGACGGCACCAAGGAACTGCTGCTCGACGGCACGCTCGACGCGGTCATCGACCAGAATCCGCGCGTCGAGGCCCGCGAGGCGCTCAACATCCTGACCCATGCGGTCAGGGGCCTACCCTATGAACTGCACCAGCCGAGGCTGCAGGTGATCTTCAAGGAGAACATCCCGGAGATTTGAGGCAAGTCTCAGATCTTGCGCACGCTCGCCCCACCGTCCTCGCGAACACCAACCGCAATGCGTTCGCCGGAACCAATACCGGCTATGTCGCACACGACCAGCGGCATGCTGATCCCGTAGAGAAACTCGGCGACGATAGCGCCAACGGCAAGGATCGAGTCCGGCCGCTCCAAGAGAATGCCGGCGGGCGCCGTGCCTCGACGGATCGCTTCGGCCAAGACTGAGGATGACGACGACGAGCCGCGCCCGCTCGGCATGACGAGGATCCTGCCGGCGACGTTGTTGCCAAGACCCGGATGCGAATGATCGATGATTTCACCTGTCTCGGCATCGATGCCGCCCCAGAAGCTGAGCGGCTGCGAAAACACCAAAGCCTCCCCTTCGGCGGCGCCGGTCAGCTGGAATGTCCCGGCTCTTTCAACGACCTTCACTTCAATCGGCTGCGTCATGACGCACCCCGCACGACATGGCCGGCCGCGGCGGACTGGATGCAGTCCTTCATATCGGCGAAGGCGACGGTCACACCGATATTGCCCGGTGCGTAATGCGCCCATTTGCCGGAATTGGTCATCACCACGCCGTCGAGCCGCTCGAGGATCGAGGTGACGTAGGTGCAGGTGTCGGCGACCGGGATCAGGCCGAACGCCTCCATGCCGTCGAGCGACCCTTCCTCCCGCAGCCGGCTCAGCGTCGCGCGGCCCGTGTTGACATAGATCGGAATGCCCCTGTCAGGCGCGACGGCACGCAGCAGCGGCAGCAAGCGCGTCCATTCGTCATGCGAGAAATGCGGCGTGCCCAGCGACACGGCACGGAGCGGCGCGCCATCGGGCACAATCGACAGCCTGGACAACGCATGGTCGATGTCGGCACGGTTGATGTGGACAATCTCCTCGGGCACCGTGCCTTGAAAGGCCTCGTCGACGGTTCCGGCCTCCGGTGTGATGCCGACGGCATGGAACAGCGCCACCGCGCCTGTCGTTGCCGCCGCGGCACCAAGCGCTTTCAGCTGATCCTCGTCACGCGGTTTCGGCAGGCCCGCGATCACCGGAACGCGGTCGCCACAGGCTTGCCCGATAATCAGTCCGACGCCGACAAACAGACTGTCGCTCGGCTCTGAACCGGCGATGTCGAGTTCGAACAGGATACGGCCGCGCCGGTTTTCGCTCAGATGCAGACCCCAGGCCGGTGCGCGCCCGGTCATGGCGCAGCACAGATCGATGAAATCGCCATAGCGATTGGTGCGCGCGCCGATCACCGAATTGGCGAAGACAATGGCGTTGGATTCCCCCCAGGCGATCTGCTGGCCGAATTCAGGCCGGAAGCGGGTCTGATAAGGCGCGCAGGTGAAGGTCGCCTGGCAGCCAAGCTCCAGATGCGCCTTCATCAACCGCCGCGCCGGCACTTCTTCCGCGACGGGCATCTTCACCATGCCGGGATGGATAAGGTCGAACGAGCCGACATTCAGCGTCGTCGGGACACGCACACGGCCGCCGCGCTCGACCAGCCGTTCGACGAAATCGAGTCCTGCCTTGCCGTGGTAGAGGCAGCCATCGATATGGGCACCGGTGATGTCGAGCAGGCTGCCGGCGCCGACGGCTTTGGAAAAGGCGATCAGGATCTTCATGGCGGCGGCGACCGAAGGGCCTTGCTCACTGCCGAGCATGGATTTGTCCAGCGCACTCAGTTCCAAAGTCATCGGTGTGCTCCGGACTCTACCCAACCTTATGGCGGGACAGCGCCCCCCTCTGCCCTGCCGGGCATCTCCCCCACGAGGGGGGAGATTGGCAGCTTCAGCCTTACTACACTTTTTGCAACGTGGAACATCTGTGAAACCGGCGATGACAGCCGACTGCATGGAAGCGCAAGGCCTTGTCGAGCGCGCCGAGCGGCTCGTCGAGGGCACGCGCAGCTATGTGAACTCTGTCAGCGATCGGCTCGGACGGACGCTTCACCGCAGGTGGCCCAGCGTCACCCTGCGGCGAGCCAGCACTTCGAGGCAATCGCCTTGATGAAAAAGGAAAGCCCGCTCCGGGGACGCCGGGGCGAGCCTTGGAGGAGGATGAAAGGGTGGGACCTTCTCCTCTTGTTTCCACGGGGGTGTGGACCGCAATCACCATACGCGAGGCCCGCAGAATGCCGGATCACAAGCCGGCTTGCTTGCATCACAATCCGGTGCCCGGCGACGTGAGCGTGGTCACGCGATTGCGATTGCCGCCGTGATCGAACTGCTAAATGCGTCCCAGAACGACAAGGATGATGACGATGAGCAACACAAGTCCGAGACCGCCACCACCATAATAACCGGTTCCGTAGAACGGGCCACCGCCGAGACCGCTGAAGCCGCCGAGCAGCGCGAGGATTAGAATAATGATCAGTATCGTTCCTAGACCCATGGCCTTCCCTGCTCCTGAATGCGCGCTTTCGCGCTGTTTCAACATCGCGCCATTTCGGATGTTGCAAGGTATGAACGTTTTAGGGGGGCTGGCGTTCCGCCGGACCATTGCAGCTGCGGAACATTCAGCCCCGAAACGCAGAAAAGCCCGCCTGGACGGCGGGCTCGGACTGCTGACAACCCTGGCTTTTGCCGGGAGTCTTTGATTCACTGGGCGATGTTGAGGCGACCCGCCCCTGAACAGCCCAAAAATGGGTCCGCCAACAGTGCCTTGGCGATCTTGCTCTCAGAATAGCCGATAGAACAGCCTGTAGTGCACGCGTTCCATGTAGGCGCGATACTCCGCCACGGTGGCCAACAAGGCCTCCTCGCGCAAGATGCGGTAAAGCTGGAGATAGGTAATTACCGCATAGACCGCGAGATTGTGGAAGGAAAAGGCCGACAGGAGGTAGAGCACATGGCCGGCGAGGTAACCGGCATAGATAGGATGCCGCACCAGCCGATAGGCACCGCCCGTCATCACACCGCGATTGGCGGGCAGGATCGCAAAAGAGCGCCCCAGCGAGATCTTGCCCCAGATAACGAACAACAGTGCGATGAACTGCAACGGCGCGGCGACATAAAGGGGGATGAGTGCAATGCCTGGTTGGAGGGTGATCAACGCAACGCCAAAACTGGCTGACACCGAAACGATGACCGTCAGCGGATTCCAGTCACGCGTCACCGGACGCCGCGACAGAAGCAGCCAGGTGAAGGTGAGTATCTCGGAAATCGCCACCAGCGCGGCATTGAGCCGGGTCGGATCCTCGATAAGCTGATAGACGCCGCGATAGACGAACAGCCCCGCGCACACCAAGGCGCAGACACGAAAAAAACCTTCGCGCAGGTCGAGCAGAATCTCGCGCTTGCGGGCCGCGGACAAAAACCGGTTATCTGCTGCAGGCGAAAGTGTGTCGCTTTTTAACATGAGCAAGGCAAGCATCCCGATGATCCCTCGGGGCGACCCTCGCACGCAACCATTGCCGGGCCGTTAACCGAGAAGATCAGATCGGCATCAAACCGGATCGAAGGTGAGGGCGGCACCCCGGGGTTTGTCGGGGCCGCAACCTTGGCAACATCCCGGCGTCCAGCATCGGACGATCCTTTCGCGGTTTCCGCATTGATGCCTATCTGAGGTACACATTGCTGAAATATTTCGCAAAATCGGGCCGTTGCGCGACGATCTTGCCATCGGCGTCGTGCAGGATGCCGGCAGCAAGGAGATAGGAGCCGATCGCTTCCATCTTGGCCGGATCCATGATGCCGATGGTGCCGTCTTGCCCGCGCAGATAGTGCCCCTCGATCAGTGTCTTCATCGAGGCGTGGATCAGCGCCGGATTGCTCAGGGCATCCTTGTTGGCGGCGATCAGCAGCGTGGCGGCCTCCTCCGGATGATCGACCGCGAACTGATAGCCGCGCCGCGTTGCCTGGATGAAGGATGACGCCAGGTCGGGATTTGCCTGGAGATAGGCTTCGCTCGAAGAGATAAGCGTCGTGTGCTCGTCGGGGACGCCATAGTCGGCGTAGACGAAGCTGCGCTGCTTGACGCCCTTGAGTTCGGCTTCGACGCCCTCCCAGGTCGACACTTCGAGCGTGAAGTCGACCGAGCCGTTGGCCAGCGCCTCGTAGGCGGAAGTGCCGAGCGTCACCGTCTCGAAATCGCCCTTGCCGCCATCATGCCGGATGATGGTTGAAATCAGTGCGTTCTCCCAGGCACTGCCGAAGCCGCCATAGGTCAGGCCATCCAGATCCTTCGGACTTTTGATCTCGCTGCGCGCCGCATTGAACACCAGCCGGCCTGTCTCGGACCGCACGACGGCATAGACACCCTTCAAGTCGGCCCCAGCGGTCCTCTGGGTGAACAGGCTGATGGTGCCGTTGATGCCGAAATCGGCGACGCGGTTGGCGACAAGCGTGCCGGCACCGGTATCGCTATAGGGCAGGATGTCGACCTCGAGGCCGGCCTCGCGATAAAAGCCCTTGTCGCGGGCGACGAACAGCCCGATGTGGTTGGTGTTGACCGTCCAGTCGAGCGCGACGGTAACCTTCCGCGTTGCCGCGAAGGAGCGGCTCGATCCGGTGATCAGCGGTACGCTGCCGGCAAGGGTAAGCAGCAGGGCTTGCCTGCGCGTCAAGTCAGTCATGGTCATGTCCTTTGGATGGCTGGAGGTTGAGCAAAATATCGAGGATTTCGGCCTCGAGTGCCCCGGCCTGCCGTGTGGCGGTGCTGGTCGGATCACGCGGGCGCGGCAGTGGCACCTTGATTTCGCGCACGACATGGGCCGGCCGCGCCGACAGCACATAGATGCGGTCGGACAGGAACACGGCTTCGCGCACATCATGGGTGATCAGCATCGCCGTCCAGCGATGATGCCGCCACATCTGTTCGAGCCAGCGCTGCATGGCCGCCCGGGTCAGTGCATCGAGCGCGCCGAACGGCTCGTCGAGCAGCAACATGTCGCGTTCCTGCACGACAGTGCGCAGCAGCGCCGCGCGCTGGCGCATGCCGCCCGAAAGCTGCGCTGGAAAATGCCGCTCGAAGCCGGCGAGCCCGAACTCGGCAAACAGCGGCGCGACCCGCGTCCGCGCCTCCTTGCGGCCGACGCCTTGCACCTCGAGCCCCAGCGTCGTGTTGTCGAGGATGCGCCGCCACGGCATCAGCGCGTCGCGCTGCGGCATGAAGGCGAAATGCCTGCCGTGATCATCGAGCGGCGCGCCGTCGAAGAACATCTCACCCTCGCCATGCTCGGCGCCGGTCAAAAGCTGGAACAGCGTCGACTTGCCGGCACCCGAAGGCCCAAGGATCGAGACGAATTCGCCGGCATCCACGCGCAGTGAAATGTCGGCGAGCACTTCGAGCCCGCCAAAGGCCTTGCGCATATGCCGCAATTCGAGCCGGCTCATGCTTGCGGGCCTTTTCCGGCGGCTTGCCTGCCCGCGGCTTGTTCCCAGGGCATGGCAAGACGCTGGAGCAGCGCCGTCAGTCCGAACAGGACGAGGGTGAGCGCGGCGCTGACGCCGACGGCGGCGAGCACCAGGTCGGGACGGAAATTGTTCTTGGCGTTGAGCATGTAGATGCCCAGCCCTTTGGCCGCGCCCGCATATTCGGCGAAGATGGCGCCGACGACGGCGTAGGTGATGGAGATCTTGAGGCCCGCGAAGAAATACGGCAGCGCCGAAGGCAACCGTGCCAGCATGAAGACCCGCCAGCGCCCTGCTCCCATGGCGCGCAGCATCTGGCCAATCTCGACCTCGGTCGCCTCGTAGCCCTGTACGAGGGCCACCAGCATCGGGAAGAAGGTGACCAGCGCCACCAGCATGATCTTGGGCGTCAGCCCGAAACCGAACCAAAGCACCACCAATGGCGCAATGGCGACCAGCGGCAAAGTCTGGCTGACGATAAACACGGGAAACAGCGCGCGCCGCAAAGGCTGGAAGAAGTCGACCAGCATCGACAGCGCGAAGGCGGCGCTGAGCGAACAGGCAAAACCGATCAGCGTGGCGCGCATGGTGGGAATGGCATTGTCGAGCAGCGCGTCACGATTGAGCATCGCCTGTTCGAAGACGCGCGAGGGCGCCGGCAGAACCGTCGGCTTGACGCCGGAATGGTTTGCGTAGAGTTCCCAAGCCACGAGCACCAGACCGATCGTTATCACGGCCGGCGCTGCCTGGGCGAAGAAGCCCGCGAGTTGACGCGGGTTGAATGACGATGAAACCACGAGAGGATAACCTTGACGGCGCGCGCTTCGGCGCGAGCGGTTCAGACGGCAGTGGGACTGTTGGCCGAAACCGTGACGTCGAGTGTTACGTGGCCGGCGCCTGGTCCGAAGCGGCAGAACGCTTCATCGAGCGCCGAGAAGATCGCGCCGGCATCGCCGCGCAGCTTGGTGCAGAAATTCTTGGAGCGATCGTAGACACCGGACTGCTTCAGGAAATCGATGCAGCCATAGATCTCGTCCATGTGGTCGTCCGTGCCCATCACATAGAGCGAGAACTGCGCCGCCGCTGGCTGCCCAGTGGCGGGCGCGCCGCGCACGGCGGTGATGGCCGCTTGCTTGCGTGGTCCGAGTGGCCCGGCGGGTCCGCCGAACGTGTCGGAGCGGCAGATCGGATCGTCCGGCTCCCCCGGACAGCCACGCGAAATGGTGGCCGACAGCACGCAATGCTTGCCGCTGCCGGACGCAGCCACGAAAAGGTCGCGCAGCGCCGGGAACAACACCTCGGGGGACCCGACCAGCAGCGTCGAGATGTCGTCGGTCTCGATCCTGAGCTTGGCGCGATACGGATCGAGCGCGCCGAGCGCACCCAGGATGACGCCGACAAAATCGTCGGCCATTGGATATAGGGAAACCTGTGCACCTGAAAACATCGCCCGCCTCGCTCCGCTGGTATTACCCAGATCAGCTTCTAGGGTCTGTGGGCTTGCCGCCCCCGTCTCAGCCCCGACCGTACGGAGCACCCCTGTGGATGGCGGCGTTAAAGCACCATTCGATCGGTTGGGGAAGCTGTTTTTTCAGCAAGCTGCGCCAAAAGCATTGCGCCAGCGCAGACGCAACCGGGTGCCGCCGGCTCGGAAATTGTCTGGAACCTTCGCAATGCCGAGGGGTTGTCCCACCAGACGCAATCGCAGGAAAAGTGTGAAGCGGTTTCGGCATTGCGTCAAAACAAAGAGATAGAGCGGTCAGTTGCTTCCGCGAAGCCCGTTAACCGCTCTGGCGACGAATTCATAGAAATGGAGACAAACCATGCTTATGAAAATCCTCGCGGCTTCGGCGGCAGCGGCAAGTCGGTCACTGTAGACCCAGCTACCCCTGCTTCGCCCAATACAATCGATCCGGGCGCAACCAACAGTACGACCATCGCGCCGGGTGACATGAATTCCAACGCGGACCAGAATTGCCCGAACAATCCGCAGGGCGCGCAGACGGATGCCAATGGCAATGCGACCGCGCCGACCGTTAACGACAGCAACTGCGGGAAATAGTTTTCGCGCATGGAAATCGCGGACTGAGGTTCCGCGATTTCCATGCGCATCGATTTCAGTGGGCCGGCGGCACCCCTCGCGCCGATTCGAACTGTCAACCGCCGGGCGGTGGTTAACAGCCGCTATTGATATGGTCTTGTGGCAACCAGCGGGAGCTTCTGCCCGCCGCCAAAAAATCTTATGAAACTGCCTTTTCGCGAACCGGCAGTTTCCAGCCTGGCCTGATGAAATGGCAGGTGTAGCCGTTGGGATATTTCTCCAGATAATCCTGGTGCTCGGGCTCGGCCTCCCAGAACGCACCGACCGGCGCGAGCTCGGTGACAACCTTGCCGGGCCACAGGCCGGAGGCATCGACATCGGCGATGGTGTCCTCCGCCACACGCTTCTGCTCCTCGCTGGTGTAGTAGATTGCCGAGCGATAGCTCATGCCGACATCGTTGCCCTGGCGGTTGCGCGTCGTCGGATCGTGGATCTGGAAGAAGAATTCCAGAAGTTGGCGGAAGCCGATTTTCGCCGGATCGAAGGTGATCTCGATGGCTTCGGCATGCGTGCCATGATTGCGATAGGTGGCGTTCGGCACGTCGCCGCCGCTGTAGCCGACACGGGTGGCGAGGACGCCCGGGAAGCGCCGGATCAGATCCTGCATGCCCCAGAAGCAGCCACCGGCAAGCACTGCACGTTCGCTCGAAGTCGCCATGTAACGTCTCCTCAAAAGGCAATCCCAGGAAAAGTGTAGCGGCTTTCCCCGAGGAATTGCGCGACCACAAATTTGGATATCCCCATAAATGGGCATTGTCGCCCGGTTCGTCCAGTCAGACGAGCGTCCATTCGGTCATACCGATGGAAGGCGCCCCCTAACGAACCGGCGCATGACACTGCCCGCGTTAGACGCGCGGATGCCGGGTCCGGCTGCTGGCGGCAACCGGCAGATATCGCGTACCAGGCGGAATGGCGGCAAAACTGATCGCTACCGGCGGCGCCTCGCGCGACCAGTTGAAAAGAACCGTCTTGACCGGGATGTTGTCCAACCATGCCCGCAACTGTGGCGGCACGCCATGACCCCGCCAAATCATCAGCATGCCATGGTCGCGCAACCGCTGCCTCGTGATCCAGGGGGCGAACCGCATATCGAGGTCGGTGAAGATCGACGGCTTGTCATAGGCATTGAGGCCCGCCAGCATGGCAAGATTGGTGTCGCCACCGACGATGTCGAGCTGACCGGGCGCCGCCGCGTGCCAGACTGCCTCGGCCTCGTCCGAGATCGGCTGCGCGGGCCAGCAGACGGCGTCCATGCGCCCGCGCAAATTGCAGTCCGTCCAGCGGATTGCCGCATAGGCGCCCGACATGGTGACGATGCAGATGAAGGCGCAGATCGCCAGCTTTCGCATCTCGACGGCGCCGAGCCGGTGACCGAGAAAGGCCAGAGCGACCACACCGACAAGATTGTACATCGGCGCGCTCCAGGCCTCGCCGGTGCCGGTGAACAGCGAGGCCACCATGACCAGCGCCGCGGGCCCAAGCCCCATCCATAGGAGATAGACGAGCGTGCCGCGCTCGACCGGCTCTTGCGGGGCTGGTGAGCGCCGCAAGAGCCCTGATAGCGCCAACACCAGGAGAAAGCCGGAAAGCCCGGCGATCTGGACGCCGATATAGTAGAGCCGCGCTCGGTGCTCGCTCACCCACGCATCGCGGTCGGCGAAATAGGTCAACGGCAGGAAATCCATGCGGTAGAGTGCGATGGCCAGCGGCGCGGCGACCACGAGAAAAACGGCCAGGCCAAGCCATGGCCAGGGTGTCGCCAGCCGGCTGCGCGCGCGCGGCTCGTACAGCAGCCAGAGAGCGCCGAAGGCGAGCAGCAGGCCGGTAGAGAACTTGGCGTAGAGCCCGACGCCGGACACCAGTCCGAGCGCCAGCCACCAGCCTGGCCCGTCGCCGCGGCCGGCGCGCCACAACAGCCAGCAGATCGCGGCCCAGAACGGCATCTGCGCATAGTCGTGATTGAATTGCGGCGTCGGCCAGCCGAAGAAATATATCGATGGCATCAAAAGCACGGCAGCCAGCGCGCGCCGTTGTCCGAGCATGTCGCGGGCCAGCAGATAGACCAGGACGAAGGTGGCCGAAATCGTCAGCTGAGCGAGCAGATATTGCGGCCAGCGGAACGATCCGGTCAGAAGATGACTGGTCTCGAGCAGCCAGCCGGGCAGTTGCGGATGCTTGTAGGTTAAAAGCACCCATTCGCGGCCCCACATGAAGCCTTCCACAACATCACCGGGCGGTGCGGGATTGATGAGTGTTGGCACCACCGTCCAGCACAGGGTCTGCGCCAGGCACAAAAGCGCCAGCAAACCCCAGGGGTGCCGAAGCAGGGCGGACCAGACCGACGACGAGTCCAGTTCCACGGCAGGCAGCCCTGCCGGCATCCAACGATCGATGGAGTCGTCAATTCCCGCCATGCGGCGCTTAGACCACATCGCCTGGTTTGCCGAACAGCCCAAAACATCAAAGCTTACAAAAAAGTATACTTGCAGGTCATTGCAAGACCAAGATTGAGCGGGATCTACGGTCTCTCACTGCCGTCGCCGGGCAGAACAGCCCGCACACTGATCCCACTTGAACATCCCGGATACTCGATGCGTCACCAGCATGCCGTCATCCACCACCGCGCGCTCGACTTCTGGCTGGCGCGCGCGGCGGTCCTTGTCATCATCTGCCTGCAGCTTCTGGTCATCAACGATCTTTCGTTCGGCCCCCGCTGGCTGGCGCCGGCGCTGGAGGCCGCCCTGCTCGTACCCCTGTCCGTAGCCACCGCCTGGACGCAGGTCGCCACCCAGAAAGCGGTCGAGGAGGAGCACTGGTATCTGGTTGGCCGGTTTCGCGTGATGATCCGCAGGGCGGCTCTGGTGATGACCGGCCTCGTCAGCGTCATGAATTGCGGCTCGCTGGCGCTTCTGGTGCGTGCCTTGCTGGCCGGCCATGCCGGCTCCAGCGGCCAGACGCTGCTGGTCGACGCGCTCAATATCTGGGTCACCAACGTTATCGTCTTTGCCTTGTGGTTCTGGAGCACCGACCGTGGCGGGCCGCCGACCTGCGGCCTCGTCACACGCGCCCATGCCGATTTCCTGTTTCCGCAAATGACCCTGAGCGACCGCGAAATCCGCGACTGGCTGCCGGGCTTCGTCGACTATTTCTTCCTCGCCTTCACCAATGCGACCGCGTTTTCGCCAACCGACACATTGCCGCTCTCCCAACGCGCCAAGCTGCTGATGATGGCCGAGGCCATGATCTCGCTGCTGACGATCGCGCTGGTCGCGGCCCGCGCCGTCAACATCCTGGCTTAGGACTTGCCAAGATATCCGGCCGAAACGCAAAATAGCCGCCCGGCGAACCGGAGCGGGCTATTGATTGTCTGCGATGGCTGTCGCTAGTCTTGCGATGGCTGTCGCTAGTCTAATGGCACTGCAACGCAGGTGGGCATCCGCCATCCTCAATCGGCGCTGAGGTCATATTCGAAGACCACCTGGTCGCGCAGCGTGATGCCATCCACGAGCATACCTTCGGGATAGCCGGTCGACAGTCCGAAAGCGTCCCGCACGATCCGGCTCATCCGAAAGCCATACAATTGGTAGAAGCGCAGATTGCCAATGTCGCAGCTTGCCGTCGAGACAATCAGGCGCTGGCCCCCGCGCTCGCGGCAGCGGGTGATTGCCGCAGCCACGAGAAGCCTGCCCAGTCCCTCACCTTGCCGCGCTTGAGTGACGGCGATGCTCTTGAGTTCGAAGGCGCCGGTATCGCCTGTATCGATGATCTGCGCATGGCCGACGATTTCGCCGCCCTCGCGAGCAACCAGGACTTCGCCCTGCTCGACATAACGGGAGATCTGCGTGTGAGAATCGTCGGCAAGGGCAAACAGCGGCAGCAGCGCCTCGCGGTCCCCGTCATATCTCTCAATCTGCATCCGCGAGCCCGTGCCGGACCAGTGCCGCCACGAACCCGGCAGCCTTGCATTGGGATATAACAACAGCCAGCGGGGAGCCACAAATGCAAAAAGCCCGCCTTGGCTCGAGCCAAGGCGGGCTTTGGCTCGACCGAGCCGCGGATTCTCAACGTCGGGCAAGGCCCGGGATCATTCCTCCGCCGCTGGCCTGAACTTCCGCACGATCACCTCGAACAATATATCCGAGATCCACATGGCGCAGACGCCGATGAGGAAAGCCGCCGCCAGCGTTGTCGTGTCGTCACTGGCCAGCGGCAGCCCGGTGGCGTGGGCATACTGGACCACGGGCAGCGTCAGATAGGCCGCGGCGAGCGCGCCGCAGATTGGCGATGCCACCATCTCGCGCAGCTTGTAGCGATGACGCGACAAAGCCCGCAGGACGCCGCCGGCAAGACCGGCGGCAACCACCGGCCCCTTGATGCCGAGCAGGTCGAACAGATCGTGCATCATTTCACCGCCCTCGCAACGAGAAACCCGAAGATCGATCCAGCGCTGAAAATGGTCACGCCGCCAAGCAGCAGGACCGAGCCCATCGGAAGGAAGATGACGGTCATGGCTTCCATCCGCACAGTCTTTCGCCCTTGCGGTTGTGCGCCAGCAACGCCTTGACCTCGGCATCCGACAGCGCGTTGATCGCGGCCGCCGACAGGCGCAGCGGGCTAGACACCACGCAAAATCCGCCCTTGGCGGTGGTACAGCCAACCAGCGCGGCCACGGCGGAGGCGAGCATCAATCCCTTGCCCATGATTTGAGCTCCTTTCGGGCGGTGGCGGCGGGCAGCGCACCGATGTCGTTCTGGACCTGGTCGGCAACCTCGCGCGCCTCGGCTTCGGTGGCGGCCTGTCGGACGCGCTCCGCCCGTTGGCCGGCCAGCCGCTGACGAACTCCCCAGCCGAATGCCGCCAGTATGGCGGCACCAACGCCCAGGATGGTCGGATTGGTGAGCAGGACATTAAGCAGCGTGCTCATCGGTTTGGCTCATCCTTCACCAGGTAGCCGACGGCAAAGACCGCGATCGGCAGAAGCGTCGCCCATGTCTCGGCGTCGTACCAGGAAGGCCAGACATTGCGCACGAAGACGCCGGAAACAGAGATGGCCGCGGCAGCGATCGTGGCAGCCGTCAGCTTGTTGGTTGGACGGATAGTCGGCTGGGTGACGGTGGCCATGGTCAAAACATCCCTCCAAGGGCGATAGCAATATGGCGCCAGGCGGCGAGGACGACGATCAGGCAGGCGGCGATGATCCCACCTGTCTTCGCGGCCATCGGCATGCCGGAACTGTCAGGCGCCGGCGCATTGCCCTCGGGCATCGCGGCCTTGGGCGGAGCCGCTTCCGGCGGCGGCTTTGCGGGCAGCGCGGACACAACCGCCGGCGCCGACATCAGCAAGGCCTGCGATCGCACCGACTTGACCCGGTCCGACCAGCCGCGCCCGAATGTCGCCCATGTCGGCAAGCGTTGCAGGAACGCCAGCCGCGCATCGCAGAGCTGGTCGATCACGACGCCGGCCGGTCTTGCCCTGGCCGCGGCGAGCGTGACTGGCCCGATGCGGCCATCCTGGGAGATGCCCAGGGTTGCCTGCAGGTATTTGACCGCCCTGCCCGGGCCGCTGTTCACGGCGAAGTCGAAAACGGCATAGTCGACGCCGTCGGGCAGTTCCGCGCCGGCCACGGCATCCCAGTAGAAGCGGCGGTAAACCGTGGCAACCTGGTCATCCCCGATCTTGCGCAGATCGGCCTTGCTGGCGTCGGCTTTCACATAGCGGCGGAAGTTGGCGAGTGTGACGCCCTTCATCGTAGCGCCGCCCGGATCGGCCGGATTGTCCGACCAGCCGCCCTCGGATTTCAAGACGAGCGCAAGCGCCCGCGCGAAGTTGCGGTCCATGGGGATTTCCTTTTATGGTCAGGAGATGCAGTTCACAGTGGACGGCGTGGCCGTGAAGCGAACCGATGTTCAGGCCGAGACCTTTGATGAGGCGGCGGCAACGCTTGGCCGGGAGCCGACTTCAGGGGAATGGTCCGGGTGACGCAGGTTGTCAGCGGGCGGACGAACTGGTTTCGGGCTGGCGGTTGATTGCGCAAGGATGCGGATGAGCTATTTCACTTCGATGGTCACGCTCAGGCAATCAGAGCGGATCACGGCAAGCTTTGCAGTCTTCTTGGCCGCAGTGGTCTTCTTCGTCTGGTCAGGGGGCCCATTCGGGCTGAGCAAGGACGGCCAGTGGCAATATTACACCCCTGATGCGTATGTTACGGTCGAAGATGGGGTGGACGTGTCCGGCGTCCCTATCATGAGCCGCTGGTCGGGTGACCGCTGGCAATACCGGAAAATGACCAAGGATGAGGCTGACCACCTCAAAAACCTGGTCGGCGCGCCCTGAGAGCGAAAGGGCAGTCGGCATTTCTAATTAGGCGGGCAACGGCTCACGCGCCACAATTCCACTCGATCCCTTGGCCAGACGCGCAAGCCATGCGCTTTTGTTGATAGGCTGTTCAATTAGATTGAAGCTGAGAAACCCGACCAGCACCGCCACACAGACGAATGCAACGCCGTAGATTGGGGCTGGCACTCTATTGATCAGATCGCCAGCAACAAGCCACGCAGCGATTGTTGCGAAAAGCACCTGATGCCATAGGTAGAGCGAGTACGAAGCATCTCCTAGCGCGATCCATCCTTTCGAGAACGTCCACATCTGCCTGATTTCGAGGGCGACGAAACCATAGACGATCAGCGCACTCGGAAGGCCGAAGCAGACGACGCGCCACGAACTCGGCAGGGTCCACCCCCCATTAAGATTGAAATATATCGCGCCCCAGAGGTAACCAGCCAATCCCACTCCGATCGCTGCGACTGCATATTCCGAATACTTCCGTGAGGCCAGAAGGACAATCACGATGCCAAGGCCAAACTCCAACGCGAGGATATTCAGCCACGAAGACGATGTAGAGACTCCGAACCACGACGCCATCGAAGCAGCGGCAACCATCGCGAACCATGCACCAAGTATCAGAGCAATCCTGCGAGGAAAGAACAGGATCCCGAGCGCGCACATGGCGTAGAAATACATTTCGTATTGCAGCGTCCACGCCGCTTGGACGCGACTGTTGGGGCTGTTGATCAGAAGCACCTGCTGCCATGTAGGTGCCACCTTGATGAAGGCCGGCGAGAACTCTACCCATGGCATGAGAAGCGTTGCGATAGCAAACACCACCCAATAAATAGGATAGATTCGAAATACTCGCTTAATCGCGAACTCGCGGAACGCGCTCACCCGGCCAACGATCTCCGCCTTGTCACCAAGCCTTTGAGCGGCGAGGAACACCACGAAGCCCGATATCACAAAGAACAGGTCGACGCCGCCGGGGCCGACCGCAGTCACAAATTGTTGTGTCCAATGAATGCGCATCGGCAGGATAGGCCAATAGATATGGCTTATCACCACCATCAATGCTGCGACTGCTCGTAGGCCTTGAATGTTCTTATAGAGCACCGATCCTGCCTTCTCCCCGCGGCAGAGCGATACCAGCGACGGCCGCGTGCGGCAACCATGTTGGCCGCTCCTGACTCTGCATCAATCCCAGTTCACGTCGCCAAGCCGGATGAATTTGTTTGTCGCATCGACCCCGTAAGCAGTAGCCACCCCTGCCGTGGTAACATCCAGCCAGCTTTGCACATTGGCCTTCTGTGTGATCACCGGTTGCCATTGTGCCCGCTGCGGCCACATGTATTTTGGCAACTGCAACACTTGGGTGCCATCCGCAGTTGGGCCGGCGGCCGTGTTGATGATCCCGTCCAGATGCTTCCTGCCTGTGGCATCCAGCCAAAAAACTGGCGTGGTAAGAGCCTGCCAGCTGTTCCTGTACCAGCTGGCTGGAATGGCGGTAAACGGCAAGCTCTTGTCATAGGGCGGAGCGAGAAGGGCCATCGCTTTGCGCGCCAGGGCGAAGGCGAAGGCGATACGATTCTGCATGTCTGGATGGATATTGTCGAATACGGCCCCAGTCTGCATCATCCCGGTAGCGTTCCAGGCGAGATGATAGGCAAGAGCTGGCGTCATGGCTTGCGCGGCTTCGACCATCCCGACCAGATAGCCTTGAGCTGCCTTATCCGCGATGGTCTTCATGATGACGTTTCGATAATACGAGCCGAACCCGCCATTAACGGAGTTTTGGCCGACCGCGCCATTCCGAACTGCATCGGCCCTGTTGTAGAACAGCGGCGGCACCGCAACCACCAGTGGGATAAAGGCATTCGCCAGACGGTTTATGATGCTCTGCATGACGGTCGGGAAGCTGGCCGTTTGTCCCTGAATGTTGTTCGTGCCTACCATACCAATCGCCAATGTGTATCCGGACAAGCTCATGCCAGCCATAATGGTGTCTTGCTGTTCTGCCGTCTGCCCCGCCACTGCGATGTTGTTGACGTAATCGACTTGCAGACCGCAGGAGCCCTGCAGGAACCAAGCAAGCCACTCGGGCCAGCCGGGATTGACGCCATCCGTGATGCTATCGCCGAAGATGAGAATACGTTGGCCGTTCGGCACCGGAGCCGGTCCATTATCCACCCGCACCCAATTGTCGGTAACGACGCTCCCAGTCTCGCCGGGGTTTTGAAAGACTACCATCCCCACATCAACGATTGGGCTAGCGGTTGTTTGCTGTGTTGTGATGTCTATCCCATTGAGCGTAAAGCAAAACTTCGTGGGACTGATAATGCGCACCCCAAGCGTGGCATTGGGTAGTCGATAGCCGTCCTGGTTGTCGTTGTTCATTACGGACGGAAGGGAAGCAGAGGAGGAACCGACACCATAGGTGCGTGTCGTGTAAGTCACGGCCTCGGCAAGGGTCGTGCCGTAGGCGATACGATATCCGGCTTCAGTGCGGACCATGATGCCGCGAGTGGTGCCGTTGCCGTGCCAGCAAGCCTTGTACTCACCTCCCGACTTGGCCGGCACAAAAGCCCCGTACCAGAAGGCGGTGGCGATAGTGCCAAGGTCGAAGGATGCCTGTGTCGCCGTCTGCATTGCCCCGGCTGGCCCGACTGCCCAGGTGTCGCCGGCCGGCCATGCTATGCGTTCAAGACTTGCGTTGGAAAGGTCAATCGGCACGACCGCCGCTGGGTCGAAATTCTGCGCGTGAAGGAAGGTTTCCTTGGGCCGCCTGTTGTCAGGCTTCGGCACTATGTCGAAACCACGCTTCCACGAAGTTGCTCCGGTGTTGAGCAGTTTCAGATTGCCGGCTTTAATGTTCGTCGTACCGTAGTTGTAGACGAAATCGCCGGTGAAAGTCGGGCCGCTGGTAGCGTCAATCGCCAGGGCCGTAAAATCCCCGACAGCGAAGAACTTGTAATTGTGCGTGGCATGCTGCTTGACGGTGACGAGTATCTGGCCCTGCGTTAAACTTGCTACGGCAAGGTTCCACGCGGCATCATTGTTGGTGATACCGTCGTCCACAAAGCCGAACTCGGTAGTGTATCGCGGCGACACTTTTCCATCGACGTAGGTCTTGACGCTTTGCTGCGTCGGGACCTTCGAATCGCTGTCGGACGCCATATCGTCTTCGTCGAGAAGGTCCGCCCTGAGAAGGGCATCGCCGTCCCCTGTGATGTCGATTGCGTCGGTGCCGATGACCGGGTCCATCGTGTTGAACCGAAACGTAATCTCTCCGTTCGAGGCTCCGTCCTGGACAAAGGCGGTCGTGCCCTTCTGCAGGGTGCGTGCGCTACGGGCGTCCGCCGCGCGGTACCACTGGCCATCGCTGGCGGTGTAGATGCCATTCTCGGAAGCCGTGGCCTGGTTCTTCACCAGCACGCGGTCGCCCACGGCGGTGGCCACGCCATCGATGGTTTGCAGCCCATGGAGGGCAATGTTGACCGTGGTCGCCAAACGCACGGGTTCGCGCTGGTGACGTAGACGACATCGGCTTCCGTATCCCAGGCGAGCTCGACCGCGGCCGAAGGATGGTCCCAGCCGAAATCGAGCGCGCCGAGACGCGGCCAGTAGCGCGGCAGGCGAAACGGCTCGCAGGCGATCAGCGCCTCGGCGACCGAGAAGATGCGGCCCGAACCCAGCACCGGAATACCGCGGGCACGGGCCTCGCGCTCATGCTCGGGATAGGCGGCGACGATCGCCGCGCGCTGCTCGGCGCTGTAGTGAGCCGCATCGTCGATGGTCATGAAGGTGACGTGACGGGTCATTTTTTTTCCCCTGAATCATTCTACCAGCCCAGTGTCGCACCGCGTTGGTTGAACCGGGTTTTCGGGCTTGGTGCGACATCACTTACCTTCTCCCCTTGTGGGCCCGAAGGGCGGGCGGGGCCAGTGACTCGCCCAGGGCGGTGGCCTCGCGAAGCGAGGTCGGATGAGGGGTGTTCCAGCTTGGCGAGGCCGGTGTTCCCGCCATCACCCCTCAACCGTCTCGGCGCTTCGCGCCGATCCACCTTCTCCCACAGGGGGAGAAGGAAAAAGACGGCCTCACCCCTTACCCATCCGCTCCACCTCCCCCGCCGACAGGAAAAGCAACACCACATCGCTCATCCCGAGCAGCGGCGTGAAGGTGACGATGGTGATGCCGCCGGTGGCGTTGGTGCGGGTCAGGCCTTCGGAATAGATGTCGAGCGGCGGTTCCTCGTCGAACCAGACGCCGTGCAGCGTCTCGCCCTGCCATTTCTCGCGGCCCTTTTCGAAACTCTTGAACGACAGCACGCTCTCGCCGGCCTGCACATCGCCGCCGCCGCCATGGCGCACCACGACGCTGTCGAGCGCGCCCGGCGCGCCGCGCCCCATGATGGTGTCGGCGATCGCATCGGCCGGGATCATGCCGGTGCCCCATGCCGCCTGCTGCTGCGGCGGGCCGACCAGCACGCGCTGCGGGTTGTCGCGCGTGCCCTCGCCGGTGACGCCGGCGGCCCACAGCCGCACCGGCGTCTCGAAAACCTTGCCTTTCCACCACGCGGGATAGCGCCCGGTCAGGTGCATCGCCCATTCGGCGCCGCCTGCCCTCGTCTTGCCGAGCTGGTTGCCGGCCATGAACAGCCGCTCGCGGTTGATCGCGCCAGCCGCGTGAAATTCAGCCTGGCGTTTATACGGCTTGTAGGCGGCGAGCTGGTTTGCGCGCTGCCGGCGGTCAAGCTCCGCCAGCAGCGCCAGATATTCCGCGCTCGCCGGCATCAGCGGCGCCGGGATCGGCGTCGAGGAACGGCCGGAGGATGGCTTCGAGGGCGCGGATGCGGTTGCGGATCTCCTCATCGCTCTGCGTGTCCAGTTGGTTGATGGCGACATCGATGTCCTTGGGCAGTACCGAAAGCACGATCTTCAGATATTGGTCCGGCTTGTCGGTGCGCACCTCGGCGAGGACACCGGCGCCATGCGCCCGGAAATCGGCCCGCACGGCGGCGAGAAAATCGTCGCCCAGTGTCTTTTTCGCCCGCTTCGGGTGGGGCGTTTTCGCGGCCGCCGGGTTGGAGGATTTACGCCTCGCCGGCCTTGCCTTGGCGCGCGATGGCCCGGTTTCGTCAGTCATGGGTCTGCGCCTTGGCATCACCGGCGGCAGGCTCCGGCAGCGCCTGCTTGGCCCGCCTGGCCGGCTTTTTCGAGCGGGCGGATTTCTTCCTGGCCCGCTTGGCACCCTTCTGCCTTGCCGAGCTGGCTGGTTTTGCCGCGCTTGCTGGTTTTGCAGCATTGGCTCGCGCCTTGAGCCTGGCCATGACAAGACCGACAGCGCGGCTGTCGATGCCTGCTTGCGGAAAATAGAAACCGCCCGCCGCCTCCCGCACCATGCCGATCAGCACGCCGGGCGCAACCGCCTCGACACGGCCGAGGCGCGCCCGAGGCGCCGCGCCCTCGAATTGGCCGATGGCGCTGACGACCTCAAGGCCGTCGTCGCCGGTGATGATGGTGGCGTAACGTGTCATGGGATTTCTCGCATCTCGCGGAGGTAGCGCTCTACGGCGCCCCCCTCTGTCCTGCCGGACATCTCCCCCTCTTGGGGGGAGATTGGCAGGTTGGACGCCTCGCCGAGTCTTGGAGCGCAGGCGATTGGCGAAGGTCGCGATTGTATCTGATCTCCCCCCAAGAGGGGGAGATGGCCGGCAGGCCAGAGGGGGGCGCTGTCCCGCCGGCATTCAAATTTGCAACCGCACTAGCGTCCCTAGGCATGGCGGCAGAAACACAAAACCCGCCTTGGCGGCGGGTCGTTGGCGCAAATCAGCACCATGAACAAATATGTAGCATGGCTGCCCTCAGCCCGTCAACGGCTTCTAGGAAAAAATTCACATTTTACCAAGAGAGCATGACGCCAGCCCAGACATTCATCCCGCTTTTCATCAGCCGGCTCCTGTGAAATCATCAGCGGCAGCTCATGGAATGTTTCCCGTCGCACGGCCTTGTGGAGAGGACGATGGACAGACCAGCCATGGCATCCGTCTTCAGGATGCGGCACGCTCCGGCCACGGTTTCCGGTGTGCGCAGCACTGGCCGGGGCCAGGCGGATCCGATCATCCGGGTGCATTCGCTTGGCGAAGCGATCCGCTTCGTCGCCGGGGCTTACCCCAACTACGACATCGGCACCGTTGCCATAGATTGCGGCGACCCCTCGATCCCGCGCCTCGGCAGCCTGGAGGTCAAGGCGCTGTGGCGCGAATATGGCGAGCGCCTGACGGAGGAGTAGACGCATGTCACCAAAAGGCCACGGCGCTTCCCCACGCCGGATCGGAAATGCCGCTCGCGCGTTTGGAACCCAGCCACTGGAGCAATCGCCATGAACGTCGCCAATCTGCAACTCGAAGGCCTGCTGATGGCCGTCGCCTCGATCAACCACGTCCTGGTCAAAAAGGGGGTGCTCACATCGGAGGAGATCGACATCGCGCTGCGCAAGGCCGAGGCCTTGGAAACCGGCGAGGAGCGGTCCGGAGGCATGTCGGCGTCGAGCCGCGACGCCGTCAACTTCCCGATCCGGCTGCTGGAACTTGCCAACCAGTGCCAGCCGGAGGCGGACATGCCGTCCTTTTCGAAGCTGGCCCGCATGGTCGGCCAGATGAAGGAGCCTTATAACGACCAGATGTAAGGTCCTCCTCGCGCTTCGCCTGGCGGACTCTTACGCCCTGCCCCGGGCGGGCTCTTAAGCCCTGCCTCGGGCGGGCCGCTAGGCCCTGCCCCGGGCGGGCTACTTAAGCCCTGCCCGGCCATCCCAGGTTCAGCGTCAGGATTCTTCCCGGTCCATGGACCGCCGCGAAAAGCAGTCCGGCCAGGAACGAAAAATGGTCGACGAAGAAGCCGAATTCGGCCTGGTTGCCGGCCCAGTGGCTGGGTCCGTGGAAGGCCAAGGCCAGGAACAGCACATAGGCGGCGGCGACCAGCGCGGCCTGGGTGAAGAAGGCACCGCTGAGGAAACACAGCACCAGCGCAACCTCCAGGATCGCCGCACACCATGCGAGGAAGAGCGGGAACGGGAAACCGGCGGCCGCGATATAGCCCGCCGTGGCCTCCATGCCCATGAACTTGAAGGTCACCGCCATCAGGAAGACGGCCGCGAAGATCAGGCGGGCGACGAGAAGGGCCGCGGTCTGCCACGGCGATTGTGTGATTTGCGACGGCATGGTTGTATTCCTCCGGTTTCATCAGCCCCAAGGACGCGCCGCCGCGCGCGGTTCCGACATCGGCCAGCGATTTTTCTCTCCGACTTCGGTTTGACGGCTGATGGTGTGTACGGCACCCCTCGAAGGGGAAGCAAGCAGGCCCAAGGCGCCGATTGCCGGTCGCCGTAACACGCGCCAGGCGTTCACGAACGATTAACGATCCTGGAACTTGTCCGTAACCAGCAACATGATATTATTAGCTGAGGCTAATGCGCGGCGTGTTCCGTGCAGTAATTTTGGGTGGGTCGAGTTTTGGGCGCAAACCTCAGGTTGGGGACGAAGTCCTATCTGGTCCGGTCGCCGGTCCTGGAGTGCGATGGCTGCGCCGGCACCGGACAGGTTTTCCAGTGCCCGCGTTGGGCGAGTTCAAACGGTCTTTGCTGTCCCGCCGGCACGCATTCCCGCGGCTGCCCCGGCGCCAGCGCGCCCTGCGCCGAATGCGGGGCGCCCGACAGCCGTGGCGCCGGCCCCGGCCTTCCATCGGCCTGAAGCGGGGCCGGCGGTAAGTGCCCGGCGGTCATCCGCCATCCGCCATGGAACCAGCATGGCCGATCCGTGTTATGTCTGACCGCGACATCCAGGCGTCCGCGCGACCATGCGGCTTACAGAAAGTGAGGCCCGCCATGCCCGACGACAAATCGAAGACCAAACAGGACCGCAAGCTGGTCTCGAGCGAAGAGACTTACGAGGTCGCCGCCTTCGCGCGCAAATATGGCATTCCGCAGAGCGAGGCGCAGACCATCATCAAGCGCTACGGCCCCTCGCGCAAGAAGCTCGACAACCACATGGCCGCGCGCGGATAGAAGAAGGCGGCCGCGAGGCGGCAACCATTTCGCCGGCGTCGCGTTGGAGGATGCTGCGGGCCGCGTCAACCGGGCCCGGCGGTATGGTGAACAGGATGTCTTTTTCCCGGTTTCTCATCCTGGCCAACGAAATGGCAGACGAGCATCTGTCCCGCCCGGCCCGCGGTATGCCAAACTGACGAAGCCAGACTGGCGAAAAAGGGAGGGGCCGCGACCATGTCCGAGATATCAAGCAGGACCGGCAGCTGCCTGTGCGGCGGCGTTCAGTTCGTCGTCACCGGCCAGCCCTCGCGGGTCGGCCTTTGCCACTGCAAGGACTGCCGCAAGGCGGGCGGTTCGGTCTATTCGGCCTTTGCCATCTGGCCGCGCGATGCTTTCGAGACATCGGGCCAAGTGGCCAGCTACGGCACGCGCAGCTTTTGCCCGACCTGCGGCAGCCGCGTCGCCTGGGTCGACGACAACGAGGCCGAGGTGATGCTCGGCAGCCTCGACGTCGTGCCGACGGACCTGGCACCGCAATATGAATTGTGGACCGGCCGGCGCGAAACCTGGCTGCATGCCTTGCCTGGCGCCGAGCAGTTCGAGCATGACCGGCCGCGGGCGCAGGGCGCGGATCTGCCCGCGCCGAGACCCTTGTCGGATGCCGTTGCGCGCGACTGAAAGCAAGATTGAAAATTGATCGTCGGGGCCCGGAACCCTCCTTTGTCGGCCACGTTATCCGCCGCTTCCTCGGTGCATGTCGGCTTCAGCCGGTTTGCCGATTTGCACCATTCATGGAGACGGCCGTTGAACGACAAGATGTTTCCCCGACCGATCCGCCTCAAATTGGCCCCTGAGCAGGAGCGCGTGGTGCGCAGCGCCTGGGAGGGGCTGGAGTGCCTTGGTGACTGGCCGGCCGGCCAAGGCCGGCGCTACCGGGCGGCAATGCGCAGCTGCCGCGATGCCCTGGATGGCTGGGCGGCGCCGGAAAAGGCGATGCGGGCGATGATCGACGCCGCGCGCGAAGCGCGCATCCTCCAATAGCGGGAAATAAAAATGCCGGATTTGATGCTGTCGACACCGCTGCGGGTCAAGCCGCATGGGGCGGACACGATCCGTGAGGTGGCCACGCTCCAGGACGCCAGTGAGATCCTGATCGACTGGCCACAAGCGAAGCGCGGCCCTTTCTATCAAGCCGCGCGCGAAAAGATCGAGTCGGCGCTGCAGAACAATGAAGGCGTGGGACAGGCGCAGGAGGCCTTCACCGCGCTGTGCGATCACGCCGGCCTTCTGGTCAGGTAAGTCAAGCAAATCCAAAAAGCAGGCGAACTCGCCTGCTTCTTGTGGAACCAGGTTCGATCATTGTTCCTGATCCGCGAGGTTCCGCTGCCTCGCTGACGATGTCGTCTGACCAGAGCGGTTCACCGTTTCACGGAGACGGCGAACCGCTCTATCTCTTTGTTTTGACGCAATTCCGGACGGAAAACCGCTCACACTTTTCCTGGAATTGCTCTAGCTCTACTGCTTCGGCGGCTGGGGCGGCACTTCGCCCGGCTTGATTATCGGGGTATTGCCTTCGTCGGGCGCCGGCGCGGCCATGCCCTGGTCGCCGGTGGGCGGCGGCTTCAGCACGCCGCCGCAATCGTTGAGCTTTTCGCTGAGGTCGCCGCCGCCGGGCTGCTGCTTGCCGCCCTGATCCATTTGTGCCCGGCATTTGTCGGTCTGCTGGTTCGGTATCTGTTGCGCCGCCTGTGCCGTTGCCGGCACCGCCAGGGCCAGCATCGCGGCGCATGACGCAATGGCGAGAGGTTTCATCTCGGCCTCCTTCGTTGAATGGCCGCCCGCGGCGGCCTTCCCTTCATGGAGACAACGCCCGTCGGCCCAAAAGGTTGGCCCCAAGGGTTGGCCCCCAAGGTTGGCCCCCAGGGTTGGCCCCAAGGGTTGGAAAGGACGCTTATTCGCGGAACCGGCCCGTTGGAGCCGGAGCGGCGTTCTTGTCGCCCTCTTCCCAAGGCCGGCCTTGGGTTCGAGCTGGTGCGGAAGCACCAGCATGATCAGCGTGGCGCCCGGCTTTACCCGGGGCCACTTGTCGCGCGAAAGGCGCTGCAACCAACCCCGTTCTCCAGTCGTTGCCTGTGCCGGAGGCCAGCTATGTTCGAGCAGTTCCAAGCCATGGACGTCGACACCGGGGACGCCGGCATTTTCGTGCGCCGCGCCGGCGCCGGACCGGCGGTGCTTTTGCTGCACGGCTTTCCGCAAACCCATCAGATGTGGCGCGATATTGCGCCGGTGCTTGCCGAGCGTTTCACCGTCATATGCGCCGACCTGCGCGGCTATGGCCGCAGCGCCTGCCCGCCGTCGGCCGCCGATCATGCGCCCTATGCCAAGCGGGCCATGGCATCGGACATGGTGGCGATGATGGCCAAACTCGGTTTTACCTCCTTCATGGTCGCGGGCCATGACCGCGGCGGGCGTGTCGCCTACCGTCTGGCGCTCGACCATCCCGACCGCATCGAAAAACTCGCCGTGCTCGACATCGTGCCCACGGCCGACGCCTGGGACAGGGCCGATGCCCGGCTGGCCCTCGGCTACTGGCCGTGGTCCTTGCTGGCGCAGCCCGAGCCCTTGCCGGAAAAGATCCTGGCGGGCGCCGCCGACGCCATCGTCGACAATGCGCTGGGCGGCTGGGGTTCGCCGCCCGATGTCTTTCCCGCCGGCATCCGCCAGGCCTATGTCGATGCCTTGCGCGACCCCGCCCACATCCACGCGATCTGCGAGGAATACCGGGCGGCGGCAACGCTCGACCGCGACCACGACCGGGCGGACAAAGCCGCCGGCCGGCGCATCGCCTGTCCGGTGCTGGCCTTGTGGAGCGGGCAAGGCGCGCTCGCCGAATGGTATGCCGGCGAAGGCGGACCGCTGGCGCTATGGCGGAACTGGGCCGATGACGTGCGGGGCCGCGCGGTGTCAGGCGGACATTTCTTCCCCGAGGAAGCGCCCGGGCAAACGGCTGGCGCGCTGATCGATTTCTTCGGCGCGGCTGGCGCCGGTTAGCCACCCGCCAAGGGCGCCTCGGATCGGCCGGCTGATTCTTCCGATGTAGACTCGCCTTCGGGCTCATCGGGCCGGAGAGGATCGGGCATGCGCGGACACTCCTCGAAACCATGGTCGCGGCCGCCGCAGAAGGAACAGCACATCGCCGGAGGGCCCTCGTTTCCGGGCCGCCATTGCGGTGTTTCGTAGGGCTTCCTGCCGTCCATGCCCAGCAATGCGCAACGCCTGATTTGGTTGCGCACCCGCCGGCGCCGCGCCCTAATGCGCGCGCCGTACGACCGGTCGCGGAACCAACGGACACGAAAGGGGTTGTGTGCGACAATGCAAGCGGCCGTTCCAGTGCGAATCCGGACCGGCCGCCTGTGCAATTTTGTCAAACCAAAGAGAACCGTCATGTCCGCTCGTGCTCTGACCCTGTTGACGGCCATCGGCGCCGTGCTCGCGACGACCGGTCTGGCCGATGCCCGCCCCGACAGCCGCTCCATGGGCTGCGGCGAGATCCGGGCCATGATCCAGAGCCATCGCGCCGTGGTGCTGACCACCGGCCGCAACACCTATGACCGCTATGTCAGGCAGTTCGGCAATGAGTGCGACTGGCCTGAAGTGCCGATGTCGGCCTATGTCCCGTCCCGCGATGGCGACTGCCCGGTCTATCGCTGCGAAGAGCCGGTCAACAATTTCCCGAATTGACCGCAAGCTGCCTGGGCGCCATAAGGTCCAGCTTTCCCGCTTCGTCTAATGGTAGGACAGCGCCCTTTGAAGGCGTGAATCGTGGTTCGAGCCCATGAGCGGGAACCAGCAATTTCAACAGTCTAGGCGCTACAAAGCCGATTTCATCGAATATTCATCAACTAAACATCTGCGAACGTTATGGCCAATCTAACAATTCTACCCGTTTCCATTGCCTCTGACCTAGGGGCCCTCGCGCTGGAGGTCCGGCGCAAAGTGTTCATTGTCGAGCAGAACGTGCCCGAGACGGTGGAACGGGACGCCTATGACGCGGGGGCCACTCACGTCGTCGCCATCGACGGAGGCGATGTCGTCGGCACGCTGCGGATTGTCTTTCTGACCGAACATGCCAAGTTCGGCCGCGTCGCCGTGCTACGCCATGCAAGGGGCAATGGCATCGCCTTGCGGATGATGCAGGCGGGGATGCGGATAGCGCGGTCACGTGGCGAGAACCGCTTCTACCTCACGTCCCAGGCCGACAAGACCGCGCTTTACGAAAAGCTGGGCTTCGTCGCATGTGGCGACGAGTTTGAGGAAGCCGCCATGCCGCACCGAGCGATGAAGAACTATTAACAGGGGCTGGCAGACCCCCGCCGGAGAGCGGTTCCCCCCGCCCGGCGGTCCTACGCCTTGCGAAGCGCAAGGACGTCTCGTTCATTCGGATGCTTCGCATCTATTACAGGAAGCACCCTCTAAGGAACCAGCAGCGCCAGAACAGCGGTCAGTGATGCACCACCGATCGGCTGACCCCTTAGTTCGTTCGGATGCTTTGTGCGAGTTGCCTTAAAGAGCGCATAAACCCTTAGCCGGCGAGACGACGCGGCCCCCCGCTAATCTCGTCGGTTAGGCTCGGCGTCCTCCCAGGCAACTCTCCTTCTTGGATGCCGAGCCGGCATGCGCTTTGCCACGCCGGCGTGCGAGCATTCAAGATTGAGATCGAGGGCTAAAGCTTCTGCAAGCTATGCGCTGCTCGCCGGATACCGTACGCAACAATGTTCCACGCGGCTCCCGAGTTTAGCACGCTGTGCTCAAGCTCTACCGGAGCCCGCCCGAGCTATCCACGGCCAAAGGCCGATCCAAGGGCGGGGCGATCATCACCATGGGTGGGAAAGCTGACAAGTGGCGGTTGACGCCCGATTAACGGATCGTTGACCGCGCTGTCCTATTCTGAGACAGCGCGGTCAGATCCCACCGGACTGCGCAGGCGGCTTCGGCAACTAGCCCCGCCCGCTTTTGTCGGAGCCGCCACCACACTCTGGAATAAATACCAGTAATGGTTGAATCAACCGTTACTGAAGTTGTTAAAAAGCTCATGGCCAAATCATAATTCAGCCAAGGCACGTCTTCCAGGAGCTCTTTAGCACTTACTAATGCTTGTCTGGACTCTCTCCCGCAACGGAAGCATCCTCTGCTTCGGGGAGTGAAGGGCTTGGGAAAAAGCCATCGTTATAGAGGTGCTGATCACCGCGTGCCGGAGCGCGCGAGCGTGCGGCGCCGAAGGTCATGCCGCTCCCGATCCTCTCCCATCGATTCGGACTCAATCCGGGACAGGTAAAGAACCGGCCATGATCCTTCCGGCAGGAGGAAGGTGGCTTCAGCCCCAGGACCTCGCTCGCGATTGACGGCCAGTTAACGTTACGTTAACTTTAAATTAGCCAACACTAAAATAGGAGATCCTCATGAAGATCGCCTTCATTTGCCTGGCGCTTGTCCTCGCCGGGTCGAGTGTCGCTGCGGCGCATGGAAAAAAGGCGACAGTCACTGCTGCCAAGGCATGTGCTTGTCTGTCGATCAAGGCGCCAGTGGCGGCAAAATTGGACTGCATTGCAACGGGAACCGCCACAGCAACCCAGACTGACGCAACGAATGCCAAGCCGCACCTTGGGTACGAAAACGCTTGGGCGTTACCCTCGTTCGGCCTTTAACGTGCCCAACATTTCCCCTATCCAAAGGCCCGGAGACCGAGGCGCTGGGCCTTTGTAAAACGTGAGGGCGCTATCAGACCTCGTGCTTGACTCCAGCCGTCGCGGCGCGCTGGGCCCGCATGAAACCTCGCGGCCTGTTGCGCGTTCATTGTCGGCCAACAGGAGAATTCCATGGATCCGGGAACCGTGGCGGTGATGGTGATGCTTTCATGCAGCGCATCGCTCTGTCGGCCCACGGAGACGCGCCCGGTCGTCTATTCATCGATGGAGGAATGCGAAGCGGCACTTGAAGCCAGACTGGCACCGTGGCCGAACGGCGAAATGGTCGGCCGATGCAAGCAGGTCGACCAGACGGCGACTGGCTCGATTCCTCCGGAAGGCTATGCCGCGGTTCAAGTCACGCGGGGAACCGGCAGCGATGCGGTCACCACCAACTATTTCGTTCCGAGAGCCAGCAACTAATGCATGTCGCCCAAAAGTGACCTCGGTTTGGGGGAACGACATGCATCAAAATAAGGACCTAAAGCGCGTCGCATGAATCCGTTTCGACGCGACGCGCTTTAGAAGCCCGCCAGCAACGACAAGTCCGGATGCCGAAGCCGCCGGGCCGCGACCAACGTCGCCAGTTGGCCGGCAGGCATCGGCGGGCTCTCGGGTTTGTTCCGGCCCTCCTGAAACCATTTGAGGGACCCGGCGTTAACGACCGGCATGGCCAGACACAGGAGACATTCCCATGACCGTCAACTGCCGCATATCCATCGACAACCGGCCTGACGCCACCAACGTCACTTTCCAGGCCGTGCCGCGCATCGGCGAGAGCGTTTCCCTGTCGGTCGACGGCAGCCCACAGGACCTCAGGGTCTCGCGCGTCGTGCATGTTCCCAACGGCGGACTGGAAGGCGCCGCGATTGTCGTCGAGGTGACGACCAACATCCTCTAGGCATTGTTTCGCCGGGAGATGCCGGAGAGTTCACGCTACAGTGATCGGCGGCAACGAAACCTCGCGCGGCCAAACACGTTCCATGCCTGCAACAGGGTCAAGGTTCCAATGCAAACCGCGTGGTTCTCCAAGCCCGTCGTGGTTTCGGTCGGCGTTGCCGGAGCCACCCGAAACCTGTCCAACACACAACAGGCCATCGAGTTGCTGACGACACATTGGCGCGATGCCGGCAGTCTGAAACATCAGTCCGCGCTGCGCGCCTGCCGCCGCGCAACGAGCGGCGACGTGCCGCCCGATGTCGCCAGGGAGGCTTTTGTCGAAGCCGCGCGCGAGGCCCATATCCTGGTCGAGTAGGTCGAGCACGGATTTTGGGCCACGGATTTTGGGCGGCGTTCCAGACCGGCGGATCGCCCTAGATGCCGGAACCCGGCGAATCGCCGTCAGCCTCGCTACCGATCGGCGCCACGACGATGGATGCCAAGGGCGCGCTCAGCCGCCATTTGAAATAGCCGGGCGACCGCTCCAGAATGGCGGAACCGCCCAGCGATTGCGGCGCCACCCGCTGCAGCACGACGGTGCCGAACCCCTTGCGCGCGGTCTGGTCCCGCCGGTCGCCGGGATGCGGCGTCGACGTCTCCTCCCAGGTCAACTGGAATTCACGCTCGCCCATGGAGCCAGGGTTTTGCGCGCCGGAGTCGATTGTCCAGGTGATCTCCACCCGGCCGCCTTCGCTGCCCAGCGCGCCATATTTGGACGAGTTCGTACCCAGTTCGTGGAAGGCCATGCCGAGGTTCTGTACCGCGTTCGACTGCAGCGTCAGGACCGGGCCGGAGAGCAATATCTGCTCCTCGAGGCCGAAGGGCTTGAGATGTTCCTGGATCAGGTCGAACAGGCTCGCCCCCGCCCATTCCGAGGTGACGAGCAGATCGTGCGACCGCGACAGCGCCATGATGCGGGCGCGGATCAACTCCTCGAACTCGCCTGGATCGGTCGAGCGCTTGCTGGTCTCCCTGACCATCGACAGGATGACCGCGAACTGGTTCTTGACTCGATGGTTGACCTCCCGCATCAGCAGCCTGATGCGGCGCTCGCTCTCCTTGGCGGCGGAGATATCGCGGGCGATCTGCGAGGCGCCGATGATCTCGCCATTGCTGTTCTTGATCGGCGAGATCGTCAGCGAGACGGAAATCGGCACGCCATCCTTGCGCTTGCGCGTCGTCTCAAAGCTCGCCACCCGGTCGCCGCTGCGAATCTTGCTGATGATCTCGATCTCCTCGTTCTTGAGGTGATCGGGGATGAGCATGAGGATGGATTGGCCGATCGCCTCCTCGGCGGTATAGCCGAACATGCGTTCCGCCGCCTGGTTCCAGCTTTGGATGATGCTGTTCAGGTCCTTGCTGATGATGGCATCGAACGAGGAATCGACAATTGCCGCGAGCCGGGCATCGGCGGTCGCCCCCTGTCTGTCGCTGCCGTCGACGTCGTTCATCGCCACCCGCAATTGCATCTTCTCCCGATCAGATAAGGCGCAAACGGATCAAGGCAATCGCCGGCGCGAGGATGGATAGGCCTTAACGTATTTCACTCCGCCTGTTCCGGCGGCGTCTTGCCATCGCCATTGGGCCTGAGCACGCCAAACTCCTGCGACTTGGCCCCCATCTCGGCCGTCAGGAACCCGTCTGAGGCAAGGCCACGGCGCAGCAATTCACGCACCGCAGCCGAACGGCTGGGCATGCGCTTGTCGAAACGCCAGTTTTCCAGCGCTGCCAGCTCATCCTGGGTCAACATCACCTGCAATCGTTCCGGGCGTTCCAGTTCAACCATATCCACCTCCCCGCACAAGATTTGTCGCACAGTTAGTAACTGTCTCATTCCACTTACAATTAGGAATTCGCTCATCTTGCGTCAAGCGCCGCGAATGCGGGAATGTAGCTTTGTACCTATGATGAGCATCGAACGCAGATTGCCCGTTCGCGTAACTCTGCTAACTAGCTGATTTTATTTGCGGATTTTTCAATTTTAACTTGTCAGGCCCGGGTATCGGGCGCATCCTGCCGCCTTGAGGAAACCAACTCGCTTTGGGAGGTTTCGATGCGATACGACTATTCCACACGGCTGCGTGAAGACGTCTATTCGACTGTCCGCGCAGCGTTCAGGACCGTTGGCATCATCGAACTGACGGCAGTGGCGGAAAGGATCAGGCTCAGGAACCTGGCCGAGAATGTCGCCCTCGAGGACATTGAACATCTGGTCATGCAGGCTGCTCAACTGCTTGGCGCGGCGATCGAATTCGACACTTTTGGCGACGGATTGGCTTCGCCCCCACCCGGTCTCGTCGAGAACGGCGATGAGAGTGCGACAGTCCATCACGATCTTCATCGACCAGGCTCGATGCAATAGCCAAAGCCCGAGACGGCGACAGATCCATGGGCCATGGAACGAGTCCGGCCTTCGGAAATTACTTGATCGCCCGATACAGGAGGATGTTGTGAAGGCCCTGCGCAGTCTGCTTGCCGAACTGTCTTCCAACTGGCTTCAACGCCGCAAGACACAAAAACCAGTCGCCGGAAATCCTGTCAAACCCGTTTCCCGCGTTGCCCACCAGACCGCGAGAACGCGACCGGAACACAAGCCAAAGCCGCCCTCCTCCCGTGACGTCGCTTCAAATATGTGAGCACAGTGCGCTTACCGCCAGACTTGGGCGGAGCGGTCCGCTGGGCAACCACACCCAAGTCGGAATGAAGCCCGACTATCGTCGAAGCCCTGGGCCTAGATGTCCTTTCGCACATTCGCTTCAGCGTGACGCGCGACAGCCCGTAGTTCGATGGCGAAGCCGCCGCGTACAGCGTCATGCCCAATACTATTCGTCGAGACCGCGCCGAACACCCTGTGGGAATTGAGCGAGCGCCTTATATAATCCCGGCCACCTCCTTCCTTCCCTCCCGGAGCTCCACCCATGACCCTCGACACACGCAAGCTCGGCAGCCAGGGGCTGCAAGTCTCGGCCATTGGTCTCGGCTGTATGGGCATGAGCCAGTCCTACGGCCCGGCTGACGAGGCCGAATCCGTCGCCACGCTGCACCGCGCCATCGAACTCGGCTGCACGTTCCTCGACACCGCCGAGGTCTATGGCCCGTACACCAACGAGGCCCTGCTCGGCCGGGCGTTGAAGGGCAAGCGCGACAAGGTGACCATCGCCACCAAGTTCGGCTTCCGCATCGAAAACGGTAAACAGGTGGGAGTCGATAGCCGGCCCGGGCATATCCGCGAGGTCGTGGAAGCCTCGCTTGGCCGTCTCGCCACCAATCATATCGACCTGCTCTACCAGCACCGCGTCGACCCGGCGGTGCCGCTGGAGGATGTCGCGGGCGCTGTCGGCGAGCTGGTCGCACAAGGCAAGGTGCGGTTCTTCGGCCTGTCGGAGGCAGGTGCCGCCAACATCCGCCGGGCGCATGCCGTTCACCCGGTGTCGGCGTTGCAGAGCGAATATTCGCTCTGGGAGCGTAATCTGGAGCCGGAGATCATCCCGCTGCTCGGGCAACTCGGCATTGGCCTGGTGCCGTTCTCGCCACTCGGCCGCGGTTTTCTCACCGGCGAGGTCAAGCGCGCGGAGGACTACGCCGAGGGCGATTACCGCCGCAACGACCCGCGCTACCAGGGCGAAAACTACGACGCCAATGTCGACGCGGCGGCCAAGGTGCGCGACATCGCCACAGCCCGGGGCGTCAAGCCCGGCCAGATCGCGCTGGCCTGGCTGCTGGAGAAGGGCAACGGCTTTGGCGTCGACATCGTGCCCATCCCCGGCACCAAGCGGATCAGATATTTGGAGGAAAACGTCGCCGCCGCATCATTGAAACTCGACGCCGCCGAAATGGCCGCGCTCGACGATGCCCTGGCGCCGGGAAAAATCTCAGGCCCGCGCTACACCGAGCGCGGCATGGCGATGGTCGATCGGTAGGCGCTCGGAGCGCAAACGGGATCAGCCTGGCTTGTATCTCGATCGGCGAAGACTTCAGACTGTGCGCACTTTATGCCTTGCCAGCGCGTGCTCGATCAGCGCGTTGATGACCTCGCTGTAGCCGATGCCGATCGCCGCCAGCGCCTTGGCGTACATCGAGATGTCGGTGAAGCCGGGCAGCGTGTTGACCTCGTTGACCAGCAGGGAGCCGTCGGCGCGCAGGAAGAAGTCGACGCGCGCCATGGCCTCGCAGCCGAGCGCCTTGAAGGCTTGCGCCGCCATGTCCCGCGCTCTGTCGGCGACCGCGGCGGGAATATCGGCGGGCACTTTGACCACTGCGCCGTCGGCGTCGAGATATTTGGCCTCGTAAGTGTAGAAGCCATGCTTGCCGGCCGGGATGATCTCGCCTGGCAGCGACACCGTGAGCGAGCCGTCTGCCCGTTGCAACACCGAGCACTCGATCTCGCGGCCTTCGACGAACTCCTCGATCAACGCCTTGCCGTCATAGCGGAAACTGGTTTCGATGGCTGCTTCGAAGCCATCCCTGTCGTTTACCTTGCTCACTCCGAAGGACGAGCCCTGGCGCGCCGGCTTGGCGAAGAAAGGCAGCCCGAGCGCCCCGGCGATTTCCTGGAATGAACCGACATCGCCTCTAAGCACGGTGACCGAGCGGGCGACGGCAAGGCCGGCCTCACGCAGCAGCCGCTTGGCGACGTCCTTGTCCATGGCGGCGGCCGAAGCGAGGATGCCGCAGCCGACATAGGCGACATCGGCAACCTCGGCATAGCCCTGCACCGAGCCGTCCTCGCCGAACGGACCGTGCAGCACGGGAAAGACGACATCGACCGGCGGCAGGTCCGTTTCCTTGTGCGACGCCGAGATCAGCCGGCCCTTGCCGCCGGGCAGCAGGGCGACTTCCACGCCGTCCTCCGACACTGGAGCCCCTGCCCCTTCGCCGAAGGCCTCGGACGCCGGCTGCAGCAGCCATCTGCCGTCCCTGGAAATGCCGATCGGCACCACCTCGTAGCGCGTCCGGTCGATCGCCTTCAGCACATTGGCCGCCGACAGCCGCGACACCTCGTGCTCGGCCGAGCGACCGCCATAGAGGATGGCAACCCTGATCTTTCCGGTCATCGAAATCCCTCAACTGTCAAAAATCAAATGCTGACGGCAATGCCGCGATTGGCGAAGAAACGATCGAAATCGATGGGCGCCAACACTGCGTCCGCCTGTGTGGCGCTGGTATGGCCGGATGGGTTGTGGAAGCGAAAACCATTGTCCGATGCCGCCGTGACCAGCACCAGATGACCGCCCTTCGACGGCGGCTCGCGCTCCGGCCAGCGGATCGAACTGCTGACCGAAGCGATGAAGAAGCGCGACCGGGCGAGGATCCCCGGGACGTCCGCTGCCGCGACATCGGTCATCACCTCGGCCTCGAGGCCGAATTCCTGCTTCACGAAAGTGACGAAGGGCGCATAGATCAGGCCCTTGATCGAGCCTTCATTGACGACATAGCCGCCATATCCGGTGCACCGTCTTGCCAGCTCGATCGTCGGCACGATCTGGCCGCGCGTCGCCAGGATCATCTTGAGGCAAGCCATGCCGCAGACATTGGCTGCCCAGACCGCGTATTCGTCGAGCGTGGCGGCACCCGATCCCTGCCACAGCGGATCCCGCCGCAACGCGGCTTCGGCGCCGTCGGCGAGCACCGCCAGCGTCATGTCGGGCGTCTCCCACTGACTGAAAAACGGCACGGCTTCAGGCAATGAACTCATGTGGACTCCTCGGGCCGCCGAATACGAGATGGGTGAAAAGCCGCTCGGACCCGCGAATTTCCCGGAGCGTCGCGCGCCGTCTACTCAACCTTCGTCCAGCCGAACACCAGCCAGGCGTATTTCGATTTTTCATCGGGTTCGGCGGTGTAGGTCATCTGTATGTCGCCGCCCTTGGCGTAGATATCGAGCCTGGGCGCCGTGTCCAGCTTGAGCCACGCCGAACTCTTGCTGAAGGACCAGGTCCCGCACCAGACGCAGGAACCCGATGTCGGGTCACCGGGCTGATGGAAATTGTAACGGCCGTCCGCGGTAATCTCCAGATAATCGAACGCGCCGTAAAACGCGGTCACCGTCTGCTGGAACTCACTGGCAGCCGCTTCCTGTTCCGGCGTGGGCGCATCCTTCAAGTCGCGCGGCGGCCGGGTGGTCGCGCCGCTGAGTTGCCATTTGCCGACAAAGTCCTTCTGGGTCGGAAGATATTCCTCCTGGGCCTGCGCGGAAGATATATGAGTAATAGGTAATATGAATGGTGCGGCCATGCCCAAAATCGCAAGCAACGGCGCGGCGACACGGATCGCCCTGGTTGATTTCTGCATAAAAATCGGTTCTCCACGGTAGGCAAGAGATGTTCTGTTCGGGATGTTGTTGAGAAAGGCGGCGCGCATTGCTTCGCCGATTCCCGTCCGCCATTTTCACGGTTAGCACCGGAGCCACCGAATTGGCAACGCAAGGCAGCGATCGGCAAAGCTGATCGGAACCAGTCTTCGCCATCTCTCGCTGCTTGCAAACGTGCCGGCGCGGGAAAAGCCCGCTTGCGATTCAATGAAACGATGAATCGCCCTACCTGGCGCCACTCGGCGTCGAGCCGAAGCGGCGGCGGAAACAGCGATTGAAATAGGAGACGTCGGAAAAACCGCTCAACAGCGCGATCTCGCTGACCCGCATGCTGTCGTTGCGCCGGTCGCGCAGCATGCGATGGGCTCTCTGCAGGCGCAGTTCGAGAATATGCTCGGCGAAACTGGATCCCGTTTCCTGCAGGAGATCATGGACATAGCGCGCGGAAAGCCGCAAATGCTGGGCGATGTGCTGGGCCGAGATGGCGGGATCGGCGAAGTTGTCCCGCATCTTCTGCAGGATGGCCTGCAGCCTTGCCGCGCGCAGGCCGCGCACGCCCGCCAGCTCGGCGATCTCGCCCTTGGCGCCGGTCGCCAGCCCGATCAGGTCGACGATCGTCTCGGTGGCGTGGGCGACAAGGTCGGGCGAGAGCAATGCCGGTCCCGCTTCCAGGAAGCCGCAATAGCGCTTGAGCATATCGAGCGCTTCATTGTCGGCGCCGATGGTCAGCGCCAGGCGATCCTCGACATGAGGGAAGGCATTTTCCAGGATTTCGCGCGGCACCACGACATTGGTCCAGACATTTCGGTCGCCGCCGGTCATTTCCAGCGCTTCCGAAGCCGAGACCAGCGCGCCTTCGCCCCTGCCGATGCTGTAGTCGCGGCCGGTCTGCACGCCGCTCAGCTTGGTGTCGCCGTCGTTGACCAGCAGCAGATAGCCGTCGCGGCCGTCATCGGCGATGTTGCGCGTCTTGCGGCTGGCATGCCTGATCGTCCCTGCCATCCGCCCCAGCACCAGCGGCCCGATGGCGGTGGCTTCGATATCCGCCTGGAACGGCACGTTGCCGGAGATGGCGTATTCGACCGACCATATCTCCGCAACATGGATGTCCTGCCAGAGCGCGAAGCGCGCGCGGTCGTCGAGATGCGGCGGCAGGTCGACCGACGAGAAGACATTCTTTTTCAATGACCAACCGGCCTTTCCCGCGCACGCGTCTTCCCTGAAGCCGCACCGTATGGGACCGATTTGCCTCTTGTCCAGAGGCGACGCTATCCATGCCCTGCAGGACAATTTCAGTGCCGCCCAGATCAAGCATCCGATCCGATTCGCCGGCCCCGCGTTCGATTTCCAAAATACCAGGAATGCGGGATGGGAATCACCCGGCCTCGCCTGCGGTCACCGCCTAGGATGTGTTGAGATCCAGGTCAGGCCGAGCCGAAAATGGTGGATTCCGAGAACCGGAGCGGAGCGTACGTTTGGGTATATGAGCACCGGAAGCGCAGGAAGCCGGCATTTGCAGGCTGACCTCACCTGAATATCAATACGCCCTAGAACGTGATCTTCACGGAAGCCGCACTCCGGTTGGCCGGGCCGTGGTGGACGGCCTCGATGTTGTTGCCGTCCGGGTCGAGCAGGAAGGCGGCATAATAGCCGGGATGATAGGGCCGCTCGCCGGGCGCGCCATTGTCCGTGCCCCCGGCCTCGAGTCCGGCCTCGTAGAAGGCATCGACCATGGCGTGATCCCTGGCCTGGAAGGCCAGATGATGGCGGCCGGTCAGCTTTCCCTGTGCGGCCCGGCTGTCGACGCTGGAGATGAACAATTCGTCGGCCCAGAAGTAATCCTCGCCGGTGCCGCCGATCGGGATACCGAGCACCTGGAAGAGCGCCTCGTAGAAACGCCGGCTGGCGGGGAGATCCCGGACCACGAGCTGCAGGTGGTCGATGAGCCGGCCGCGATGCAGTTCCATGAAAGCTCCTCCTCGCAAGGCCTCGAATTTAGGCGCCGGCGGCAAGGCGTCAACGCGGGGCGCCTGCATCTGCTGACAACCAGCGACAATTTTTTGGACCCGACGGAACTTTTCGGCTGACCGGAAGTTTGGTGGCGCGGCGGGAGGATGGCGATTGGATTGTTTTCAGAGATTTGAAGCGCTGGTCGACAGCGCCGGCGCCGACGACATCGAGGAAGCGAACGCATTGCTGCGCCGGTTCAAGGACAGGTCCGAAAAGACGGCGCGGGCCATCGACGAGTTCATGCTGGACTTCAAGACCTTGGTCTTCGTCGTCGAAACCGGCGAAGAGGGTTTCCAAAAGCCGATCCGCAAGCTCGCCCGCGCCAGGCTCGCGAAGCTCAAGCAGTTGGTGAACGTGCCGGCGTAAGCTTGGCTAACCCTTGAACAGCGCCGCCAGCCGTGGAATGCCCTCGCTCACCGCGCGGCGGTCGGCCAGCGTGAACGACAGCCGCAGCGTGTTGCGGCCGGTGCCGTCGGCGTAGAAGGCATTGCCGGGCACGAAAGCGACGCGCGCCTCCTTCACCGACCGCGCCAGGAGTTCCGTGGCATCGGTGCCTTCCGGCAGCGTCACCCAGACGAACATGCCGCCTTCCGGGCGGCTCCAGCTCACGCCCTCCGGCATGTTGACTTCCAGCGCATCGAGCAGGCCGTCGCGGCGCTCGCGATAGGCGCCGATGAGTTTTTCCACCTGGCCGTCGAACACGGATTCGGCGACGCGGTGCATCACCATCTGGTTGACCGACGGGCTGTGCAGGTCCGAAGCCTGCTTCATCAGCACCAGTTTTTCGACCACGTGGCGCGGCGCGCAGACCCAGCCGACGCGCATGCCCGGCGACAGGATTTTCGAAAACGAGCCGCAATAGAGCGTGCGCGCCTTGTCGATGCCGCCGGACCGCGCGCAGTCGAGCGCCAGGATCGGCGGCACACCCTCGCCATCATAGCGCAGCGCCCGATAGGCGGCGTCCTCGATGACGGCGATGTCGAGCTCGCCGGCAAGGTCGAGCACCGCCTCGCGCTGCTTTCGATCCAGCGTGGCGCCGGTCGGGTTGGCGAAGTCGGGCACCAGATAGGCGAATTTCACCCGCCCGCCATTGGCGGCGCCAGCGGTGTGGTAGGTCGCCGGCGTCATGTTGCCGCCCTCGGGCCGCAACCGGTCGTAGCGCGGCTCGTAGGCGTTGAAGGCCTGCAGCGCGCCGAGATAGGTCGGCCATGTCACCAGCGCGGTATCGCCCGGCGACAGGAACAGCTTGCCGAGATAATCCAGCGCCTGCTGCGAGCCGGAGGTGATGAAGATGTTGGCCTCGTCGCAGGCAATGCCGAGCTTGCCCATCTGCCCGGCAAGCCAGCGCCGCAGCGGCAGATAGCCTTCCGAAACCTGGTACTGCAGGGCCGCCCCGGCTTCCGCCCCGCCCAGCACATCGCCATAGGCATCGCGGATGGCGTCGGCCGGAAACAGCGACGGATCGGGAATGCCGCCGGCGAACGAGATGATGTCAGGCTGATCGAGCAGCTTCAGCAGCTCGCGGATTTCCGACGCTTTCATACGCGACGAGCGCGAAGCCAACAGGTTCAAAAGGGTCAAGACATGCCTCCCCGACGTTTTTCTTATATAGGTCAACCTAACTGACCTATATCCGCTTTGCCGGGCGATTTGAATAGTGCCTGAAAGGCTTCCGCTATACGCCAGTCGCCGCCAAGCCGGAACCGGCGACAGCGTGCTGGCGTCCGCTAAAGGCTCTTCTTGTAGCCAATATGGCTGGCGGTGAAGCCCAAGCTTTCATAATTGGATGTTGGCCATAGCGGATGAGATACGGCCACCCGTCCCCGGCGGCAAGGTTCAGCTCCCCCTTCCCCCCTTGTGGGGGAAGGTGGCCTCGCGAAGCGAGGTCGGATGAGGGGTGTTCCAGCTTGGCAACATGCTTCTCGCGACACCACATTACGCTGAATTATCAACGGATTATTTCTTTCGGCACCCCTCATCCGTCTCGGCGCTACGCGCCGATCCACCTTCTCCCACAAGGGGAGAAGGAAGAGGCGTCACCGCTCGCGAAGTTGGATGTGACAATGGGCTAGTGGCGGGCTGATGTTCAGATGTCAGGATGACGACAATATGGATAGCCGCCACAGCTGCCGCACAGCACCCGATCAATCCCCATCCCCCGCGGGCTTGGCCTTGCCGCACTGCGCCAGCACCTTGCCGATGGCCGCGCTCGATCCCTTCAGCGGAAAGCTGATAGCGCCATATTGGGCCGCGCTGACCGACACATCCCCCTTCGAACGCAGCAGGTCGAGCAACGGATCGGCCTTGGCGAGATCGACCACGAAATCATTGTACATGGCCTCCAGTCGCAGCGTCTTGGTCACCGTCTTGCCATCCGCCTTGAAGTCGAACGAACCGCTGATGCCCGGTTCCAGTTGCTGGCCGCTGGCACCCAGGTCGTAGCTCAGAACCGGATTGTCGAAACAGGTCAACATCAGATGCGCGTCGCCTTTCGGCCCGCCGCAGACGGAAGCCGTCAGCACGCTGCCACCCTCGTCTTCTTCCATCTTCGCGCTCCAGCCGCAGGACGCGGCAAAGGCCGGCTCCGCGCCAAGCAATGCCGCCAAGGCTCCGGCGGCAACGACATATCTTTTCATGACTTCCCCCTTCGGGCATTTGCAGCACCCGCCGGCAGCATATAGGAAAAGGCGTTGAATGGCATTGCATGTGCGGGGCGCCTTGGTGTTGAGAGCTTGTTTTCGCCTGTGTCTTGTGACAGCCGCCCTGGTGGCCTCGCCGCTCGCCGCGCAGGCCGAATGGAAGCCGGTCGAGAAGGTCGAGACCTACGCCATTTCAGGCCAGTCCGGGCTGGAGCTCTACCGGTCGATCGGCCAGAACGGGCCGAATGCCGGCGTTGCCCGCGCCATCGCCCACACCAATTTCAAGCTGACCTGGACCAGGGATTATCAGGCGCGTGCCGGAGCCTGCGTGCTGGTTTCGGCGAAGCCCAAGCTCATCATCACCTACACCTTGCCCAGCCCCTCATCGCCGCTGCCCTCCGCCATCCAGAAGAACTGGGAGGTTTTCCTCGCCGGCGTCAGCGCCCACGAAAAGGTGCACGGCGCGACCATTGTCGACATGGCGCGCAAGATCGAGGCGGCGACAGTCGGCCTGACCGTTCCCGACGACCCAAAATGCAGCAAGATCCGGGTCGAGATGACCAAACGCCTGTCCGCGCTCTCGCAGGCGCAGCGCCAGGCAAGCCGCGATTTCGACCGCGTCGAACTCGGCCAGGGCGGCAATCTGCAGAAGCTCATTCTTGCGCTTGTGAACGGCGGCTGAAAGGCCACCGCGCCCTGCGGCGCGGCGGCGTATCCGCAGTGCGCTCCGGCCTATCGGCTGAGGTCCAGCGCCGCGCTCAGATCCCCCATCGGCGGCTCACCATTGGCGGCCAGCGCCTTGTCGCGGGCAACGATGCCGGTCAGTACCGGCAGGTCGTAGCGCGCGGTGATGAAGCGCAGGATTGACGTCGTGTCATATTGCGTGTGGTCGACCGTGCCCATCCTGGCATAGGGCGAGACGATGAAGGCCGGGATGCGGTTGCCCGGGCCCCACCGGTCGGCCCTGGGCGGCGCGACATGATCCCAGAAGCCGCCATTCTCGTCATAGGTGACGACCACCAGCATGTGGCCCCATTGCGGGCTCTTCTCCAGATGCGCGACGAGATCGGCCAGATGCCGGTCGCCGCTGGTCACGTCGGCATAGCCGCCATGTTCATTGAGATTGCCCTGCGGTTTGTAGAAACTCACCGCCGGCAGCTTGCCGTCGTCGATCGCCTTGATGAAGTCGGCGCCGTCCAGGCCGCCGTCCCGCAGATGCTCGGTGCGCGCGGCGGTACCGGGCGCGTAGGCGGCGAAATAGTTGAACGGCTGGTGGTGGAACTGGAAGTTCGGCACCGGCGTCGCGTTCTTGCCGTCGAGCGTTGCCTGCCAGGCGCCGGCATACCAGGCCCAGCTCACCCCCTTCAGCGACAGCAGATCGCCGATGGTGATGTCGTGCTGCGGCGGCAGCGTGGTGGGCGCGGCCGGGTCGGCCAGCGCCTTGTCGCCGCCCTCGGCCGGCTTGTTGGCGCTCGGCTGATAGGGCGGCTGCATGGTGTTGACGGCATGGAAGTCGGGCGTGATGGCGCCGTCATTGGCGAATTTCGGTACGCCGCCCAGTGCCGAGGCCGGCGAATTGTCGGCAACCTTCAGAGTTGTGCCATCGGCCTCGACCACGGCGATCTGGCCCTTGATCGGGCTGGTGTCGGCGTGCGGGTAGACCGGCGTACAGGCGCAGGCGAGCTGGAAATGGTTGAGGAAAGAGCCGCCGAAGGCGCCCTGGAAGAAATTGTCGGCCAGCACATACTTCTTCGCGACCTGCCACATCGGCAGGACGGAGCCGTCATAATGGCCCATGACCAGGCCGCCGGAATCGGCCCAGGCGACGAATTTGTCGTTCTTGCCGCCGTCGATCTGCATCTGCTCCTGGTAGAAGCGGTGCCACAGATCATGGGTGATGACGTTGGTGCCTTCGTTGAAGCCCTTGGGATCGTCAATGGCGAAGGCAGCGTTGGCGAGATGCGCGGTCTCAGCCTCCGTCACCACGGGCGTGACGCCCTTTCCGGTCAGCCCGCCCCAGGCCGGCGGCAGCTCGGTGAGCGGCTTGCCGTCGCGGTCGAGCTGGCGCGCCTGATCGGCCGAGACATTGGCCAGCCCGTTGGCGCCGGGGAAGCCGCCATAGAGATTATCGAAGCTGCGGTTCTCGGCATAGATGACGACGACAGTGTCGATCTTGTCGAAGCCGGCAGGGGCGGCATTGGCCGCCGCGAGGGGAAGCAGGGCCGAACCGGCCAGGCAAAAGGAAGTGAGGAGTTTGAGCCTCGTCATCGGGAAGACCTCGTGGCTTGACTGTGGCTGGAGGGGCGCGGGAACCATCGGGGCAGCTAACGTGGATGCCTTGTCACCTTTGTGACATCCGCCGCCGCGGCGAACACGGTTTCGTGAGCACTGGGGCCGGTCATCAATCCGTTGCACTCCATTTCTATTTCCCGGCCAAAGCGGACCATGCTCCATGACCAGAAGACGATGGAAAAGCCTGATGATCGCGATTGCCGCGATCGCGACATTTGGCTGTGCCGCGCCCGCGAATACGGCGGATGGCGTCCATCCCGGTCCGCTATCGCGCGCGCAAGCCTTCGCGCGTGCCGAGGCGCTGACCATGCTTGGCCGAAAGATGTTCTTCGACCCGGCGCTATCGGCCTCGGGCAAGCAGGCCTGCTCGTCCTGTCATGATCCGCGCCATGCTTTCGGACCGGCCTCGGCCACGCCGGTCGAGATGGGCGGGCCGCATCTCGACCAGCCCGGCGTGCGCGCGGTGCCCTCGCTGCGCTATCTCCAGGCCGCTCCCGCCTTCACCGAGCACTTCTACGATTCCGACGATGAAGGCGACGAGAGCGTCGATAACGGTCCGACCGGCGGCCTGACCTGGGACGGCCGCGCCGACCACGGCAAGGATCAGGCGAAAATCCCCCTGCTCTCGCCTTTCGAGATGGCCAACAAGGATGCGGGGGCTGTCACCGCCGCCCTGCGTAGATCGGCCTATGCCGACGAGTTCAAGGCAACCTTCGGCAACGATGTCTTCGACCGCCCGGGCGACGCCTTCGACGCCGCCGCCGAGGCGCTCGGCACGTTCGAGCAGAGCGCCGCCGATTTCTATCCCTATTCCAGCCGCTACGACGCCTTCCTCGCCGGCAAGGCGACGCTGTCGGCGCAGGAACGGCGCGGCCGCGCCCTGTTCGAGGACGAGGCGAAAGGCAATTGCGCCTCCTGCCACCTCAGCGAACCCGCCAATGACGGCGAGCCGCCGCAATTCACCGATTTCGGCCTGATCGCCATCGCCGTGCCGCGCAATCCGGCGATCCCGGCCAACGCCGACCCCGCCTATGCCGATCTCGGCCTGTGCGGCCCGCTGCGCACCGATTTTCACGGCCGCACCGGCTATTGCGGCCTGTTCAAGACACCGACGCTGCGCAATGTCGCGCTGCGCAAGAGCTTCTTCCACAACGGCTACTTCCACACGCTGCGCGACGCCGTCGCCTTCTACGCCAGCCGCGACACCGACCCCGGCCACTGGTATCCCAGGAATGCAGACGGCACGGTGAGGCAATATGACGATCTGCCAAAGGCTTACTGGGGAAATCTCAACCAGGATCCGCCCTTCAACGGCAAAAAGCCCGGCGACAAGCCGGCGCTCAACGACACCGAGATCGACGACATCGTGGCGTTTCTGCGGACGCTGACGGATGCGGATCAGGTGGCGGGCCACTGAAGCGTCGGGACGAGCATGGCACCCAAAACGGAACGCCGGCGGGCCAGCGCCCCCCTCTGTCCTGCCGGACATCTCCCCCTCGAGGGGGGAGATCGGATCTCACCATGGCTTTCGCTAATTTTCAGTGTTGAGGAAAAGAACCGGCGCCAAAGCTGCCAATCTCCCCCCTTGAGGGGGAGATGCCCGGCAGGGCAGAGGGGGGCGCTGGCCCGCCGGCGTCTCCAAAAAATCGGACCAAATCCCTCACAGCGCCCGGATAACACCCCCATCCACGCGGATACTCTGCCCGGTAATATACCCGGCCCCTTCCGAAGCCAAAAAAGCAATGGTCGCGGCGATCTCCTCGCTCGTCCCGTAGCGTTGCATCGGCACGTTGTCGCGGCGCTCTTCGGTGGTGGGCAGGCTGTCGATCCAGCCGGGCAACACATTGTTCATGCGCACATTGTCTGATGCATAGGTGTTGGCGAAAATCTTGGTGTAGGCGGCAAGGCCGGCGCGGAACACGGCCGAGGTCGGGAACATCGCGTTCGGCTCGGCTACCCAGGCCGTCGAGATGTTGATGATGGCGCCGCCCTTCTGCTTGACCATCTGCGGCGCCACGATGCGCACCGGCCGGATGACGTTCATCAGGTAGACGTCCATGCCGGTGTGCCACTGCTCATCCGTGATCTCCAGGATCGGCGCGCGCGGCCCATGGCCGCCGCTGTTGACCAGCACGTCGATGCGGCCATAGCGCTCCAACGTCAGGTCGGCGAGACGCTGCAGGTCGTCGTTCGACTGGTTGGAGCCGGTGACGCCGAGCCCGCCCAATTCCTTGGCCAGCGCCTCGCCCTTGCCGGACGAGGACAGGATCGCCACCTTGAACCCATCCGCCGCCAGGCGCTTGGCCGCCGCCGCGCCCATGCCGCTGCCACCGGCCACGATGACAGCTGTTTTTTCTGAATTCATTGGGTTTTCCTCTTCGAGTTGGCGGGAGTTTTCAGCGAGTCATATAGCTGGTTTCGTCGGCCAGTTCGAACCAGAAAGGCAGAATGGACCTGCAGAAAAACGAGAGCCGGTGGCGCTGCCCCCTCATTGCCCTGCCGGGCATTTCTCCCCGCATAGTGACAGGGAGAAAAGAAGCTGGCTGCAACGCGGCTCGACTCCTGCAACGCTGATGATTGGCGAAATCACAGATGACAGCGCCCCTCTCCCCGTCTCTATACGGGAAGAGGATGCCGGCAGGCAGGTGAGGGGCAGCGCTGACATTCAGCCCCCTACCCCTCCACCGTCTCCAGCACGGAGAGCAGCGTGCCTTCCATGTCGGGCTCGTCGCCGGAGCAGACGCACAGCATCTCGGCGTCGCCCTCGCCCACCGAGAGATAGGCGTGGCCCATGGTGGAATCGATGTAGACGCTCTCGCCCGCTTTCAGCCGCACCGGCGCGTATTGGTCGGTGTGCAGTTCGATCTCGCCCTTGAGCACGATCAGGAACTCCTCGCCGGCATGCCGGGTCAGCGGACCGAACTCTTCCGGCGTGCGGGCGCGCGCATAGGCGTGGATCGGCACCATGCGCTTGCGCACCAGGTCGGTGGCGAGATACCGGTAGTCGTAGTTGCGGGTCAGCTGGCGCAGTGTGTTGGACTGCGAGGTCACCGAACGGCGGGTGCGCGCCGCCGGCTGCTTGCGGTCGCCGCTGAGCAGCTCCGTCACATGGATACCGAGCCCTTCGCAGATCTGTAACAGCTTGTCGTAGCTCAGCGACATCTGGTCGTTCTCGACCTTGGATAGCGTCGACACCGCGACGCCGGTGAGAGAGCTGACCTCCTGCAAGGTCCAGCCATGTCTTTTTCTCAGGGCACGCAGACAATCACCGAGATTCGGTTGCTCCGACATTGTCAGCTCCATGAAGCGGCGCCACGTCACTACCGCGAGGTTCACCCTAGGTAGTCGAACTCGAGCGGGCCATCAACAACACTAACAATTTTCTTATACGCTAAATATTGACTGGATACGAAATTATTTTTACGACTGGTGGATGCAGTCGAATTCTCCCGCGAAGATCATCGTCATCGGCGGCGGCATCGCCGGCCTCTCCCTTGCCGCCGAGGTGGCGGACTGGGCCGATGTCACCGTCATCGAGCGCGAACCGCATCTCGGCTACCATGCCAGCGGCCGCTCCGCCGCTCTGTTCACCGAGACCTATGGCAACCGGCTGGTGCGCGGGCTGACGCTGGCCAGCCGGCAGGCGATAGTCGAGGGCGGCTTCGTCGCCCACCGGCGTGGCGCGCTGCACGTCGGCTGGGTCGGCGACGATGCCGCCATCGACAAGCTGGCTCATGAATTGCAGGCGCTGGTGCCCAGCGTGCGCCGTCTGGCGGCGGCCGAGCTCCACGCGCTGGTTCCGGTCATTGCCAGGGAAACCACCTGCGGCGGCGTCTATGAGCCGGACGCGGTGGATGTCGACACGGGCAAGATGCTGGGGTCCAGCGCCTCGGCGCTGAAAGCCAGCGGCGGCATCATCCGCACCGGCGAGGAGGTCCGCGCCATATCACGCGACGGCAGCGCTTTTCGGGTTGAAACGAGCGCCGGCGTCTACTCGGCCGACATCGTGGTCAACGCCGCCGGCGCCTGGGTCGATGTCGTCGCCGGCATGGCGGGGCTGCCGGGCCTCGGCTTCCAGCCCAAACGGCGCACCGCCTTCCTGTTCGATCCGCCCGCCGGAATGGATATCGCCGGCTGGCCGCTGGTGGTCGACCTACACGAGCAGTTCTACTTCAAGCCCGATGCCGGCAGGCTGATCGGCTCGCTTGCCGACGAGACGGACTCCGAGCCTTGCGACGCCTGGCCGGAAGACATCGACGTCGCCATCGCCGTCGACCGCATCGAACAGGCGACATCGATGCGCATCGGGCGTCCGTCGACGCCATGGGCGGGCCTGCGCACCTTCGCGCCCGACCGCACGCCGGTCGCCGGCTTCGACCCGCGCCTGCCAGGCTTCTTCTGGCTCGGCGGCCAGGGCGGCTACGGTTTCCAGGTTTCGCTGACCTTGGCCAGGCTGAGCGCGGCGCTGATGCGCGGGCAGTCCATCCCGGGGGATGTCACGGCGCTCGGCGTCACCGCCGCGGCGCTGGCGCCTGATCGCTTTCTTGTCCCGGCGGCGGCCCCATGAATTTCAGCCCTTCCCTCAACCCGTAAAGTGTCATCAGGAGCGTTTGCGATGAAATCCACCGTTCTGCGCACAGTGCTTGCCCCGTCTCTTCTGGCCTCGTCCGTCCTCGTCGGCGGGCAGGCCTACGCCAAGACGCTGGTCTACTGCTCGGAGGCCAATCCCGAGACCTTCAACCCGGCGATCGGCATCGCCGATTCCACCATGGACGCCGCCGCCAAGACGATCTTCAACCGGCTGGTCGAGTTCAAGCCGGGCACGACGGAGGTCGGACCGGCGCTGGCCGAAAGCTGGGATGTTTCATCAGATGGCAAGACCTACACCTTCCATCTCAGGCACGGCGTGAAATTCCAGTCGAACGAGCATTTCACGCCCTCGCGCGACTTCAACGCGGATGACGTGCTCTACACCTTCAACCGCCAGCGCGATGCCAACAATCCCTATCACAAGCTCGGCGGCGGCGCTTACGAGTACTTCAACGCGCTCGGCATGGGCACGCTGATCGACAGAATAGACAAGGTCGACGACAACACCGTGCGCTTCACGCTGACGGCAGCCAATGTCACCTTCCTGGCCGGGCTGGCGCTCGACTACCTCTCCATCCTGTCATTGGAGCAGACGCAAAAGATGGTGGCGGCCGGCACGCCGGAGCTGATCGACAGCATGCCGGTCGGCACCGGGCCTTTCGTGCTTCAGGCCTATGTGCCCGACAGCCAGGTCCGCTACGCCGCCAACAAGGATTACTGGCGCGGAGCGCCGAAGATCGACACGCTGGTCTTCGCCGTCACGCCCGAGCCAACCACCCGCGTCGAGCGCATCAAGGCCAATGAATGCCAGGTCGCCGCGCCGCCGCCGCCAAGTGCGGTCGCCGACCTGCGTGCCGATCCCGGCATCACGGTCCTCGATCTCAAGGGCCAGAACATCGGCATCCTCGGCTTCAATGTCGAGCACCAGCCGCTGGGCGACGTTCGCGTGCGCACGGCACTGGCCAAGGCCATCGACCGCAAGGCTATCGTCGATGCCGTCTACGCCGGCGCCGGCACGGTGGCCGGCAGCGTCCTGCCGCCGGCGCAGCTCGGTGCCGTCACCGATGCCGGCATCGACTATGATCCCGAGGGCGCGAAGAAACTGCTGAAGGAAGCCGGCCACGAAAGCGGCCTCAAGGTCAGCCTGTGGGCGATGCCGGTGTCGCGCCCCTATAACCCCAACGCCAAGCGCATGGCAGAGATGATCCAGGCGGACTGGGCCAAGGTCGGCGTGCATTCGGAGATCGTCAGCTTCGAATGGGGCGAATATCTCAAGCGCACCGCGGCGGGCGAACAGGACACCTTTCTGCTCGGCGGCAGCAGCGACAATGGCGACCCCGACAACATGCTGAGCTATCTCCTCTCCTGCGACGGCGTGAAGGGCGGCTCCAACCGATCGCGCTGGTGCGATAGGGATTTCGAGAAACTGCTTGACGAGGGCCGCGTCGCAGCCGACCCGAAAGAGCGCGCCGCGATCTACGGGAAGGCGCAAGCGATCCTGAAGGCCGAAGTGCCGGTGGCGCCGATCGCCCATTCGATGGTCGCGATCCCGATCCGCAAAAGCGTGCTCAACTACGTGCTCGACCCCTTCGGCCGGCAGAATTTCGCCGCCGTCGACATGGCGGAGTGAGGCTGGGCGCCGCCCCCTCATCCGGCCCTTCGGGCCACCTTCTCCCCGGTGGGGAGAAGAGGTGGTCGAGCGCTCGGCTCCTCTACCAACAGCTTTAACAGGGAGCCTAATCAAGCACGGCGCGCCTCTTCTCCCCGACGGGGAGAAGGTGGCCCGAAGGGCCGGATGAGGGGGCCTCTCCAAGGGCACAACGCCAGCAGATTTGCGAAAATCCCGTGCTCCACAAAAGCAAGACCATCATGCCAAAAAACCTGACCTCCCTCCTAAACAGCTACCTTGCCGACGGCGCGGTGGGTGCCTCGCTGGCCTACGCCAAGGGTGACTCAACGCCGACCGCCCTTACCGCCGGCCTCGCCGACCGCGCGCATGGCACATCAGTCACGCCAGACCAGCTGTTCAAGATCGGCAGTTGCACCAAGACCTTCGTCGCCGCCGCTCTGGTCAAGCTCGCCGAGACCGGCAAGCTCGACCTCGGCGCGCCGATCTCATCCTGGTTCCCGGACCTGCCGGGCGCCGGCGATATTTCAGTGCGCCAGTTGATCAACCACCGCAGCGGCCTGCCGGAGTTCGAATACTACATTCCGATGGACCCGGGCCGGCAGTGGACGCCGCGACAGCTGGTCGACATCGCCTTCGCCTCCGACAAGCAGAAGGCGCCGGGCGGGCCAGCCGTCTACAACAACACCGGCTATGTCCTGGCCGGCATGGTGATCGAGGCCGTCACCGGCCAGCCGCTGGGCGCCTATGCCAGAAGCGCGATCCTGCAGCCGCTCGGGCTGGAAAACACCTGGTCGCCGGCGACCGAAGCGTTTCCGGAAAAGTCGATGGTGCGCGGCTATTACCACCGGCCGCCGCCGGCGCCGAACGCGCCCACCGACATCGCCTCGGGCGGCGAGATGTGGCGCATGGACGGCGTGCTGCCCTATTCCGACGAGCTGCAGGATTCGTCCGACTCCTTCCCGTTCGGCGCCGCCTATGGCTGCGGCGACATGGTGTCGACGCCATCCGACATGGTGGGTTTCATGCGCGGCCTGTTTTCTGGGAACCTGTTGTCACCGCCGTTCTTCGCCGAGATGTTCGAACACCGCGTGCCGGCGAGCTTTCCAGGCACCCGCATGCGCGAGACCGGCGCGGGCATGTTCCAGAGCGCCTATGCCGACCGCGCCTTCTACGGCCACCAGGGCAGCATTCCGGGTTATGTCGCCGTCATGCTGCACGATCCCGAGACAGACCTCACCGTCGCCATGACCAGCAATGTCGGTTCCGGCAACCGCTTGTCCTTCCAGGCCAGTGGCCTGCACCCGGTGGTCGACCAGGCGATCCGCATCATCCTCGACTGACCGCGTTCAGCCGCCCTGCCCGGACGATGGATCGGGCAGGCCCGGCAGCATCTGGCTCAGCACCCGGTCGCGAAGGAAGACGTGATGGAGAATGGCAGCGGCCGCGTGCAGGCCAGCGAGCCACATCATGATATCGCCGAGCGTGCCATGGATCTCCGCCAGCGGCGCGCCCCAGGTGCCGGAAAACGGACCGATCGCGCCCAACCCATAGACAGTGACCGGGTGGCCGCCGAACAAGGCGCCGACCATGGCTGTCGCCGGAACCGCGAACAGCAGCGCATAGAGCGCCCAATGCGTTGCCTTCGAGGCGACCTCCATCCAGGCGGGCATGGCCGGCGCCTCGGGAATGCGATCGAACCGGCGCCAGACCAGGCGAATGACCAGCAAGCAGAAAACGGTAAAGCCGAGCGACTCGTGCAGCAGCAGCGTGGGCGCCCTGACCGCTGAATAGACCCGCTCCGGAGGGCCACCCGCCGAGACCAGGAAAGCAATGAGCACCAGCAGTGCCGTCAGCCAATGAAATGCCTGGGCGAGGCGTCCATAGCGGGTTGTCGTGCCGGACAGCGACATGCGAGAGCTCCGAAACAGTTGGACATCTCCCCTCGCCCTCGAATGTGGCCTTATTTCAGCTGTTCCTCAGGCGACATGGGTTTGCTGCGCGAATGGCGGGCATCACCGAGTTCGCCGGCGGCGCGGCCTGACAAGGTTCAGCTCATGCTCGGACAAAAGAGCGCAGTCTAATGCATGTCGCCCGGAAGTGTCCTCGGTTTCGGGACAACGACATGCATAAAATCAGAAGCAGTAGGCGCGCCGCCAGACCGCGCAAGGCCGCGGCGCCGCCACTCCTTAGACGACGTGCCGCCGCCAGCCGCGCGGCATCCGCCGGCATTTGAATAAAAGGCGCCTGTGGATATTCACCTCAAATTGCGCCAGGCCGGCCAAGATACATTAGGGCGGTATCATGGAGGGACCATTGAACAGTGATTTTTCAGCCGCCCGTCTTCATCTCGAACGCGCCTACCACTATCTGCGCGGCAATGACGAGACGAGCCGTTCGACATGCGAGGCCCTCGATCTGTTGATCGAGACGGTGGCGGAAGCACAGCACAGGAAGCCGGAACCCGGGGTGCTGGAGTTTCCCCGACCAGCGGCGCGCCGACACGGCTGAACAAAACCCGCCGCGCTGAGCGGATTCGGGCTGCGCGCATCAAGTCTTCGTCTTCACGAATGTCGTTATCCAGGCCGCTTGGGAGCGACATGCATGTTGTCCGTCAGGACGCCTTGCGACTCGATGCGGCACCCGCTAGTTGCGCCGCGCGTGCCACGATCCGCTCCAGCGGTTCGGGCCGGTGCAGCAGGAAGCCCTGGCCGAACTCGACGCCCATATCGTCCAGCATGGCCACCGTGTCCTGCCGCTCGATCTTCTCGGCCACGACGGCGCAACCGAGGCTGCGGGCAATGCTGGCGATGGCCAGAACGATCTCGCGGTCGAAGCGGCTTTCCATGACGTGCTCGATGAACGAGCCGTCGATCTTGATGGCATCGACCGGAAAGCGCCTGAGATATTCGAACGAGCTCATGCCGGCGCCGAAATCGTCGAGGCTGACCTTGCAGCGCCGCTCGCGCGCCTTGCGCACGAAGGTTTCGGCGGCATCGAAATTGGTGACGGCGGCGGTTTCGGTGATCTCGAAGCCGATGCCCGAATGCGGCGCCCCGGTTTCCTCGATGATGCTGTCGACGAAGTCCCACAGCCCGGGATCGCTCAGCGTCTGCGCCGAGAGGTTGAAGCCGAGCGTGATCGCGCCGGATTTCATCGCCGCGCCGTGCCGCGACAGCGCGGTGCGGATGATCCAGCGGTCGAGCCGCGCGGCAACGCCGAAGCGCTCCGCCGCCGGTATGAATTCGCCGGGCGGGATCAGCCGGCCGCCCTTTCCGTCAAGCCGCGCCAGCACCTCCACATGGCGGCTCTCTTCCCAGGGTCTGCCTAGCCGGTGGATCTCCTGGCCGAACAGTTTCAGCCTGCCGTCGTCCATGGCGTCGACCGTGTCGGCGGCGAGCCGTGCCGCGTTGAGGCCGCCCGAACCGGAGGCGGCATCGGTCGAAAACAGCGCGAAGCGATCACGCCCGGCGGCCTTGGCCGCGTAGCAGGCATCGTCGGCGCAGGCCAGGGCGTCGGCAACCGTGGTGACGCGGTCGCGGACGATGGCGATGCCGATGCTGGCCGCCAGCCGGCGTGACGTGGCGGCAAGGCCGAGATCGGCGTCGCGCACGGCCGCCAGCATGGCGCCGGCCAGTTGTTCGGCTTGCACGGTATCGCAATCGGGCACCATCAGCGCGAACTCGTCGCCGCCGAGCCGCGCCGCATGCGCCGACGGCGGCAAGCAACGGCCAATACCCGCCGCGACGCTCTTCAGCGCCAGATCGCCCGCGGCATGGCCGGCGAAATCGTTGAGCGCCTTGAAGTAGTCGAGGTCGATGTAGAACACCGCCAGAGACGCGCCGGTGGCGATGTGGTCGGCGAGCAGCCTGTCGAAAGCGGTGCGATTCCAGAGTCCGGTCAATGCGTCGTGACGGGCGGCGAAGGCCAGCTCCTGTTCGCGCACCTTGTCCTCGGTGATGTCGCGCACCGTGCCGAGGATCTGACCGGCGGCACCGGCGGCGGAGATGAAACGCAGCAGTGATTCGACGTGGCGGATCTGGCCGTCGCGCTTGATGATGCGGTACTGCGCGGCGATGACGCCGTCTGTTTCCAACGGCACCCTGTGGGCGCGTTCGGCGGCGTCCTTGTCGTCGGGATGCAGGTAGCTGTGCCAGAGATCGGCCGTCACCTCGTCGGTCACGGCGACGAGGCCGAATATCTCCCTTGTGCGCGCGTCCCAATAGCTCTTGTTGGTGGCGATGTCGTAGTGCCAGATGCCGCTGCCGCTGGCGGCGAGCGCCAGGCGAAAGCGGATATTGACCTGTTCGAGCGCGGCTTCGGCCGCCTTCTGTTTCGAGATGTCGGTCTGCACACCCATCAGCCTGAGCGGCTTGCCGTCGGCGTCGCGCTCGACGATGCCGCCGCGGTCGAGCACCCATATCCAATGGCCCTGCTTGTGCTTGAGCCTGAGTTCGGTCTCGATGGCGTCGGTCAGCCCGGCAATGTGGCGGTCGCCGCTGGCCAGCGCCCGTTCCCGGTCGTCGGGATGGGTCAGTTGCAGCCACAGGTCGCTGGCATTGGCGAGTTCGCCCTCCTCGTAACCCAGCATCCGCGCCCAGGTCGCCGAATAGAAGCAGTCGCCGGTGCGAAGATTCCAGTCCCAGACGCCAAGATCGGCGCTCTCCAGGGCCTTGGCCCAGAACGCTCCATTGCGACTTTTCTTGCCCTGACCCGCCATCGTCCGTTTCGCCTGCCCCACCCCACGGGCAATCTGCGGCAAAACCAGAGAAGAAACAGTTACCGGGCAGCGGACGGGTCGGAGGCAGCAAGAGCCGTCTGCTACGCCTGCATCGCTGATTTCATGGGGTCGACAGGAACCTCGGGACAATGGCCAGGCGGCATTGGCGCCGCCTGGCCATGCCGGTTACTGGCTCGGCGCCATCGCGTGCTCGCATGACACTTTCGGGTTCATGTCGGCGAACGTGCCGGTCGGGTTGCCTTTCCAGGCCCAGACATGCAGCTCGTAGAACTCACCGAGGCCATAGCGGTTGGGCGCGCTGTTGAAGTTGAACAGCTGTCCCTCGAGCGAGGCCGGCCCCTTCGAGGCGATGTATTCGACCGCCACCAGCTTCAGCGTGCCGTCGGCCATCGGCTCGTACATCACCGCTTCGGGACGGGCGATGTCGATCTTGTCGTCCTTCAGATACCCGCCATTGACATAGTGGATGCCCATGGCGCCGCCGGTGATGCCGCTGGCGCAGGGAATAGGCGCATAGCCTTCCGCCGTCGCGGCGTTGACGTCGAGAAACCGGCTGTTGGCAGCCCGCACCTTCTCGGCCAGCAGACTGGCATCCGGCGCGCCCGCCGGCGCCTCCTGATGCGCCTGGGCAAAGGTCGTGCAGACGGCCAGCATGGCCCCCGCCATGACAAGCCCGTTGCGAAAGTTTGATTTCATATCCATTCCATTCCTGTTGAAAAAGCACGGCTGGCCGGCCGCCGACAATACGGCGGCGCGACAGGCAAGCGCCGTGGCTGTTGCTGCTTGGAGATCCCGAAAACGACGCGGCGAATGCCGGTCATCCCTTCGGCAGATAAGGGATCGTTCCAGCCAGATCGGTGTCGTCGATCAGCTGGAAACGGCTGTCGCTGCCGTCCTGACGGGCCGAAACGAAAGGCGCATAGGCCGGATCGTTGGTGAAGGCGCGCGCCGCGGCTTCCGACGGAAAAGCCATCAGGGCGATCAGTGTCGTGTCGAGCGGCATGCCTTCAAGGGTCTTCACATTGCCGCTGCGCGACAGATATTTGCCGCCATGCTTGTGGACGAGGTCGTGCACCGAGGCGGCATAGGCCGGGACCCATTTCGGGTCTCTCATCTTGATGTCGGCGATAACGTAAGCAGTCATTGTGGTCTCCTGGTTGCGGCGCACAGGGGTATCCCGTGCACCGGCCAAAGGGCTCGCATGGCAAGGCCCGCGCCAGCCAGTCCGCGATCTGTACTGGGCCGGTACAGTTTCTGTACTCGCCGCCTCAATCGCGAAGGGCTAATGTTCTCCCAAGGTTCGAGGGAGAGGCACAGCCATGACCCAGCACGGATACAAACAGTTCTGCCCGCTATCGATGGCCGCCGAGGTGCTGTGCACCCGCTGGACAATGGTGCTGATGCGCGAGCTCGTGGCGGGTTCGACCCGCTTCAACGACCTGCGCCGCGGCGTGCCCAAAATGTCGCCGACCCTTCTGTCGCAACGGCTGAAGGAGCTTGAGCTGGCGGGGATCGTCGAGCGCAAGGAGGTCCAGGGAGAAAAAGGCATTTTCGACTACCGGCTGACCGAGGCCGGCCGCGATCTGCGCCCGGTCGTCGAGGCGATGGGCTTCTGGGGCCAGAAATGGGTCGAGTCCAGGCTGTCCCTGAAGAACCTCGATCCGTCGCTGCTGATGTGGGACATGCGGCGCAACCTGAACCCCTCGCCGCTGCCCGAGGGACGCACAGTGATACAATTCCTGTATCAGGAGCTCCCCGCCTCCAAACGCTCCTGGTGGCTGATCGTCGAAAAGCACGGTGAAGTCGACCTGTGCTGGTACGATCCGGGCTTCGACGTCGACCTCTATGTCTCGACCGACCTGCACACGATGACGGCGATCTGGATGGGAGTGCTCACCGTCGAAAAGGCCGGCGCGAAGGTCGTCCTGACCGGCGACCAGGCCATCGGCAGGCAAATGCAGACCTGGCTCGGCCTCAGCCCGTTCGCGGTGGAGCCCAAACGCGCGGCGTAGGAGCCGGCGCTGTCGGCAAGCGCGTGGAGAAGGCCTATTCGTTTGCCCGAGGCGATGATCCGATCACCTCGGCCGAAGCCTTTCGCGACAGGTTGAACATGTGCGAATGAATGGATTCAACGGGATCGTGCCTGAATCGGGTAGTGCTTTTCCTCATAAGCCTCGATCAGAGTTGCGAGAACGCCAAAGCGATCACCGTCGGGAGAGCCGATCTCCGGCTCATTCTCGAAGTATTTGGTGATTTCGGCGATCGCCCAATCGTAATCGGCTTCGGTCTTAATGGGTCGAATGTTTTCCATCACACCTTCTCCGGATCAACTTTGTCGTTCTTTGCCCGAGTTGGGAGGGAAATTGGGTGTATCTCGGTTGAAATCAGATCGTTTGCCAAAGCGCCCATTCAAGGCACCAGAAATTATAGAGCATTCCGGTCTCCCCCACCAAAACGTCACGAACATTGATCAAGCTTTCCTTCCTGACAGTTGGCAGGAAACGGGTGGCGAGGCCGGCTTTTGGCGGCTTCAATGGACTATGTTCATCACCCTGGCCAAACATCTGCAACCCGCGCCGCTGCCGGTGGCCCACGATCCGCGCTGGGCGTGCATCGTGGCACGCGACAAGTCGGCCGACGGGAAATTCTGGTATTCGGTGGCGACGACCGGCGTCTATTGCCGGCCGTCTTGTCCGTCGCGGCGCGCCAACCCCGCCAATATCCAATTGCACGACACTTTACAGGCGGCGAAGGCGACAGGCTTTCGCCCATGCCGGCGCTGCAGTCCGGACGGCCCTTCGCTCGAGGCCGCCAACGCCGCGATGGTCGCCGATGCCTGCCGCAGGATCGAGGCGAGCGAGGCGGAACCCTCGCTCGCCGAACTGGCTGGTGCCGCCGGCCGCAGCCCCGGCTATTTCCACCGCGTTTTCAAGGCGGTCACCGGGCTGACGCCGAAAGACTATGCAGCGGCCCAGCGTGCCGCCAGGGTTCGCCAGGGCCTGGAAGACGGCGTCAGCGTGACATCGGCGATCTACGATGCCGGCTTCAATTCGAGCGGGCGTTTCTACGAAAAATCGACCGGCATGCTCGGCATGACGCCGACGCGCTATCGCGCCGGCGGCGCCAATGAGGAGATCCGCTTCGCCGTCGGCGAAACGTCGCTCGGCACGATCCTGGTCGCCTCGAGCCGGAAGGGTGTCGCCTCGATCCTGCTTGGCCAGGATCCCGACGCGCTGGTGCGCGACCTGCAGGACCGTTTCCCGAAGGCACGGCTGGTCGGCGGCGACAGCGACTACGAGGCGCTGGTCGCCCGCGTCGTCGGCTTCGTCGAGGCGCCGGCGCTCGGTCTCGACCTGCCGCTCGACGTGCGCGGCACCGCGTTCCAGCAGCGCGTCTGGCAGGCCTTGCGGGACATCCCTGCCGGCCGCTACGCCGAGATCGCGCGGCGTATCGGCGCGCCGAAGGCGACCCGCGCCATCGCCGCCGCCTGTGCGGCCAACGGCCTTGCGGTCGCCATCCCTTGCCACCGCGTGATCAGGAAGGACGGCGCCCTGTCGGGCTATGCCTGGGGTGCGGAGCGCAAACGCGCGCTGCTCGACCGCGAAGCCGGCCGGCCTTCGCGGGCTTGACGAGGATTCGGCAATGCGCGCGATGGCCAGGTCTTCCACCACCGGTGCGAACAGCCAGGTCGCCAACGGCGCCGCCGTCAGCCGAGAGGACGCGAAGACGCTGGTGATGGCCGCCATGGGAGAGCTGGTTGAGCATGGCAAGGCCGAGTGGGGCCGCACGGCGAGCGGTGAGTTCGAGCTGCGGTTGATGACCGGCGAAGTGTTCGTGCTCGGCGAAGTGTCCGTCACGCGTGTCGCTTAGATACACTTAGCGCTCTACGGCGCCCCCTCTGTCCGGCAGGACAGAGGGGGGCTACAGAACTCGGCGGTCGTGGTGAGCGCTCGTGAGCTGAAATTTCAATTTGAAAGCAAGCACCGGAGTGAGGAACATCCGGCCCGTGGCTAGGGTTCAGGCACAACAAGGAGTGAAGGCAATGAACCACATGCAAACCCATATGCCGGCGACAGCCGCCGGCGTCGCCCTCGACACCATCACCTATGCCATCGGCCAGTCCACGCTTGGAAACATCCTCGTGGCGCGCAGCCCCGTCGGCGTCTGCGGCATCCTGATCGGTTTCGACACCAATACGCTGGAACAGGACCTCGCCGACCGCTTCCCCGGCAGGGTTCTGCTCGAAGACGATGCCGGCTTGCGTGACGATCTCGCGGCGACAGCGCGCTTCATCGAAACGCCCGGCGCCGGTCTCGACCTGCCGCTCGACATGCGTCACGGCACGCCCTTCCAGCAGCGCGTGTGGAAGGCGCTGCGCACGATCCCGTGCGGCGCCACCACCACCTACACCGCCCTTGCCCGGCGCCTCGGCATGCCGGACGGCGCTCGCGCCGTGGCGACGGCCTGTGCCGCCAACGCCATCGCGCTCGGCATTCCTTGCCACCGCGTGCTACGCGCCGACGGCTCGCTGTCCGGCTACCGCTGGGGGATCGAACGCAAGCGCGCCTTGCTGGAAAGGGAGGCCGCGATATGAACGCCGACGCCAGGGTTGCATCGTCGCTGGTCGAAGCCGCCGAGACACGCATCGCCGCCTACGACTGGCCGGCACTCACGGCCGAGCTCGACGGCTTCGGCTGCGCGGTGATGGAAAAGCTGCTGTCACCGCGAGAGTGCCGGCAGCTCGCCGGCCTCTACCCCCAGGAGCAGCATTTCCGCAGCCATATCCACATGGCCAGGCATGGCTTCGGCAAGGGTGAATACCGTTATTTCCGCTATCCCTTGCCCGATCTCATCGGCGGCCTGCGCGGCGCCCTCTATCCGAAGCTGGCCGAGGTCGCCAACCGGTGGAACGAGCGCATGGGGATCGCCATGCGCTACCCCAGCACGCATGCAGCGTTTCTCGAACAGTGCCATGCCGCCGGCCAGGTCAGGCCGACGCCGCTCTTGCTGCAATATGTGCCTGGCGACTTCAACTGCCTGCACCAGGACCTCTACGGCGACCTCGCCTTCCCGCTGCAGGTGGCGATCCTGCTTTCCGAGCCCGGCGAGGATTTCACCGGCGGCGAATTCGCGCTGACCGAACAGCGGCCGCGCATGCAGAGCCGGGTCGAAGTGGTGCCCTTGCGCCAGGGCGACGCGGTGGCTTTCGCCGTCCACAACCGGCCGGTGCAGGGAAGCAAAGGCAATTACCGCGTCAATCTGCGCCACGGCGTCAGTCGCCTGCGCTCAGGCATGCGCCATACTGTCGGCATCATTTTTCATGACGCGAAGTGAGTGCGAACAGAAGTCCCCGCCGGCCTCGGCGGATCATTTCGCCGGAGCGCAATTGCCGACATCTCGCGTGCTGGGCTTGCCAGCCTTCAAATCCGAAAGCTGGGGTATGGCATCGTCATGTCCCCGGCATGGCTTTCGTAGACCTTGGGATTCAGTGAAACCTGCCCACCTGCGGAGGTAAACCCAATCATCTTAGTGCTGCCCACATAGGCCATCCCCACGCGCATTTTGCAGAAGAACTTCTTCTCGCCACTGCTATTTCCGAAGGTCTTCAATGCCGAGCTTCCTCATCCGTCGGCGGCCGCCATCTCCAGGATCCAGGGACACGCGTAATAGTCGGCAATGCTCTTGATCACGCCGCCATCGGCACGGACCCGCACCAGATAGGCCGGCCGCCAGACCTCGCCATATTGCCTGTCGACGACCAGCACGATCTCCCCTTCGAACGCGCCCGGCCGCATGCGCCAGGGCAGCTCGTTGCGCTCATATTCCACGAAGTAGGGCGAGGCCGAGAGCAGGCCGTTGTAGCAGTCCGAAACCTGCAGGCGCGCATCGGCGCTGGTCAGCGCCCGCACGCCGTCCCAGTCCCTCGCATTGAAGAGCGCGACATAGCGGTCGAGCAGCCGCTCCAGTTCAGGATCGTGTGGCGGCGCCGCGACCGGTTGCGCCGGCAAGGCGGCGAGCTTGGCGCGGCCGCGATTGAGCGCCGACTTGACGCCGCCCGATGTCGAACCGACGAGGTCGGCGATCTCCTCCAGCGAATGGTCGAAGACATCCTTGAGCAGCACGCAGGCGCGCTCCTTCGGTGGCAGATGCACGACCAGGCGCTCGATGGCGCGGCCGGCCCCCGGACCGGCCGGCTCGACCGGCAGCACGATGTCGTCGCCGGCATAGGAGGCCTCGGCCGCGTGCCGCGTGCGGCGATTGCGGATGAAATCGATGCACCTGTTGTGCGCGATGCGGAAAAGCCACGGCCGTAGCGCTTGCGCATCGTCGAGCAGCTCGATCTTGCGATAGGCCTCGAACAGCGCCTCCTGCATGATGTCCTCGCCATCCAGCGCCGAGCCGGTCATGCGCGCGCAATAGCGATGCAGCCTGGCGCGCAGATGCGAAACGGTCTCCAGGAACGCGGCATAGCGCAGGTCGAACACGCGGTCGGGCTCAGGCCAGGCCCGCATGCCTTGCGCCGTGTCGAAAGATTTGCGGATCTGCTGGTTCATCGCGGCACATAGATCAGGGTCACCACACCATTGTCGAAACGATGCGTGCCGACAAGATCGAGGTTGATGGGGCCAACATCGTCGAAGGCGCGCTTGCCGTGCCCGACCCATGTCGGCACGATCGACAGATGATACTCGTCCACCAGCCCCGCGGAAAGCAAGGTGCGGTCGAGCTGCGACACGCCATATTTCAGGATGTCGCCGCCCGGCTGGCGTTTCAGCGCCGCCAGCGCCTCGGCCACGTCGCCGTTGATGAGCGTGGCATTCCACGACACCGTCTTCAGCGTCGTCGAGGCGACCAGCTTCTTCAGGCCGTTGATGCGGTCCATGTACGGACCCTTGATCCCGGGCCAGCGCGCGAAGAACATCTCGTAGGTGGCGCGGCCAAGCAGGAAGAACTCGACGTTCGAAAGCGCCTGCAAGGCGTGGTCCACATTCTCTCCGACGAAGAACGGCGAGGCCCATGTCATCGGCCCCTCGATGACGCCGTCCAGCGAGACGAAACTCGACACGATCAGCCGTCGCATGCTCACGCCGCCTTTTCCGGGGTCTTCTCACCGGCAGCCGTCAGTCCCAATATCGGCCGTACCCAGGCGGCGAAGCGGGCAATGGCATCGTCGGCCTCCGGCGCCCGCCCGGCCATCATCTGGAAGGAGTGCAGCATGCCGTCAAAGACATCGAGCCGCGTCTCGACCCCCGCCTGCCTCGCCCGCTCGGCGAACATGCGGCTTTCGTCGACCAGCGTCTCGTCGGCGCCGGCTTGCAGGAAGAGGGGTGGAAAGCCGGAGAGATCGGCATAGAGCGGGCTGACCTCGGGATCACGCCGATCGGCATCGCCGATGAAATTGGCCGCCAGCCAGTCGACGGCTTCCCTGGCGAACGCCGGATCTTTTTCGCGGTTGGTCTCATAGCTGGCGGCGGTCAGCGCCATGTCGAACCAGCCGGAGATGATCAGCGTGGCGACCGGCAGTGGCCGCCCTTGCGCACGCAGCCGCTGCAGGACGCCATAGGTCGGCACCGCGCCGCAGGAGTCGCCGGCAATCACGATCCGCCCGGGCTCGAAGCCCTGGTCGACGAGCCAGTTCCAGGCCGATATCGCGGCCTCGAGCTGGGCCGGATGCTTGGCTTGATGCGCCAGCGGATAGTCGTAGAGCAGCGCCCGGCAGCCGACGGCCTTGGCGAGATGGCCGACCAGCTTGCGGTGGGTGTAGATCGAGCCGCCGATGAAGCCGCCGCCATGCGCATAAAACAGCACCCGCTGCTCGTCGGCGCCTTTCGGCACCACCCACATCGCCGGCATGCCGCCGGCCTCGACCTCGATATAGTCGACGCCGCGCGGCTCGCCGGTCAGCGCCGTCCAGTGGATATCGTTGTGGTCGATGATCGCCTGCGGGCTGGTCAGCTTGTCCGCATTGGCCGCCATAACAGCGTAATGGTTCCTGTTTGCCTCGCTCTCGATGCTCGCCATGATATTCTCCTCGGGTTGCGGATCGCGGAAGACGCGACCTTCGGAAGGCAGAGACGTACGGGCAGACAAAAAGGATACGTGACGGTGGGCGCTTTTTTGCGGACGCGCTCAGCCTCCAAACATCGCGGCATGCCGCCGGGCGAATTCGACGAACGGCGTCGGCCGCACGCCGAACATCTCATGCGTCGCCAGATGCACACGCGATTTCGGCCGCCGAAGCCGCTCCGCCAATTGCTCGTCCAGTGCGTCGGCGAAGTCGGCGGGGACACCGGCGGCCAGCAGATTGCGCCGGCGCTCCCGCGGGCTGATATCGACGTAGCGGACCAGCTTGCCGATCGCCTGCGATATCCGCGCCGCGATGTCGCTCATCGTCAGCGCCTCGGGTCCGGTCATGTCGAGGCTCTCGCCTTCGTGGCCACCGTCGCACAGCAGCCGGACGGCGACCTTGGCGATATCCTCGACATCGACCGGCGACAGTTCGGTGTCGCCAAGCGCCAGATGGAAGGCGCCTTCGGTGGCGATGGTCGGCGCGTCGCGCAAATAGACCTGCATGAACTGGCTGGGGCGAAGGTGGGTCCACGCCATCCCGGCCGCTTCGAGATAGCGCTCGATTTCCTCATGCATGCGCGTGAAGCGGAACTTCGTCGCGTCATAGCCGATGTTGGATTCGGCGCCGGAAAACTTCACCACATGCGCGACGCCGGCCTGCTTGCAGGCATCGATGAAACGACACTGCGTCTCGACCATGTCTTCGGCCGCGGTCGAAATCATCAGCACGCGATCAATGCCACTAAGTGCCGCGCCAAGCGTGTCCGGCCGGCGCATATCGCCCTCGATCAGGTCGACGCCGGCAAGTCCGCCGAGCCCCGCCGCCGATGCCCGGTCCAGATCGCGAACCAGCGCCCTCACTTTATGCTTCTGCCGCGCGAACTCGCGCACGATTGCCTTGCCGTTCAAGCCGGTGGCGCCTGTCACCAGGATCATGGTCTGTCTCTCCATTCAGATTGATGCGGCCGCCCTTGCGACGACCGCCCTTGAAGACGAAGAGAAGCGGGCAAAGGATTCCGGCCAAACGTCTTTTTTGCCGCCAGGCCTGTGCGCCGGCAATCAGCCTGCCGGCGCGTAGCGGCTGACCACCATGCCGCAGGCATAGGCCTTAGAACCAAGCAGCCGCAGGTTCCGAAACCCACCTTGGTCGAAGATGCGACGGCCGGCGCCCAGCACGGCAGGATTGACGAACAGCTGGAACTCGTCGATCAGCCCGGCCGCGATCAGCGCCGACGCAAAACCGGCGCCGCCGAAGACGGCCATGTCGCTGCCCTCGCCCGCCTTCAGCGCGTTGACCTCGCGCGGCAGGTCGCCGCTCACCACCGTCGTGCGCTCCCAACGCGAGGCCTCGAGCCTGTCGCTCGGCACCACCTTGCGCGCGTCGACGATGCGCCGGGCGAAGGCATAGAACGGATCGGCCGGATATTTCCTCGCCGCATTGCCCCAATGGGTGAGATAACCCTCCTCGGCCATCTTGCGGCTGAGCAGGATGGTGTCGATGCCGGCGAACACGGCGTTGAAATCCTGTTTCAGCTCGGCGTCCCAGCCATTGTCGTCGCCCCACTCCCAGAGCTGCCACGGGTGATCAGCATCGGCGCCGACGAAACCGTCGACCGACATCTGCATCTGAAGAATGAGCTTTTTCATCGGGGTGTCCTCGTTTCCGGATTCAGTATGGGAGGGATCAGGCAGCGCCACGCGAGCGGGCGAAGTCGCGTGCCCAGGCTTCGAAAGTAGTCGGCGTGGCATTGTCGGGCGACGGCGCTTCCAACGCCCATCGCTCGCCCTTGTTGAAGCTCGCCGCCGTCTCGCCCAGCGCATCGGCGAAGCTCGCCGACAGGCCGCCGGCGATCATGCCGGCGCGAGCATCGGCGAAAGGTGCCGCATGGTAGCTCACCGCCTTCCCGATCGCCTTGCCGAGAATTTCGGTCACCTTCTCGAAAGGATGATACCCGCCACCATGCAGCTCGACGACGCGCCCGGCCGGAAAATGCTCCGACCCAAGCAAGGCGGCGGCGCGCTGACCGACGTCGCGCGTGGCGATCAGCGGCATCGGCAGGTCGCCGCGGAAGGGCGTGGCGAAGACACCGGAAGCGGCCTGCTCGACAAAGCCCATGCCTCTGGCAAAGTTCTCCATGAAGAAGGAGGCGCGCAAGAACACCAGCTCGTCGAGTCCGAGTGCCTCGAGCCGCTCCTCCATCCTCGCGGCGCCCAGCGAAGTCCCCATCCTGAGATGGGCATTGAGGCCGCTGAGCAGCACGACGCGGCGCACGCCCGAAGTCCTGATCGCCGTCGCCAGGCGCCCGCTGACTTCGTCCTCGAAGCGGTGGAGATCCGGCGCGGTGATATCGAAGGGGATCATCACATAGGCGCTGTCGGCGCCGGAGAAGGCGGATGCGAGTGCCGCGGCATCGTCGAGCGCGACACCCAGACCGCGCGCCACGCCGCGCACCGCATGCCCCTGCCCCGTGAGCACGGAAGCGACCTGCGCGCCGACCTCACTGGTGGCGCCGACAACCACGACGGTCCTTGGCGCGCTGGTTTTCCCCTGGTCCACGATGTCTTCCTCCTGTCGAGACCGCGAGCTCTTCGGCCGAAAAATGATTTACTTATGGAACCATTTGACGCAAATGGATAATGATGTCAATAGTGAAGTGATATAAAAACGGAACCATAGAGATGTCGACGCGCGAAAGATCCGGTTGTCCGATCAACCTGTCGCTGGAACTGCTCGGCGACCGCTGGACGCTGCTCATCATCCGCGACTTGGTCTTCGCTGGCAAAAGGCATTTTCGCGAGTTCCTGCAATCCGATGAAGGCATCTCCTCGCGCACATTGGCCGAGCGGCTGCAGACGCTGCAGGGTGAAGGCATCCTCACCCGCAGCGACGATCCCACCCACGGGCTGAAGGCGATCTACCGGCTGACCGAAGCCGGCATCGACCTCTTGCCGGTGCTGGCCACGCTCGGCGCCTGGGGCAGCAGGCATCGCAAGGCCGACGGTCAACTTGCCCGCATCGCAGAAGAACTGGCGGCCGGCGGCGAGCCGGCGCTGGAACGCATGAAGGCAGCGCTGCGGGCCGAACATATTGTCTAGGCCTTTCCTCGTCCCCCGTGGAAGAAGGACGGATCCTACGGCCCCGCATTGACAACGATCTGCATTTGTTCTCTATTTGTTTCGGTCTATCAGCAATCGCGGATGAGCGGAACAGGATGGAAACGACGGCCACCATCCTGCATGCCGACCTCGACGCCTTCTATGCCTCGGTCGAGCAGTTGCTCGACCCGACATTGCGCGGCAAGCCGATCGCGGTTGGCGGCGGCGTGGTACTCGCTGCCTCCTACGAAGCGCGCGCTTTTGGCGTGCGCGGCGGCATGCCGGGGCGCAAGGCGCGCGAGCTTTGCCCGCAATTGATCTTCGTCGGCGGCAATTTCAGCCACTACCAGCGGCTGGGCGACGCGGCGATCAAGGTGCTCGACGATTGCACGCCGGTGGTCGAGCGCATCTCCATCGACGAGGCCTTCGCCGATGTCGCCGGCTGCACGCATTTGTTCGGCTCCCCCCGGGAGATCGCGACCGTGATCCGCCGCCGTGTGCGGGCCGAACTCGGCCTGCCGATCTCGATCGGCGTGGCGCGCACTAAGCATTTGGCCAAGATCGCCTCGCAGGTTGCCAAGCCCGACGGGCTGGTGGTGGTCGATCCAGGCACCGAACTTGCCTTCCTGCACGATTTGCCGGTCGCGCTGATGTGGGGCGTCGGGCCGGCAACCAGGGCCCGGCTGGCCGAGATCGGCGTCGAGACCATCGGCGAGCTGGCCCGGACGCACAGCGGCGCACTGACCCGGCTGCTCGGCCCCGCCGCCGGCGAAAAGCTTGCGGCCCTGTCCTGGAACCGCGATCCGCGCAGACTGGAGACGAAGCGCCGGGCGCACTCGGCCGGCGCGCAGTCGGCGCTCGGGCAAAAGCCGGCCGTGGCGCGGGTGATCGTGCCGACACTGCTGCATCTGGCCGACCGCGTCGCCAGCCGGCTGCGCGCCAGGAACCGCCCCGGCCGCACGGTGACGGTGCGCGTGCGCTTTGCCGATCTCAGCGCCGTCACCCGCTCGATCACGCTGGAGCAGCCGATCTCGGCGACCGCCATGCTGGCCGAGATTGCCGGCGACCTGGTGCGCGGCGTGCTCGCCGATCATCCGCGGGAGAAGACCATCTCGCTGCTGGCGATCTCGGTGTCACATCTGGAGGAAAGCGCCGAACTGCAGCTCGACCTGCCGCTCGGCCTCGCCGACGAGAAGCGCCGCCCGGGCAGCCAAAAGGGTCTCGCCCGCTTCGGCGCCGACCGCGCCATCGACAAGATCCGCGAGCGCTTCGGCAAACAGGCGGTCGGCTACGGCACGGTGGCGCTGGAAGCGGCCCGCTCGGTGCCCGACGAATTCAGGGAACTGGCGCAAAAGGAACTGTGAGGATTACCTGCCGGTGCGCCAGTAGCGGTGGACCTTGACGCCGCTGGCGCTTTCCCCGTGCCAGGGCTCGCAGGCGATGCCGTCCTTGTCGGCATCATGCGTTGGCCAATAGCCGGGCTGTCCTCTGCGCGCAGGGGCAAGACCGACGGCGCGGGCGGCGGCACAGTTCGGGAACGCGGCGAAATGTCTAACGGCGGAAAGCGGCGAGTCGATCTGGATACCGATAAAACCGTAAACGATATAGCCAGACAGCAGGATGAACGGTGCGAAAAGAGCCGCCCATTTCAGCCTCCCATGGCGACGAGGCGCATGCCAATGCGACAATGTCGGAAGCATTCTCGGCCCCTGTCCCCCACGCAATCTATCTGGAGCCGACTACCATGACAATGACGCCGGAATTGCACCGAATTCTCGACGAGTTCAGGGATCAGCGGAAGCGGGAGAGACGCCCCCCTACACTTTCAGGGGTAGCGGATCAGTTTGCGGATCGTGGACATCGTTGCAATAATCGAAGCTAACAAGCGAGAGACCTATGGTGCGGGGTCCCATAAGAAGAGAGTTGCCGTGTGACTATCCTTTACAAGGCAAAGCAATGGGCGAAGGCCATCAAGCGCGATGTGGTAGCCTTGTGGCTGGCCGCCCGCGATCCTCGCGTTCCCTGGTACGCCAAATTTGCCGCCGGCGCGGTCGCCGCCTACGCGCTCAGTCCTATCGATCTGATACCCGATTTCATTCCCGTACTTGGATATTTGGACGACCTGATCATCGTACCAATCGGCATCCTGCTTGCTGTGAAGTTGATCCCCGCCGATCTGATGGCGGAGTTTCGCGCGGAGGCCATTCGCCGATCCAAACCGACCAGCCGCGGCGGTCTCGCATTCATCGTCGGAATTTGGATTCTGATGGCCGCCGCGCTCATCTGGTTATTCTGGCCAGATCGCTCGGCTTAATTTCATCGCTCGACCGCACGGCGGACCGCAAATGATGTAGGTGGCCTGTCGAAAGACCCACGTCAAAGCCGCGCGGTGCCGAAAATCCGGTCCCAGAATATCGACGTCACGCCGAAATTGGCGTTGTCGTCGATATGGTGATGCACCGCGTGGCGGCGCTTGAGCGTATAGAGATAGCTCGCATGGGCCGGATGCCAGTGATGGATCATGTGGTGGACGCTGATGTACCAGAGGTAACCCAGCATCAACCCGCAGCTCACCGCGCTGGCGGTCGCGAAGTCCGAAACCATCCAGACAGGCAGGAACGCCACCAGCGCATGCACCCCGAGGCTGAGCCAGGTGGGCGTGCCCACCGGGCTGCGCTCCTCGACATGGTGACGGTCGTGCAGGTCCCGGATCCAGGGGACGTGGTGCAGCACGAACCGGTGCAGGACGTATTCGATCAGCGTCCACAGGCCAAGGCAGATCAGCGCCGTGCCGATCCAGTCCGGCGCGCTTTCCTCTCCGGCCTCGATCAGCCCGGCCACGCCCAATATGGCGATCACCAGGGGATAGACCACGAAGTCGCTGTAGTAGCCGATCAGACCCAGCTGCATTCAGACGCCTCACCTGACTTTCGACGCCGCCCCAAAAACGATATTATCAGATTGCCGGACTCGCGCATGAGGTGCAATGCAGACGCGACTGACATAGCGTCGCAATTTCCCGGTGCAAGGTCGGCAATGGTCAACGCAGGATCGGCCGGCTTCGCACCAGTGCCGCAAACGGACGTGCAAACATGGCAAAACGCAGCGCGGGCCTGCTGATCCATCGCCGCGGCGGTAATAGCATCCAGGTGCTGCTGGTCCATCCCGGCGGCCCATTCTGGGCGAAGAAGGACGATGGCGCATGGTCGATCCCGAAGGGCCTTGTCGACGAGGGTGAGGACGAACTGGCGGCGGCACGACGCGAGGCCGAGGAAGAGCTCGGTATAAAGGTCGAAGGCCTCTTCGCGCGCCTTGGCGACTACCGGCAACCGGGCGGCAAGATCGTCATGGCCTGGTCCGTCGAGGCCGACATCGACGTGGCCACTATGAAGAGCAACATTTTCACCATGGAATGGCCGCCGAGGTCCGGAAGGATGAAGGAATTCCCGGAGGTCGACAGAGCCGGTTGGTTCACGTTGGCCGAAGCCGAGGTGAAGATCCTGAAGGGCCAGCGCCCGATGTTGACGGATCTGGCAGGGCAGTTAGGGGCGGCCTGATGCGGTCGCGATAAGCTGCCAACCACCCCTAGGAGCGGGAGATTGGCTGTCGTCCTCAAACTTCGTCGCCCCGTCCCAGTGCGCCATCGGCATGCGCGATACGTACCGGCGGAAGTGGCACCGGGCACCGCATCTGCGATGACCGCGCCAGTTACCCTGCCAGTTGCGACACATCGCAAGGCGCTGGGATTGACGTGCACGCCCGCTCACTGCAATCTACGTTAACCAGCTGTTTACCATGCCGCGGCTGAGATCGGGGGACAGTTTGGAACCGTTCATGGATGCGAACCTCCTGAATTGGGACGATCGGGCCGAACTGCACGCGACCGACAGAACCGGCAGCTATCGTATCGAGAACGTGCTGGCTGGTGGATCCAATCTCTATGAGCTGGAAACGCGCGAGATTGGTGACTTATTCGGCAAGGACATCGTCCATCTGCAGTGCCACATCGGGCTCGACACGATCAGCCTCAGGAATCTCGGCGCGGGCAGTGTGACCGGCCTGGACTTTTCACCAAGGGCGATAGCCGCGGCGCGAGTTTTCGCCTCCAAGGCGGGCAGCGACGTTCGCTTCGTGGAAGCGCCACTATACGAGGCTGTCGAAGCGCTCGACCGGACCTATGACATCGTCTACGTTACTTGGGGATCGGTGAACTGGCTTGACGATGTCTTCCGCTGGGCCCGGGTGGTGGCGGATCTTCTGCGGCCCGGCGGCCGGCTCTATATGGCCGAAGGGCATCCCTTGATGTTCCAGTGCAATCGCAAGGCTGCTGCGCTCGAGTTGAAGGACGATTGGCGAACGCCTGTAGCGCGACCGCTCGTCTGGAACGAGAAGCTAACCTACACCGGCGATGAGCGCACCTTGAAGCATCCTCGCTACTATGAATGGATTCATCCGATCAGCGACGTGGTGAACGCCTTGATCGCCGCGGGCCTGACGCTTGATTTCCTCAATGAGCACGACACAGTGTCCTGGCAGCACTTTTCATTCGCGGTAAGGGCCGGCAAGGATATGTACGGCCTTCCCGAAAACGCTCCCAAGATTCCGATGGCCTATTCAATCGGGGCAACCAAGCGCGGCGTCGGGACGTATCGGATCGCCCAGAAGAAGCTCGACAGCCACTAGTTTCGTATTTGGCAGGTTCTGGTGTGCGTTCTCCGCGCAGCAGTCTCCGAAGGCGGAAAATTTTTAAAGATTGTGAAGGTCAAAATTAAGTTATTGCGAACTAATATTCTCTTGATGAGGCTCGACCAGAGGGCCTGAGAAGCACAGGGAACATCGCTTTATTGGCTTTTTTCGCCAGTATGATCGCCCGCGTTAAGGCGGGCGTCTTTTCACCGGCAAGGATTCCGGTGGCGATCGCGGTTGTGGTTATTGCCGTTTGCGCGGTGCTCGCCGACCACCAAAACAAGATCGTTTCGGATCAGGTTGCCCGCGCGGACGTCCTGGCCAAGGTTAATGTCGTTCGCGCCAAGCTCGAAGGGAAGATCAACGGCAACCTTCAGCTGGCGCGAGGGCTGGTCGCGGCAGTCACGACCGAACCCTACATGGGACAGCAACGTTTCACTGAGCTTGCCAGCAGACTGTTCAACGAAGAGTCCCAGCTTCGCAACATTGCCGGCGCGCCCGACCTGGTCATTTCCTTGATGTACCCGATGGCCGGCAACGAGAAGGCTATCGGCCTCGACTACCGCAATAACGACCAGCAGCGTGCGGCGGCGTTGCGTGCGCGCGACGAGCGCAAGCTCATTCTTGCCGGCCCGGTCGATCTGGCGCAGGGAGGGCAGGCCTTCATCGGCCGATTTCCGGTGTTCGTTAAAAGCGCGGGCAACACCGAACGGTTCTGGGGCATCGTTTCCGCGGTCGTCGACGTGCAGCGCCTCTACCAGGCAAGCGGTCTTCTCGACAAGGAGCTCGGGATCGACATAGCCCTCATCGGCAATGACGCCCTTGGCACGAAAGGACTGCGGTTCTTCGGTGACGAACAGGTTGTCAAAAGCGATCCTGTGACGGCCGACGTTCTTTTTCCATCGGGCTCCTGGCAGATCGCTGCGGTTCCCAAGGGCGGTTGGCCCGCCACGCCCGCCAACGCCTGGCGGCTCCGGGCGCTCATGGCGGCAGCAGCGGCGCTGATTTTGATTCCCTTCCTGGCGGCGGGCCGCTTGATCAATGAAAGGCAGCGAAACTACTGGGAACTGAATCGGCTGTCGCGACGGCTGGAACTTGCCCTGGAGGCCTCGGCCATCGGCGTTTGGGAACACGACCTCGAAACCAACCATCTTGCTTGGGACGATCGCGTCAACGAGATATATGGCAGGGAGGCTGATGGCGGACAGCGCGGATATTCCGACTGGGCCGGGGCCATTCATCCCGACGATCTGCCTCGGGCGCTTACAGACTTCGAAAGTGCCGTGACCGGACGAGGCACATATTCATCGGAATACCGGGTTGTTCGTCCAGGCGGCGAAATTCGCCACGTCCGGTCCAGGGCGATCTTTTACGAGACCGCGAACAATTCGCCACGAATGGTGGGGGCCGAATGGGACGTGACGTCCGATGTAATGCTGAACACCGATTTGGTTCGCGCAAAACAGCTGGCCGAGTCGAAAAATGGGGAACTCGAAGCTGCCAAGGCGCGCACGGAACATGTCGCCATGCACGATTCGCTGACGGATTTGCCCAATCGGCGCTACCTGGACCAGGTACTGGATGATTACGCGGCAAAGGCCAGGCTGAACGGCGGCCATGCCGCACTGCTTCACGTCGATTTGGACCGCTTCAAGCACATCAACGATACGCTCGGCCACGCAGCGGGCGACGCGATGCTGGTGCATGCGGCATCCGTTCTCAAGTCCAACGTCGGCGATCGAGGTTTCGTCGCTCGGGTTGGAGGAGACGAATTCATCGTGCTCTGCACGATAGACGATGACGATGCCCAGGCGGCCGCGCTCGCGGACCGCATTATCGAAGAGATGCGCAGGCCCGTTTATTACCACGGTCACCAGTGCCGTTTTGGCGTCAGCGTCGGAATTGCAATCGACGACGGTACGAGCGCCGAAACCAGACAGCTGCTGGTGAATGCCGATATCGCCCTCTACCGGGCAAAGAGACGTGGCCGCAACCGGCATGAATTCTTCAGCGGCGAGTTGCAAAGCGAAATCGTCAACACGAAAAGAATTGCCGACGAAATTCTCGCCGGCCTCGAACGAAATCAATTCATCGTATTCTACCAGCCTCAATTTAGCGCCAGGACGCGGGAGATCGTGGGAGTTGAAGCGCTGGCGCGATGGAACCACCCTGAGAAGGGCATTCTAACACCCGACGTTTTCCTGAAGACCGCTGAAGAACTGAACGTCGTCTCGATAATAGACCAGAAAATCCTGCAGCAATCGCTTTTGGATTTCGAAGCATGGTCCGCGCAGAAGATTGGCGTTCCGCGCGTGTCAGTCAACGTTTCGGCACGGCGCCTTCACGATGAGCAACTCATAGCGAGTTTGCGAGATCTCAACATTAGGAAGGGAACGTTCTCCTTTGAGCTCGTCGAATCCATCTTCCTCGACGACAACGATGACCTGGTCACATGGAACGTCGAGCAGATCAAGCAACTCGGCATCGACATCGAAATCGACGATTTCGGCACCGGCTACGCCTCAATCGTCAGTCTGCTCAAATTGCAGCCTCGCCGCCTGAAGATAGACCGCCAGTTGGTCGATCCAATTGTGAATTCGCCCCAGCAGAGACAAGTCGTGTCGTCGATCATCGAAATCGGCAAATCCCTCGGCATCGAGATCATAGCGGAGGGTGTCGAGACGATGGAGCACGCCCGACTGCTTAAAGCGCTTGGCTGCGACATTCTGCAAGGCTATGCCTTCGGGCAGCCCTTGGATTCCGACGGACTGAGAAGATTCGTTCTATCTCGCCGGTTGTCCGTCGCCGGCTAATTCCGTTCCAATTCCTGGACTGGGCTTGGAGTGACCTCACCCAAACCGTGCCGCCGTCCACGCCCCGCCGGCCGCGTTCGACTCCACCGCGGCGGCGACGAACTTCACGCCGCGCGCGCCATCGATCACGTCGGGCACCTGCGCCGCGCGCGTCGGGTCGACCGTGCCACCAGAACGGTGGGCGCGGATGATATCGGCGGCGTCGCGGTAGAAATTGGCGAAGGCCTCGATATAGCCCTCCGGGTGTGCCGCCGGCATGCGCGACACGCGGCGGGATTCAGCCGTCGAGCCATGGCCGCCGCGCACCAGCGTGCGGGTTTCCTCGCCATGGACGGAAAAGCGCAGTTCCTCCGGCCGCGCGCCCGACCATTCCAGCCCGGCCTTGTCGCCATAGATGCGCACGGAGAGATCGTTGTAGTGGCCGGGCGATGTCTGGCTGGCCAGGATCGTGCCGCGCGCGCCGCCGGTCCAGCGCACCAACACATGGGCGTTGTCGTCGAGCCGGCGTCCGGGCACCGCGGTGAACAGGTCGGCCGACACCGTCTCGGCCTCGCGGCCGGAAATGAAGCTTGCCAGGTTGAAGGCGTGCACGCCGATATCGGCCAGCACCGCCGACTGCCCTGCCCTTGCCGGATCGGTGCGCCACTCCGCCTGCTTCTGGCCGTCGGCGTCGATCGGCTTGGTCAGCCAGTCCTGGATATAGGCGCCATGCACCGACACGATTCGGCCAAGCTCGCCCGCCATCACCATTTCGCGCGCCTGGCGGACCATGGCGTAGCCGGTGTTGTTGAGCGTGACGACGAAGCGGCGCTTTTTCGCGCGCGCCAGCGCCACCAGCGCTTCTGCGTCACCGAGCGTCGTCGACAGCGGCTTGTCGCAGATCACGTCGATGCCGGCCTCGAGGAAGGCGGTGGCGATCGGCGCGTGCAGATGGTTGGGCGTGACGATGACGACCGCCTCGATGCCATCCGGCCGCGCGGCCTCTGCCTTGGCCATGGCGCGGTAATCGGCATAGCTGCGCTCCGGCGCGATGCCGATCTCGGCGGCCGAGGCGGCGGCGTTGTCCGGGTCGGACGACAGCGCGCCGGCAACCAGCGCGATCTGGTCGTCGAGGCGCATGGCCAGCCGGTGCACCGCGCCGATGAAGGCATTGCGGCCGCCGCCGACCATACCGACCCGCAGGCGCTGGCGCGTCGATCCATCCGATGTTGCGTAGACCATGTTTTCTCCTCCTGGCTATCCCCGTCGAGTTCTACGGCGGCCCCCTCTGTCCTGCCGGACAGAGGGGGCCTCGTAGAGCGCCAACTTTGAACCGTTTACATTCCTCTCCAAGACATCGCTTCGAACAGGATTTCCAATTTCCATATTGTAAAACGATCGTATCGCGCTAGCCTGAATTCATGAGCGGGGCGAGAAAACCATCCGGACGATCGAGTGCCAAGGAGGCCGCGACGCGCAAGCGCGGGCGTTCCCTGGCGGCGCTTGGCTATATACAGCCGCGAAACTATGAGGAGCTGCGCGCCGTGCTGTCTTCCGGCACGGTGCATTTTCCCAAGCGCCTGCGCCAGGTGGCGATCTTCCTGTGGCAGCATCCGAGCGAGGTGGCGCTCGGCACCATCGCCCAGGTGGCGGCGCAGGCCGGCGTCCAGCCCTCGACGCTGGTGCGCTTTGCCCAGATCTTCGGTTATTCCGGTTTTTCCGATTTCCAGGGCCTGTTCAAGGACCATGTCAAGGGATCTTGGCCGGAAGGACGCGGCGAGCCGCGCGCCGAAGCCGAGCCCAACGCCGCCCTGCATTTCCTGCACGGCATGGTCGGCGCCTCGCAGGCCTCGCTCGGCCGCATCGAAAGCGGCTTCGATGTCGAAAGCTTCGAGAAGATGGTAGGGACGCTGGCACAAGCGGACCTGATCTACGTCATCGGCTCCAAGCGCGCCTTCCCCGTCACCACCTATCTGTCGCTGACGCTTTCGCAGCAAGGCGTACGCAATGTGCTGGTCGACAATGTCGGCTCCTCCGCGCTCGACCAGGTCGGCTGCATCGGCAGGCAGGATGCGGTGCTGGCGGTCTCCTTCAGCCCCTACAATTCGATCACGCCGGACCTCGTGGCGGTGGCGCATGAGCGCAAGGCCCGCATCGTCACCATCACCGACAGCACCTTCTCCCCGCTGATCCGGCTCTCGGACAGCTGGCTGGAGGTGGTGGAATCCGACTTCGCCGGTTTCCGCTCGCTGGCGGCATCGCTGGCGGTCGGCATGGCGCTGGTCCAAGGCGTCGCCGCGCGACGCGGCACATGAGGCGCTGCTGGCACAATTGACTACCGGGAATTATCGTTCCATATTTCAAAAAATAGAAACTTTGTTCCGGGAGGAGGAATGGAGACCAGGCTCGACGGCAAGGTGATTTTGATCACCGGAGCCACGCAAGGCATAGGCCGGGCGATCGCCGAAACGGCTGCGCGCTCCGGCGCTGAAGGCCTGGTGATTACCGGCCGCGACAAACTGCGCGGCGCCGAAGCAGCGGGAGCGATTTCAAGGTTGGGCGTTCCTACCGTGATCGTTCCGGCCGATCTCTCCGACCCTTCCGCCCCGGCGCGATTGGTGGATTTCTGCGTTTCCCACTTCGGCCGCATCGACGGCCTGGTCAACGCCGCCGGTCTGACCGACCGCGCCTCGTTTCTCGACGCGTCGTTGGACGACTGGGCGGCGCTGTTCGCGGTCAATGCGCGCGCACCCTTCTTCCTGATGCAGGCCGCGATCGCCGACATGAAGAAGCGCGGCCAAAGCGGGGCGATCGTCAACATCCTGTCGATCAACGCCCATTGCGGCTCGCCGGAGCTTGCCGTCTATTCCGCCACCAAGGGCGCGCTGGCGACGCTGACCAAGAATGCCGCCAACGCCCACCGCTTCGACCGCATCCGCGTCAACGGCATCAATGTCGGCTGGACCGACACGCCGGCCGAACGCATCATGCAGGCCGAGACGCTGGGCAACGGCCCGGGCTGGCTCGACGCCGCCAATGCCGCGCAGCCCTTTGGCCGGCTGCTCAGGCCGGAGGATATCGCCAACCTCGCCGTCTTCCTGCTTTCCGACGCGGCCGGGCCGATGACCGGTGCGGTGATCGACCAGGAGCAGTCGGTGATCGGGGCGAACCGGTGAATGCCATCGAAACACTTGACCCTGGGCTGCTGGAGCGGCTTCNCGCCGCCGTGCGCATACCATCCTTTGACCGCGCGTCGCTGGCTCCGGGCATGGCGCATCTTGGCGTCGGCGCCTTCCACCGCTGCCATCAGGCCGAATACACCGACGACCTCTTGTCGTTGCAATTCGACCGCTGGGGCATTGTCGGCATCAACATCCGCCCGCCCACCCTCGCCGACACGCTCGGCCGGCAAGGCGGCCTCTACACCAGGCTGATCCGCGAGAACGGCTATGTCGAGGCACGCGTCATTGGCAGCATCGTGAAGGTGATCGACAGCCAGGACAGCGCCGCACCGGCGCTTACCGCGCTCGCCTCGCCCGACATCGAACTGGTGACGATGACGGTGACGGAAAAAGGCTATTGCCACATCCCATCGAGCGGTGAACTCGACCTCGGCCATCCCGACATCGTCCATGACCTCGCCAACCCGGACACACCGCGCAGCGTGCCCGGCATCCTCACACGGGCGCTGGAGATGCGCCGGGCCACGCATGGCCGGAAGCTGACACTGCTCTCCTGCGACAACATTCCGACCAACGGCGTCATCCTGGAAAATGTCGTGCGGAGCTTTGCCGAACGGCGCGACAATGGTCTGACCGACTGGGTCGCCGCCAACGCCACCTTCCCTTCAGCCATGGTCGACCGCATCGCGCCGGCGGTGACGCGGGACGACCTCGATAGCGTCGAACAGTGGTTCGGCTACCGCGATGCCGCCGTCGCCGTCGGCGAACCGTTCCGGCAATGGGTGATCGAGAAAAAGTTCGCCGGCCGCGTGCCCCGCTGGGACCTGGCCGGCGCGACTTTCGTCGACGATGTCACGCCCTTCGAGCATCTCAAGATGCGGGTGCTGAACGGCGCGCAGACGACGCTCGCCACGCTCGGCGTACTGGCTGGCCTCGAACACACATTCGATGCCATCGCCGACCCGCTGCTGTCGGTCTTCGTCAGGCGCATGCTGGTCGAGGAAACGCTGCCGACGCTGACGCCTGTGCCTGGCATGGAGCCGCTGGCTTATGTCGACCAGAGCCTCGGCCGCTTGCGCAACACCGCCATCCGTCATCGCAACCACCAGATCGCCACCGATGGCTCGCAGAAGATCGTCCAGCGCCTGCTCAACCCGATCCGCGATCGGCTGAACCAGGCGGCCAGCATCGGCCTTTTGTCGGTGCCGGTCGCCGGCTGGATGGCCTATCTGATCCTGGCCTCGGCCCGTTTCGGCAAACGCTGGCCGGTGTCGGATCCCTATGCCGGCAAGGTCGCGGCAATAGCCGACGCGACGGGCAACGATGCGCCGGCTCTGGCTTCCGCCATCCTGGCCATCGACACGATTTTCGATCCCGACCTTGCCTCAAACGAGACGTTCCGGCAGGCCGCGACTTCGGCGCTTGGCGAACTGCTGTCGGACGATCCGATGGCAGCAGTCCGTCACAGTCTCGAACAAGACGAGGTCGCGAGGTTGAAGCGATCCAAACAATCGGCATTATAGGCATCGATCGCGGGTTCGCGGTCAGGGGAGGCATAATGAAACTTGGACTGCTCACCGCACCGTTCGCGGAGACGCCGCTTGGCGAGGTCGCCGGCTGGGCAAGCTCCGTCGGCTTCGAGGCCTTGGAAATCGCCTGCTGGCCGAAAACCTCCGGCGCGACCCGCCGCTATGCCGGGACCAGCCACATCGACGCTGCCGGCACGTCGGCCTCGCAGGCAAAAGAGATTGCCGCCGCGCTGGCAGAAAAGAACATGTCCATCTCCGGCCTCGGCTATTATCCCAACCCGCTGCATCCCGATGCCGCGCACCGCGAGGCGGTCATCGGCCATCTGAAAAATGTCATCGTACTGGCCGCCAATATGGGCGTTCCCTTGGTCAACACCTTCTGCGGCGGCGATGCGTCCAAGACCGTCGACGTCAACTGGCAGGACGCGCTGAAAGTCTGGCCTGAAATCGTCGCTCATGCGCGCGACCACGGGATAAAACTCGCTTTCGAGAACTGCCCGATGATCTTCAGCTATGACGAATGGCCGGGCGGGCACAACATCGCCTACTCGCCGCAGGTCTGGCGCCGCATCCTGGAGAGCTGGGGCGGCGATGTCGGCATGAATTTCGATCCGTCGCACCTGGTCTGGCAGATGATCGACCAGGCCCGCTTCATCAGGGAATTCGGCGCCTACATGCTCCATGTCCACGCCAAGGACCTGATGATTGATCATGATGGTTTGTACGAGCGCGGAATCCTTTCGTCCGGGATAGGCTGGCAGGTGCCGCGCATGCCGGGGCTGGGCGATGTCGACTGGAGCGGCTTCTTCTCCGGCCTCTATCGCGCCGGCTATGACGGATCGGTCATCATCGAACACGAGGACAGGCGATTTGAAGGCAGCGACGATCAGGTGAAGCGGGGCTTTCTGCTCGCCCGCGACGTGCTGCGTCCCTTCGTCAAGTGATGGCATGGCGGGCCACTTGACTCTGTTTGTGAGTGGCGCGGCTTAACGGATTAAAACTGAACTGAAAAACAAATGTGGAGGAAGACTGAAATGAAGAAATATCTGACCATGGTCCCGCTGCTTGCCAGCGCGGCCCTGCTGGCCTCGGTGGGTGTGTCGTCCGCCGCCGGCAAATACACGATCGGCATTTCCAACACCGTGCAGGGCAATGGCTGGCGCGAAGAGATGGTGTGCGCCATGAAGGCGCAGGCGCTCGCCTCCGGCGAAGTGACCAAGCTCAACATCGCCCACCGCAACACCGATGCCGCCGGCCAGCTGGAAGACATTCGCAACCTGATCAGCGCCAAGGTCGACGCCATCGTCGTCAACCCCGCCGATCCGGCCGGCATCAAGGCCGGCCTGGAAGAAGCCACCAAGGCCGGCATCGTCGTCGTCGCCGTCGACCAGGCGGTCACCGAACCGTCGGCCTACATCATTTCCAACAACCAGGAACAATATGCCTATCTCGGCGCCAAATGGCTGTTCGGCCAGATGGGCGGCAAGGGCGAGGTGTTTTATATGCGCGGTGCGGCCGGTGCGTCCGCCGATAGCGATCGCGACAAAGGCTTCAAGAAGGCGCTGGCCGAATTCCCCGACGTGAAGGTCGCGCAGGAAGTCTTCACCGGCTGGCAGCAGGACCAGGCCAAGCAGCAGATGCTGTCGTTCCTGGCCACCGGCACGCCGTTCAACGGCGTGTGGACGTCGGGCATCGACAACGTCATCGTCGACGCGCTGGTCGAATCGCAGGCGCCGCTGGTGCCGGTCGTCGGCGCCGACAATGCCGGTTTCGTCGGCCAGCTGAGCTCGGTCAAGGGCCTCGTCGGCGCTGCCGTAACCAACCCCGGCTCGATCGGCGGCGCCGGTGTGACGCTCGCCCTGCAGATCCTCGACGGCAAGAAACCGGCCCAGCAGACCGTGCTGGTCGACCCGCAGCTGTGGGACAACGCCACCGACGAAGGCAAGGCCAAGCTGAAGGCCGCCGCCGACCCGTCGCTCAGCCCGGAATGGCCGGTCTCGATCTCGATCCCGGACTGGACGACTTACACCAAGGACCAGATCGTCGCCTGCAAGGGCCCGGGGGAGTAAGCCGGGTTTGAATTACATGACGAGGACGGCGGGTCGCCTCCTCGTCATGCGAAGGTCGGCGTTCTACGTCGCCCCCCTCTGTCCTGCCGGACATCTCCCCCTCAAGGGGGGAGATTGACAATTCCGGCGCCGGCTCTCGTCTTGCAACGTTGAAAGTTGGCGAAAGTCGAAACGACTGCCAATCTCCCCCCTTGAGGGGGAGATGTCCGGCAGGACAGAGGGGGGCCTCGTAGAGTGCCAACCTGTCAAAGCAATTGAGCTCCTTCAAACATCTGAACAGCTTCATCGAGAACCACACGATTTGACCAATCTCCTCCTCGACGCCACGGGCGTCGCCAAGAATTACGGCGCGGTTGCCGCCTTGCGCAACGCGTCGCTCTCCGTCCTGCCGGGCGAGGTGCACGCCTTGATGGGCGCCAATGGCGCCGGCAAGTCGACGCTGGTGAAGATCCTGACCGGCGCCATATCAGCCAATGCCGGCAGCATCCTGATCCGTGGCGAAGCACGCGACATACGCTCGCCCGCCGCCGCGCGGCGCGCCGGGCTGTTGCCCGTCTACCAGGAGCCGTCGCTGATCCCCGATCTCGACGTGCTGTCCAATCTGCGGCTGACCGGCACGCCGGTCGAGCCGTTCCGCGCCTGGGTGCGCGAGCTCGGCATTCCCGACCTCGACCTGCGTGACACCGCGCGTGACATTCCGCTGGCCGTGCTGCGCGTGCTGGACCTTGCCCGTGCGCTGGCCGTAGAGCCCGACGTGCTGCTGCTCGACGAGATGACGGCGGCACTGCCCGCCAACCTCGCCGAAAAAGTGCTGGAGGTGGTGCGCCGCCAGGGCGACGCCGGCCGCGCCGTGATCTTCATCTCGCATCGCTTTGTCGAGATCGCCGCGCTCTGCGACCGCGCCACGGTGCTGCGCGACGGCGCAACCGTCGGCGTCGTCGACATCGTGCCGGGCGTGGAAGAAAAGATCGTCGAGCTGATGCTCGGCAGCCGCATTCTCAAGACCCATGTCGCCGGCCGCAGCGCCAGCGAAAAGGCCCGCCCCCCTGCCCGCCCGCGCATCGCCATACGCAACCTGCGCGTCGGCACCAAGCTCAGCGACGTCTCCTTCGATCTCGGGGATGGCGAGGTCGCCGGCGTGGTGGCGCTGGAAGGCCAGGGCCAGGACGAGCTGTTCGCCGCTCTTGCCGGTTCGATCAGACCGTCGGGCGGCACGATCGAGGTCGATGGCCAGCCGATGAAATTCGCCCACCCCATCGACGCCATCCGATCGGGGATCGCCTATGTGCCGGGCGACCGGTCCGAGGCGCTCGCCATGCAGCGCTCGGTGCGCGAGAACATTGCGCTCCCCTTCAGCGCCGCCCTGCGCAACTGGGGACCAATTGCCATGCGCAAGGAGCGCGCCACGGTCCAGAGCGCCATCCAGCGCCTGCAGATCGATACTCGCGCCCAGGGCGAGGTGCAGCGCCTCTCCGGCGGCAACCAGCAGAAGGTGACCATCGCCCGCTGGATCGCGGCGGATGCCCGCACCATCCTGTGCTTCGACCCGACACGCGGCATCGATGTCGGCACCAAGCAGGAGATCTATAAGCTGCTGCGCGAGCTCGCCGGCAATGGCAAGTCGGTGCTGTTCTACACCTCCGAACTCGAAGAGGTACAGCGCGTCTGCGACCGCGTCATCGTCATCTTCGGCGGCCGCCTCGTCGATGTCTTCCCTGTCGAGGAAGCGGATGAACCGGCACTGATGCGCGCCGCCTACGGCCTGCCGCGCGGCGCCAAGGCCGATATCGGCATTTTGGCCGATCCCACCGCCAACACCTCCGATGCGCCGGGGGCGACGCCATGAGCCATTTCCTGCGCCGCCAGGGCTGGGTAACAGGCCTGTTTACCCTGCTGATCGTTCTGTTCATCGCGACAAAACTGATCCAGCCCGGCTATGGCAGCGGCGATTTCGGCTCGCTGGCGCGGGCCGTGCTACCCTACGCCTTTGCCGTCGCCGCGCAGACCGTTGTCGTCATCGCCGGCGGCATCGACCTCTCGGTCGCCGCCATGATGGCGCTGACCAGCGTCACCGCCGCCTCGATGATGAACGGCGCCTCGGAGGAATACGCCCTGTTCGTGGTGCCCTTCGTGCTCGCCATGGGTTTTGTGCTGGGCGCGCTCAACGGCCTGCTCATCGTCGTCACCCGCGTGCCCGACATTGTCGTCACACTCGCCATGCTGTTCGTGCTGCAGGGCGCCGCCCTTCTGGTGCTCGGCGCGCCGGGCGGCGCGGCGGCCGAATGGCTGATGGCGCTGATCTCGGGCACCGTGCCGATACCGGGCCTGCCTGATACCATCGATGCCTGGCTGCCCAAGGCGCTGGTGGTGCTGGTCGTCTGCCTCTGCGTGATCTGGATCCCGCTCCGGCGCTCGCGCCTCGGCCTTTCCATCTACGCCATCGGCTCGAGCGAACTGGCGGCGTTCCGCAGCGGCGTGCCTGTCGCCCGCACACGCATCATCGCCTACGCGCTGTCCGGCCTCTTCGCCGCCATGGGCGGGCTGGCGCTGACCATGAGCACCGGCATCGGCGCGCCCATCCCCGGCCCCTATCTGCTCGCCAGCGTCGCCGCGGTCGTGCTGGGCGGCGTGGCGCTCGGCGGCGGCAAGGGCGGCCTGCTCGGCCCCATCGTCGCCGTCTTCGTGCTGCGCCTGGTGCGCACCGATCTCACCTTGCTCGCCATCGACCCCAACGTCACCGCCATCATCGAAGGCCTGATCATGGTCGCCGTGGTGATGTTCGGCGCGTTTATTACGATGAGGAGGCGGCAATGATGAGTGGACATCGACGCGCCCTTCTTCCTTCTCCCCTTGTGGGAGAAGGTGGCCTCGCGAAGCGAGGTCGGATGAGGGGTGTTCCAGGGAACGCAAACGCCTCATTCCGTCACACACCCCTCATCCGTCTCGGCGCTGCGCGCCGATCCACCTTCTCCCACAAGGGGAGAAGGGA